>NZIV01000006.1 GCA_002689995.1 Fidelibacterota bacterium
ATTAAGAGTAAAATTCATAAAAATTTAAAAATTAAAAATGGAAAATTAATTTATCAGGAAAAAAAGAGATTAGAAAAAGTTATTAGACAATTAAATAAAAAAAATGATAATCTTGAAATTAAAATTAATGAATTAGAAATTAAAATTTCTGATTTTAATGTAAAAATACAAAATAGGGATGATGGAAATATTGATTATAATCAATTTAAACAATTAAATGATAGTTTAAATTATAAAATGAAAAAATGGGAACAATTACAAGAAGTTATTCATAAAGCATTAAAAGAAAAGGAAGAAATTAGTTAAGTTTGGAAAATTTAGATTCATTCTTAAAATTATTTATTCCAGGAATATGTTTTTTAATTAATATCTTTTGTATTGCATATTTATTAGGATTAAATTCTTGGAGTGAAAGAAATAAAGCATACATTTTATATTTAGTTGGAGCTAATTGTTGGATAATAACTGATCCTTTAATTTTTAATTTTGATTTATTACCAAATCAAATTCATCTTATCACTCAATTAAGACCTATAGTTTGGCTTTCAATTGGATTATTATTTATAAATTTAGTTTATAGATTGACCTATAGAGAAAATGATATATATATTAAAGTTTACACTATAATGTATATATTTTTTGCACTAATCACAACCTTTACTAATTTGATAATAGACAATTACATTTATGTCGAATGGTATGTTGAATCAATCCCGGGGCCATTATTTTTATATTCAATTTTTTTTACAATTATTATTCCTTCAATACATTCATTTATAATTCTTTTAAATAGTATCAAAGATGCAAAATCAAAAATAGTTAGAATTCAGCTTTCCTTACTTTTAGTGGGTACTTTATTAATGTTTATCCTTGGTACTATTACAGATCTTGTTATTCCATTTATATTAGAACTTAAATATCCTTTAAGATTGGGATCATCTATTATGGCATTTCAAGTTATCTTCGCAATGCCTGCTATACTAAAATTTGATTTATTAACAATGTCTTTAGATAAATTTATTTTAGATATGTTTCAAGAATCAGGTGATGGTATTTTAATTGTAGATGAGTCTGGATATATTGTTAACAGTAATCCAACTTTAAATAATATTTTAAACAAAAGTATTAATTTAATTAAAGGTAAAAATATTTCAGATTATTTTGATGGTATTGAGTTCAAAAAAAATTATGAAAATTTTGTAACTAAAATTAAAGGAGAGAGAGAAATAAAATATTCAATTTCAAGTTCAAAATTATATAAAACAGGATATCAGTTAGGTAAAATGTATTTAATTAGAGATATATCCTATAAAATTAAATCTGAAGAAGAATTAAAAAAACAACAAATTCTTCTTGAAAAAGCACAAATCATATCTAAGACAGGAAATTGGGAAGAAGATTTTATAACAAATAAAATTACATGGTCAAAAAATTGTAAAAGGTTACTTGGATTTAATGAAAATGATTTTATTAGTAATGATCAATTTTGGGATAGAGTTCATCCAAAGGATAGGAAATGGGTTAAATCACTCTGGTTTGATTTTGAAAAAAGAGGCAAACCTCATAAAAATATTTTTAGGATTTTATTAAATAATAAAACTGTGAGATATATCGAAGAACAATCAGAATTTATTTTTGAAAAAAATAAAATTATTAAGACAATAGGTTCAATGCAAGATGTTACAGAATCTTATCTAGCTCAAAAGGAACTAGAAATAAGCGAGTCAAGACTAAAAGAAGCTCAAGAGGTTGCGCAATTAGGAAGTTTCGATTATGATTTAACAAATGATAAAGTTGTTTGGTCTGATGAGTTGTATCGAATTTATGGTTTAGAAAAAGAAAAATATAACCCTTCAAGTGAAGGTTTTTTTAATTTAGTTCATCAAAAAGACAGAGAAATGATTAGAGATATAATTGATGAATCAATTTTTAATCATACACTTTTAGAATATGATCATAGGTTAATTCGAAATGACAACTATGACGTTAGAATTATGCATTGTAGGGCTAAAATTACTTATAGTAAAAATGATAAACCAGTGCGGATAGCTGGAACTTCTCAAGACGTTACTAATATTAGAAAAGCCGAAGAAGAGGTTAAAACTTCTAGAGAACAGTTAAGAAAATTAGCTTCATACTTACAGAGAGCTCAAGAGGAAGAAAGAGCGAGAATTTCAAGAGAAATACATGATGAATTAGGACAAGAATTAACGGGGATTAAAATGGATATATCTTGGCTTTCTAATTCATTAAAAAATTCGGAGAATATAGTTCAAGAAAGAATAGATTCATTAAATAATTTAATAGATACCACAATTAATTCAGTTAGAAGAATTTCTTCTGAACTTAGACCTGGAGTGTTAGATGATTTAGGATTAATATCAGCGATAGAATGGTATGTAGAAGAATTCCAAACAAGGACAGAAATAAATTGTGAATTAGATTTAAATGATATAAAAATTGAGATAGGCAGTGAATTATCAACAACAATTTATCGGATTGTTCAAGAATCTCTAACTAATGTTGCTCGACATTCTGAGGCCTCTGAAGTAAAAATCATTTTGAACTCTGAAGGAAATATACTTTTATTGAAATTACAGGATAATGGCATAGGTTTTGATAATGATATTATTAATTATGAAAAATCTCTTGGTATATTAGGGATGGAAGAAAGAGTGAATATTTTAGGAGGAAATTTCACTATTTTAGGTACAAAAACAAAAGGGACTAAAATCGAAGTAAAAATTCCCTATTCAAATAAAATTTAATTAGAGGGCAAGTGAGAAATTTTTTAAAAAATTTATTAAAAACATTAATCGTAATTATTTTTATTTCGACATTATATTCAAATACCAATTTAGATAAATTAGATTATGAAATATTAGTTACAAATATTTCAAAAAAAATAATTACTGAAGCGCAATACTCACCTCATGAAATCAACGATATATATTCTATACTAGTTTATGATAATTTCATAAACAAAATGGACTATGAACGTAAATATTTTCTACAATCAGATATAGAATTATTTGATAATTACAGAGAAAGTCTAGATGATATTTTAAATTATTATGAGTCAGATTTTTTCAATTTATTTATAGAAGTTTGGAAAGATAGAGTTTCAGAAATAAAATTTTTTTTAAATGATATCAAATTAGATGAATTAGATTTTAATAAAAGTGAATCGATCGAAATTGATGCTGAAAAAAGAGATTTTTTAATATCAAAAGATGAAATGTTAGATGATTGGCGTAAAAGATTTAAATTTCAATTATTAAGAAAATATTGGAATTTATCAGAGTTAGATTCTACAATAGATAATAGAACATTTAACGGAAATTTTAATGAAAAAATTATTGAAGAAGCCTTCAGAAAGGAAATGAAAAATACAAATCGTAGATTTGATAGATTGATTTCTCAAGACAGGTCTGAACTTTTTGCAATTTATATGAATGCTTTTACGCAGACATTTGATCCACACACCTCTTATTTTGCACCAGAAAGAAAAGAAGATTTTGATATAAATATATCTGGTAGGTTAGAAGGAATCGGTGCACGTCTTCGTGAAGATGAGGGGTATATTAAAGTCGTTGATATTATTCCTGGTGGAGCTGCATGGCGACAAGGAGAACTAAAAATTGATGACTTGATAATTGAAGTTGCACAGGGAAAAGAAGAGCCCGTGAATATTGTAGAATGGCGTTCAAGAGATGCTGTTAAATTAATTAGAGGAAAGAAAGATACTGAAGTAAGATTAACAATTAATCGCACAGATGGAACTACTAAAATAATACCAATAATTAGAGATATTGTAGTAATCGAAGATACATATTCAAAATCAATGATTTTAGAACATAAATATATTAATCAGAAAATAGGCTATATTACCTTACCTAAATTTTATCATGATTTTAAAAATCAAGGTGGTAGAAGTAGCGCAGAAGATATAAAAAAAGATTTAATAAAGTTAAATAATGCTAATGTGGATGGTTTGATTTTTGACTTAAGAAATAATGGTGGTGGAGCACTTGAGGATGTTGTAAAAATGGGTGGTTTTTTTATAAAAGATGGACCCATAGTTCAGGTGAATGGTAGAAATAATCGAAAAAGAATATTAGCTGATAGGGATAAGAATATAATTTTTGATAAACCTGTAGTTTTTATAGTCAACCAATATAGTGCATCAGCTTCTGAAATTTTAGCATCAGCTATGCAGGATTATAATCGAGCGATAGTTGTTGGTAGTAATCAAACGTTTGGAAAAGGTACAGTCCAAAGATTTATAAATATGGATCAATTTATTCCTCCAGGAAAACAAAATCATACTCCTTTAGGTAGTTTGAAGTTAACAATTCAAAAGTTTTATAGAGTTAATGGGGAATCAACTCAATTTAAGGGTGTGATTCCAGATATTATTTTACCATTTAAAAATGATTATAGAGATATAGGAGAAAGAGCTTTAGATAATTATTTAGAATGGGATACAATTTCGAAAACAAATTACGTAAAGCTGAATCGTGATGATGATTTACTGCCATATTTAGTAGAAAATAGTAGAGATAGAATTTCTAATAATCAATTCTTTCAAGAAATTATAAATAGACGAAATATTTTAGAGAAAAACGAGAGTAATTCAAGGATATCTTTAAAAAATATTGAATATATATCTAGAGCTCTTTTTGAAAAGGAAGAATCAGAAAGTCATGATAATATTATGGATAATTTTAAAGATTTTGATTTAATTGATATCATCTCTTTTAATTTACTTGAAGATATGAATGAAATTGAAAGGGAGAAAGAAAAGAAATTTCATGATAAACTAAAAAAAGATTTTTATCTAAATGAAACAATATTTGTTCTAAATGACTTAATTGAGAATAAATAATAATTCAAATTAATTAATAATGAATAAAACTAAGAATAGTTTAATAATAAAAAAAATAAATCAATTTATAATAGGAGAAAAAGTACAAGGTTTTTTTGTTTGTACTCAAAAAGTATATAAAATATCAAAACAGGGCAGTCCATATTTAAATATAGTTTTATCAGATATCACAGGAAAAATTGATGGTAAAGTTTGGGAAAATGTAGATTATTTTACTAATAAATTTGAAGTAGGAAATCCTGTTGCAATTAAAGGAATACCCATAGAGTATAATGGTCAGATTCAAATAAATATTTTACAAATTAATTATGCAGAACCAATTCTTTATAATAAATATGGATTTAAGCCAGAATTATTAATTCCAACTATATCAGAAAATCCTGAAAGTATATATGAAAAAATAATTTCAATTACAGATAAAATTAAGATGAAAGAACTAAAAGAATTATGTTATCTTGTATTGAAAAATAACAAAAGTAAAATTATTAATTCTCCAGCATCTTTAAATAACCATTATCCGATTAAAGGTGGTTTAATTTTACATATTTTTAATTGCTTACAATTTGGATTACAATGTTTAAGAAATTTTAAATACATAAATAAAGATTTATTGATAACAGGATTATTATTACACGATATTGGAAGAATAAAATGTTATTCAGGTGAATTTGTCTTTACTGAGAATGATAAATCTAAATTAATTGGCCATGTTATTTTAGGACTTGAAATAATAAACAATATTATAATAAAAATACCAAATTTTAAGGATGATTTGAAAATTAAAATATCACATATACTACTTTTTAATTCTAAATCTAATGATGGAGGTGAATTAAATTTAAATTTTTTCTCTGAAGCATATATAACATATAATATTTATAAAATAAATGCAAAAATAGATGCAATTAATAGGAAAACTATTCATTTAGATAACAGAATATAGTTTTTAAAATATACAAGTCTAAAATAAGTTTATTTTTTATATGAATTATTTATTTTCATTAAAAGAAACTTTATAAATTATAACTATAAAATTTTAGGGAAATATTTTAATGAAAAAAAACAACTTACTTTTTATCGTTTTAATTCTTTTAGCAGGGATTTTTAGATTAATACCTCACCCTTGGAATTTAACACCTGTTCTAGCAGCCTGTTTATTTAGTGGCTTTAAAATTAAGCCAAATAGATTAGCATTATTTTTACCTTTAATCGCTATTTTTTTAGGAGACATTACTCTTGGTTTTTATAAAGGTATGGGTTGGGTGTACATTTCATATATTTCTGTAGTTGCTTTAGCTTTATTATTAAATAAAAAAAATTCAATACAGGCTAAGTTTTCAGCTCCTATACTAGGAAGTTTTATTTTCTTTTTTATATCTAATTTTGGAGTTTGGAATGGTGGATTCTTGTATCCAAAAACATTTGAGGGATTAATACAGTGTTATATATCCGCTATTCCATTTTTTAAAAATACATTAATTGGAACTATAATATATTTTGGAATATTTTTCACAATTTCAGAATATTTAGAGAAGAGTATTTTTAAGATTGCAACAAGTAAAAATTAATTTATAACCTTGATATTACAAAATTTTCAAAGGCATTGGTTTAGAATTTCGACTATTGCCTTTTTTTTTAGTTTTATTTACGGTGGAATTAGTGATTTTCCTCAAATAACGATTTTATTAGATCATATAGAGCATCATCAATTTAATAATTCTCCATACTTACCTAATATTCAACAGGATTATAGTAATAATAATTTAAAATTTGATGGATCTTTACCTATCGCATTGAGTAGTTATCAATTTTTTAATAATCCATTTTTAAAAAAAAATGATACAAATAATTATAGTAATTCATTTTTTTGCTATAGGCAAGGAGATTATCTTTACAGAGATTTAATAGTAAATAAATCTGTACAATTAAATGATAGTTTAACTTTTGATTTCGTTGGACAAACTAGAAGTTTTCCTGGTCCATATAATGATTTAGGACCACAAATAGGAAATTCAAATAATTCACTTCAAAATTATCATTTATCTTTACTGAATAAATCTATGACAAGTTCAAATTTATCAATTGAATATTTTTATCATAGAGAAAATATAAGTTTACCTATTTTTTACGATCAAAATAGTCAATTCCATGAATCAAGTAATTTTGCAGTAAAGGTAGATAAAAATAATGATAATTATTATTTCAATTCAAACATTGCATTCCAAAATGGAAGTTTAAATATCAATGATTATGACCTGGATTATTTAACAATCTGGTCAGATTTTGAATTTAGAAACAGATTGAATAAAAATTTATTTTTAAACTTTAATTACAAAAATAAATTAAATAATTTTGATTTAGAAATTTTATCTATTAATAAAAAGTATAAAAGTGATATATCTATTGGAATTGACTTTAAAAAAAATAATTTTAACCTAAATGTAGGATTAATAAGATTAAATAAAAATATCCGTACATTTTTTATTTCTAAATATCAAAAAAAAGAATTTAAGCTTGAATTATACTATGAACCCGTACATTTTTTTAATATGGAAAGTCCTTTTAATGACACACTAAAGTTTTTATCAAAATTGATAAGTTTTAAAGGCATAAATTTCTATTTTTCTAATGAAATATTTTCAATTAAAAATAGATTTAGCTTTAATTATATAGGCTTTGATACAAAAAGTAAGCTCGACTATTTATTCTCATGTTACGAATTAAATTATAAAAAAATTAACTTTATATTTAGTAGTTATAATTCTTTAAAAAATAAAATCAATCAGGACTTTTTGAATTTTAAATTACAGTTTTCACCAGTTTTTCCTTTCATTGGATATGATAGTTTTAAAAATATCCCTTTTCTTGGCATGATTTTTTGGAATTCAAAAAAAAGATATGAACCATTTTTTAATATCGAAGGTACATATATTGATTGGGTGAGAGCAGGGTTTAGTGAGATTGGTAGCTTTGATTTAATTAAACTACCAAGAAAGCAATATTATTGGAGTTGGGGACTTGGATTTGATGTTTACAATTTTAGATTCACTTGGAAACAGAATTACTTAGGTAAAGAATATATTTATTTTTCTGATCCTGAGGAAGATATACCCATTCACCCAATAGGAGCAATATCATTTTTTCAAATTGACTGGAGATTTAATGATTAAAATAAATTTAATTGGAATTAATTCTAAGAAAAAATTTAATTTAGATTACATACTAAAATTTCTATTTCTATTTATGATTAGTTTATTTTTCAGCTGTACTTCTTATGAAGATATGCTTTATGCATTAGAAACTAAACAAAGCTTAGAAAAACTTGAAAAAGGAATGAAAACCCATAATGTAATTCAAATTGTTGGAGAACCATTAAAAAAGTCATTTACTCAAGATAGTACAGAGGTATGGATTTATATTACTTCAATACCACAAACAGCATTTATTCAATCTGTAGATAACCTATCAAATGATTATAAAACAGCTTTAATTTTTAAAAATAAGATTTTAATTTCATGGGGAAATGAAGCAAAAAATTATATTAATTAAATTTAAAATACTCTGCCTTTAAATTTCCATCTTCTTCTAAAATAACTTTAATTCCTAAATCTTCGTCAGAAATATTTTCTGGTTTTAAAAATTGTGAAATTATTTCTTTATCGTCATTCAAAGAGATTTCAATCCCACTAGTACTTTGTAATTCAAATTCAATTTTTCCGTTTGACTCTCTAGTTAATGGCAAGGCTGGTTTTAATGATAATTTTTTCTCAAGTGTAGTCACACCATTTTCAATAGTTTTTAATTTTACTGTTGAATGATACTTAGATGTGAATGTTAATGTGAAAGGAGGGAATATATTGAGTTTAATTGATTTATCATTTACTTTCTTAAATCCATCTAGATAGGCCCCTGGGATTATTGTTTGATTTCCATCTTTTAATATTGTTTTTTTAGCTTTTACTGATTTTAATTCTAAATTAGATGTTGTATCTGCTGTAATATCTCTTAATTTTCCAACCAGTAGTACAATAACAATTAATGCTATTATTCCACCAATTAGATTTTTTTGATTGATATTCTGGAATAATCCTTCATCAGAAAAAAAACTATCTTCAGTTTCAGTTTTTATATTTGACTCTTCAATTTTATTAAGGTTATTTACAATACTTTTAGGCTGAACTTTTCCTGTTGTATAAACTTCATAATCTTCTAAAACTTTATCAGGATTAGCTCCAATTTCAATAGCATATGATCTTAAGAATAATCGTGCATAAACAACTGGTAAAATACTGAAATTTCCTTTTTCAAATTCTAAAAAGTATTTTGGATTTATTTTTGTCTGCTCAGATATTTCTGATATCTCAATGCCTTGAGATTCTCTTTTTTGTTTTAAATTCAAGTAAAATTCATTTTGAGAGGTAGTATTCATAGCTTACAAATTACATGTTTTATATTTTTTTGACCAAAAGATTTTCAACTATTTTTGGTGAAAATTCTTTTAATTTTGAATAAAATTTTGTTAAAGGGAATCCAACAACATTAAAATAGCAGCCATTTATTTTTTCTACAAATATTGAGCTCCAGTCTTGAATTCCATAAGCACCTGCTTTATCAAGTGTATCGTAATTATTTACATAATGGTTAATTTCAAAATTTGATAACTTTTTAAATGTAACGTGAGTTGATTCATTAAATACAATTGATTTATTGTTTTTTATTATAGAAATACCCGTATATACTTGATGAGTCTTATTACTTAATTTAAGTAGGAACGATTTTGCTTCATTTTTATCTTTAGGTTTTGGGAATAGTTCATCGTTTAAAACTACTATCGTATCTGCTCCAATAATAATTTTATTTTTGTAGTTACCAGCAATTTTATTTGCTTTATTAAAGGCTAGCTCCATGCAGAAGTCTTTAGGGTTTTTTCTATATGATATTTTAGATTCATTATAATCAGATGGAACGACACTAAAATTTAATCCTATTATTTCTAATAAATATCTTCTTCTCGGACTTTTAGAAGCTAAAATTAATTTCATTAATAGATTTTTGCTATTTTTTGTAGTTTTTGAATACTAATTCCTGAATTAATTGAAGTAGCTTTTACTGTGTAAAAGTAAACTCCACTTGATATTAAAAAGCCATTTTCTGCTATTCCACTCCACTTTTGAGATCGAATTAATCCCGGCTGAATATTGTAATATCTTTCACTAAATATTTTTTTTCCAGACATTTCATAAACTATAATCTCTATATCTGCAGGCTCGTTTATATGATATGTAAATTCTACTTCATCCTTAAATGGATTTGGATATGGAAATAAATTTACTAACTCAAATTCATCAGTTTCTTTAAAAAATAAATTATATTCTGATATAGTTTGGTTATTTATGTTATCCCATGCAGAAAATTTAATTGTATTATTATACTGCTCAATGGAATTTAATGGTATTTGAATTATTCCATTTGTATCAGTAATACCTTCATATAAATTTGTTATATCAATCACGGAGTTTTCATTTAATTTATATGAAATTTTATGACCAATTCCACCAAAAGTATTTATCCCATTAGCATCACTTAGGCTTATTTTCAAAATTGTTGGAATTTTAATTAAATCTCCTGAGTTAACTGAATTATTATCTATAGATATGGAGAACAAGGGTCCCTTTTGATCAAAATTTGTGTAAGAATTTTCGATTAATGTCCAATTATATGAATTATCAAATACATAGTTACCATTTAAATCCTCTGAATAAATATTTATTTGTAAACATGATTCACATGGTGGAGCATCCATTGGTAGAATGAATGAATTGTAATTATTTAACTGATTAGTAAAAATAATATTGCCAGGATGAAAAATTTCATAATCATTTTCTTCTATAGTAATTGTAGAAAAATAATCTTCACTTTTGATTGAAATATAATTTTGTGCGATTGAGTTAATACTTAGTTCTAATTCATTACTTTCAAGTTGTACAATATTTTTATCACTTTCATTTAAAAATAAATCATTTTTTATAAAAAAAGGTAACTTCATTGCAGGATCTCCAAATAAATGGAAAAGAGAGTAATTACCATTATTTGAATTTGTTTTAGCAAAAAAGGCAATATCTCCAAGCCTATTTGAATTTAATCCCTGCATATATTGTTTAAATTGAAAGAAAATTTTCCGTAAAAACTCTATATTTGTTCCTGTATAAACTGATCTTGATGTAGTTATTATACCTATAGCACCATTAGGACTATTAATAAGGTCTTCAGGCATACTATCTTCACCATCATAATGGCCAAAAGAACACGTACCAATTACCCAGATTGCATACTTATTATCAATTGGATTTATAAGTGCAATATCTCTATCTTTTAAAAGAATCTTTTCATCTGCAAGTGCATAAAATGTTCCATGTCCAATATAATTAATAACAGCAGTTCCTTGATTTAGTCCATTAATTATATCATTGGTTAATTCTGGGAGCGTAATCCAGCCTTCTCCTGGTTCTGGATTATATTCAGATCCTAAATAGGTATCCACGATTGCATAATCTTTGACTATATCATATAAGTCTTGAGAATATTCTGTATGTCTCATCTCACTATCAGCAGAATAGTTTTGCTTACGATAATCATCTGCTGTTAACATAAATTTTTGCTTCCAAATCCCCGGAGATGCATTAAGAGTATATTCTCTAACTTTATTTACAATGTGTTCAGCTTCAGTAGCATATGCAACAGGTATTCTACCTGTTGAGATAGTTGGAAGTATACCATCCATAGAAGAATAATAATCGTCACTAGGAGTATCTCCAGAGTATATCGGAGGAAAATATGTTTCATCACCAAAAATTAATAAATACCTTATTCCAGGATTATTGTTTATTTTTAATTCTATAAATTCTTTAATATCATAACCGTCTAAAGCATTTACATTTAATTCATTTTCTATTTCAGAAATTAATACTACCTCTGTTAATAATTGGTCTTCAACTTGAACATCATTTGAATGTAATTCTTTTAAGCTCATTGCATATTGATAAAAATCATCAGGGGCGATAATTAGATATTCTAATAAATTTGAATTATTTATAACTAAACTATTTAAGTTATTAATATCAGGTATAATGTTGGGCGAAATAATAAATTTGTCTTTTAATATAATTTTTAAAGTAGCATTTTTACAGTAAAGTAAATTTCCATTTTCAATTTTCCATGGGAAAAATGAAAACTTTAAAATAGGGCATCCTAACTCAATTGATTCTTTATATTCCAGATTGTTAATATTTTCAAAATTTATTGTTGTTTTATTAAATATTGACCACTCGATATTTATTAATTCATAGTGAACTAAATCCTCTAGATTACCTGCGAACTTCCATATAAATTGATTGAATAAATTTTTATTGATATTAATTTCAGAATTTGCTTTTGGATATCTAAATTCAAAATTTGAAATTTTTAAATTTTCTCTTGAAGATTTAATTTTATAAATATATTCTTTTTGATTGGTAGAATATATTGTTGAAATAAAAAATATAAATAATATTAGGTTTTTTTTAAAAATCTATACCTCTTGAAATGATTAAAATAGAATACCATAAAATTCTTAAACTACAACGTTATAAACCAATAAAAGTTTCACTTTTTTAATAAATAAGTTAATATTATTCATTCAAAAAAAAATAAGGAGAAAATATGGTATTTGATCTTGAAATGATTAGAAATTATTATCAAAGTTTACATCAAAAAAATAACCAGACCCGATTATTGTTAAATAGGGCAATCACATTATCGGAAAAAATACTATATTCACACTTATTTAATAACATTGAACAAAATTTTCGACGAGGTATCGATTATGCTGATTTTCAACCCGATAGAGTTGCAATGCAGGATGCAACTGCTCAAATGGCATTACTTCAATTTATGATGTCGGGAAAAGAAAAAGTTGTAGTCCCTTCAACAGTGCATGCGGACCATTTAATTCAAGCAAAAGTACAAGCAGATGTAGATTTATCAAATGCTTTAGATATTAATTCAGAAGTTTATGATTTTTTATCTTCCGTATCAAATAAATACGGAATAGGCTTTTGGAAGCCTGGCGCGGGTATAATTCATCAAGTCGTTTTAGAAAATTATGCATTCCCAGGTGGCCTAATGATTGGAACTGATTCTCACACTGTTAATGCTGGAGGATTAGGTATGATTGCAATTGGTGTAGGTGGAGCGGATGCAGTAGATGTAATGGCTGGTATGCCTTGGGAATTAAAGTTCCCCAAAGTGATTGGTGTGAAATTGAATGGACAGCTTAATGGTTGGGCATCTGCAAAAGATGTCATTCTTAAGGTCGCAGGAATTTTAACGGTGAAAGGTGGCACTGGAGCTATTATAGAATATTTTGGAGATGGTGCTAAATCACTTTCTTGTACGGGAAAAGGCACGATATGTAATATGGGTGCAGAGGTTGGAGCAACAACATCAACTTTTGGTTATGATGAGTCAATGGATAGATATTTAAGAGCAACAGGAAGAGCTCAAATTGCAGATATGGCAAATAATATTTTTGATGATTTAACTGGAGATGATGAAGTATATGCTAATCCTGATAAATATTTTGATCAAGTTATTGAAATAAATTTATCAGAATTGGAGCCACATTTAAATGGTCCATTTACTCCAGATAGAGCAACGCCAATTTCAAAGATAGCTAAAGAAGCAAAGAAGAATGGTTGGCCTACTAAGGTTGAAGTAGGGCTAATTGGTTCATGCACAAATTCATCATATGAGGATATATCAAGGTCAGCTTCACTAGCTAAACAGGCATCGGAAAAAAAATTAAAAACTAAATCTAAATTCACCGTAACCCCTGGCTCGGAACAGGTTCGATATACTATTGAGCGTGATGGGTTTATAGATGAATTCAATAAAATTGGTGGAAGTGTTTTTGCTAATGCATGTGGACCTTGTATTGGTCAATGGGCGCGAGCAGGTGCTGAAAAAGAAGAAAAAAATACTATAGTTCATTCATTTAATAGAAATTTTACAAAAAGAGCTGACGGGAATCCTAATACACATGCATTTGTTGGTTCACCCGAATTAGTAACCGCTATTGCTATTGCAGGTGATTTAACTTTTAATCCTATTAAAGATTCTTTGAAAAATAAAGATGGTAAGGAGGTTATGTTAGATGCACCCAGCGGCTGGGAGTTACCTATAAATGGTTTTGATGTTGAGGATTCTGGTTATCAGGCTCCAGTTGAGGATGGAAGTAAGGTCCAAGTTGAGATTAATCCTGACTCAGATAGACTTCAATTGCTTGAGAGGTTTGACGCTTGGGATGGTTTTGATTATAGTGGCCTGAAGTTGTTAATTAAAGCTCAAGGTAAATGTACCACCGATCATATTTCAATGGCTGGCCCATGGTTAAAATATCGTGGTCATCTTGAAAATATTTCAGGCAATTTATTATTAGGTGCAATAAATGATTTTACAGGTAAACCAAATAACGTAAAGAATGCAGAAACGGGTGTTTATGGTTCTACTCCTGAAATTGCAAATTATTATCGTAAAAATGGAATATCTTCGATAGTTATAGGGGATGAGAATTATGGCGAAGGATCTTCTAGGGAGCATGCAGCAATGGAACCAAGATTTATGGGTGTAAAAGCAGTTGTAGTAAAATCTTTTGCAAGAATTCATGAAACAAATTTAAAAAAACAAGGTATTCTTGCTTTAACTTTTAAAAATAAATTTGATTATGACAAAATAAAAGAAGATGATTCTTTTGATATTATTGGATTAACCACTTTTAAACCTTCCAAAACGATGACTCTAGTCGCTAATCATTCAGATGAATCATTTGATGAAATAGAGGTTAATCATACATTTAATGAAAATCAGATTGAGTGGTTTAAGGCTGGTTCAGCATTGAATCTAATTTCTAGGAAAATAAAAAATAATGTCTAAAAAAAAGCAGATTGCTGTAATTTCTGGAGCATCTTCTGGAATTGGTGAGGCAATTGCTAAAGAGTTTGCTTCTCATGGTACTACTGTCATTTTAGGAGCTAGATCTACAAATAAACTTGAACAAATAGTTGATAATATAGTATCCTCGGGAGGGCGTGCATATTCGTTTCACCTCAATTTCTTAGATGACGATTCTATTCAAAATTTTATTAATAGAGTAAATACAATTGGAGATGTTAATACTATTATTAATAATTCAGGATTTGGTAAATTTGATAAAATTGAAAATGTACTTATTTCAGATTGGGATGAAATGATTTCTGTTAATTTGCGAAGTGCTTTTATATTAAGTAAAGCATTCATACCCATAATGAAAAAAAATAAATCAGGAAATATTGTATTTATAAATTCTGTTGCTGGTAAGCATGGGTATCCTTTTTCAGCTGGATATGTTGCTTCAAAATTTGGAATGAGAGGGCTTGCAGAATCGCTTAGAAATGAGCTGAGAGAAGACAATATTAAAGTAACTTCAATCTACCCTGGAGCAGTTGATTCTCTTTTTTGGGACAATATTGACGGTGATTTTCCTAGAAAAGAAATGATGAATTCAAAAGAAATAGCAGAAACAGTATTTTTTGCTATTAATAAAAAGGGTATTGGTGCTCTAGAGGATATTGTTATTAGAAGGACTAAGGGCGACTTTTAATAATACTAAAATTAATTTTTATGAATAGAATGAACTTATATAGATCGAAATCTATAATTGTTGTTATTAAAAATAATTTATAGTTAAATTAATATGCTTTATCCCAATATGAATTTGGTATTTTTTATAAATGTTTGAACAGCTACAAAATAGGTTAGAATCTGTAGTCAAGACCTTAAAAGGTCATGGTAAAATTACAGAAGATAACGTTTCTGAGGCATCTCGTCAAATTAGAAGAGCACTCCTAGAAGCTGACGTAAATTTTAAAGTTGCACGCGATTTTGTAAATCATATTCAAAAGAAGGCAACAGGTGAAAAAGTGATTAAATCGGTTTCACCGGGTCAACAGTTTATTAAAATTTTAAATGATGAATTGACAGAGTTTTTAGGTGGTGAATCTGTTGAGATTAAGTTTAATAAAAATGGTCCTACAAAAATTGTAATGGCTGGATTACAAGGAGCGGGCAAAACTACTACTGTAGCAAAACTCGCATGTTTTTTGAAAAATAAGCATCGAAAAAATCCAATTGTAATTGCAGCTGATTTACAAAGACCCGGCGCGATTAATCAATTAAAGGTTATGGCAGATAATGCAAAAGTGGACTTCTATGGAGAAAAGACTGAAGAAGTTTTAACTGTTGTCGATAATGGTTTAAAGTACGCAAAAGATAATAATAATGATGTCATTATAGTAGATACTGCTGGTCGTTTGCACGTAGATAACGAATTAATGAAAGAATTAAAAAAAATCATTTCATTAACTAATCCAAGTGAAATTCTATATGTTGCTGATGGAATGACAGGTCAAGATGCTGTAAATTCATCAAAAGCATTTAATAATCAGATTGATATATCTGGTATTGTTTTAACTAAGATGGATGGTGATTCGCGAGGTGGAGCGGCACTATCAATTCGTAAAGTAACTGGCAAATCTATTAAATTTATCGGAAATGGTGAGAATGTAGAAGGATTAGACATCTTTCATCCAAATCGATTAGCAAATAGAATATTAGGTATGGGAGATGTAATTTCCCTAGTTGAAAAAGCCCAAGAAGTTATTGATAATGATGAGGCTGAAAAACTTGCCAAAAAAATGGTTAGTAAAGAATTTAACTTTGTAGATTTTCAACAGCAAATGAAGCAAATTCAAAAAATGGGACCTGTGTCTGACTTGATGAAAATGATGCCAGGAATGAATAAATTATCATCTATAAATGTAAATGAGAAACAATTTATTTGGATTAATGCAATGATTAGTTCAATGACAAAACAAGAAAAGCTAGATCCAAAAATTATCAATGGATCAAGAAGAAAAAGAATTGCTAAAGGAAGTGGAAGAAGCCTCTTTGAAATAAATCAGTTACTGAAACAATTCTTCCAAATGAAAAAAATGATGGCTGGATTCAGTAAAAAAAGATTTAAAGGGTTGCCGTTTAACTTATAAATGAATAAGGAGAGTAGTTGGCTGTTCGTATTAGAATGAAAAGGCTCGGTCGCCGTAAAAGACCATTTTATCGGTTGGTAGCAATCGATTCAAAAGTGAGACGAGAAGGTACTGAAGTCGAAAGGCTTGGATGGTACGATCCATTGAATAAGGATAAGCACTATAGTATTAATGAGGATAGAATAAGACACTGGTTGGGAATTGGTGCTAAAGCATCACATGCAGCAAAAGGATTATTTAAAAAAGCAGGATTATCTTATAAATGGCACTTGGAAAAAAATGGAATTCCTGAAAAAGAGGTTGCTAAGTTACTAGAGGAATGGCATAATAGAAAAACCTTAAAATTAGATAAGTCTAATGAAGTTCCTGTTTTAGAAGAATCTGATAAAGAATCTAATGGAAAAGTGAAATCAGAGCAAGATTTAGAAGCAGTATCAACAAACAGTGATGTTGTTGAATCTAAATCTTCAGATAACTCAAAAGATGAAAAAGATAAAAAACCTTCCAAGGATGAAATAGTTGAAGTTAAAGCTGATAAGGTTGAGCTACCAATAAATCAAGAGGTAGATGGTGATGCTAAAAATAAAGAAAAGAAGGTATCAACTAAAAATAAACTCAATGATAAAAAGAAATAAAATCGGAAGATGGTAAATAGTTGGGTTAGGAGTATTCTATGAAAGAATTAATAGAAAATATTGTCAGAGCAATAGTCGATGATTCAGATGCAGTAAAAGTAACTATTTTAGATACAGAAAGTACAACAATATATGAATTGCATGTTGCAAAAGAAGATGTTGGTAAGGTAATAGGTAAAAAAGGTCGAAATATTACTGCTTTGAGAATTATTCTTGCAGCTGGAACATCTAAACTTGGAGATAAAAGAGCTATTTTAGAAGTTGTCGACTAATCAATATTCAAAATATCTTAATATAGGTCGTCTAAAAAATATATATAAATTAAACGGCTATATAACATGCAAGTTGACTGATTTTGGAATAGACTTAGTATTACCCGGAGCTGAAATTTGGGTCAAGGTTGCTAAGGATGAGTTTTTACCAGTGACTGTAGAAAAAATTAAACGATTTAATAGTCAATATATATTAAAGTTTAAAAATATAAATTCATCAGATGATGCTAATATTTTTCAAGAAGGTGAGCTTCTTAAGAAAGATAAAATCTTAAAAGAAGATAGTAGTAGTACTAATTTTGATGGATTTTCAGTATATAACAAAAAAAAGCAATTACTCGGTATGGTTGTTAGTGAACTTGAAATTCCTGGAAACCCACTTTTTTTAATAAAAATAGATAAAAAAGAAGTTATGGTGCCCATTAATGAAGAATTTATTAACTTTATTGATAGTGAGAATAAGAAAATGATTATTCAAAATTTTGAAAAATTATTACAAATTTAAATGGATATTCATCTTATTTCACCATTTGATAAAATTGCTAAAGTTGCTTTAAGTGAAAGTATTTTAAATAGAGCTAATAAAAATGGCTATGTGAATTATTATTTTTATAATTTATATAAATATGCAGACTTTCCTCATCAAAAAATAGATGATTCTCCATTTGGAGGTGGATTTGGTATGATTTTGAAACCTGAGCCAATTTTTAGAATAATTGATGAGATTGAAAGTAAATATAAAAAACAACAGAAATATAGAATAGTTTTTCCCACTCCAGATGGAAGGATTCTAAATCAGAAAATTTCAAATGAGCTCTCAAAAGAAGAACAACTAATTTTTATTTCAGGGCACTATAAAGGATTAGATCAGAGAGTGAGGGACGAGCTTGTAACTGATGAAGTATCAATTGGAGATTATGTATTAACTGGAGGCGATTTACCATCCTTAGTTATAATAGATACAATTGTCAGGTTGATTCCAGGTGTAATCGGGAAAATAGAATCTGCTAAAACAGATTCTTTTTCAAATCCGTTATTAGATTACCCTCATTATACTAGGCCTGAGAGCTATAGAGGACTAAAAGTGCCTGATGTCCTTACTTCTGGGCATCATGAAAATATTGATAAATGGCGACAAAAAAAAAGACTTGAAAAAACTAAAAATCGCAGACCAGATTTATTAGAAAAATTTAAAAATAATTAGAATGGAGGCAACAATGGATAAAGTAGCCAATGCAACTAAAGACTTATTAAAGACTGAAATACCTGAATTTAATTCAGGAGATACTGTAGCTGTAGGAGTGAAAGTTATTGAAGGAAATCGTTCACGTGTTCAGGTATTTGAAGGTGTTGTTATAGCAATTTCTGCTGGGCATGGTATAGATAAAACATTTACTGTTAGAAAAATTTCCAATGGAGTAGGCGTCGAAAGAATTTTTCCATTTCATTCGCCAAATCTTGATTATATAAAAGTAGTAAAAAAGGGTAAAGTTAGAAGAGCTAAAATTTATTATTTAAGAGGACTTAAAGGTAAAGCCGCTAGAATTAAAGATAAAGCTTAATTTGTGACTAGATTTAAATAAAAAAAGCTCCTTAGGGAGCTTTTTTTATTTAAAATTACAATTTAATTCTTGGTTACCATTTTAGCATAATTTTATTTTATAAAATTAACTTAATAATAAAATTAGTGGATTATAAAAAATTATATTTTGATTTAAAAAATCGAGTCACACAATTAAATAAAATTGGACTTGCATTGTCTAAAGAAAAAAATTCAAGTAAATTATTTGAAATGATTTTGGATGAAGCAACTAATATTTCTAATGCTGCAGGTTCTACTTTATACACTGTAGAAGATAATTATCTTCATTTCAATATTATCAAAAATGAACCTTTAAATCTATGGCAAGGAGGTCTTTCTGGTAAAAATATATCCCTTTCTCCTATTCCGATGTATTTAGAGCGCAATAAAAAAAATTTAAAAAATGTTTGTTCATATTCTGCAATTACAGGTAAGGCTGTTGAAATCAAAGATGCTTATAAGATAAAAAAGTTTGATTTTTCGGGTATGAAAAAGTTTGATAGATCTACTGGATTTCGATCGGAATCAAGCTTAACAGTACCAATGAAAAATCATGAAAATGAATGTATTGGTGTAATTCAACTTTTTAATGCTCGAGATGAAGAAGGTAATATAATTACTTTTTCAAAAGAAATTCGAAATGAAATTGAATCATTAGCTTCTCAAGGTGCTATTTCTCTCAGTAATAAACGATTAATCTCTGAATTGAAAAATATCTTTGAATCATTTATACGATTGATTGCGCTTGCTATTGATAAGAAGTCTGCTTATACTGGAGGGCATTGTGAGCGTGTACCAAAACTTACTATGATGATAGCTGAAGCATTAGAAAATCAAACTGAAGGTAAGTTTAAGGATTTTAAGATGACAGACGAAGAGAAATATGAACTTAAAATAGCAGCATGGCTTCATGATTGTGGGAAGGTTGCAACCCCTGTTCATGTAGTAGATAAATCTACGAAACTAGAAACTATTTTTGATCGAATCGAATTGATAAAAACTAGATTTCAATCTTTAAAAGATCAAAAAAGAATTAAATTTTTAGAAAATAAAATTAAACTTCTTGAAAAAAAAGAATTAAAAGAAATCCAAATTCTGGAAGAAAATTATTTAAAGAACATTTCTGAAATAGAAAGCAACTTAGAGTTAATTACTAAGTATAATACTGGTGGTGAATTTATGCCATTAGAAATCCAAGATAAAATAAAAGAAATCGGAAGAAAAACCTGGTTTCAAAATGGTATTGAAAAACCTCTTTTATATGCTGATGAGCTTATGAATTTATTAATTCCAAAAGGAACATTAAATTTAAATGAGCGAGAAGAAATAAATAAACATATAGTTATTACCTTAGAAATGCTAAACAATCTTCCTTATCCAAAACATTTAAAGAATGTACCTGAATTTGCGGGCGGCCATCATGAAAAAATTGATGGTATGGGATATCCAAAAGGTTTGTCTGGTGAAGAAATGAGTATTCAGGCAAAAGTAATGGCTATAGCAGATATTTATGAGGCATTAACAGCGCAAGACCGACCTTACAAAAAGGGTAAAAAGATATCAGAGTCAATGAGAATTCTTGGCTTCATGAAGGAAGATTATCATATTGACAAAGATATATTTGAAATTTTTGTAAAAGAAAAAATATATAAAAAATATTCAGATTTATATGTAGCTGAAGATCAACATGACGATTTTAATGAATTAGACTATATTAATGCATAGACTTGGAGATATATTGACTACAAGGAACCAGTTTAAGTCTGAAATTTTCAGGTTACAGTGCTGGGTGAATTCTGAAAAATTAGCCGGAAAAACTATTGATGAAATCATATATAGCTCATCAGAATTTGAAGAATTTGAAGAATTATTAAATGAAGAAGAGTACAGTATACTATTATTGACTATATTAAATAACTTTAAATCGGAACATATTATTAACACAATCTTGGATGCCATAGAAAATAAACTTAGTAAAAAAAATGTCTAAATCAATAAATCAAACATTACGAGAGCTACCTTCAGTTAATAAAATTATTGAAGAAATAAATCCTCGAAATTATTATTTACCATATTCTATTATTATTAAAACAGTGAGAAATTGTATTGCTGAATTTAGAAAAGATATTATAATAGGCCGTAAATTGAATATTAATGATCTTTATTTATTAATAATAGAAAAATTAAAAAAATTAAATAAATCAAGTATTCAAACCGTTATTAATGGAACAGGGATTATCCTCCACACTGGATTAGGAAGGGCTCCGATTTCTCCTGAAATTTTAAATAATTCTTTCAATAAACTATCTGGATACGTAAATATTGAATTGAATACAAAAGATGGCTCTAGAGGTGAACGCAATAACCACGTAAAATGGCTTTTAGAAGGGTTAACATCAAGTAAAGATTCGGTAATTGTAAATAATTGTGCTTCAGCAGTTTTACTTGCATTAAATACATTTGGTGAATCTAAAGAGGTAATAGTTAGTAGAGGTGAACAGGTTGAAATTGGAGGATCATTTCGAATACCTGATGTGATAAAAAAAGCTGGATGTAATTTAGTTGAAGTAGGAACGACTAATCGTACACATTTAAAAGATTATAAAAACGCTATCTGTAAAAATACAGGATTAATTTTGGTAGCACATACTAGTAATTATGTTATTGAAGGTTTTACTAAATCAGTAAGTATTGAAGAATTAGTTCCACTTGCAAAGGCAAAAAGAATTCCTTTGATAATCGATTTAGGTAGTGGTGCTCTGACAGAGCTAAATAAATTTAATTTACCATCAGAACCATTAGTTCAATATTATATAAAAGCTGGAGTTGATGCTGTAACTTTTAGTGGAGATAAACTACTGGGAGGGCCTCAATGTGGAATTATTTGTGGTAAATCTGATATTATAAGAAAAATTAGACAAAATGCTCTTTATCGTGCTCTGCGTTGTGATAAAATGATTTATACTATTTTAGAAGAAACACTAAGAACTTACTATACACCCACTTCTATAAAAAAAAATAATTTAACTTGGGATTTATTTCTTAGGCCAACCAGTGATTTAGATATTTTAGGTGAAAATATCTTAAAAGGATTATCTAATTCAGTATTGAAAATTTCTGGTATAAAATTAAATAAATCTAAAGTTGAGGCTGGTAGTGGATCTTTACCAGTTAAATCTATTGAAAGTAGGGCTTTGGTATTTGAATCAAAAAAGTTAAAAGCCAAAGAGATTCATGCTAGATTTCTATATCAATCACCTTCCATTTTAGGATTTATTCATAATAAAAAATTTAGATTAGATCTCAAAGCAATTTTTCCTAGACAGGAAAAATTTATCCAAAACTCAATAGAGGAGATTTTTAGTTGAACCAAATTGTTATTGGTATGGCTGGGCATATTGATCACGGGAAAACATCTTTAGTTAAAGCTCTTACAGGTACAAATACAGATATATTAAAAGAAGAGCTTAGTAGAGGAATGACAATTGATATTGGATTTGCATTCCTAGATAAGACTATTACTTTAATTGATGTCCCAGGGCATGAAAAGTTTGTAAAAAATATGATGGCAGGAGCTAGTGGAATTGATGGAGCGGTATTGGTCGTAGCAGCTGATGATGGAATTATGCCTCAAACTAAAGAGCATTTTGAAATTCTTAATTTACTAAATATTAAAAATATTATTGTTGCTTTAAATAAGACTGATTTAGCTGATGAAGAGTGGATTGAATTAGTTGAAATGGATATTCATGAATTAATGCAAAATGCTGGAATTGATAATTTTTCGATTCAAAAGTATCAACAATAAATAATAATGGAATTGAAGAACTAAAAGATGCTATCTTACAATTATCACAAAATATTCCAAAAAGATTAGATAATGGTATTTTTAGACTACCAATTGATAGAGTGTTTACAATTCAAGGTTTTGGAACAGTTGTCACTGGAACTATTCAATCAGGTCAATTGAGCGTTGGAGATGAAGTTGAAATAATACCAGGAAATTTAAAAGTTAAAGTGCGAGGAATACATACTCATCAAGAAAAAATAGAAAAAGTTGAAATTGGTGATCGCGCTGCTATTAATTTCCAGGGTTTAGATAAAAAATCTGTCAAGCGCGGTTTTCAGTGCGCATCAATTGGCTATTTAGATTCTTCTGATGAATTTGGTGCTAAAATTTCAAATTTAACTAATTCTAAAGTTGAAATTGTTCAAAATCAAAGAGTTAGAGTTCACGCTGGAACACAAGAAGTAATGGCTCGAATATCAATTTTAGAAAAAAAAGTAGTTATTCCTGGTGAAACAGCTATAGCAATTTTAAAACTCGAAGAGCCATTAGTAATATCAATGAATGATAGATTTATAATTAGAAGGTATTCACCTGTTATTACAATAGGTGGCGGAATTGTTTTAGACACTCAATTAAAAGGCAAATGGAATGAAAAAAAGAAATATATAAAATCTATTGCTATAAGTAATGAAAAAAAACGAATTATTAAAATAATTGAGTTTCAAGAAGCAAATCCTATTGATAAGTCAGAAATAAATATAAAATTTGGAATAGAAAGAAAAATATTATTAGAAAAATTAAAAGAATATCCTCAAGTACAATTTCTTAAAGAAAAAAATGAAATTTGGCTAGTAACTAATACACAATTAGAAAAAATAGATAATCAATTATTACATATAATGGATGATTTTCAAAAGTTAAATAGATTAAAACCAGGTATGTTAATTGAAGAAGTTTATCAATCAATTAAAGGTAATAATAAATTTATTGATAGCCGAATAAACGCATTAGCAGAATTAAATAAAGTCAACCGAAATGGAGAATATTGGAGTACATCAAATTTTTCTGTAAAATTCTCTGAAAAAGAAAAATTGGTATATAATAATATAATAGAAAAATTAAAGTATGAAGGATTCTATTCATCAAATATTAATGATTTTTCAATAATTACAGGTATACATGAAAATGATTTAATTCCATTATTAAAAATTGGTCAAATGAAAGGCGAAATCATCCGACTTACAGAAACTTTAATGTTTACCAAAAATAATTTTAATATATTAAAAGACAGTGTTATTTCTTATATAAAATTAAATGGTTCTATATCTGTGGGTGAATTTAAAAATTTAGCAAAGACATCGAGAAAATACGCTGTTCCATTACTCGAATATTTTGATAAACAGAAAATCACCTATAGAGATGGAAATGAAAGGAAACTTATAAACTAATGACCGGAAAAAAGTCGACCCCGGTTATGAAACAATTCTGGGATGCAAAAGAAAAGCATAGAGGTTCAATTTTACTTTTTAGAATGGGAGACTTTTATGAAACATTCGAAAATGACGCAATAATCACATCAGAAATATTGGGAATAACTTTAACAAAAAGAGCAAATGGATCAGCAGCATCAGTACCATTAGCTGGGTTCCCATATCATTCTTTGGATCAGCATTTACACAAACTTTTAAAAGCAGGGCATAGAGTTGCTATATGTGAGCAGGTTGAAGATCCAAAAAAATCGAAAGGTATTGTAAAGCGTGAAGTAGTTGAAGTTGTCTCCCCTGGGATTGCTATTTCTGATCAGTTTTTAAATCAAAAAGAGAATAACTTTTTAATGTGTCTTTTTGTTGTAGATAATTTTTTTGGCTTTGCTATATTAGACCATTCTACTGGTGAGTTTAAGGCTGGAGAAAGAAGTATATCAAAAATAAATACAATTATTCAGCAATATTTACCATCAGAAATATTACTGCCTGAATTTCAAGTTAGCGATTTAAAATTGCATATTAAAGGAGAATTTTTATTTACTCCATATCAAGAATGGATGTTTGATGAAAGATCGTGTTATAATAGAATAAAAAATCATTTTAAAACTCAAAATTTAAAGGGTTTTGGGGTTGAAAATTTAAAACTAGCTATACCTTGTTGTGGGGTTATATTAGATTATTTAAAGAAAAATTGTAATACAAATATAAATCATATTACTTCATTATCTATTATTAAAGAAAAAGGATATATGAATTTAGATGGATTCACCATTCGAAATCTTGAACTTTTTCAACCATTAAATTCACAAAATATTAAAAATTCACTTATTTATTGCTTGGATAATACTAAAACTGCAATTGGTGGAAGATTACTAAAGTCTTGGATACGAAGTCCGCTTGCAATTAAATCTAAAATTGAATTTAGACATAATATAATTGATGAAATATTAAATGATAAATTTTTATTGAATGATATTAGAAATCAGTTTAAGAATATTGCAGATGTTGAGAGAATTATATCTAAATTAAGCGTAAACAGGGCTACTCCAAGAGAAGTTCAGCAAATTGGACTTAGCATTCAAATTTGTAATCAAATCAAAAATAAAATAATTAAAATTAAATCCAGAAATCTAAAAAATTTATTTAATAATTATCATGATATAGTTGATGTATCTATATTAATATTAAATAATTTAGCGGATGATCTTCCAGTGAAAATTTCACAAGGAAATGTAATTAAATCAGGAGTAAATAGGAAATTAGATGAGATTAGAACCTTACAATTGGATGCTAATACATGGTTGGCAAATTATCAGGTTGAAGAAAAAAACAAAACGGAAATTAATAGCTTAAAGATTAAATATAATAAAGTATTTGGATATTTTATAGAAGTTACAAAATCCAATTTAAATCAAGTACCAAGCTATTATATTAGAAAACAAACTTTGACAAATGCAGAAAGATATTTCACTCCAGAACTAAAAGAGTTTGAGGATAAAATTTTAAATGCAAATAAGGAAATTTTAGAAATAGAGACTGAATTATTTCTAGAGTTAAGGTCTAAAGTTTTGGAATATTCTCGAATGATTCAGGAAAATGCGAAACTTATTGCTAAATTAGATGTGTTATTCGGATTTGCTGATTTAGCCGTTTCCAATAGTTATCATAAACCTAATATTCAAAATTCAAATATATTGGAAATAAAAAATGGTCGTCATCCTGTAATTGAGCAAATATTACCTATGGATGAACAATTTATTCCAAATGATGTATATCTAGAGCCCAAGAAAAGGCAAATAGCTTTAATTACTGGTCCAAATATGTCGGGAAAAAGTACATATTTACGTCAAATTGCATTAACTGTTTTAATGGCTCAAGTTGGTTCATATGTTCCTGCTGAAAGTGCTGAAATAGGTATTGTAGATCAAATATTTACACGTGTTGGTGCAAGTGATAACTTAGCTGCTGGTGAGTCTACATTTTTAGTTGAAATGAACGAGACAGCAAATATTTTAAATAATGCAACAAAAGACAGCTTAATTATTTTAGATGAAATAGGTCGTGGTACTTCTACTTATGATGGATTATCTATAGCTTGGGCGATTATAGAATATATTCATAATAAAACAAACATTTCTGCTAAGACTATATTTGCAACACATTATCATGAACTAATCAGTTTAGCAAGTAAATTACCTAAAGCTTTCAATTTAAATGTGATGGTTCAAGAATTTGAAGATCAAATTGTTTTTATGCGAAAAATAATTGAAGGTGGAGCAGATAAAAGTTACGGAGTTTATGTCGCTGAATTAGCAGGAATTCCTACTGAAGTAATTCAGCGGTCCAAAGAAATATTGAATAAATTAAATGATAATCCACATGAAACTATAAAAGCAAGCTTGGAAGCAAAGAAAGAAGTTCAAATAGATTTATTTTCGAAGAGACAAAATGAGGTCTTTAAAGATTTAAAAGAAATTGATATCAATCAAATTACACCTTTAGGAGCTCTGACTAAATTGAATGAATTAAAAAAAAAATATGAAGTTTAATTTTGAATAAAATCTATATTTTATATTTATTTTCATTTATTAATGGAGCTATGATAGCACCAGGAAATATACCAAATATTTTTTCATTACCTTTATCGGCACTAGAAATTGCTACCTCAAATGGAGTTGGATTGGAAAATAAACTCTTTTCAAACTTAAAACATCCTGCTCAATTTAGTAGTTCAAAAAAGCAGATTGGATTTACTTTTAGTAATTTATTTTCAAATGAGTTATCATCTTCAATCTTTGACTTCTCAAGAAAATACAAATTTAATTTCACATACCAATTTGGATTAATAATAATATCTATTAGTGATATTCCTGATACAAGAGAGTTATTTTCAAATGAAAATGAATTCTTTCCTGATTACAGTTCAATTAAAAATTTCAATTTTAATCAATATTTTTTTAAAATTAATTTTGCTAAAAATATAAATATTAAAAATAAAATCGGAATTAATATTTTACCGCATTTTTATCAATTTGATAGTATGAAAGGTTATGGAGTTTTGGCTAATATTTCTTTTTTAAAACAACTCAATAGTCATGTTAAATATTCTATTATTCTGAACTCAATTCCAGGATCATTTACAATGTGGGGAAATAATTATATAGAATTTTACCCAATAGAATTAAGAAGCAATATTAGTCTAAGTTTTTATAAAATTAATATAAATTCTTTATTAGATTATAATTCTGAAAGTATTAATATATTTGGTCCAAAATTTTGGACTAAGGATGGATTTGATTATAGTATATCCGTTAATTATATAGTTAATAAAAATTTAAAATTAATATTATCTGCTAGAGGCATGATGCATCTAGGGGGTGGATTTGTATTTGAATATAATGGACTTG
>NZIV01000007.1 GCA_002689995.1 Fidelibacterota bacterium
CAGACGACAAGTCTACATCACTACTACCACTATTGTATAGCTCGACATATCTACCTGCATCACTTGAATTTTGCGGATCTGTTAACTCCGTCATAAAAATACTTGAGGGATTATTTTGATTTGATTCGTTTACAACTATAGAACCAACCATCCCCATCGCCTCATGATTACCAACGCTACAAATATAATCATAATTTCCCGGCAAATTAAAAGTAATACTTCCAATTACAGCAGGTCCAGATACTGGAGATAAACTAAAGGTCTCAGGCCCATCTGTGACAACTACGTCGTGGAAACCTCCGGCATTGTACCACTCCACAGTTTCACCAACCTCAATTACTAGAGTTTGAGGTGAATAATACATACTACCTGCTTCTACTTGATGGTCCTGTGAGAAAATAAAACTACTAATTAATACCATTATAAAATGTATACTTTTCATCTTTACTCCGTGAATTTATTTAAATATAATTTGATTAAGAAATATTTCAATTAATTAATTAATTTGATTTTTGAATTTACTTCTAATTTAATTTAAAAAATTAATATTAGAATAAGATTAGAATTTTTTAGGAAGATCAAAAAATTGTATGAAATACCCGCTATAAAAATTACGTTTAAACTAAGAAATTAAAAACAATAAAATTGACTTTTAATCTCCAATTATATAGTTAACAATTTGAACAATATCAACTACATTAATCTGATCATCTCCATTATAATCTGCAATCTCTTGCGAATCGAGTTCTAAATTATTATTTTGTAAAATGTGACTTACAATTAAAACGATATCTACTACATTTAATAGGTTATCAAAATTCACATCACCTAAAATTAAGTCACTTTCATCAACAAGAACATACCAGTCTTGACCACCATTATTATCCCAATATCCTACCCCATTATTAAAAGCAAAATTTAATGAATAGGCCCCAAATGGAACCTGATATTCAAAATGCCAAAATTGAGAGTTTGGATTAAACTCCATTACTGGATTGGGCTCTATAATATTTTGCCAACCATTATACCCAATATGGATATGAATAGATTCATCTAAACCTGTTAAAACTCCTAGGTTTGAATTATATAAAATTTCAATAGTTTCACCTGCTACAGGATTTATTGGGTTCCAAAATACATATTCAGGCGGAGCCATATTTTCACTTGATAGCTCATCAAGTACTGTAATTTTACTGTAATAGTCATCATAAGGCTCAGGTGTAAACCCTGCAAAGAGCTTTATATTAAATCTATTATAACCTCTAATCTCATCACCTTTTACAAGTGTACCCTCAAACTCACCTTGATGAAAGGCCCCTCCATTACCTAAAATAATTGAAGTAGTGGCTCCTGATGAATTATTTCTTTGACCAACATATGAAACGTTATCACCCCAAAGTCTTTGCAAATTACTCTTACCAGACCAAATTAAATCTAATAAATCTGGCGACCAACCAGACTTTACAAATCCTTCATTTCCAAAAAAATTATAATTAACAGAAATAAATGAATCATCGCTCTGTAAAGTTAATATTTTCTCAACGCCCCAATGACTTAGTAAAATTTTAGATATTTCAGGTCCATTTTGAATAATTTCTAATGAATATAAATTATTTTGATTATTTGGCGAGACATCTGATAAACCTGCGAAATGATTATAGGACTGCTCATTGTAATCTCCTGTAGTCTCAGACCAATAAGCAACATCAGATCCGATGACAGCTTTTGAATTACCATATCCATCTTTAATAAACATCCAATTTATTTTGCCACCTATTGATTCAATTACTGACATAATTTTATTATTATAAATTATCAATTCATCTACACCATCATGATCAATATCATTATAAAAAGTGCCCGAATTATTCTGATAAAACCCTTCTGCCCATCTTGCGGCTTCAGCATAGACATTTGCATTTTTTATATGAGATGAGTATTGGTGTTCCCAGCCTGAGATAGGACCTCCTAAATAATCGTGCCAGCCTGTTTCATGAAGGTTGACCATCATAGTATACCAGCCTAATTGAGAAATCTCATTATCTGGTTGATTCATTAAATTATTGTACGCGTCTGACCATATAGTTCCATAATTCCATTGAGGATTATGATTATCTGAAAATGAAGGAGTTCCTGCCCAATTAGAATACCATGAATTATTATTTCCTCCATATCCATCGAAACCACCGATACTATGGTATGTACCATTAGATATATCAATACCCTGTCCATTAAAATTTGAATGGTTAATGGCATCATCTAATTTCCAAATATTTATTGCTGGATAATTCTGTGAGCACCAATTAATAATTGTTTCATAATTATCAAGCAAGTCTGTATTTGCATATTCATTCATCTCAGCAGGGAACTCCCAGTCTGTACCATAAACTAGAATATTAAATTCGCCTGTGCTTTGAATTTGGTTTATTGCGGCACCGGCATTATAATGCACGTTACCAACAAAGTCACTATTTAATGGAACTACTCTCAAATTAATTCCAGAACTATTATTCATCCAGTGAATTTTAGATGATGAATAATTATTACAATGTGGCCATCCATCTAAAATTACAGCATCAACTCCATGCTGAGTCCAGTTATCACCTAACCAATCAATAACACCTGCGTCGGGGTAGTTACCCGGTGTCAACCATACTCTTTCAGGAATCCATGCAACGCGTGGATTATAACCATATAAATACTCAATCATACTTTTTTCAATATGTACAGACCAATTATTCATGTCATCGGTAACAAATGGCATAATATGCTGTCCAAAGGCTGATGTTATCATACCAGCCCATCCTTGAGTAACTCCTGAAGCTAACCAATTATTAAATTCTGGCTGATGCCATTGAGCTGCGCTCATAAGTGTACCAGAAAGATGAAAATTACCTGGTATATTTGTATTTTGATGAACCTCTAAAATTTCATCAAACCCAGAATTTGATTGTGGTTCTTCACCATAAAATACTGTTGAATAAGTTAAGCCCTGATTTCCATGGTGAACAAATGCGGCATTACCAGGCGTCTCTCTATGGCCTAAATTCCAATAGACTTCATCAAATACTATTTTATCTTTTAAAACTCTTAAATTAAATTTTTCAAGAATTTCTAAACTTTTAATTTGAAATAAAAGCATATTTTTTTCAATATCATACTCTCTTTTTAAAACTTTGCTGGATTCTAATGATATCCAGCTAGAATTATTAAACTGAAATTCAATTTCTTTTATTTCATACGTCAAACTTAAAAATTGAATACGAAAAACATGCATACCATGATATTTTTTATGGAAAATAGTTGTAATATCTGGACCATTATTATTCTCAACCTCATCAAATATTAATAGGTCTTTTTTCTCCCATTCCAAACAAAATATCACAGAAAAAATAATTATAATATTTAAAAATTTAATCATTCTACTATTTTTTTTCTTTATAATATAAGGATAATACGATTATTTTTTTGTGATTTATCAAACATCACTCTATTTGATTAATGTCATTTTTTTATTAATTATTATTCCAGAATCTGTTTTTAATTGGTATATGTATGTGCCGCTTGGTACATTATTGTTTCTATAATTTTTACCATTCCAGTCTACTTTATGGATGCCAGGATTTAAAAAATTAGACTCGAGAGAAATAATAAATTTTCCACCAATATCATAAATAGAAATTGTTACTCTAGATCCTTCATTTAGTGAAAAGTCAAATGATGTGCTGGGGTTAAATGGATTTGGATAATTATCCCCTAAATATAAATTTTCAGGCTTTTCTATATTTATTTCACTAATATTTAATGGAAAGTTACTATCATAATCCCATGCATCATAAAAGTAAGGATTGATTGAACCCCAATAAGAATGAACGAATGGATACAATACATCGATATTTTCAATATGGTTTAAACCATATCCAGACTCATTATCTCCTCCACGAATTCCAAATTTAAATTCTTGACCCTTGATGTCATTTTCATCATAAGTTATTAAAATAGAATAAATACTGTCATTAGGCACTAAATCACCATGTGTACCATCATCCCACATTTGCTTCTCTTCTGTATTCCATAGTGTTGCACCCCAACCAGTCCAAGATTCACCATTAGTTGGAGCTGTCGCTGGTCCATTTATCCAAACGCCCCATTCAAAGACCTGGCCCGGAGTTTCGACGTTTGTTAATCCTTGAATGTCGTTCAAAATAGCACCTGATAATACTTGATAATATGCAGGCCTTAAATCTACTGAAAATAAAACAGTTAAATCAGTACCAATTTCTTCTGTATCTAGGAAAACGGGTTGTCTATTTGGATCTACATTAGAATCAATATCATCGCTAACCTGTATGTAATCTCCATTTTCTAGGTATGACATATCTATATATCTACGCTCTGCTAATGCAATATCATTTCCGGAATAATCAAAATTGAAATACACCTCACGAAATTCTTCGCCATCATCTAACTTATAATATTGATAATAAAGGCCAGCTTCAGTATCAAATAAAACACTATCAATTGTTATGTAATAATCATATGAAAAAAGATTTGGAATCATTCTTTCTGATTGAATAAAAGATTGAGTTCCTCCGTATCCCCATTTAACATACAAAGAATCGCCCAAACTAAATCCATCCGAATTAGATAAATCAGCATAAAATGTAAGACTTTCTAAAGTATTGCCAAGTTCAGCTTCATCGCAGGGTTCACCTGTAATATCACCAAAGCAAACAACCGCTAAAACTGTATCAGATTCCGGAACAATTAAAGTTCTATTAACACCAAAACCAAATTCTTCACCACTCCAGTCGTTACCATTGATGTATTTATATTCATGAGATTCTCCTACATCCATTTCAAAACTAATTGAATAAACTTGATTTTCAATCAAAATAAGTTGACTTGAAGATGGATTCCACCCCTGAAAGCTTCCGGCTACATGGACACCTTCAGGTGAAAGTTCAATAGTGCTCACATCAACCTGTAAAGTCACATTAACGGCCATTAACAAATTAAAAAATGTAACGCTAATTATTTTTTTCACTTATTCTCCTTATTAAATATCTAAATATTTTTTTAAACTTAATTTAAATTTATTTATAGATTAAAAATTCATAATGTGGTACAAACCCAAAAACACCAAAATATTGATACGCACAATTAAATTCAATAAAGTTACCAAATATGGTTAAATGACTACCGATACCAAATGTATATTTTTCCTCTGTAAAATCTAATCCAATATTCCTTAAGCCAGTTCTTAAAAAAATTTTATCATATATTGTAAATTGCACTCCAATATTTAAATGCTCAGCATCATCACTTGGAAGTACTGCATCAGTTGAAATCAACATTTTTGAAAATCTATTTATTTTGAAATTACCAGATAAACCTATTCTAAATATAATTGGAAGGGGCCATTTATCCGTTTTAAGTTTTGCTAAAATCGTCTCGTTATGACCTGTATTTTCTGGATCTAAATCTATCTTTTTAAATAAATCTTTTCCATCCATAATCATATTTGGACCTAAATTCGAAATACACGAACCAAACCTTATACTTTTATTAGAAGATTCATATAAAACTCCAATATCACCAGCTAATGTTGTAGCTGATTCATTATAAATTTTACTGTTAATATATTTCAATGTTGAACCTAGTGAAAATCTATCAGTAATTCTCCATGATAATACACTACCAATTACAAAATCTGAAGCATTCCATAAATCTCCAGTTCCGTATTCATCATCAACAGTAGTTACTATTTCTTCACCATAATTTAAATAATTTATAAAGAGTCCTAATGATGAGTTATTAAACATAGGCATAGAAAATGAAAAAGTTGAAAGCTTAGAATCAACCAACCAATTTGCCGATTGCGCTTGGAAAACCTTAGTTTTAATTCTAGCTATACTTGCAGGGTTCCAATACATAGATTCGCTGCCACCGATTACCGATGTACATGCCCCTCCCATTCCAATTGATTTTACACCCATCCCAATACCTAAAAATGGTGCTGCTGAAGTTCCAACCTTAGTTTGTGAGAAACTTAATGATAGAATTATTAAATATATAAAATTTTTAATCATTTTATAATTGCGATTTTTCCTTTATCTATTCCAAGAGAAGACTTTACAGTGTAAAAGTATACTCCAAATGCAACATCTAAATTTTCATAAGTTTTCAGATCCCATGCAACGGTTCCATCAAAAATATTTCCATCATGAAACAAAGTTCTTATATGTTGTCCTCTAGTAGTAAATATTTTTATTTCAGCATTATTTGGTACATCTCTAAATTCTATTTTCCTTTCACCTCTACCGCTTGTAATGCCAGGAGGTAATGGTGCCTCAAATCTTGTAGCCGATATATATGGATTTGGTACTACTCTAACATTCATATTTTGATTAGTTAAAAGATTACTTATAACTGAAGGTTTAATAGTAGAAAAATCAAACTCATCACCTTTTCTAAATGGTTTATCTGAGTACAAAAACAATGTATCTCCATTTCCAAATTTGATATCCAAATTTTCGGTTTCCTCAATATCATTAGATTTAAATTCAAGTAACCAGGTATCAGTCAATCCACTATCACCAAATTCTTCTTTAAAAATTAAATTATCTTCATTGTCAATTTGGCCATTTGAATTTCCATCGCTAAAATAATATTGAATTTCTTGAAAAGTATTTAAATCATAAACTTTAAAGTTAGTATTAGCCCCATTTAGACTAACTCCGTATTCCAAATTATCTGAAAATTCAATATAGTAATCATTAGGAAATGCTATGCCAAAAATATTCCAATCTGGAAAATATGCAGGAACTATATCTAACTGCAATATTAAACTTGAATTATTTATTTGTGTGTCATTTTCATCAGATGTAATCCATTTAATTTTTGAATCTTGAATCTGAATATCCCAATCATTTTCAAAAATAAGTCTAATGCCATCAAATACTTCTGTATCAAAGTCTTCATCTATAAAAGGTGAATTTTGTATATATGGACTTTTATAAATCGGATAAAAATTAAACTTTGCTATTAATATCGTTTCAAGCAGAAGTGAATTGGTAAATATTATTTTTCCTCTCTCATTATCTAAAAAATAATTTGAATTTTCAATTACATTTCCATAAATGTCCTCAATTAAAAAACTCTCAGAATGAATATTTAAATAACCTAAATCTATAAAAATAGAATCTTCAAAAAATATTTGCACTTCAATTTCTTTTTTATTCAAAACTGAATAAAATGTTGTAGTACGGTTTGATTCATATTTGTCGTTTTCATCAATTAAGCTATCTTCGTTATTATCAACTTCATCATTTGACGTATCCCAAAACTCTACCTTATAAGAGTCGCCAGTAATTGATTCTTCATCTACAATTTCGTAAAATAAACCACCTGTTCCAACTCCATTTAATTCAGGTGTTTCAACTTCTATGGTATTTGGCACATAATAAGAGTATGAAACTATAATTTCAAAACTATCAAATATACCATCATTATTAGTGTCAACATTTGGAACAGAATTTTCAGGTAGTATAATTTTACCTTGTGAACTAAATAGGTCTACATTAATGTTAGAAACAAATGTACTTTCAATTATATCATTAAATTGTAAATCAACTTCTACATTTTCTGCAGATAAATCATTAGTTAACATTGGGCTAATTTGATAAGATTCATTTTCAATAAATCCAACGATACCATATCCTGACACCTCAGCATTTGGTGTTACAACAGCTGTATTTATATCAGTAATAATCTCCCCATTCGGAAGAACAGTTATAAATTTTGAATTTTCTGCAGGAAATAAATCCACAGGATTACCATGATCATAAGCAACCAATGCATAATAATATGTTCTTCCATTTTGAACATCATCATCAACATATTTATGAACTAAACCAGTATTTTCTCCTAAATAAAATGAAAAGCCTTGACTGGCCTGAAACAAATCCTCTGTAGGATAAAAGAATCCTTCAATATCATCATTTTTATCAAATTGAGCTATAGGTTCATAACCTTCAATTACTCCAAGTGCATTTGTGATATTTCGAACATCATTAAAATTAGGGTCAGTTGCACGATAAATTTTATATCCTTGAAAATCAAATTCATGTAAAATTGGATCCATATATTCTTCAGCTTTTCTATCCCAATATAATGTTACATTTCCATCACCTGCAACAGCTGTTAAAGTTGGCTTGGCAGGTGGAGGCGGGAATTTATATTCTTGGTCATAAATATTTTGTACAGTTTGTTTATTTCTCAATAAATCATCTTTATCTTCGCCATAAACTAATGCAATTGAAAATCGTTCAGTCTGCCCTGCTCGTAATGGAAAATATCCACTACCAAAAATAAAGTCCCCATCTTCTCCAGCAATTGGTTCACCATTTTCAATTGAAGATGGTACATCAAAAAATCCTGGTGCTAATTTGTACCATAAGTCTTCATCTTTTGCATGTGGGAAATCATTTGCAGGGGTAAAATAATCAAAACTTGTCAATCCTATTTGGTCAGATTCATCAGGATCTGTTTCATCAAAATTAGGTTCTCCAGCAGTTGGTATTCCATCGTTTTCTCCAAAGTCTCCTGTATCCATCACACCATCTTCACCAACATCATGAAACTCTGAGTCCCAATCTCCATCATTATCGATACCATCATCTCGTTTTTCATCAATTAATGGATTACTATTTTCAATTGACTCTGAGTAATTTATATATGCTCTAGGATTTATGATATCAAATAACACAGTCCCGTCTTGATCAACCCTTCTTTGGCGGTAATGGACAAAATAATTTTCATCAATAAGTCCATCTAAATCGTTATCGACTCCATCAAATGCATTTGGATTTACAATTTCATATCCATTTTCATCTATAAGTATATTACCTTCTGATAAATAGGTCTCACCTGGGACTACATAAATTGAGCCACCTCTTGTTTCAACATTCATCGAATCGTCAATATAGACTATACTTCTTTCATAATTATCATTTATAACAATTAAAGAAGCTCCATTCATAACCAATATTGAATCAAAATCATGTTCCTCAAATAAAAGAGATCCATTCAATATATCTGCATCACCATCATTATCGATACCATCATAAGGGTTACCAGGACTTTCTAAGAATGCATACCCAACCATACCAACATCACCAACCCAATTTGGATTTCTAGAACAATCATTATCATAATCACCTGTAAAAGTCATATCCTCGTTTACATCAAAAAAAGACCAATCATCGTCATACTCATTTCCAATATTGCTAGAACCACTAACACCAACATAAGTGCCAACAAGTTCTCCAAATGCAACTTTTGAATAATCTGTAGTGCTTGTATTTGTAATTTCATAAAGCCAAAATAGACAGTCCTGAGCCATAAACTGCTGCCACTGCATACCTCTTACACGTACTTCAAGCCCAAGTCCATTACGTGATAAATTTGTTGAATCAGGCTTGAATCCTACATTCCAAATATTATTTTCAGGATAATTAAACTCAAGATCATTATTATCATCCATCACATAATAACTTTCTTGTTGGATTAATTGTAAATCTTTACCAAAAAAGCCATTCCACTCTCCATTCCAATCACTAGACTTATCCGGCCATGATAGTGGCCAAGAATTAAAGTTTGTACTCATTGCTACACTTTCCTGATAGTCATTTACATATCCGGACACAGGTTCAAAACCCCATAGAGCGCCATTTTGAGATTGCTCCATGGATCCTAAAACAGGTCTATCAACTGGACAAACAACGGTAGAATGAAAAGTTTTAATTTCACCAGTTTCAACATCTGGTGAATTTATTTCTACACCAACAATTAAACTCACATCTCCAATATAACCATTATTATCATGAATCCATGCACCGCGTGGACCTTTATTCCCAGGTTGAGCAATTACACCATAGTTACTAAAGACTGTTCGAACAAGATTACCATTATGAACAGCATTTTTTCGAAATTGTGGCCCTGATGGCTGAGCTAAAACTACTCCCAATAGCACCATAAATATTAGATTATTATATTTCAATATTTACTCCAATTTCTATTCTGCGAGGGCTTGAATAAAATGTCTCATTATTAAACCATTCTTCAACTGAGTTAATATATTCACTTGTATTTTGTGACTGAGCCTGCTCCAAATAACGAGTTCTATTTGCAACTCCAGAATCAGCATAAATTCCGTGATGATTTAATCTATCAAATAAATTGAAAACTTTAAAAAAGAAATTTAATTTATACTGGTTTAATTCATAATTATAGTAGGCCCTAAAATCAGTATTTGTAGTAAAAGGTTTAGTATCTGAATTTTGAATTAATGAAGTAATATCTTCCGATGAATCAGGCGTATATGGTAACCCACTACCAAATTTAGAAATTAAACTAAATCCGTAATTAATAAATGAATAATTGAAGCTTGAATTTAACGTATGTCTTTGATCCCAATTTAAAGGAATAAAGTGAACCTCAGGTAATTGACCCGAAGAGGCTGCCTGTTGTGCTTGATATGGATCTGATGCCGTACCTTCTGCTATTTGAAATGTGTAATCTAGATTGAAAGTAATTCCATTTTTTTGTTGATGCAATAAAGAAAAAACTACGCCTTTTACAAATGCAAAATCTGAATTTGTAAATTTATTATATGATGAAACTCCACCAAAAATTGAAATCTCTTCAGATCGAGTTCCCGTTAATTGACGAATATCTCTAATGTATAAAGTCATATCTAATCTAGAATCCTGAGTAATCAATTGCTGAAGTCCGATTTCATAACTAATTGTTTTTTCTGGATTCAAATTAGCATTCCCAATTACCCCAACATTACCAGTTCCTTGACCTAGATCAAAATCAGAATTCATATATAATAAATTAAATCGAGGAATCTGCACAAAATGTCCATAAGAAAAGTGAATTACACCTTTATCTGAAAATGGAAACGATGCACCAAAACGAGGACTGAAAGTTGACTTTGGACTTGTACTTTTATACCAGTATGATTCTCTTTCTTCAGCTGTTACTCCAGGTTCATCAATTTCCTGAATACCATTAATATTATAATCATAAAATCTATTCTCAATTTTAACTGGGTTATAAATTGAAGGATCTGAGGGATCTGCCAAAGTTTTACCATTCGCGTTAAAAAAATCAAATCTTAAACCTAAATTTAATATGAGCTCATTCAACTCTAACTTATCCTGTACAAAACAACTAAATTCAACAGGCTCAAATTGATAAGATGATGCATGAATGGTAGAATTATCAGGCTCAACAGGGTTACTAATTACAGGATTGTCATAGATTAAATCTAAACTTTGAAAATCTACTTCCGGTCTCATATTTACATTTTTATAGTTTAATTTATGTTTTCGAAATTCAATCCCTGATTTTATATAATTAGAAAAGTTTATTTGATTTGAATATTCTAATTTATAAGTAGTAGTATGTGTAGTTCTAGAAAATCTATTATTATTACTTCCTCCAGAGAAAAAGCTATAGCCATCTGGAGTTGTCAGCAATTCATTATTAACATATCCAATACCATCTTTAAATGAATCATGATTATATGATTTCAAATATTGAGTTACTCCAAAATTTATAAAACTTGTGGAGTTTAGAGACCTCATGTACTGAAAAATATGTGTTTTCCCTTTCTGAAATTTTGTTAAATTGCCTAAAGGATTGTATTTAAACATTCGATCATAATTTTGAAACTCAGTTTCATCAATAATCAAAGTATATTTTAACTTAGTTATTTCATTAATCTTATAAATTAATTTTAGTTGAGAATTAAAATTTTTATTCCAATCCATTGGGATAATTTTATTATCACCAAATCCATCTTGATGATTTTGTCTTAATTGAGAGTAAAGTGAGTCCACCATATCCGTATTTAAGCTATTATATTGTCTGGCGCTAATGGTATTCATATTAATAATTGAATCTAACTGTGAATCTGTACCAAGTATATGCCATACTGAGTTACCATTTAAATCCGTGACTTCATGGCCGACAGAATGTGGTTGAAACTTATTGAATCCCTTTAAATATCCTTGGTAATAAACATTTCGTAAATTTATAAAGTAAAATAGTTTATTTCTTATAAAACTTCCACTAAAATTTAGATTTAAATTTTTTGTAGATAAAATATCAGGGCTATCTAATCCACTATAAATACTATTATTTGAGGAAAAAAAATCACCATTATAAATATTTACAGAACCATCAAACTGGTTATTTCCTTCACGAGTTACAATATTTACAACACCGCTCATCGCTTGCCCATATTCAGCATTGAAAGCTCCAGAGATCAATTGCATTTCCTGGACTGCGTTTTTGTTTACATTTACTACCGTGCTTCCATCAAACCCATCTGTCATTGGAATTCCATCAATCATAAAAGAGACCTCTCCAGCTCTTCCACCTCTTAAATGTCCACTCACAAACCCTGCTTGTAATTCTAAAACCTCAGAAATTTCATTGACCGGTAATTTATCCAATGAATTTCTACTAATAATTGCTGTTGATGATGTCTTATCTTTTTTTAAAAGAATCCTGTCTGCGGAAACTTGAATAACTTCCCCTACTACGGCTTCTATTTTCATTGATGTTTTAATTTTTGTAGAGAGATCTATACTTACTTCAACATTAGAAATTTCTTTTACCGCATACCCAATCATTTGAAATTTTAAAGTCCACTTTCCAGGTGGAACATTCAAAATCATAAAATCACCATTTATATCACTTGCTGTTCCAATGCCTAATTCTGTAATTAAAATGTTACATCCAATAATTGCTTCAGAGGTATTTATATCATATATATTTCCTGTAATTTTTCCAGTTGTCCCTGAAAATATAAAATTAAATAAAAAAATAATATAAATAAAACGAATCAAAGTAATTCACCAGATTTAATATCATAGAAGTAAGATTGCATCATATCGATAATTACTTTCATATCTTTGTCGATTTCTAATTTTGTATTCCTGTTGAATTGTGCTACCAAAGAAACCCCTTTTACTTCCAAATGAGCAATAAATGACGCACCTAAATTTTCTAAAAAAACTGTTTTGGCTTTAAATTTAGATTGGTCATTTTCAATTTCAGAGAAATATTGGTCATAAATATGTTCTGGCCTTAATCCCATCGTAACGTGTCCACTATTTAATTTTTTAAATTGATGATGCCTACTATCAATCAATAATTCAATTTCTTTAGCTTTAAATAATTTTTGATTATTAAGCTCTATTATTTCACCGCTAATAAAATTCATTTGAGGAGAGCCAATAAATGAAGCTACAAATTGATTTTGAGGGCTATCATAAAGATTTTGTGGAGAATCTAACTGTACAATTTCCCCATCTTTCATAACTGCAATTCTATCTCCCATTGTTAAGGCTTCAGTTTGATCATGAGTAACATATACCATAGTTGTTTTTAATAGTGAATGTAACTTTTTAATTTCAACACGCATTTCTTGTCGTAGTTTTGCATCTAAATTAGAAAGTGGCTCATCAAATAGAAATATTTTAGGTTCACGAACTATAGCCCTACCAAGAGCAACTCTTTGTCTTTGCCCACCAGATAGTTCTTTTGGTTTTTTATCTAAATAAGATTCAATTTTTAATAATTTTGCAACTTCATTTACTTTTTGATTAATTTCTTGTTTAGATACTTTTCTAAGTTTAAGTCCAAAAGCCATATTTTCAAAAATTGACATATGAGGATATAAAGCATAGTTTTGAAAAACCATTGCTATGTCACGCTTTGAAGGATCAACATCCTTTACATATTTTCCATCAATCAAAATCTCACCAGAAGTTACATTTTCCAATCCTGCAATCATTCTTAAAGAAGTAGATTTACCACAACCTGATGGACCAATAAGTACAAGAAACTCTCCTTCTTTAATCTCAAGGTTAATATTCTTTAGGACTTTAGTATCTCCAAAAGATTTACTAATATTTTCAAACTGAATGCTTGCCATTTATTTTAAATACATCACCTTTTTAGTGATAACTTTATTATCTGATTTTAAATTTAATAAATAAATTCCTGATGAAAACCCACTATTAGATAATTCATTTGGTTGCCACGTAAATTCTGATTTACCTGATTGGGCAATTCCTTTAAAAATATTTTCTACAAATTTTCCCGTAACATTATATACATCTAAACTAATGAACTCTGATTTTTGTAAATTTATTTCTATAATCGTTGAGCCATTGAATGGATTTGGATAATTTTGCATCAATGCTATATCACTAGGAATTTCATCTATTTTTAATTGTGATATTTCATAATTTGTAAAAATTCTAACTGATTTAGGTGGGATTTCTTCTACAAAATAATCAATAATATTTATAGAACTCTGCGAAATAAATTCAAACCATGTAGAATTATCTGCTGCATCAACATTAATAGTGTGGGAATTATCTCCAAAATTAAACATCATTATTGCAACTTCATCAACTAATTGCCTCTTAAATACCAAAATCGAATTATTGTTATTTGAAAGTAAGGTTTCATAATCTCCTTCTTTAAATACTGCATTATTATTTCTCATATGAATAATATTTTTATAAAAATTATACAAGTCATACCCGTCTGAAGTTGACATATTTTCCCATTGAAGTCTTTGCGGATTTAATTCTCTAGGAGTATTTTGCCCAAATTCTTCTCCATGGTATAGCATTGGTGTTCCAGGGCTTGTCATTAATAGTGAAATTCCTAATTTCGATAATTTATAAGCATCCTGAAGAGATAAGTCTAAATATGACTGAGCTTCATAAACAATTCTCTGCTCATCATGACTAGTTGTATATGTAACTGGACCATTTAAATCGTAATAACCTTGAGTATAAGGATTTAATAAACTTCCAAGATAGTCCATATTACTGCTATAGCCCATTATATTATCATAAACTTCATGATGAAAACTAAAATCCCAACATGAGTCAAAATCAGAGTTATTGACCTGCATAGCATTATCTTCTTCTGCTATTAATATTAAATTAGGATTTAATAGACGTAATTGGTGGGCATAAAAAGAAGATCCATTTTCAGTCCCACCCCAACCTATACCCCAAGTTACATCAAAACGAAATCCATCAAAATGATATTCATTTACCCAATGATAAAGTGCATCTTTAACATATTTCCAAGCTCTATAGTTTCGACCATCCATATTGTGCCAATGCTGCAGTTTATAGCCCCACTCAGATTCTTGATTATGAAAATATGGGCAGTCATCATAATTATGATCCTGGTAATTATAATTTCCTTCAGGTTGATATAGCTGAAACAATGGTGAAGATCCCCACAAATGATTATAAACGACATCAAGAACTACTGAAAGTCCATGATTATGAGCTGTGTTTATAAGATTTTTTAAATCACTAGGTGAACCATATGAAGATTCGGGTGCCATATAAAAGGTTGGATTATAACCCCAAGACCAACCGCCCTCAAACTCATTTACAGGCATTAACTCTAATGTTGTAACACCTAAATCAGAAAAATATCCTTGTTCAATTTTTGAAGTTAATTGCTCATATGTTCCTGATATATTGCCATTATCTCCAAAATCACCAATGTGTATTTCGTAAATAATAACATCTTTAATATCGTGTATTTCAAAACTTTCATCAGTCCAACTATATGGAGCTTCTCCAACCATAAAAACAGTATGAGCCTCAGTATAATCCGAGCTTTCAGTTCCAGCTGAATTTTCCCACTTGACATTTTTTGACCATGGATCTGCGATAAGTTTTTCACCATTTATGTTATATTGAAAACTATAACTACCATTGGTTAATTCTGTTTCATACCACCACAATGTATCTCCTGATAGTTTCATTATTTCACCATTTGGAAATTCTGTATTCCAAGTTCCTTTAATTGAAATGTAGTCTTTATTTGGGGCATATAAAGCAATTCTCACATTGTTTCCAATAATTGTTACACCATCATCTGTACCTTCCGGTACAGGTTCATTTACTACTGAATAAAGCAAGTTAAAGTTTAGAAATGAATAAGAAATTAATCCATTTTCATTTACTATTCTTGCAGCCACAATTTGATTGCCAAAATTACTTGATTCTGGCTCCCATATAACTTCATAAGGGCTTGAATTATCTTCTCCTATTAATTCACCAGTGATCCAAAATTCAACATTTTCTGCATCACCTTCGCAGGAAATTAAAACCGGACCTGTAACGCTTGTATTTTGCGGAGGGTTAGTAAAAATAACTTCGCCTAAATCACCTTCTGTATCATAATTAAAATAAATATCATAAAGCATTACCTGTCCATTTGAACCAGCATCCCAAGTACCATCTTCCCAAAGTATTTTAAATTTAATTGAGGTGGGTATTTCAACACCTTCATCAAATGGTCCAAGTTCAATTGATAAATTATTATCACTAAATTCCAAAGGAGAAAGTAACAAATCCTCAAAAATTTCTGAACCTTCAGGCCAGTAATTTTCATGAGGAATTTTAAACCCATTTCCATCATTTAAAATCCACCCTATCTGTCCTTGCATCGTAACGTTCTCTAGCATAATTGAAATATTATCATTTGGTCCAGGATTAAATGGAGACCAATGATAGTTCAGACTAATATGCCAGTCAATACCAAAACCTCCGTTATTATCCCAATTATTATTTAAATCCGTAAATACAAAATCAATCGTAGAAGCATCCTCTGGAATCTCGTAAATAAATTTCCACCAAGTGCCCTCTTCTTCCAATGTAGTAGAAGTCATTTCATAATCTTCAACTTCTATCCAACCATTATGCCCGAGGTGGATATATACGGGATCAGTTTCGTTAGATAATGCTCCTTCAATTGTATTGTAATAAATTGATATCTCTCCTCCCGGTATTGGAATTTCTGGCTCCCAAAAAACAACAGAACTAAAAATTGGTGTAATTAAGAAAATAATAGATAAAAATTTATTTTTCATGTTAACCTTTAACGCTCCCTAATGTTAATCCCGAAACTAAATATCGAGACAGTGAAATAAATAGAATTGTAACTGGGATACTAACTATCACTGCGCCAGCAGCATATAGTCCCCATTGAGTTGACAAACTTGCCTGAAATGATTTAAGTCCTACTGGTAAAGTATATAGATCTGGATTTTGTAAAACAATTGCTGCAATAACATATTCACTCCAACTTGTCATAAAGCTAAATAATGCCGTAATAACTAGAGCAGGCTTAGCAAGTGGTAAAATAATTTTATAAAATGCTTGGTATTGGTTGCAGCCATCAAGCCTTGATGCTTCTTCTAAATCTGCTGGTATTGTATCATAGTATGATTTCATTTGCCAAATACAAAATGGAAGTGCTGTAGAAGTATAAATGATAATTAAACCAATGTAAGAATCTATCAACTGTAATTTTGATAAGAGAATAAAAAAAGGCAACAATAACATGGTAGCAGGAAACATCTGTGTTGATAAAATTGTGAGGAGACCAAACTGTCTACCTTTAAATCTAAACCTTGAAAATGCATACCCACTAATAGAAGCGAATAATACTCCTGTTAATGTTACAATGAATGAAACAATCATTGAATTATATGTCCATTTTAAAAATGGAGTTGATGAAAATAATTCAAAATAAGACTTCATACTCGAACCAGAGTCCCACTTTGAATTTTGATTAGAATCAAAAAATTGCTCTCCGAAATCATATTTTCCATTTTTATTTTCATCTGTAAATTTTTCTGTCACCTCAAACAATGAAAGTGATTTTGTTTGAAAAGCATTATCTGTTCGTAACGATACAGCGATTATATTTAAAATTGGAAACATCATAAACAAAATAAATATCCAAAGTGAGATTGCTATTATAATTGTTTCAGCTTTATTTTTCATAATTTATTTAGCAATTTCTGTTGAGATTATAATTTTTCGTCCAAAGATTAATAGAATTATAAATATAACCATTGATAATGATGCAGCATATCCATACCTGTATAAATTAAAAGCAGCCTTATAGACATAACTAACCAAAATATGGGTAGAATCAGATGGTTCACCTCCATTACTTACCAACCAAACAACATTTATATTATTAAAAGTCCAAATTATACCTAAGATTATTGCAGGTGTTAAGATTGGGATTAACATTGGAAGTGTTATACTTCTGAGCTGTTGAAATCTATTAGCCCCATCTACTTTAGCGGCTTCATATAATTCTTTTGGAATTGACTGCAATCCTCCTAGTGTGATTACCATAATAAAAGGAAATCCAAGCCATATATTTGTCAATATACAAGCTGTAAAGGCTTCAAATGGTTGACTTAACCACTGTATTGGATTAAGACTAAAGAGCTGATTTAAAGCAATATTTATAGACCCATATTCTTGATTAAACATGCCACGCCATGTTAAAGCTGAAATATATTGAGGGATAGCCCAAGGTAAGATTAACAAAGTTCGCATTAATGGTTTTGCAGGAAGAGTTCTATTAATTAATAAAGCCAAACTAACCCCCAGAAATAGATGAAAACCTATATTAATACCTGTCCATAAAACAGTCTTAAACAAAACTGAATAAATTTTAGAATCTGAAAAAACTTGAAGATAATGATGTAAGCCAATTATTTCCCAATTATTAAATGTATTTAAGGAGAAATTAGAAATACTAATTAAGACATTGTAGAAAAATGGAAAAATAATAACTGAAAAAATACCAATCATCGCAGGCAGGAAAAATACATAGGCTATTGGATTTGCAGACATATTTTGAAATAATTCTGCAAATGAATTTCTAAATAATAAAATTAAAATAAAACAAAAAATTGGTAATCCAAATTTGAAGATAGTTCCTTGCAATCCAGGTTCTATAATTTCATTCATTGCTTTAATTTGAATTTCAGCGCCTTTTTGAGATTCTCTTGCTGCTGTTTCAGGGGAAATAGTTCCTCCAAGAAGAGCTTGATATTGAACTCTAAGTGCATCCCAAATTGCTCTGATTTCAGGAACAACTGGCATCGGTTTTCCCAAAGAAATTATATAAGACAACTTTTCAATTATTGGATTCCCTAAATTACTAATTTCTCTTACTGCTTCATGTGAAGATGGAATTATATTTAATTTTTTAGCAAAATTTATCTGCAACTCTGTGCTTACCAGATATTCTAATAATCTCTTTGTTTCTTCGAGTTTTTTTCCTTTTGTATTTTTATTTATAGAATATCCCTTAGTACTAACCATAGGCGAAGGCCAATATCCAGTTTGAGATACTTTTGGTAATGGAGCTATATCATAATTAACAATTCCACTATAATCGCCTAAACTCCAATCACCATTGATTATCATTGCTGCCGAGCCTGTTTTGAACATTGCATTAGCCGTTTCATAATCACATTCAACTGGAACAATTTTATGTTCATCTCTCAATGATTTTATAAAATTAAATCCAGCAATATTAGCACTTGTATTTAAGTTTGGCTCATTATCATTCTTTATTAACCAATCCCCAAACCCACCAATCCATGGAACATAGAAGTATGGCTCTGTATAATTCCAAACAAGTCCATAACGATCAATCTTTCCATCATTATTTAAGTCAATTGTATTCTCTTTACCAATTCTAATTAACTCATCTGTATTTTGGGGCGGGTTATCAATGAAATCCTTATTATAAATTAACATCAAGTTATTTCCTACCACATCGCCAACTAACCATTTTTTGTTTTTAAATGAGATTATTGCTTCATCAGCAAATTGATTAAAAAAAGTAGAATCGAACTCACTATCCAATGATTTCAATAACCCCATGGTTGCAAAAGTACCCACCTGATCAGAAGGATAATAAATCAATTCTGGTCCACTCCCACCCATTGCTGCCGCTTGAAATGTTGACCGCAACTCCTCTGTCTCTCTATAAGTTAACTGGATTTTTAGATTTGGATTTTTAGACTCATATTCATCGCAAACCTCTCTTAATAACTTTCTATTTTCATATAACATTTGATGCCAAACATGAATTGTATTTTCTGAGCGTACTTTTTGGCATCCAGAAAAAAGTAAAATAGGTATTATAAGTTTAATTAAATTCAACTAATTAAACATATTATTTAATAGATGAATAAAATTTACGATTATATTCTTCAATCATTCTATGTGCAGTAAAATCAACACCTGTCTTTATAGACTCTCTCATTATACTTACCCATTCTTTTTTATTTTCGTAAAATATTGGAATTATTTGATTTTCAAGTATATCATATAAGTTATTTGCATCAGCTTCATCATCAGGGAAATTTTCTTCCCCAATTGACCAACCATTTACTCCGTCATTACAACCTTCTGCCCACCAACCGTCAATAATTGAAAAATTTGGAATACCATTCAAAGAAGCTTTCATACCACTTGTGCCACTCGCTTCATTTGGTCTTAAAGGAGTGTTAAGCCAAACATCAACACCTGATGTAATTAATTTTCCTAACCACATATTATAATTTTCAAGATAAACAACTTTTACTTCACCAAATAGTTTTGATGCATTAGAGATTACATCTCTTATTAATTGTTTTCCTCCTTCATCATTTGGATGAGCTTTTCCTGCAAAAATAATTTGAACTTTTCCCCTACAAATTGATTTCAATCTCTCAATATTTCTAAAGATTAATTTTGCTCTTTTATATTCTGCTGCTCTTCTTGCAAATCCAATTGTAAGAATATTTTCAGATAATGCTTTTTGAGTCTGTGAGTTTACATAGCTTAAAAGAAAATGTTTTTGAGACCAATGAGCCCATTTTAAATCAGAATCTGAGATATGATTTATATCTAATAGTAGTTTTGGATTTTGACGCCAACCATTTAAGTTTATATCATAAAGTTCTCTAAATGATTTGCCAATCCAATACGGATGATAAACACCGTTTGTTACATAATCTATATCATAATTAGGGAATTGTTCTTTAGCAATATGTCCATGTAATTCTGAGACTCCATTTGAAGAACGACTAAAATATAATCCTAATTCTGTCATATGCACGCGATTATCTTTAATGATTTTAGGTAGTTTTAAATTTTCAGGCAATAATCCATGAAGTATTTTTTTTACTCTGTCTTTTGAAAAATGATCATGTCCTGCTTCAACTGGTGTGTGTGTAGTAAAATGACATACCTTCTTTACTTTATCTAATTCATAATTATACTTTTCAAACAAATCTAATGTTAAAAAACTGCAATGTCCTTCATTCATATGATAGGTTTTAATTTCAGTAAAATTTAATTCACTTAGTAATTTCATACCACCAAATCCTAAAATTGCCTCCTGAAGAATTCTATGATCTTTATCGCCAGAATATAGTCTAAGCGTTATTATTTTATCATCTTTTAAGTTTTCTTCAACATCTGTATCTAAAAAATAAATTGGAATAATTTTACCGCTTAACCCTTTATAGTCATATTTATATGCTTGAATCCATATATCTCTCTCTCGCAGTCTTAATTTAAATTTCACATCGACTTTTTCAAGTAAGGGAATAGGATCAAACTTAGGATATGTCTCTAGTTGAAAACCTTCTTCATCAATTTTTTGTTTAAAATAACCTTCTTTGTAGAGCAAGCTAACTGCCACCATAGATAAACCCGCATCTGCAGATGCCTTGATATGATCACCTGCCAAAACACCTAGTCCTCCACTATATGTCGGCAAATTAGATGAAACTCCAATTTCAGCTGAAAAATATGCTATTTCATAATTTTTATCATTCATTCTTTAAACTACTTCTTTAAATTTAGTTAATACTTTTTTATTTATTTGATGTCTATCTAGTAGACCTGTTAAAATATTCATTTTATTAATAGTACTTTTACTTAACTGGTTTTTATTTAGTCGCCATGTCCAATTTTTATCATTGAATGTTCCTGGTGTATTGAATCTACTATTTGAGTCCAATTCAAGTAAATCTTGAATTGGAAATATTGTTATCATACTATCCTGACTTAAAATAAATTTAATTATATCCCAACTAGTTATTTTTGATAGATTTTCAAAATGCTTTAATTTAATCTTAGGGTTTATTTTGTTTTCTTTAATCCATCCTAATAATGTATTATTGTCATGTGTTCCTGAATATAAAATAGAATTATGAGGATAATTAAAATCTTGTAATTTATTTTCAAAATCAAATTGAATAACATGCATACCTGGAAAATTAAAATTATCTCTTAATTTTATAACTTCCTTATCTGTAGGACCTAAATCTTCTGCAATTATATGCATATTCTCAACTTTATTTATTATAGATTTAAAAAAATATTTGCCAGGACCTTTAATCCATTTTCCATTTATAGCTGTTTTTTCTTCACCTGAAATTCGCCAATACTTCTTAAATCCTATAAAATGATCTAATCTTACGACATCTACCATCTGAAATAATTTTTTAAATCTCTTAATCCACCAATCGTAGTTTTCTCTCTGATGTTCATCCCAATTATATATAGGATTACCCCATAATTGTCCACACTTACTATATTCACATGGTGGGCATCCTGCAATATATTTTAAAGAATTATCTTTATTTAAATGAAAAAGGTACTTATTTTTCCAAACATCAGCACTCTCATAGCCTACATAAATTGGCATATCTCCGATAATTTTTATTTTTTTTATTTTACAATATTTTTTTAGACTTTCCCATTGACGATGAAATAAAAATTGCAATATAACTACATTTCTTTTTTTTGATTCAGAAATAGATTTTGATAAAGGCCAACTATTCCAAGACTTGGCTAATCCAAAATAATCCTTATATGCACAAAATTCGCTAAAATCATCCAGCCAATATTTATTTTTATCATAAAATTTTTTAAATTTTATTTTTGTATTTCTATCACTCCTTGAATCAAAGTTATCACATAAAACTTTAAAAACTTCATACTTAAAATGCTTAACCTTTTCAAAATCAACTCTACTATCAGGAAATATATCGTTTGGAATTTCATTATTTAATAATAATTTTTCTTGAATTAATAAGTCTATACTAATTAGTAAAGTATTTCCTGCAAAAGTTGAAAGTAACGAATATGGTGAATTACTTGAATCGGTGGGACCAATAGGCAATACCTGCCAATAAGATTGTCTCATCTCAGCTAAGCTATCAACAAACTTAAATGCTTCTGGTCCTAAATCTCCAATACCATATTTGCTTGGTAGAGCTGTTGGATGCAATAATACTCCGCTTTTCTTAAAACTACTTTCCATTACAATTCCACACGGAAAATTGACTTCCAACCAAATAATTAATTTCATTATTACAGTTTTTAATTATTAAGTTGAGTTTTTCATTATCTTCATAGTTTTTTTTCAATATTTTTTTATTTGAGGAAAAAATGGCTAAAACTTTTTCCCTATTCTTAAATCTTGATATGACAATTAAATCATCGGTATCATCAAAGAATTCAACCTTAAATTCACCACTCCTTAAACAATAAAACTCTTTTCTTAATTTAATTATATTTTTATAAAAATTAAAAATTTCATTATTAGGTTGCATAGAAATTGATTCTCTATTCCAACCTAATGGATGTGATTTTTCATCTTCATAATTATATTCACTCCACAGCATAGGCTTTCGGGAATCAGGATCATCAGCTCCAACCATGACTACTTCATCTCCGTAATAAATATATGGCGAACCTGGAAAAATAAACTGAAATACGATAAGTTTTTTTAATAACTCTAAGTCAGTTTTTTCCGGATAACCTATATTGAATTCTGGATTGTATTTTAAATGGTTTGCATGATCTATCCATCTATCTGGATTTACAACTGAAGATGCAATACGCTCAGTATCGTGGCTACCTAAAATATTTTGAATATTATGAATATTTTCATAGCCATAGTCTTCTATTATCTGATTTAATGAGCTAGAAAATTCTTCTGACGAAGTTTTATTTGCCTCGTCAATAAAATATTTAAACAATATATCAGCTAACCTATAATTCATAACACCATGAAATGCATGGTCTCCTAACCATGGTTTTGCATTTAACATTTTATTATCCCAAAAATTTTCCCACCAAACTTCTCCTGTTAAATAGGCATTTGGATTAATTTCGTCAACCCATACTCTAAATTCTTTCCAAAATTTTAAATCAACTTCCTCAGCAACATCTAACCTCCAGCCATCAATACCATCTTCTGGGTTTCCATCACCATTGGGGTCCATCCAACGTAAAACTATATTTTTAAAATAATTCATTAATTCAGGATGATAAAAGCCATTAATCTCCTTATAAACAGGCAAATCTTTTATGCCTGACCAACCTTCATAATCAAATTCATCATCCACAGTTTCAGGATTATCAAAAGATAAAATATTAAACCAATCAATATATTTACTTTTCTGACCATTTATTTTGATATCTTGCAACGCAAAAAATGGAATGCCGCTATGGTTAAAAACTCCATCTATAATTACTTTCATTTCTCGCTTATGAATTTCTTCAATCAATTTAATAAATAATTTATCTGCAGATGTCCATTTCCATGTTTTAGGGTCATCAAATACCTCACTTTCCCAAGTTTGTACATCTTTTTTTGGATTTGGTCCGAAATTATTATCAATATGATGATAGAATGTTGCTCCATATTTATGTGCTGAAGGAGATTCAAAAATAGGATTCAAATAAATAGAATTTACTCCTAGACTCTTAAGATAGTCTAATTTATCTAAAATCCCTTGAATATCACCACCATATCGTCTAAGTTGGGCATTATAGTAAAAATCTTTACCATTTATTGCCTCCCATGATTGAAATTTATACCAATCTGAAGTCCATGGAGTTATCTGCCAATCTTCTTTTATATCATAAGGCCATGTACCTTCTAATGTTTCAATGGTTGGATCATTAGATAAATCACCATTGAAAAATCTATCAGGAAAAATCTGGTACCATATTGCATCGTGATACCAATTATTTTCTGCAACTAAAAAATTAATAGCTAAAATTAAATATCTCATTTTATAAGTTTATAAATTCTCGTTTCATTTGGTTTAAGTAATATATTTATTTTAGATTTTTTTAATAAAATTTCACTATTTCCCAATTGAGACTTTAAAATTTTATAATCATCCAAATTTAATTTAATTAATTCTGATTTGTCTGAGATATTAAATAAAATTAAAACTTCATCACCAAAATAGGATTTCTTCCAAACTGATACATTTCTTGAATTATATAAAAACTCTAAATCACCCAGTGCAAATGCAGGATTTGATTTTCTTAAATTAATTAATTGTTTAATTTTTTTATTTAATTCTCTCTCACTATCATTCCAATTAAATTGGAATCTCATATTCAATCTATTTCCAGGGTCATTTGCACCAATTTGCCCATATTCCTCACCATAATAAATAACAGGTATTCCAGGAAGAGACATATTCATCGCAGTAAATCCAAATAATTTATCATAACTTGATTTATTATTTACCTCTGTAGGTAAATTATTAAAAGATCTTTCGACACCATTTTCATGGAAATTTATTTGTTCATCTGCAAAAGCCATAAATCTAACCTGATCATGGCTACTCGTTATTGTACCCATCAAATTTATTGGCTGATAAGTATTTAAAACATCCTCAACAACTTGATTGAATGAAATAAATGATGAATTTAAATCAACAAATAATGAACGAGCATTAAAATAGATATTAAAATTAAACTGAGAATTTAATTCTGCAGGATTGACATAGCTTAGTATTAACTCATCACTCCCAAATGTTTCTCCAATTTGAAAAATATCTTTCTCTGGAAAGGTTTTTTTTATTTTTTTCGTTAAGGACTTCCAGAACTGATGTGATACATGCTTAGTTGCATCTTGACGAAAACCATCTATATTATAATCTTTTAAAAAATTTATCGCATCACTAACTACAGCTTCTATTGCAGCTGGATTACTACTATAATCAAATGTTGGTAGAAATTTCTCAAACCATGTGGTAAGACGAGTTTCACCATCCCACTTTCTTAAGTTCTTATCTCCATTTGGTAATTCATATTCACTAAACCAGGATGGATATTGGATTGCATATGGATGATCTTCATGAACATGATTAGAGACAAAATCAATTATAACTTTTATTTTATTTTCGTGTGCAATTTCAACCATTTTCTTCAAATCATCTCTTCCACCAAATCTTGGTTCTATTTCTGTATTTGATGTAGGCCAATATCCGTGGTATCCTGAATAAGTTCTGAACGGGGGAACAGATTCTACATGCGGCGTACTTGGTCCCTTTAAGACAGGGCTAATCCAAAGCATATTAACACCTAGATTTGAAAAATATCCCTCTTTTAATTTTCTTATAATTCCAGCGATATCACCACCTTTGTAATTCCCTAAATCTTCTAAATACTCATTTTTAAAAGGATTATCATTTTTTCGACTACCATTATAGAAACGATCTATCATTAATGAATATATTACAGTAAAATGAAAATTATTTAAATTTTTCTCAGGATTTATTGGATATCCATTTTTTATTATTGTGTGATTTTCTAAAAGTGATTGACCAAAATTATTTTCGCCTATAATTCTTAATCTGCCATTAAAGTTCTTAGACAAGGTTATATATAAATAATTACCTGTAAATCTTAAATATTTTTGATTTAAAACTGAATTATTTAACAATACAAAAGTCTTATTAATATTCAAACGTTCGTTGTTTTGATTTTTATTAAATTTAAATTTTAAAATTACTTGAGCTGTATCATCATTAACTTCAGATTTTATTATTTTACCTGGAAAATTTATTTTCTCTTCTTTTATTTCAAAAGTATTATTCCATCCACCTAATCCATTAGGAATTGAATCTCTATTATTTTTATCTAAAACCTCATCTCCATTAATCACAAATTTATACTCATATTTCCCTGTAGTAAAGTTGATTATTGACTCATATTTACCATTAGAATACTTCATAGGGTGAGAAGTTCTACTCCAATCATTAAAATTTCCCATTACAAATACACTTAGTTCCTGATTATTACTAAAATAATTAAATCTAATGTCCTCTGAGGATCTTTTTTTAACAGGAATTTTATAATACTGCTCTGAGCACCTTAATTCTATTAATTCTAGACCATTAAAAGTATTTTTTTGAAGTAATAATAGAGTATCAGATTTAATTTCTAAGTCTAAATTATCTGAAAAAGTATTAATTTTACATTCTTTATGATTATTAATATAGTTTGATAAAATTAAAGTTTCATATTCTTGATATTGTGTTTGAATGGTAGGAATAAACTGAGAAATTCCATTTGATAAAAAAATTAATATGAATGTAATTCTAATCAATAATATTTCCACGGAAAATTGCAATAGACTGAGCATCTAATACAAATTTATTATTAAAAATTAAAGATGAAGAATTATTTGTAATTTCAATATTCCAATTTTTCTTTAAAATCTTAAAACTAGCAATCTCAAGACTACTATTCATAATAATCAAGAAAGCTTCATCGTTTTCAGGCTTTAATTCATATCCAATTCCCAAATCATTATTTATTGATTTTATAAATTCAATATTTTCATAATCAGTATGTGTAAATGCTTTTTCTGTTTTTCTCAAATGAATAAGTTGCTTGTAAAAATTGACAAGCTCTAAATTTAAATTCTTATGATCCCAATTTAACCAATTAGTTTCATTATCCTTTTCATATGAATTATGATCAATTTTCCCGATATTCGGGTCAGGATATTTTGTTTTTGCAATAACTTTACTTCTTCCCCATTCTTGACCTTGTGCAATCATTACAGGACCCTGAGATGTTAGTAGGGCTGTTGCTGCTAACTTGTGAATTCTAATTTCTTTATCTGTTAATATATGATGATTAGGAATATTTTCAACTGAATCATTAATATCTACTTTTCCAGTTTCAATTCGAATAAAATCTCCTAAAGTATAATCATCATGAGACTCTAAATAATTAAGAGAATGAGCTATGTCAATATATTGTCCCCCTAATTCTCTTGGAGATCCAGCAAAAACACGATTCAATTTCTCATTTTCATAACCAGGATGCCATTTACCAAAAATATATCCACCATTTCCATCTGGATGCCAGCCCTTTAATGCATTTCTAAATTGATCATTCCAACTTGACCAATTTCTATTTGAAAACCCATTAGGATCATAACCATCACCCCATGGTTCACATGTTAAAAATACATTTGGATTAATAATTTTCGCCTGTGTTTCAATTTTCTCAATCGTCTGCCAATCAATTAATTTACCTAAATCAAAACGAAATCCATCAATATGATATTCTTTCATCCAATATGAAATACTTTCTATGATAATATTAGATATAAAATCATCTTCTGTTTTTAAATCATTCCCACATCCACTTAGTGAAGTATAATCTCCATCTTCAGTCTGGCGGAAATAATTCTTTTTATTTAATTGTTTGAATGGATTAAAGTCGTACTGAGAAACATGATTATAAACCACATCAAGTATGACTGCAATATTATTATCATGTAAAACTTTAACTAACTCCTTGAATTCATTTACCTGTATACCTTTTGTACCATTCCATCTACCCCTATCATTCGAACTACTACTTGAATAACTACCTTCTGGTGCAAAAAAGAAAGTTGGCATATAACCCCAGTGATTTTCTTCATAAGGATTCCATGTATTTGTGATAAATTGGGTTGAATCTAAAAATGGTATTTCTACGTTTGCAAACTCAAATATCGGAAGAAACTCTATGGCATTGTATCCCATTTCTTTCATATGAACAATTCCTCCGTTTTGCATTTTCTCAATAAATCCTAAATATGTTCCAGCCTTATCACTTTTAACTTTTGAAGATGAATGAGCAGTCATGTCCTTTAAATGAGCTTCATAAATAATTAACTCTCTATGATTAATATCTAGAGGTTTATCTCCTTCCCAATCAAAATAAGAATCAATGATAATAGATTTATTTATTGGTGAATAATGATTTTTTGTAGCAACAGCCTTAGAATATGGGTCAGCAATAATTGTATTTTTAGGAAATTGCTGTGATTCAGGATCTGCCTTATGAACTTCTAGCCCGTAGTACTTTCCTGTTAAATCCTTTTCAATAATTAATGTATATTTAATTTTTCCATTTTTAGACATTTGATCAGATATTGAATTTAATTTATAAACAGTTGATAAAGTATCATCATATGCGTTAAAAATATGCAAATAAAACTTATCATTTATAA
>NZIV01000008.1 GCA_002689995.1 Fidelibacterota bacterium
TCATTTTTTAATACTTCTTCTTTTTTATTTATGTAATCTATATTTTTTAATTTTTTACTTGGTCGACGTATTTTATTTCCATAAGTTCCTTTTCCTTGAGGCATGGTTATCTCCTTTTATTGTTTCTTTTTAATCCACCAAAATTTCTTGGTCTTTTTGATGCAATAGGTTTTGGAGGAGGTGGTGGTTCTACTCCAAGTAATATTGCTTGAGATTCAGACGTAACTGATGGAGGTGGTTTTGGCGTTGATGGTATTTTTTTAATTTTATATTTTTTTGGCATCTTTACCTCTTACTCTTTGCTCCTGGTCGTCTAAAAAATACAACCTTAGGTCTTTTAGCATTAGTATTGTCATACCTATAAAAAAGACTCTTTGTTAGCTGACCCTCTAAATTGTTTGGTTTTGATTCAGTTGTAGATATAACTCTTACTGAATCTTTAGGTTTTATTTTTGGATTGTTTGGTACTTCCTCGTGAAGATCCTTTCCTACTTTTACTTCTCCAGTATCAGTATTAATTTCACGCTCTACAATTCCCTGTCTATGAGCTATAACCTCTGGAAATTCTCCTGGTTTTAATTCAATCTCTTTAGGAGGTTGACCACCATTCTTTGGAAGAATTATTTTTTTATCTTTTTTAGGTGGTGGATCTCCTCCTCCTGGTGGTGGTGGAGGTGGTGGAGGAGGTGGTGTTTCATCTTTAATTTTATCTACTGGAGGTGGTGGTGGAGGTGGAGGAGTATTAGCTCCTCCTCCTCCTGATCCATTTTCATCAGTTACAAATTTTCTGTAATCCTCTTTAGTAACAGGCTCTTTAGTTGGTGTTTTTATTTTTATTTTTTCCTGGATTATTGGATCTATTTTTACCTGTTGAATTTCAACTTTTTCTTTTTGAATTTGAGGAATTACTACTGGATCGATAACTACTTTTTCTTTTACTATTTTAGGTTTAACAATAGGATCTATTTGTATTTCTGTTGAAGTATCAATTTTTGGTTTTACTTGCTCTTTAAATAAACCATATCGATTAGATCCCTCCATAGCTTGACCTGTAAACTCTTGAACCTCAACAGTTCTTTTAGGCAATACTATTGACTGTTGACCCTGCTCTTGCATTGGATCTCCTGTATATTCTTGAATCTGAACTTGTTGCTTGTTTGCATCTTTAAGACTTGGAGCAATTTCTATTCCTGTTTGTTGAGCTGTTTCTATATTTGTTTCTATCTCTGGATTAAAATTAACTTTTTGATTTATTGGAACTCCAACTGGATCAACCTCAACCATGTTAACTGGAGCTAAATTAGTTTTTACTAATGGTTGAATTTGTATTGGTTTTATTTGAGTCTCGACCTGAGTATTAACTTTTTGACCTTTTATATCCATACTTTGAGTCCTGGCGTTAGCTAACATTTTTTCTTTTTGAGCTTGAGCTTTTCTGAAATTTTCTGCTTGTGTTTGTTTAGCCTGACTACCCTGTTGCAATCTTGCTTGTGTGCTTGTAGCTGATTGAGTTCTGACCATTTGTAATGGTTGACCTGTAATTGGATCAGTTAAATTTGATTTAATTGTTTGAGGAGAATATTTTGTTCTTTGTCTATTAAATTGAGTTCCTGTTCCCTGTATTCCATCAGTAATTTTTCTATATCTTACTTTTACGCCTAACAACCTAGATATATCTTTCTCGGTAGTGTCTTTCTTTTTTGTTTGAGTTTTCTTATCTACTTTAGGAATCTGTTTATCTATAACTTTTACTTTTTTATCAAAAAAACCTCTATCAGCAATTTTAACTTTTGGATTGGATCTACCTCCACCAGATAATCCTCCACCACCCATTCCACGACCTCCTCCTCCTCCTCCAACTTTTTTATAAGGATCATCAATTTTTGTTACCCTTATTCGACCTGTTGGAACTCCATAGGTATCTGTTTCAATTTTTGTTATTTTTGGTTTTGTTATAGCCATTAGCAACCACTCCCTTTATCCTGTAATTTAATAAGACTTAAACTGCTTTCATCAGTTCCACTAAGCCATGTTGCCGAGCCTGTTGAATATCCTGAGCCATGAAACATATTTAAAGTTATATAATCTGTAGGATCTAAACAAGCTATATAATTCATATTTAAAGTGTAATTTGGTACATTAAATAAAGTTACCCAGTTTCTATATTTATAGGCTCCACCAGTTGTATTTATTTGACCTTGTATCATCGCACCATTACTTGTAAGCCCACTAAAAGAAATTATTTGAGTTACATTAATTTGATAATATGCCGAACTGCAACCAGCGTCATAAATTATTGTGTAACTGTTTGAATTACTAAAACAGTTGCCGGTATCAAGTCTTTCAGTGTCATAATTAATTTCTGATGTGCTACCAAAACCTGAATAATTTAATGTTTGATTAGTATTAACATAAAAATTAGCAAAATCTGTTCCACTACTACTAGAATTAATTGTTAAAGTATCTCCAGTTATAGATGTATTAATTCCTGTTCCACCAAGAATATTAATATTGTCCTGTTGTGATGATGCAGTAAATGATCCACTATCTGATGTTACTTGCCCTATGTCATCTGTTGCACTTCCACCAACTCCAACCCATGCTCCAGTAGAGTCATAAACTTGGACTGCATTAGAATCAAAACGTAATGCTCCTAAAGTTGATGTAGCTGACGTTCCTAAGACGACTGCTCCTCCAACATTTAAATCGTTTGCACTATCAATAACTGCTAAATTTCCAGTATGGTTATAACCTGGTTGGACTAATGAATAAGTTGCATTAGCACTTAAATTATGTCCGATTGTAGCGTTATAAATGGTGTCTGATTTAATATCAATATCTCCAGTAAATTCTGGATTCTGTCCGACTGTACAGGTTGCATTAGCTGATAGGCATGGAGCATTGTCAGAGCCTAAAGCTATAAATACTGACAACATAGCTATTACCAACGCTATACTACTAGCTGATAAACCTGGATTTATTTTTTTTAATCTGGATAACATATTTTCCTCCTATCCAAAGATTGTTGTTTGGCTACATAAGGATTGACCTATGAGCCAACCAGATATAGCAGTTATTGATAGTAAAATAGTGTATTTAAGATAAACCAAATCGAGTTCCTCCTAATAACGTTAATGCAGTAGCAAAAGCAGTATAGAGAATTAATGCTCCACAATATGCCAACCATAAATATCTAAAATAGATAACTACTGGTAATTTGAACCAGTCATAATTTAAAGTTATGGAATCGTAGAACTTATCCCATGCTTCATCAATCTTAAAAATGTTTCCTCCAAAATCTATATTTAGAGGCGTATCGTTTAATGTTTCATCAGATACGTCTAACATTTTTGCATCTACCATTGAATTAAATTGAGCTTGACCCTCTTGAGTCAATCCTGTTGTAGATTCTTGAGCTACTCCATCTATAAGTATTCCCATTCCTACAACTATTGAAAATAATAACCATGCTTGAAAACCCATTTAAAAAGACTCCTTTACAAATGCAAATGCTCCTAGTGAAAACAATAAAAAGAACGCCCATAATACAACATAAAATGGAGCATATAATCCAAATACTGCTCCGAAGATTGTAGGGAACATAAATCCTGCAATTCCTAACGCCATTGAGTTTGTTCCTACAACCATTAGCATTAATAAGAAAAAACCAATGCCTAAAAATATAACTGCATAACCAAGCTGACTTACTCCAGAATTTAAAGCAAAATTACTTAGTATTCCATAAAATGGCATAAATGATGCTAAAGGTTGAGAGGTTGTTAGATCAATTTGGGGATCTCCTACAACGTTTTTAATTGCCTGGTTTAAACTTATTAAAGTGTCAGCATCTATGTCCTGGACTGTTCCTGGACTAACTACAACGTTAGTAATATCTCTATTAAAATAATAAGTTCCATTATTAGAGCTGATAGCATCATTAAAAGTTCCCTGATAAACAGGAGCTACTGCTGATGTTTCCTCCATGCCATCTGGATCAAAAGTCCATGTACTAACTGGAATATTATTTGATATTAATCCTGCATTTCTAATAATTCCTGCATCTATATTATCTCCAATTTTTACTGAATTATTATTGTTAACTATTGATGAAAATGACGTAGTAACAGAGCTGACAGATTGACCATCAAATAAAAGATTTAAATTATTTGAGTTGTCATAATTTAATTCTATTTTTACACCATTAGCTATCTGTTGAAAATTTAATGAACCAGTAACAGATGAAGTATTAGCTAGGCTAGTTCCAACAATTCCTCTTATAGTTCCTGGAGAAGAATTGCACTCATATTCAATTCCATATCCAGTTCCAGTAGTAGCATCATATTTTGATACTAAGGTTGATGTTTGAGAACTGCAAAAAGAATTAATATTTCTAATTTCTAAATCTAGGTATAAGCTAAAATTATTTGATGGTTGAAGTCCTGCTGAATCTGGAATCCTGGCATAATCATTACCACTAAAATAAATTCCATTATCTCTCTGAATACTGTTATTTCCTGTATAAGTAAAATAGCTTTGAGTATTGTTTCCTGCAAGTGATGGAATAATAGCCCAAAATGGAGAAACAGAACTCGTTAATCCCTGCTCCATTACTTCAATTTCATCAAATGAAGTATTAGCCATATAAAATCCCCACCCATTTATGCCTCCAATTTGACCTGCTGAATTTAGAGAATTATATGGATAAACTATTCTTACAGGTTTTTCGGTAAATGTTTGAGTAGAACTATTTTGAATTGACCAACTTTGAACATAGCAAAAATCAGCAGGAGCGTTAGCTGATGCACATTGTCCTGGAGAAAACATTAAAAACGTAGCTATTAAAACTCCAAGTCCAAAAAATAACATCAAACCTCTTGAGGGAGCATCATATTTATCTAATAATTTTCTCAATTTTTCTCGGTGCATTTTTCCTTTTAAATACATTTCGTTATTAATATCTATTTTTTCTTTTTTCATTAGCCTGGACTCCTGACTACTAGCCATAATCCTGTAGCTATTCCTAAGACAATTAAGATAACTGCGATATATGAAAATGTTGGTACTGATATCCACATTGACAACATTGGTAGCATCATAAATCCGACCCATGCAACAAAAGAATTTCCAGTAACTAAATAAGATGTAACAGATAGCAATCCACCAACAATAATAATTATTGCTAACATACCTGCTTGACCTCCAATTCCTAGAAATTCTAAGGAGGCTCTATTAACATCATTAGGAATAGATGTCTGATTTGTTTGACTCTGTATCGTGTTGTCTAAGGGAGATAGACTTCCAGGAGTAAACTCGTCAAAAACATCTACTCCAGATAATGAATAAAGATTATCAATTATTTGAAATAATCCAGGAAATGCTACCTCTGTTATTTTTTGACCTTCAGCAGTTATAACTCCAGAATTTGAAATTAAAGTTCCTGTTTGCAAATTAGCATTTTGCTCAATCGAATAAACGTTAGCTAAAATATAATTTCTTAATTCATTTCTATTAGCTGACAATGTATTGTCAGATGCTTGGCGATAAATAATTGATGAACAGACTGGAGTCATAGTCCAACCTTTAGATCCAGTAGAAATTGTTTCTAAACATATTTGATAATTTGGATCATTAAATGGGATTGTATTTCCTGCTCCTATATAAACAACTCCAAGAGAATCTCCTATTCTTCTTATGAATGAAGATGCTTTGGTATTGCCTGATCCATCTTTAAAATTTAATACTAAATTTCCTGCTTGAGTTTCTGGATATTTTGGAAATGGTGGACTATCAGAGCAACCATCATCATTAGCTAAAACATTTGTATTGCACCAGGTAGATAAATCAAGATCATAATAAACTAGGTAAAATCGATCTCCAGTATTAACAATGTTTTGAAAACCATTTATTTCAAGAATTGATACTCCAGTAGGAGCAGGAGTATTAGCTGAAATAGATCCAGGAATAAAAAGAATTGTTAGTAATAATATCAGTAGTATTTTTTTCATTCAGCATCATCTCCATAAATACCTAAATTTACAATTTGGATAACTGAATAAATCAAAGTAACAATACAAAAGAAAGCTAGAGCTACTAGCACAATTACGTTTGATGTCTTTGCAAAATCGGTTAATAATCCTATTGCTCCGATTGAAGAAATCAACATTAATAAATATGCGATCACTCTAGCTCCTTATATAACTTTAAGAACTATTAGTCTTTAAAGCCTGTGTAGTAAGAGATAGCTCCTGCTAAACCTAGTAGAGCTACTGTGTAGAGTAATGGAACAAGTCCGATTACTGCTGAAACTCCACTAAATGAAGAAATGTTAGTGTTACCCTGTACTGTTGCAGTAGTGTCAAGCACGATAGGTGCTAGAACTAAACCTACAATTAATACGACCACTCCCATTGCTATGCCCATTATTTGTCTTTGAGTCATGTTTTTTATGTCCTTAATCTACCTACAAACAATAGTCCGAAAACAAGTCCTACAAGTATGATCGGAAATATTAATGGAGCTAGTTTTAAAACTCCCTCAAAACTATCCGATACATTAGGTGCAGTTTTCTTATAATCAATCAGAAAATTATACTGTTGGCTCGGTATAGCCAAACCAGAAACAGTTAATGTCTGTCGATTACTACTGTCTAAAGTAGACTGATTTGTTTTATCTACTACACTAGGCGATACTTCTTCGACCAACATTTGAGTTGTATCAGAGAACCCATTAATACTATCCAGGTTAAACTGGCAACTTGCAGGAACACTTAGTCCTGTTGTGCAAGTATGAGGTTCATCTGTTACTGATGTCAAACGTACTGAATCTCCCACGTCAACTAACGTTGGTAGTAATACTACTGACATAATTACTGCAACTATTAAAAAAACAGTTGCTATAATTGATGCCTTAAACATACATTACTCCTTTAATATGATATTAAAAGTCTAATATCAAAAATTAATGTTAGATATATAATATAACTCTTTTTAATATCTCATAAAAGTCATTATTCTATATTCTATATACGTAGTATATAGGGCGAAAAAGAAAATCGAATAGTCTCTTATTAATATTGTATTTAATCTAATAAATATTTATTAAATACTTTATTAATTTAAAATTAATATGTTATATTTGGAATTAATATAGTTTTTTATACATGGAACTATGTTGATTCGGAATAGATAGAGGAGCTAGAGATTCTCTCGATTAGGATTCTTTAACGTCTAGCGATTTTGATAGCTCCTCTATCAATTAAACAGGGAGCTTATTATGGCATATCAATCAGAGGGAGATGAATTAGCTGACAGAGGATTGCGACCCATGAATCTTGATGGAGGCTTTACTCCAGGCAACGCTGATGCACTTTTAAAGATAAATAAAAACGCTGACGATATATTAAATAAATCTCATATCTCAAATGAAGAACTTGTAAACCTCCTGGATATGGAGCAGGATCAATTAGCATTAGATGATTTAATTAATAATTATAAGTTAGCAGGAAACAGTCCAAAGAAAACAAAAAAAGTTAAAACTATTCTTCAATGGGAGGAAATGAATTTAACAGAAAACTTTAGAAATAAATTTTTACTTTATAAAGTATCTGAAAATGGATTAGCTAGAGATCAATTTGTACAAGCTATCAATCCATTTTTTAATTCTAATACCTCTAGGAGGCGTGGTAAATTAACTAGGAATAATCAATGAACGTTTTATTACTTGATAAGACTAAAAAACTTGAATTAGTTAAGGGAGAAATTAAACACGCTGACGTTGTTACTGTTAAGGGTAAAGGATATAAAATTATTGCTGATGCAGTTACCTACTTAGTTAAAGAGCGTTTATTTGGATTTTTACCTCCTAAAATACAACCAACATTTTTTGGACTAGATTCTGATTCAGCATTGTTAATTTTAGATAATGAAACATTAAGAATTGATAAATCTTTTTTTGATATTGAAGATGCAAAAAATGTATTCAAAAAAAAACAATTAACTGCGAGAACCAACGCACTAAAAAACAATAAGGGTAATAATGAGTTGTTTAGTAAAATTTTTATTTATGTCATTGCTCTTGAGTTTTTTCTCATTATTTTTTTATCGATCCCTATTATTATTCCTGCTCTAGTAAAAATGGGAGAACAGTTTTGAAATCAAAATCATTTTTAAATCAGTTTTTTTATGATAGTTCCACAAAGGCTATGGGAGTAGCCTCCATTCTCCTTATTCTATCTGGAGTAGGAATATTAGTTTATGGCTCTTATTCTTCTCCAGGTAGCGTTACTCCAATATCAATTTTTATTGGTATGTTATTTTTATGTTTTATATTTTGGTTTTATGCAGGTTTAAAAATGTATAAACCAATTTATTTAATTAAAGAATACAAAGGTAAGTCAGCTATATTTGTTGAATACTGGGAATCAGAATTGTTAGAAAATATACAAGCTGAATATAGAATAGATGTTGAAAAATTACCAAAGAGAAAAAATTATTATCCCCCATTTTTAAAAGTTCAGGAAGATGGATTAGCTCATGTAGATTTTTTTAATTTAGATGAATCTTTAGTAAGTCCAGAGCTTGTTAATAAACTAGCTGATGAAACATCAGTAAAAGGTTTAATGTTAGCTAACATGAAATTAAATCTTAAGACTGTTGGTCAATATTTATTTTTCTTATTAATTATTGCAGGTGGCGGATTAATACTGTTAACTATTTTTGACAATCTTCAAAGCATCTATTTTCCTCAAGCTATTCAGGTAGCTGATGCAGTTGGCACTCCAATTCCTGACGAGGTAATAATTATCGGAGATTAAATGCCAAGAAAAAAAAGAAATATTAAAAAACAGAAAAAAATAAAATCTAGTAAAAAGACTGGCAATTTTAGGAAGATGATTAGATGAAAAAATATTTCGATATATTAGACGATAAACATAGGATATTAAAAGAGCCAATTAACGTTGGAGTATTTGGTCAACGTGGTCAAGGTAAATCTTTATATGCTTATTATTTTGTAAGTCAGCTACACAAAAAGGGCATGACAATATTTCATAATAATTTATTGCCTCCTGGAGTACCTCGAACTCATGGAATAGATTTTAAATATTTTGCAGGAGATATTCCTGACTTTATGAATAATGCAGTTTTATGGATTGACGAGGTTCAAAACTATGCAAGTCCAAAAAGATCATTAACAACGTTTCAACAGTATTTCCATAACTTTATTATTCAGCAAAGAAAATTAAATTTAAGCATGATTTATACAACTCAAAAACCAGAAGATATTGCCTGGTTTTTAGAGCAACAGACTGACTGGGAGGTTCATGTAAAAAAATTAGTTCCTCCGGAAAATCAAAAAATTATGCACTTAAGTTATACAACTATTCCTGGAAGAAACAATCCTCATTTTAAACCATTTGATCCTCGAATTATCCCTGCTAAAATTTTACACAATGCTCATAAACTTTATGGAGGCTATAATACTCAAGCAGTTCAATCATTTGATGAATTAAGAGCATACAGTCCAGAATACATAGCATCTAAACAAGGAGCAGTAGAAAAATCTAATATTAAAGAATTTATATCAACTAAAGTTAAAGACTGGATAACAGAAAATCCAGATAAAAATTTTGATATGACTACTTACGATTTTCAAGAGCTATATATGAAATTATTTGGTAAACAAGTATCAGATAAAAATATGAGGAATCACTTAAAAGAATTACAACTAACCTCAAAAAAATCTGGAGATACGAGGTTCTGGAGAATTAATAAACATTATTTTAATAAACAAAGAGAAAAAACCTCTATCATTGATCAGCTTTCAAATTTAGAGGTTTAATTTTTAAATTTCAGAGGTATCAACAGGTATTCCAGATAAATCTATCGCATCTTCTGGAGTTAGCCTGGTATATGCTTGAGTTGTTTGAATTGATGAATGACCTGCATAAGACTGGACTCTATTTACTGGTAAAGGAATATTTAACCAATGAATAATAGCTGAATGTCTTAAAGTGTGAGTACCTAAATTTATATACTTAGTTATTTTTTGGTTATCCAGGCACTCTTGATAAATATCTTTATATCTTTTTATGGCGTTTGATCTTCCCATTTTTATTAATGGTTTTCTCCTGGAGGCTATATCCAACCCTGCTAAATGTTCCGCTAATCTTGGAAATAATGGAATTACTCTATCTTTATTTCCTTTGCCATTAACAACTTTTATAAATCTATCATCAAGATCAAAATCATTTGGAGTTATAGCTAACGCCTCTGATATTCTTAACCCTGCATAATATTGAAGATACATTAACGTTTTAATTTTTGGTCTTTTTGATGCCTGGATAAATAATTCCTGTACATCAGCGTTTTTTAAATAAAGTACATGATTTTTATTCATAATCCACCAGATATAGTTTTGGGTACTAATTTTATATATTTTTAAATCATTAATATAGTATTTATTGACTAAATTCTAAAAAAAGTACACATTTCATAGCATTTTGGGTATTTTGGAATTTTTCCCAGAATAAAAAACTGTCCTGGATAAAACTTAAAACATTCTAAAAAACGCCAAAATTGGTAGGTTTAAAATTGAAATAATTTTTTTCTCTTTAGCTCCTAAAGAATTTTGTTTTATATATTGGCACAATATATATTCTATATATAGTCCTGACCCGAAAATTTTTCCATGTTTTCGGAAAATTTTTCCATGTTTTAAAAAACATACATTATTTAAGCGTTTTTTATTTATAAATGGTGGTTTACTACCCTCTGGAGGTAAAACTAACGTCTATGAGAACGTATTTGATGATAATTAATTAATTTTATATAAAACAGTAACCTGAATCACAACCATCATCTAAATCATCATCTAAATTAAACATTTGAGATTGTATATTTTCTCTTAATGTTTTTAGTGGTTTCATTTCACGCCAAACATAACCACCAATTTTTCTTATTTCCTCGTCAACTGCTACTGCTCTATCAAAATCATCATCTTTTTTATTATTAGCCATATTTATAAAAACTTTACTATTCATAAATGGACAACCAACACAACCAGATTTAGGAAGAACAGGTAATCCAGATTCCTTAACAATATTTATACAGTCCTGTCTAGTTAAATTTAAATCAACAAGTGGGTATCTGTTTGTATCTTTTTTATTTCTAGCATCTTTAACTCTATGTATTTCGTCAATATGTATTCCTAATTGAGCAATATGACCAATTTTTCCATATTTATTTCTAAGATAATCATTTATAGGTTTAATTTTAAAATGGTTTGTACATTGTCTACGTTGCATAGTTGGAGTTCCATAATATTCAGATGATTCTAAATCATTAAATTTAAAAAATGGTATATGCACAAATTTATCTGTTGAATTTTTTTCAGTTGAATTTATAGCATTAATTGTTTGTTTATCTAAATTTCCAAGATCAGATTTTACAATAGACATTTTTAAACCATGTTTTTCTACATATTCTTTATGTAATTCTAATTGCTCAATGGTTTTTCTTTTTTCCCACCCTGTATCGGAAAATATAATTTCATCAACTTTTTTTCTTCCAGTAATAGGTTTTATTTCTCCTTTAATATTTAAAATTATTAGAGCTAAGCTAGGTGTTCCACCACCATAAGAAATGTATTCAACCTGGTTCATCTTTTTATGTAATTATTAGTTGATATTTTTTTATATTTAAATAAAAGTATTAATTTTTTAATCATTTCTATTTCTAAACGTTTTAATGTTTTCTTTCATTTCTTCTTTGTAGAAAATATCTCTTATATGAAATAACTGTTTAGATATATGATTTTTGTTATATCTAAGGTTTTTATTCAAAGTTAAATGTTTGGTTGATGCTACCCAAATTGAGTCAGATATTTGATCAGCTACTTGCTGATAACGTATTGCCGAATTACCAGGTTGGAACTGTAATTTATAATTTAAACTCCTTATTGATGATTTAAAATAATTTTCACTTAATTGATCTTTATCTAATTTTTCATTTCCAAATTTAATTCTTAACATTGGAATAAATGCAGGTTGAAGAAATATAGTTGGATAAGGCATAAAGACAGTTGAAAACTGTTTTCCAGAATTTGGATAATATCTTTTAAGCATTAATAATTTACCCTTATCTTTTAAACGTTTTAAAACATTTCCTAAAGTTTTTTCTTTATTTAATCGAGGCACGTTATTTCCAGATAATTTAATTCCTTTGTAGTGTAAATTCATATATAGAGAATTTTCTCCCTCAATATTTCCTGGAATATAAAATGGATATGTATGATTTTTATATGCAAAAAGATGCCTCATAAAAA
>NZIV01000009.1 GCA_002689995.1 Fidelibacterota bacterium
AAAATTTACACCTTTAGTTGACAATAAAATCCTAACGTTTCTATCTTCTTTTATGGCTAAAGCTTCTGCGGTAGCCCTTTGTGCAATTAAGTCCTTTGTCATTTCACGTGCAAGAAGCTCAACCAGCCCAGAACCAAACATGCCAATTGTGTTTCTCTCATTACCTACTTCACTTAGCTTAATATCACTATCTAAACTTTCAGTATCAAAGTCTAAAAATGGAGATTTTTCAGCAGATGAAAAAACATTAGTAACATTACTTCCTCCCCCACCAACAATAGGCATATTATGACAGTCGGAGCATGCTTGAGATTCGGGCCCCGAAATTCTATTAAAATTTTCAGGGAAAATCTTTTTATTTTTTCTTCTAGTTCTATCACCAGCACTGAGGGGTCTGCCAAAACCATCTAGTGAATTAAATCTAGCAGTAAACAGTTCTTTTCCATGAATTACAACATCTTCAATTGAAATTAACCCTGATTCTATATCTGATTGGGATATATGTTTTTTTACACTTGGCTCATCACCAATATAAATAATTTTATTTTGACTGGCACTACAAGAAAAAGTGATTGATAAAATAATAAATATTAAAATTATATTCCATGAAAATTTCATTTGCTTTTAGTCTATTTTTTTGGCTTTATAAAATATTTTGAAATATCTTTATCTGCACAAAGTTTCATTTTTTTTGATAGTTTGCAGCTGACAATTTGATTCTTTTTAAATTCATAAATCTCCCTAAATGACTCTTTATCATTTGACTGATTACAAAATGCGCAATCACAGCCCTTAATTATCCTGGATTGAATAGTGATGTCCCCAGATGTTTTTGACCATTTTTGGTCAGGATCAGGTTTAGGTATACAATCTGTTAATAGCTTAGTATAAGGGTGAGCAGGGTTATTTATTACATTTTCTACACTGCCTGCTTCAACAACTTGCCCTCTGTATAAAACCATTATGTTATCTGCTACTTGATAAGCAGTTGTAAGATCATGAGTGATGTAAATTATTGATATACCATGGTTTTTTCTTAAATTTTTTAACTCTTCAAGAATTGTTGCTCTTAAAGATGCATCCACCATAGAAACTGGCTCGTCAGCAATAATTATTTTTGGCCTTAGTAAAAAAGCTCTTGCAACCATAATTCTTTGTCTTTGACCTCCACTCAATTGGTGAGGATATCTTCCAAGAGTTTCGTCTGGTCTTAAGCCCACTTCTTCAAGAGCAGAAATAATCATTTCGTCTGATTCTGACTTACTACTTGCCATTCCAAATTTCTTTAATGGTGTGGTCAATACATGGTCAACTTTATAAAAAGGATTATATACTTCAAAAGGATCCTGAAAAATTGTCTGAACGTCTTTTTTAAAATTCAATTCCTCATCCTTTGTCATGTAATCAAGGTCTTTATCTTTAAATCTTAAAACCCCACTACTTTTTTTTAAAATTCCAGCTAATACACGAGCAAAAGTTGTTTTCCCACTACCACTTTCGCCTGCAATTGCTGTAATCGATGGAGTTTTATCGTCAATAGAAAATGAAACAGGTTTAAGAGCTAAATTTCTTTTTTTTATAAATGTTCCGCTAACGTATTCTTTGGAAATATTTTCTGCTTTTAGTAAAGATCCCAACTTAATTACCTTTTCACTCTTTTTTTTGTTCGGCCATAATCAGAACATTTAAGGCATTTTTGAAAATAATGATCTTTTGATGCCTTTACCCATGGAATTTTATTTGTAGTTTTTTGCCCTATTCTTAGGCAGAAACTACAACCTTCTTGAAGGTTTAGAAGGGATGGAGGTATTCCAGGTATTCCAATTAAATCACGCTTACTATTAGTATCAGGAAGACTATCAATAAGAAGTCTTGTGTATGGATGTTTTGGTTTTTTAAATATATCTGAAACATTTCCCATTTCAACCATTTTTCCAGCGTACATTATGCCAATTTTGTCAGCAAATTGGGCCATTAAACCCATATCATGCCCTATAAGTATACAAGCAGCACCTAGATTTGCTTGGACCTCGTAAAGTGTTTCCATTATTTGCCTTTGTACAATTACATCTAATGCACTTGTAGGTTCATCAGCAATAATTACTTTCGGCTTCATCGAAATAGATATAGCTATACATACTCTTTGCTTCATCCCTCCACTTAATTCATGAGGAAAAAGATTCACTACCGAATAATCTAAGCCAACGCTTTCCATTAATTTAGTCAAAAATTTCTCTTTTTCATCTTTTCTTAACTTTAACCCATGATCTATTAACGCATCCATTATTTGAGGCTTAATTCTCTTAACAGGATTTAGTGAGTTCATTGCTCCTTGAGGGATCATTGATATCTCACTTAATTTAGTCTTACGCATTTCTTCTTCATTCAAGTCAATTATATTTGTTTTACCGACCATAATCTGCCCAGATTCTATATTTGCAGGATACTTATGGGCCTTCATTAGTGCTAATGCAATAGTAGATTTACCAGAACCAGATTCCCCAACAAGCCCCATCCTTTCACCTGGCACCAAAGAAAAAGAAACATCTTCTACAGCTTTAACTGGCCCTTTAGAAGTGTGGTAATAAACTTTTAGGTTTTTAACATCAAGAATATTTGGCATCAAACCCTATCCTTAAGTCTTGGGTTTGCAATCTGATCTAGTCCAGCAGTAATTAAAAATAAGCTAAGAAATAACAATATCATTACAACAACCGGAGGCATAAACCACCACCATAATTCTCTGATTAAAGCACCATAATGCAAGGCCCAATATATTGTTAACCCAATTGATGGTTCATTTTGTGGACCTAGACCAAGAGCAGAAAGACCTAAAGATGCTAAAACAGCACCTGCAGTAGCGCCTGTCAGACTTGCAGCTATGAAAGGTAAAAGATTAGGAAGCATCTCTTTAAATATTATCTCCATATCATTTACGCCATTTAACTTTGCAACTTGAACATATGCTCTTTCTCTCATAGTTAGAACTTGAGCTCTTGTTACCCTTAATGCGCCCATCCATCCAAATGCAGCAATTACAAATCCGAGTAGAGTTGTGCTTACAATATCAAGTAAAGAGGCAACAACAATCAAAATTAACAAACCTGGGATTGTCATAAATACATCAGACATTAATCTAAAAAATGTATCGATCTTCCCTCCAAAATATCCGCCAATAAACCCTAAGATAGTTCCAAAACTCACACCTACGAATGCAGCAATTAAACCAATTTTTAAAGTTTGGGGAGTTCCTAATAATAAGTCTGCAAATACGTCTCTTCCTTGTTGGTCAGTACCAAGCCAATGTTCCCAAGATGGAGGCTGGGAAGGATAACCCGCTCCAACATCTGCCATTTCTGGGTCAATAAACCATCCTCCAACAACCCCAAAGAAACTTACAAATAAAAATAAAATAATTCCAGAAGTTAACAATTTGTTCTTTAAAACTTCTTTAGCCCCTAACCTTAACTTATCCATTTTCACCACCTTCTAATTTAATTCTTGGGTCAACTAATGGGTAGATTAAGTCAATTAAAAATAATGAAAATCCAAGTGAAACTATTATAAATAATATTATTCCTTGAAGTAAGAAATAATCATTTGAAGTAATTGCTCTATATAATAAATTTCCTAAACCAGGATAAGCAAATATTACTTCTACTAAAACCGAGCCAGCCAAAATTGTTCCTAAGCTTATTGCAAGCCCGGTTACTTGAGGAAGTAATGCATTTCTAACACCATAGGACAGGAAAACTCTTCTGTCTTTTAATCCTTTATATTCAGCAAATTTCATATAGTCTTCACCCATTGTTGTTATCATCATTCCCCTCATTCCAAGACCCCAAAAGCCAATTGAAGTTAATACAATAGATGCTGCAGGCATGATAGCATGCCAAAGTACGCTTGTTATCATTTCTAAAGTCCAGCCTGGCTTTACCCCAAAACCAAAAGCTCCTGCTGTAGGCAAAACCCCCCAATTGATTGCAAATAGATAAATAAATACTATACCTAATAAATAATATGGAATTGCTGATAATGTCATTAATAATGGAACAAAGTATTTAACAAAATTACCTGTTTTTGGCCACGCAAGCAAAGCCCCAAAGATTGTTCCTACAATAAAAGCAATAAATGTGGCAACCGTCAAAAGCCCAATTGTCCATGGGACAGCTCTCATAATTTCATTTATTACTGGTGTCCTGTCTGCTATAGTCCAGCCAAAATCAAGATGAAAAATGTCGTTCCAATAATTTAAATATTGCTCTCCAATAGATTTATCTAATCCGTATTTTGCTTCATAAATTGCTGTTAGTTCTTTAATTTTAGAAACATTTACTCCACCTTGAGCTGCGAGTTGATAAAGTCTCTCTTCTATCGGGTTAGTATCTCTTAACCTAGGTATAATAAAATTAATAGTAACTGCAACAAATATAACTGCCAGAAAAAGTAGAAATCTTTTTATAACATAGTCCCAAGACATTCTTTTAGCCCTTATCTATTTAAGTAATTATTTGACATTTAACATAATCTTAACAAAAATGTAACAAATTAAAAAATTATTTCATTCGACTTTATAAACTAGGAATTATTATAAAATTCTTACTTAATTGAGTTGATGGAAGGAAGGAAAATACTATGAAACGAAGTTTCTATTTACTTATGATTTCATCTATCGTTCTTTCTATTTCTATTGCTTGTGCAGGTGAAACCGAGACTATTGTTGAAGAAAAAATAGTTGAAGTTGAAGTTGAAAAAATAGTAGAAAAGGAAGTTGAAGTTGAAAAAATAGTAGAAAAGGAAAGAGTAGTTGAGAAAGTCGTTCCTCCTCCAGACTATAAGCCTGGAAACAGAGGAGATGTTGCAAGAGAAGACACATTAATCATTACTGGTTTTGGGCCTGGGGCAACTCAATGGGAAGGTTTTGACAATCTCAACCCTTATTCACTAGGTGGATTGGGAAGAGTAAGAGGTATTTTAAATAAAACTATTTATGAATACATGTATTACTATAATCACAACACTGGTGAAGAAATGCCATGGCTAGCTACTAGCTATGACACTCATGCAGACGGTATGGGAGTTGACGTAACTTTAAGAAAAGGTATCGAATGGTCGGACGGTGAATCATTCACATGTGATGACGTAAAATACACAATCGAGTTACTTCGAGATACTCCTGAGCTAGTTTTTGCTAGCGATATGAATGAATGGGTAAAAGATGTTGATTGTAAAGATGATCATAACTTTACAATTAATCTTAATAAACCAAATGTAAGGTTCTTCTACTTCTACTTTGTGGAAAACTCTGAAATTCACATTCAGATTCTTCCTAAGCATGTTTGGGAAAATGAAGACCCTCTAGAATTCAATAACTGGGATCCTGATAAAGGATATCCTGTAGGTACTGGTCCTTATGTAGCTGTTGAAGCCTCTGCTCAAGCACAAGTCTTTGACAGGAATGATGCATGGTGGGCATCTAAAACTGGATTCTCTCACCAACCTGTTCCTTTAAGAGTTGCTTACATACCTCCTGGAAGCGCAGATACTGCTGCTGCTCGAACCATTAATAATGAGTTCGATATTGCATCAATAATGCAACCGGGTGTATTTTTAGCTGCTAAATCAAAGAACCCAGCTGTAAAGAGTTGGGCAGTTGAAGGCCCATCTTGGGGTGCTGCAGATGCTTGTCTATATACATTAGGCCTAAATACTCAATGGGGTATTATGTCTGATGTAAATGTTAGAAGAGCAATCAATAGGACTGTAGATAGAGATAAATTAGTAATGCTAGCTTATGAAAATTCTACAGTAGCTAGAGGTATTCCATATTCTACATATGGTGGACTAATAGCTTACGAAGATAAACAAAAAGACTTAATTGCTAAGTACGACCCTACAAAGCATGATCTCGCTGAAGCAGCTGAGCATATGGCTTTGTCAGGATGGACTAAAGACTCTGATGGAATGTACACAAAGGATGGTTCTAAGTTTACATTCGACCTTCATGTTCCTGGTTGGTTAAAACCAATGGGTCCTATACTTGAGAAGCAGTTCAAAGATGGTGGATTTGACACAACCTTTGTACTACATGACCCAGACAACGCGCCAATGTTCGATAAAGTAAGAACAGGTAATGCTGATGCATGGGTAGTAGTGCACTGTGGAAGTAGTAATGAGCCTTGGGGAACATTACAACATTACCACAGCAAGTTTGCTGCTCCATCACAGGGTGAAATGAATACATATATTTGGGGTAATAGCCATTACAATAACCCAGAATATGATGCAATTATTGATCAAATGGATGCCATTCCAGGATCTCCAAATAGTCCTGAATACATGGCATTAGCTGATCAAGCTCTTGAACTTTTCCTAAAGGATATTACTGAAGTAACTCTTGCTGAAGAAAGGCACGTAGTAACTTTCAATGATACCTACTGGAAAGGTATGATGAGTGCAAATGATCCTTATGTAGCACCGTACAGTTTATGGGCTGCATTTATGCAAGTTATACTGAACGTAAGTAAAGCTCAGTAATACTGATTCATTATTAAATTAAAAGGGGCTGTTAACTCAGCCCCTTTTTTTTAAATAAAATTATCTTTAGGGAAAGGTGTAATAAAAAAATGACTCTTAAATTAGGAATTGTTGGTTGTGGTGGTATGGGGTTTCGGCATATGCAAGGCATATCGGAGGTAATGAGGCATAGCAATATTGCAAAACTTGAAGCAATTTGCGACCTTCATGAAGAAGCTGCTAATCATGTTGCAGATGAAGCAGAAAAAAATAATGGGTACAGACCAAAAATTTATACAGATTTCGATTCAATGATTTCTGAATCTGGTATAGATATACTTGATATAGTCACAGACACTAAAACACATCACGTATTTGCTATTAAAGCTATGAATAAGGGTATAAGTGTTTTAACAGAAAAACCAATGGGTATAACTTTAAAAGCTTGCAGGAAAATGAAAGATGTTCAAGAAAAAAATAATGTAAAACTTGCTGTTGCTGAAAATTACAGACGAGATCCTATGAATAGATTGGTTAAGGCCTTAATTGATGAGGGCGCAATAGGTGATTTACAAATGGTGATTGATGTATCAGTTTCTGGTGGAGGTTATCTTATGCATGGAACCGGGTGGAGAGCAAAAAAATCGCTTGCAGGCAGCCTGATATTAGAACAAGGAGTACATACATCAGATTTAATATTATATTTTATGGGAAAAGCTAAAACAATTTATGCTAAAACTGGTGTCTTAAACCCAATTAGAAAAACATCAGGGATGTTAAATGAACAATTAAAAAAATTTTATGGGCACAGAGTTGAAGATCAATTAGACAATAATGAAAGCCAAATAGAAATTGATGCTGAAGATACTGCAATTTCTGTTATTGAATTTGAAAATGGATCGATTGGCCAAATGACTATGAGTAGTGCAGCTAGTGGATACGGATTCGGAAATGAATCAATTCACGGATCAAAAGGAACAATTAAACTCCCAGGAAGCAGAAATGGTAGAAGCCCAATAATTTTAAGAGACCCTAAAAATCCAGGTGAACCTCCAATTGAAATTACAGGAGATAAACTATTAGATCTGGTGCCTAAATGGGAATTAGATGAGGTTACTTCATTGTATTTCGATAATAAAAAAAGGTTAACTAGCTACAAATACGACTTTGAAGAAATAGATCGGAAATTGATTGCTATAGAAATCCATGATTTAGCAAAATCTATAATTGATGATTCAAGCCCAGAAGTTGATTCTGAAGTAGGTATGGATGCATTGGCTCTTGCTTATGGGGCTTTAGAATCAGGAGAATCTGGTGAAACTGTTAACTTAAAAGATATAATTTCCGGAGTTACTAATTCTTACCAAAGTATAATTGACGAAGAATTTAATATTTAAATTAAATTTTTATTAATGAAACAATTATTTTTAAAAAAAAATTTATTTCTA
>NZIV01000010.1 GCA_002689995.1 Fidelibacterota bacterium
AAAAATAATAATAAAAATAAACCTGTTTGCTTTGGCGATTTAAGTCAAATAAATAAAAAAGATATAGAGATTGCAAATAATATTATAAAAGATATTGTTTATGACATAAAGTGGCAGAATGGAGATATAGCCATGATCAATAATTTTTTTATAATGCATGGTAGAAGATCATTTAGAGGAAGTCGAAGTATACTTGCCTCATTGATAAAGTAAATATTCTAAAAACGTTGGCCTAAAAACGTTGTCAATAAAATATTGTACCGACGAGAACCATGTTGAATAATCACGAGTAATTGGAAAATTAGTAGAAAGTTAAAATCTTACAGAAAAAGCAAAGCCCCCGTCGGTATAGGGGGCTTTTTAAAGGTGGCCAGAGACGGAATCGAACCGCCGACACGAGGATTTTCAGTCCTCTGCTCTACCGACTGAGCTATCTGGCCCAAATTTAGTATATTAATATATTCGTATTTAATTAATACACACTATAAAAATTTAGAGACCTTTTACAATACTAACCATGAAAAAAATAAAAATCCTTAAATTTTTATTCGTCCTTTATATGTATTCATTCATATTTTTATATTTGAAGTATGAAAAATAAAAAAATTATTATCGCTACACATAACAGGGATAAGTTAATTGAAATAAAATCAAAATTAAATAATTTGAATTTTAAAGTATATTCATTATTTGATTATCCTGAAATCAAAGATATTCCGGAAACAGGGAAAAGTTTAGATGAAAATGCTATTATTAAAGCTAAAACGGTTTTTGATTACACTGGGATTCCAGCACTATCCGATGATACTGGACTTGAAGTTGATGCTTTAAATGGTCAGCCAGGAGTATTCTCTGCAAGATGGGCAGGAGAGGATTGTTCATATAATGATAATGTAAACAAAATGATAAAAGAGATTAAACCATTTTCTACAGATAACAGAAATGCACAATTTAAAACGGTTATGGCGCTGGTTGATCATAATGTGGAACATCTTGAAAGGGGTTGCATAAAAGGTCAAATAACAGACAGGCCAAAAGGGGTTGGAGGGTTTGGATATGACCCCTTATTTTATATACCTTCAAAAGGAATGACTTTCGCAGAAATGTCTGAAGAAGAAAAAAGTAAAATTTCACATAGAGGTTTAGCTTTAAAAAAAATGTTAAACTATTTAAAAAAATATAATTGTTCTTAACCTTCCAAGAAGAAATTAAGGAGATACAGCCTAGCGAACCATTGCTAACGCGTTGTTGAAACTAATATCATATATTAAAATTTTTAATTACAGATTTGTAAAACAGGTGAATTACGTACTTTTTTGTATTTCTATTTGCGGGTTTACTTTTTCTAATGATTCTCCTTTTTCTCAGAAGATTATTCCACAGAAAAAACTTATTTATTTTTTAGATCCATTCCCAAAAGTTAAAAAGACTATGGTTCAGTGGGATGTTGATAGTACATGGAATGGACATTTTGTTAATCCGAATATAAATAAAAAAGCAGAAGTGCTTATTAAGAAAATTACTATTAAAACCGAAGAAGCTTTAATAGAAAATGCCTATAAAGTTAAAATGGAACACATGGGAAGTGAGTTGATACCACCAACAGTTTTTAGTTTAAAATGGTACCAGCGTCGTGCATTTTGGTTAAATGTTGAAAAAAAATTTAGAGATAAAATTATCAGTAATTATACAAAAAAAAATAGAAGAAAAAGACGTGGAAAGGGTGGAGGGTTTAATATTGATGTACTCAAAGTTGGAGATACTCAAGTTAGTTTAAATATTAGTGGAAGAATAAGTATTGATGGTGACCTTGTTTTCAAAGAACAAGACTTACAGTATAGTTCACAGAATCAGAGTAATAATGATTGGGATTTAGAAATTGAACAAACTCAAAATTTTACAATTAATGGTAAAATTGGTGAAAAATTTAATATTAAAATCAAACAAGACTCTGAAGCAGATTTTGACTTTGAAAATGACATGTCAATTACATATAATGGTAATGAAGATGATATTTTGCAAGATTTTGAAGCTGGAAATATCGGTTTTAGTTTTCAAGATGGAGCTACTCTAATAAATAAAGGTGGCGGATCAAGTAATAACGGCTTATTTGGATTTAAAATGGGACATCAATTTGGCCCATTAAAAATAAACACAATCATAGCTCAGGAAAATTCACAGAAACAAGTAAAAACAATCTCTGGTTCAGAGCAATCTCAGGAAGTATTTATCAATGATTATGATTTTATTACTGATAGATTATTCTTTTTGGATGAAATTTATAAACTTAATTTCTATCCATTAGACTCAAATTTGAATTTTTCTTATTTTGAAGATTTAGAAATTGACAAAATTCAAGTTTATAAAACTACGAATATAGTTGAGGGTAGTGTGGTAAACGCAACAGCTTATTATGATATGCAGACTGAAGACCCTATTAAATCAGAATCTGGAATTTGGGTCAGAATGGAATCTGGTAGAGATTTCTCATATTCACCTCGACTAGGATATCTACAGTTACAATCAACATTGTCAAATGAAGCAATTGCGGTAGCATTCGTTACTAAAGGAGGTGAGATAATTGGTGACTATATTACAGATGAATCAAATTCTAATGTAGATTCAGAAATAAAACTAAGATTAATTAAATCGCGTGGTCGTTCTGATCCATCTAAGGTAACTTGGCCATTAATGATGAAAAATGCATATTACATCGGTAGTAGTGGTACAGATTATTCTAAAATAGAGGTTGATGTACTATATATTAATGGAGAAACAGGTTTAGACCCGAGCCCCGTAGGTAGCAGTAGTAAGTTTTTAAACCTTTTCGGTCTTGATACTAGGAAATATCAGAATGGTGGGTTTACAATCGGTACAGACAATAAAATTGACTTATATTCGAGTATAATTGATACGTTGAATGGTATATTAATGTTTCCAACTCACATGCCGTTTGCATTTGATACAATTGGAACAATAAATATGTCTGATCCTGAAACCTCAACATTATATTATGGCTCAACAAATGAAGAGCTTGGTGAAATTCTTCCTTACTTGAATGACAATGATGGTGATTTTCAGTGTAGCTCTGAATATAATCAATGCGGACCTGCAATGTATTATTCAAGTAATACAAGTGACAAAATATCAGAACATGAATTTGTTATAAAAATTATTAAAAAAGAAAGATCTACATCTATCAATTTGGGGTTTATGATTGTTGAAGGTTCTGATGAAGTAACTGTTAATGGTAAGCGTATGACAAGAGGATCAGATTATGAAATTGATAGTTTTAGTAATGAAATTCGATTTATTGGTGATGCTAAAAATATAGTAATGGATCCAAATGTAGAGATTGTTATTGCTTATGAAGATCATAATTTATTTAATTTTGATAATCGTTTCCTTGCAGGTTCTTCAATGAGATGGGATTTTACAGATAATATATTCCTTGGAGGTACGGCATTATATTATGATCAATCAATTGTAGATAAAAAAGTCGAAGTTGGACGTGAGCCAATGAGAAACTTCATTTGGGATCTTAATGGTACGTATCAGAGAGATTTAAACTTTGTAACTCAAATAGTGGATAGGTTACCATTAATAAAAACTTCAAATCCATCAACTGTAAGAATAAATGGGGAATTTGCTCAAGTTATTAGTAATCCAAATTCAATTGAATCTGGAATAGCCTATATTGATGACTTTGAAAGTTCTAAACATACTTCATCACCTTCTATAAAAGCTGCATTTTATAGTAAAGCAGGACCTCCATTACAATTAGATGCTTTTGGAGTACCTCAGATTGGATTAATATCAGACATTAATGAAATTGGTACAGTTAATTGGTATAACCCATATTGTCAAATTCAAACTAATGAAATTTGGCCAGACAAAGCTACTTCAGGAATTTCAGGTGATCAAAAAACTATTACTTTAAATCTTGTATCAAATTTAACTGAAAATAAAAATAAAGTTGGAATATTTACTTACCTTAATGATTATGACCAAAATTTAGAAAATAAAAAATATGTTGATATATGGTTAAATGATTCAGGTATAAATAGTGGTCAATATAAACTTCATATTGATCTTGGATTGATAAGTGAAGACGCTAACCTTAATGATAAGTTAGATTCTGAAGAAGATATTTACTTTGGTAATGGAATTATTGAAGAAGATGAAGATACGGGATTAGATGGCTGCTTTAATGAATTTGAAGATGGTAAAGGAGGGTGTCTTGGACTTTTTAATATAAATGGTAATTTGACTGAGCTTACATATCAGGATATTTTTAATAACTATACTGAATTTAGAGATTCTGCAATTTTTGTGCAGCAGGATTGGGATAGTGAAGAATCGTTTTGTGAAATTTGCTCAATAAATGACCCCAATGGAGATGATTTTCAATTTAACCCTTCAACAAGTTGTGGTAATAATTTTGATCCTAACGAATATCAAAATTATAATGGAACAGAGAAAAATTCACAATTTGAAGGATTTAATTATCCTGATACAGAAGATTTGAATAATGATAAATCTTTGAATAAAACAGAGGAATATTTTACATATTCTATTAATTTAACAAATCCAAATATTGATGTCATTACACAGAATAATAATTGGAAACAATATTCAATACCACTATCAGATTTTAAATATTCAGAAGAAAGCATAGTTAGTTGGAGTAATATTAAATATATGAGAATTTGGGTAGATTCAGAGATACCATCAGAATTAAAGGATACACTAGCAATAGCAAAGATTGAATTTGTTGGTAATGAATGGCAGGAATTAGGTTCAAAACATATTGCCAGTGATGATTGGCAAGATTATTCAGGGATGGAAATTTCTGTAGTAAATACTGAAGAACATACAGGGATTTATAATCCTCCTGAAGATATAATTATTGAAAAAGATTTGAAGACAGGGTTAGAACAAAGAGAGCAGGCTTTAGCATTATCATTTAGGGAGAAAGAAGGCATAAATGGTATTCAAGAGAATCAAGTCATAGCAATTAAAAAAGTTTTAAATATCCCTCAGGAGGGTAAGAAAAATTTTAAAATTTATAAATATCTTGATATGTATGTCTATGCAGAAAAACAACCAGGCACAAACGAATGGTATAATAATTCAGATTTTACAGATTGGCGTAATAATGAAAATGTCCAATTTATTTTTAGATTAGAAAAAGACGAGAATAATTATTATGAAATTATTAAACCATTAACTATTAAACAAGGAAGCATCTCAGATGCAGGATGGCTAGATAATGATATCCGTATTGATTTAGAAGAGTTGACTAGAAAAAAACTCGAAAAACAATTATTAGAAGAATTTGATGATTATGGTGTAGATGGTGTACCAAGTATTAATAATAATGGGGATCCTATTGCGACATTTGAAAATGGCATGGGAGGTGCAATTCCTGAAATTCTAATTGGACTTAAAGATTCTACCTTTATAATCCCTTGTGATAGTAATGAAGTAGAAATTGATATATATGAATTTAAAGATTTAAATATTCAATCTTGTACAATAGAAATGTCAAGCTTTAGTGAAGATGAATGTATAAATATATTAGAGCAAACATATTTAGGAAATTGTACTGAAAATAATGATTTAAATATAACTTTTCATATGGTGAGAGAGTTTAAAAATGTGACATTTGATAAGATAGCCTGTAATTTCCTAAATGAGCAGGGTTGCAATGGCGACGAAAATTTAATTCAGTTTAGAGATCAAGTTTGTTATAATTGGAATGATTTCGGTTGTTATCCATGTGATGATTGTTCGATTGAAGATCCTAATGGTGATAATTATGTTTTCCCAAATATTGAGACCTATGAAGATACTGAGGATTTTGTATACAAATCTGAAGGAAATGGAGTCTTTGATATTGGAGAACCTTTATTAGATTTAAATGGAGATAATATTTATTCACCGCCTGGAAATTATATTGAAGATTATCAATTATGGGAATGGGTCGATTCTTCATATACTAATCCAACTTGGGAAAAGATCAGAATAAAAGGTCAGCCAAGTATTGATAATGTTAAAAATATTATAGTTGGAGTTCATAATAATACTAATAATAAAGTTAATGGACATATATTTATTAATGAATTACGTATGACAGGAGTACAAAGGAAAACTGGACAAGCCATGAAGTTTTCTGGAGACTTGAACATCGCAGATATGGTAAAGATAAATGCAAATTTTGATGCTAAAACATCAGATTATCATGCTCTTCAGGAAAGATTAAGTTCTGGAAACACCTCTCAAAGCTTTTCTATGACAACCCAATTTAAACCCGATAATTTTTTCAATAAAAAATTAGGTTTTGATCCGATTCGTGTAACTTATTCAAAATCTACTCAAATCCCCCAATTTGAACCAACACAAACGGATGTAATCATTGATCAACCATGGCAGGCTCCTGATTCAATTAAAACAATTACCCAAAAATATGGAATTTCAACTGGATATAAAAAGTCTACAAAAGGTACTAAGTTTTGGGAAAAATATATTTTAGACAATATTAAATTAGGATTTTCTACAAATAATACAACCTCATCTAATTTAACTAAAAAAATTAGTAAAGACAGGACTCAAAATCAAAATATTAATTACACGCTTAATATAGGAGATAATCCAAATTTTTTAAAACCATTTACATATTTTCAGAAATTTTTTGAGAGAGAAAGAGATATATTTAGTTCAAAATTTTATTATTTCCCTAAAAAGTTAATAGGAAAATTAACTTTAAATGAGGTTGATAATTTTTCTGTATTTAGAAATAATCCAGACACAACTTTTAATCAAAGTTTCAAAATGAAAACTAATTTTGATATGACCTATGAGCCATTGAAAAAAATTGAAACCACATATCACTTTGACCAAAACAATAATCTTGATGCTTATCAGTTTAATAAACTAAAAATAATTGACGATAAAACTTTAGGTAAGAAAACTAATCGAAATGAGAAATTTTCAATTTCAGTAATGCCTGATTTAAACTGGTTAAAACCAAAAGTAAATTTTAATTCAACTTATAAATGGACTCGATCAACAAGTATTGATAGTATAGCTGAGATGAGATTTTCATATAAGATTGCACCAAACTTGAGGTTTTCTGCTGCTGCTTTATTAGAAAAGTTTTTTACTCCTTCAAAGCAAAGTAAATCATCTAAAACTAGACCTGGAAGTAGTAGAAATAAAAATAAACGAAATAAAAAAAATGTGAAATGGATGGAAATAGAAAATCCATTAATAATATCAATATTTGATAAAATGCATTCTGTGGCAAAATTTATTGGTGACATTTCTTTAGATTATTCAAAGGATAATTCTTCTAATTTTAATGGGATTTTAACGGATTATAATCCAAATTTCTTTGAAAAGTTTTTAGATACGTCAAATAAAATTTCAAGTGATTCAACAAGAATTACTGAAGACTTAAGTAAAGTAAATAGTAATTTTACAAATACTGAGAATTTCAAAATTCAAACAAATGGATTTAATATAGGTAAAATAAATATAGGTAGGATGTCTTTTAGCAATAAGAATGTTGAAAAAATATCAACAACTAATGATACGACATTAACGATTAGTCAATCATTCCTTCCTATGGGATTGAGTGAAAATTTAAATGTAAATGGAATACCATTTCTTGATTACGACATCTCAATTCAGCAATTGAATACTATACCATTTATTAGCAAAATATTTAAGTCGATTTCAGTAAATCACAAATTTACAGGAAGTAAGGAAATAAATATAAATGATGGTGAAGAAAGTTCGATATATAAAATGAACTTTTCACCATTATTAGGAATTAATACTACAACGAAAAATAATATTAAGTTTTCAATAAGTGGCTCTTTTAGCCAGACTATTAAAGAGTCTTACGGAGGCGGTATGGATAAAGATAACTCATTTTCTTCAAATTCATCAATTAAATACACTAAAAAAGGTGGACTTGAAATACCGGTTTTCTTCTTTAGAGACCTAGATTTAGAAAATGATGTTACATTTAATCTAACTTCATCATATAATTATACTTGGAAAGAAGTACTATTAGCTGGTGGAACCGAGTTTACCGTAAATGATGAAAGAATAGATTTTTCTGTGAAACCGGATATTAAATATAAATTCTCAAATTTTGTAGATTTCTCAATTAATTATAAATACAGCGGAAACTATTCTTTACAAAATAAATGGAGATACGAAAAAGGGGGTGGATTTGCTGTTATTATTAAATTACGGGGTTAAATGAAAAAAATATTTATTTTTATAATAATGTTGGGGAATTTATTCCCACAAAGTTTTCCATATTTTGATGGAGAAAGAGCTTTTCAATATCTCTTAAAGCAGTGTGATTTAGGTCCACGTAATCCGGGCTCTAAAGGGCATGCTGATTTTATAAAAATGTTAGATCAATTTTTATTACCTTTTAATTTAACTGTATTTAAACATGAAGTAACTGTGACTAATCCAATAACACAAAAACCTGTAGATTTGACAAACTTTTTGGTTAGATTTAATCATAAACGTGAAAAAAGATTACTTATCCTAGCACATTGGGATACAAGAGATGTCGCTGATAGAGATCCTGTTTTAGCAAATCAGGACAATCCTATTTTAGGAGCAAATGATGGTGCTAGTGGAATTGCAATTTTAATGGAGTTAATAAATATATTACATAACAATCCTTTAATTAATATAGGTCTAGATTTACTTTTTGTAGATGGAGAAGATATGGGCGTATCAGGTGTTGCTGAGTCATTTGCACTAGGAACAAAAGAATTTGCAAGAGAATATCCCAGTCCATTACCATATTTTGGATTAGGTATAGATATGGTAGGAGATAAAAATCTTGAAATAGAAATAGAGCGATTTTCATATTATCAGGCTCCTCAATATGTGGATAAGATTTGGACATTAGCAAAAAAATTACAAATTCACCAATTTAAACATAGACTAGGTAGGTCTATTTACGATGATCATAGAGTTTTTTATTTAGAAACTAAAATACCAACAGTTAATTTGATAGATTTTAAATATCCTGACCATAATCATTCTTATTGGCATACCTTGAATGATATTCCTGAAAATTGTTCATCTGAAAGTTTGGAAGCTGTAGGTAGATTGGTAACTGCTTTTATTTATAATGAAGATGTAAAATGAATAATTTATGGCAAAAATTAACAATAACTGCTGAAAAAAAAATTTTAGAAATTATATCAGCAGATATTATTCAGGTTTCAAATGGTATTATTGACACAGACAGTAGTCATATTCATTTTATTGAAAATAAAGATTTAGAATTTATTAAAAAAAAGTTAAATAAGTATAATTATTTTCACTTTAAATTTCAATTTGAAGAACAAAAGAGGGAGAATTGGCATCTTGCTTGGAAAGAAAATTTTACAAAAATTAATATAAATAATAAATTAAATATAATTCCTGATTGGGATAATTCAGAGTATCATCAAAAAACAATAAAAATAAAACCAGGTATGGCTTTTGGTACAGGACATCATGAGACTACATATTTAATATTAGAGCAATTAGTTGAAAAAATATTGCCAAATATGAGTGTATTAGATTTAGGCTGTGGTAGTGGTATCTTATCTATTGCTGCTAAAAAATTAGGTGCTGGGAATGTAACAGCCGTAGAACTGGACACAGAGTGTAAAGAAAATTTTAATGAAAATTTATTCTTAAACAATTTTAAAAATGAAGTTTCAACTCACTATATGGATGTTTTAAAATGGGACGATTATAATTATGATATTATTTTAGCTAATATTAACAAATCTATAATAAAAAAATTAATTGTATTATTGAGTGAAAAACCTGTTTCAAAAGTATTTTTAACAGGATTACTGATTGATGATAAATCTGAAGTAATTTCTTTAATAGAGGAAAATAATTTTAATATTGAATGTATTAAATCTAAGGGAGAGTGGTTGCTTATTATTATAGATAAGAGTTTCGATTATGAATAAATCATATTGGATACTTTTAGTGATTCTTCTTGGGTGTGAAATTAAAATCAATAATGAAAGAGATACCGATATTCCTGAAGTTTTAATTAATTATAATGAAGAAAAAAATGAAATATTTACCTCTGTCTCTTTGGAGCATTTTAAAAATATGGATGTTGATAGTTTAGAAATTGAATTTGAACGAGAAGGTAGTTTTTTAGATTTAACTGTGTGTATTGAAAATGATTCGATATATGATTTTTCTTCAACTACAACTTTAGAAGAAAGTAATTGCTTATATTTTGATTATCAAAATTATGGCTGTATAAATAAAGAGGCTATTAACTATGATATTTTCGCAAATTTCGATAATGGGAATTGTAAGTTTGAAGGTGATTGGAGACAATTTAAATTAGGTAGATTTGATATAGAAACGTATTCATTTCCAATTTATTTAATATCATCAAAATCATTTCAGTGGTTTGAATTTGACATTAAAGGACTCCAAGTGGAAGCAATTGAAAGTTTAAATGAAAATATCCCATGTGATTTAGATGATAATAATATTTTATTTAATAATTTTAATCTCATACAGCCAGGCACATATGAAATTGTAAGAGTCTACCTAAGCCCACCACCGAATAATTATGTAATAAGTTTAAATGATTTAGCTATCAATGGTGATATGATTGCTAATAATCAAATTTTTCATTCTAAGTTTACACCTGAAAGTTTTATACCAGGAAATTATTTAATTAATTTTGATTATTTAAAAAATGATGGCGATGAAACAAGATTTTCTGAAAATTATTACTTAGATTATAATTTCACACCTAGAATTATAAATGTAGAAATGCCTTCAGAAGTAATGTTGAATGATTCACTGTGGACTACTTTAGAATTTTATGTGACAGTTTTTGATGCAAATAATAATATTAATCAAGTAAAATATCTAATTAATACTTCTGATTTGACAAACGATTATGAATCAGTTGAATCAGATGACTTTTTTTCATCTGACCCTTCATGGATCATGGAGTATAATAATTTTGTAGAAAAAAATACTTTCAGATATACTACAATAATTCCATTAAAACCTGCAGTCTCTGAAAATCCGCAAGATGAGGGTAGAACTGGTGAAGCAATATTTCAATTTAATGTTTTTGATTTAGAAAATCAAAGAAATACATATAATAATATCTCGCAATTTCAAACTTCAATCTTATTATTAAAATGTGGTGATGAGATTTGCTCTGAAAATTATGAGGATGAAAATTCATGCCCAAAGGACTGTTTTGAGTAGAAAGTATATAGTATGTTTTATTCTAGGTATTGGGTTAAGTATAGTGCCAACAAATTTTAAATTGACCAATGATTTATTAGATAAATCAAGTATAGGTTTAATAGAAGGTTTACCTTCTAATGGAGTTATTGATATTGGGATATCTTCAGATAGCTTACTCTTTTATGGTACTGGAGGTGGACTTGGTAAGAGTGTGACTTTAGATGAGCAGATAAATTTTTATACTATTAATTCATTTAACCTTCCAAGAGGCGGTAATCCAGCATTATATGTAAAAGATTCAATTGTTGTAGTTTCTGGGGTTGTAGATACTTTAGCTCAAGATGAGTATTTCTCAAAAGGTACAGGTATATCAATATCGACTGATTATGGTTTAACTTGGCAATATTTTAATCAACCCATAGATCCAATTCCTGATGATGGATTATATCTTTATTCGGATTGGTATTCAAATTCTGTTAAATATTTGGCTGTTACTGTTGCAATTAACAATGTATCATATGATGTTACCGTAAATGGTGATTATATTTATTCTGCAAGTTGGGCAGGAGGTATTAGGCGAATCCAGTTTAGAAATATTCCACCTGTAATTGATGGTGTTATAAAGGAGTGGGAAGTTGTTCCATTGCCAATGGATGATAGTTTCCAATTATTCTGTGACTATCCTTTGTCTGATTATTATATATTAAATCCAAATGATCCATCTAATGGAGGGAATCATAATCATAAGGGCTTTGCTGTAGAGTCGCAAAATGATTCAATTATTTGGGTTGGTACTGCTAATGGTGTAAATAAAGGTATTATTGACGACAATAATTGTATAAGTTGGACTCATTATACCTCAGTAACACATAATATTTCTGGTAATTGGGTGATTGGTTTTAATATACAAAAAATTCAAAGTGCTAACTTACCAAGAATATGGGCTATTACATGGAGTACTAATTCTGCAGAAAATAATGGTCTTTCATATACAGATAATTTAGGTAGCTCTTGGAAAACTTCTAATATGATAGAAGATTTAGGGCTAAAGGTTTTTAATATAAGTTCAAAAAATGAAAAAGTTTATATAGCTACAGATAAAGGTTTATATTTTTCATTAGATGGTGACTATTGGGAAAAATTATCAAGACCTATTGAGTTTGATAATGATGGGAATATTGTTGAAGAAATATTATCTGAAGCTGTATACAGTGTTGCAGAAACAAGTGAATTTTTATGGGTAGGTACAGGCGATGGAATCGGTAAAACTAACAATTTAGGGATAGATTGGAGTGCGTATCGATTCTTTGAACCTCCTACTAATTTTTATGCATATCCAAATCCATTCTTCGTAGATATTAATAATAGAGTTAATGGTGATGGGCATGTACGATTTATATGTAATGCTAATGTTAAACCAAACAAAATTCTAGTTTATGATTATTCTATGAATTTAGTTGTTGAGCTTAATGATTTTAGGACTATTGATAATGAAAATGAATTAATATGGAATGGTCGAAATTCTATTAATATGGTCGTTTCAAATGGAGTCTATTTTTGTAACCTCATTTATAATGAAGGTAGTTTTTGGACAAAGTTGTTGGTTATTAATTAATAATGAAATCAGTTTTATTTCTAATTATTTTTTCAGTTTTGTATTCTCAGCCTATTGGAGGATATCAAGGTTCTTTTGCTACTGAAGTTGTAGATGCTAAAAATATTGCGTATGGCAATATTGGTATTTTAAATAATAATAATTCATTTGGCCCAATATATAATCCTGGATTAATTAGTAAGAAGAGATTTTTAATTGGTTTATCATATAATTATTTAAGTCTAAATCGTTATAAAAACGCAGCGATAATTGGTTTTAAAGTCCCTCCGAATGCAAGAGCTAGTATTGGTTATATTGGCTCTGGGGTAAAAAATATTATAGGGAGAGGATATTCGGGACAGTTAATAGATAGTTTTGACTGGATCAACCACCACTTGTTTTTTACTTTTGGAATTAAATTATTTAAAAATATATCTACCGGAATAAAATTAAATATATTTTTCCAACACTTAATTGAAGAGGTGTCTTCAACAGGGCTAGGTTTCGATATTGGATTTTTAGTTAAACCAATCCATAAGCTCGATATAGGATTAACCATTCGAAATATTAAAGCTAAGTCGAATTGGAAAATTATTATGGATGATGGAACATTGAGGGACTATAATGAATATTATCCATTAATTTATAGCTTAGGAGGTAATTTGAAATTGATTCCGAATTTATCTTTATTAAACCAAATCGATATTTATAGTATTACAAGTATTGGTTACATCGGATATGAAAATAAAATAGGTGTTGAATATAAATATGAGAGTCTCGATAAGCCTATTTTTTTAAGATTTGGTATAAATAATAAAAGCTATGCAATTGGCTTTTCAGCATCTATAAATAAATATACTGAATTGAATTACGGATTAGTATTAAGCAGAATAAATATTGGAAATAGTCATGTATTTACGTGGGATATTATTTTATGAATAGAAAATTAATTTTTATTTTATTATTAAGTTTTGGGTGCTCTATCGGGATTGATGGATTAAAAATTCCTTTAAATATAATAAGTTTAAAAAATGGCAGAACTAGTCAAATAGGGTTATCTAGTTTAAATCAATTATTTAATGAAAACTCATTTATAGAGTTTAATTATATAAATTGGATTCCAGGGATTGATGGAAAGTCTATTAATTGGAAAAATAGTAATAATTTTATAAAATACTTTTCTATTAGTTCAATCGTAGATAACGAAGTCTATTATTATGGTGAGGTACCTTCTGACAAATCTGATTTTAAATTACCCGCTTCACTATATACTGCATCGATTGTTATTGCAAAAAATATTGTCGGATTAAATTCGATTATTGAAATTAAACCATTTTTATCTAGGCTATACTATTATAAAAATTATGGACTTATATTAAATACCTACATTGAAAAACATATTAATACATCGAACTATTTCACTATTTCTTTTAAAAATTTCGGCATATTACCAGGATTAAAAAGTGAATTATCGTTATTTAATGAAATAAGTATGCAATATAATAAGAAAATTAATAATAATTTTAATTTAATAGGACTAGGATTTCATATCGAGGATAATCATCATAATACCTACTTAACATTAAGCTATAATAAATCAATTTTGACAACTAATTTTTCGTTAGATTATAGCTCTTTTAGAGGTTTTGGGTACTCTGGAGGTATTTTAATTGACTACAATAACTTTACCGTAGGATATATTAGTAGTTCATCTGTTATAGAATCTCTATCAAATTCTCAAATTATTTCTGTCAAATTCCATTTTTAATTTCTAGATAATAATTAATTGTTTTATTATATTAGTAACTTAAGATATAGTTACTAATAGTCAGTTACAGTATTTTGAACTAAAAAAATCCGATTGATGAGAATACTTTATTAACATCCTAGCATATGTTGCAGCTCACTTTGGGATTAGACTATAAAATTACCTTCTTAATAGCAATCTAAGTTAATAATGACAGAATTAATTATAAAATTAAAACAATTTGGATTTTCTCAAAATGAAGCTAAATCTTACGTTAGTTTACTACAGAAATCACCAATGACCGGGTATGAGATTAGTCAAAGGTCAGGCGTTCCAAGAAGTGCGATATATGAAATTCTTAAAAAGCTTGAATTAAGAGGAGTTTTAAGTTCAGACGGCGATAAGCCATTAAATTATATGCCTGTTCACCCTGATGAATTGTTTTTAAAACTAACCTCACAATTTGAACATAATTTAAATGAATTAAAGAGTAGTGTTTCTGAGTTTGATTTTAGAAGTCATAATGAAAAATATTTTAATATTAAAGGATATCAAGCATTAATTGATCAGGCTCGGACTATGATTAATAATGCTAAAAAATCAATCTATTGCTCATGTTGGAACAGAGAATTTGAGTATTTAAAACCTCAGTTAGAAAATGTAGATAAAAAAGGAGTCGATATTGTATTATTTTCATTTACTAAAATTAATACTAAAATTAGAAATTTGATATCTTATAATGTAAATGAAGATAGATTAAGAAATATTTGGCATAGACAGTTAATGGTTATTGTAGATAAGAAAGTAGTTTTATTGGGAGGCGCTGAACAAAGTCATAGTAACAAATCAATCTTCACAGATAATCCCGCAATCTTAAATATCGCTCTTAATTATTTGATTTTAGATTTAACTCTTATATCAGATAGAAAAAAATTAAATTTAGATGAACTAATATCGAATATGATAATTGGAAATTCTACAAAATTAGAAGATTTACTTTAAATGAAAAAAATATTTTTTTTTCTTTATATAACCAGTATAATGTTTTCTAACGTTATGATTTTTTACGATAATCAATTAAATGAGAAACATACATTTTTTGAATTTGTAAATTT
>NZIV01000011.1 GCA_002689995.1 Fidelibacterota bacterium
AAAAAAAGGCGATTTATATCGCCTTTTTTTATTTAAACAAATTTTTATTAAATATTTAATCCGGTAATAATTTCCTTATATATTTTATCTAATTTTATTAAAATTTTATAAAATAATTTTAAAAATATTATATTTTTATAATCTTTATTACTATTATTAATTTTCTATTTTATTTATCGTTTTAATTATTAAAAACTATCCGATAATCTCAAATAAGGATGATTTCTATTATTACTATAGAAATTAAATAAATATATACGGATATATATTTTAATTATAAAATAAAACAAGGAGGTGATTCGAATGTTTGGTGATATTACTCGAGTTGGAGCTAATTTCCACGCACAAGAAGCCTGGGGAAACTTAAAAAAAGTTAATGGCCAAATTGGTCAAATACAATCTCGTCTTTCTACAGGTAAACGAATTAATTCTGCTGAAGATGATACTTCTGGTTATGCTTTATCTAAACACTTAGAGAGTAGAACAAGAGGCTTAAGTCAGGCTTTAGATAACGTAGGTACTGCAAAAAATGTACTAAATGTTACTGAAGGTGGGTATCAGTCTCAGATGTCTATTTTACAGAATGTGAAAGAAAAGCTGACTCAAGCTGCTGATGGCTCTTGGAGTGCTTCTCAAAGAGGCGCGATTGGTGATCAGATAAACTCATTATTATCAGAATTTGACGAAATTAATGGTGATACATTATTTAATGATCAGGCATTAATGGGTGGCGGTAGAGCTAGAAATAGCGATGATGATGATTGGGTTGTTAGTGCTAATGGTTCATATACATTTCAAGTTGGTGAGCAAAATGGAGATACTTTAGCAGTATCTTTTGATAATTCTTACAGAAGAGATGTTGGTGAAGCAGCTACAGGCGAGACAGCAGATTTAGATAGTATAGTAAGTGCAGCATCTACTGCATCAGCTTCTGATGTAAGTACAGCATGGGCTGCTTTAGATCAAACTGAAGCTGCTGCCGGTATATCAGTAGTTGACCAGGCGATCAAGAACTTGTCAAAATCAATTCAAAGTGTTGGTGATTCAAATGTAAGATTATCTTCAAAAGAAGAGTCTCTTTCATTAGCAATTTCTAATACAGAAGCTACACGTAGCCGAATTGAAGATGCTGATTTTGCTAAAGAGCAAATGAGTATGATGAAATTACAGATATTACAACAGACATCTGTATCTTCATTTTCACAAGCTAATTCAGCTCCTCAAATGGTTTTAGGATTATTCAGATAATTCGTGCCTGATAATAACCAAAGGTTAATGGGGGGTATATAATAGTATCCCCCTTAACTTGATAAAACTACAAATAGGAAAATTATTTCCTACCTAAATTTACCTACTTTTTTACTCTAATATTACTCTATAGACAGTAGCTTATAATTTTATATTATTTTATATTATTTTATCATTTAAAAAAATAATATTAGAAATTAAAATTCCGATAATTCTAGTGTAGGATTATTTTGAATTAAAAAAATAATCAAATAACAAGGATGTTTTAAAAATAAATAGGAGTAACCTATGTTTGGTAATCTTACTAGAGTAGGTTCTAATTATCACGCAGAGGAGGCATGGAACAACCTAAAAGCCTTAAACGGTAAAATAGGTCAGGTACAGTCTAGACTTTCTACTGGTAAAAGAATCAACTCCGCAGAAGATGATACATCTGGTTATGCTTTAGCTAAGAATCTTGAAGGTAGAACTAGAGGTTTAAGTCAAGCTTTAGATAATGTTGGTACAGCAAAAAATGTGCTTAATATAGCTGAGGGTGGTTTCCAATCTCAGATGAGTCTACTTCAAACAATGAAAGAAAAAGCAACTCAAGCTGCTGATGGTTCATGGAGTGGAGATCAGAGACAGGCTATTCATGATCAATTTGCTGCATTAAGAACTGAATTTGATAAGATTTCAGAGGATACATTGTTTAATAGTTCAAGTTCATTATTCTCTAGTACTGCATTGGAGTTTCAAGTTGGAGCAGGAGCTTCAGATCAATTATCAATTGTTATTGGAACTTCAGTAGCTACATCAGTCGGTGAAGGTAGTACAGATATATCAACTTTATCTTTATCTGCTGCTGGTGATGCTCAGACAGCGATTGGTACATTAGATACAGCTATTGGATCACTAGCAAAGTCAGTACAAAATATTGGTGATTATAATGCAAGACTATCTTCAAAAGAAGAGTCTCTTTCATTAGCAATCTCTAATACAGAAGCTACACGTAGCCGAATTGAAGATGCTGATTTTGCCAAAGAGCAAATGAGTATGATGAAATTATCCATTTTACAGCAAACTGCAATGGGTTCGTTTGCACAGGCTAATTCATCATCACAGATGGTTCTTTCATTATTTCAATAATATTAATTAATATTGAAATATGTAATTATTAGTTCGGAGTAGGATTTTTTTTCCTACTCCTGCTAATTTTTGCTTATATAAAATAATATAAAAAAAAGTAATAATAAGGTATATATATATAAATTATTAAAGGTAAGTAAGTATTATCCGATTATATTAATAATTATGGTATGAAATTTGTTTATAATTAATTTGATTATTAATGGAAAGGAAGATATGAATAATACGATGAATCCATATTTAAAACAAAAAATAATGTCAGCTAGCCCTGAGCAGCTTATTTGCTATATCTATGATGCCAGTATAACGGCATGTAAGAAAAAAGATACAAATAAAGCAGGTCAGGCTATCAGAGAACTTATAAATGCTCTGAATTTTGATTATAAAGAAATGGCTTTACCTCTTTTTGATTTATATAAATACTGTTTAAATAATATTAACTCAAATAATTTTGAACAAGCTATTGAAATATTAGAAGGATTAAGAGATGCTTGGTATGAAGCTCATTTAAACATAAAAAAGTCAGAAAGTCAAGCAGGGTAAATTTATGGCTTACGATATTGGATCAATGTTTTCAAGTTCAAATAGTGTTGAAAATTTGGTATATCAATATATGCGATTTGAGCAGGGACCAAGAAATAGGATTTTAGATAAACAGAGTCAATTAAATTCAAGAAAAAGTATTTTATCTAAATTAGATTCAAAACTATCTACTTTATATTCATCTACAGATAGATTAACTGATTCAGTCATAAATTATTTTGATGTGAATAAAGCAACTTCTAGTAATGAGGATTATCTAAAAGTAAATGCAGGTTCTAATGCGACTTCAGGTATTTTTTCTGTAAACATAGATAGATTAGCAACATCAGATACTCGTGTATCTCGACAATATACATCATCTAGTACAGAGTTTTCCTCAATAACCACAGATCAAGTTTTTACTGTTAGTTTGGCTCATCCCACTGATGAAGATGAGGATAATAGAGTATCTATATCTGTTACAATAGCTTCAGATACATTCCAAAATTCAACAGAAGAAGTTTTAGAAGAAGTTATGAATCAACTTAATACAGCAATTAGTACAGCTGTTGTGAATGAAGAATTAGAGTCGGAAGAAAAAATTTCAGCTTCTGTAGTATCTGAATCTGAAGGTAAGTCAAGATTAGTATTAAGAAGTAATAAAACTGGATTTTCAAATAGAATGATTTTTTCAGATAGTAGTGATGGATTATTAACTGCATTAGGTATTCTTAGTTCAGATGGAGCATATGATCCTGAGAATAACCATGATTATGGATATATGACAGAAATTGGTACTAATGATACTAATAGTGGTTTAAATGCAATAATACAAGTTGATGGTTTGACTTATTATCGAGATGAAAATAGTATAACGGATGCAATAAATGGTCTCACTATTGATTTAATTTCGACGACTAATTCTACACAAACAATTACAGTAGAGAATGATAATGAAGTAGTTAAAAATGAAATCCAAAGTTTTATGGATTCTTACAATGAAGCAATTAATTATTTAAAAGAAAAATCTCAAATAAATCCTGATACACTCGTACGTGGAGAACTATCTAGTGATTATTCATATAAAGCATTATATTCGGATTTATTAAGTTTACCATTGAGTAGTATTAGTTCACCTTCATCTGCTGGATACGCTACCTTGTATAGTATAGGTATAGGTTTTAGTGACAATGGTAATATGATTTTTACGGATCAAGATAAGTTTAACGAAGCATTAAGTATAGGCACAGAATTGGTTTCTGATATATTTAATGCTCCAGATGGTATTGCAAATTTAATTAATGATAAGGTTGAGAATTATACAGAAACAGGTGGAGTTATATCTTCATCTAAAAGCACAATAGATAGTAATTTATTATATTTAACAAGAAGCCTAAGACGTGTTGAAGATCAACTTGCAGCAAAAGAAAAGAGATATAGAGATGAATTTGCTAGATTACAGCAAACGATGTCTTCATTAAATGATCAAATGGGGTCATTATCAATGTTTTCAGGTGGATATGGAGGTTATTAGTAATGGAATTAAATATTAATTCAATAAATTCTCAAATAGGAAATAATTCAAAAGTACAAGAGAATTCTTCTATTGAGAATCAAAAAGAGATTACGAAATTAGATAATATTGATTATTCTAAAAATAAAGTAAATAAAAATGAAGATTTATCAGAAATTATTAAAAAAGAAGACTATAATAGTACAATTGATTCTGTAAATCAATATGTTGAAATGTTTAATAGTAAAGTAAGTTTTTCAATTGATGATAAATCTCGTGAAATTATTCATGTTTATGATAATGAAACCGGTGATTTAATTAGACAGATTCCTCCAAAAGAAATGATTGAATTAGTTGATAAATTAGAAGAAATAGCTGGGATTATTTTTAATAATAAAGTTTAATTTATCAAATGGCTTATACTATAGAGAATATAACGGAATTAATTGAATCTGAATCAATATTTTTTAAAGAGATTTTAAGTGAGTATCAATTTTATTTACAAGTTGGGAATAAACCTGATGGAGATTGGTTTAATAGATTATTAATTAGAAGGCAAGTACATATAAAAAAAATAGAATTTATTTTTAATAATAAAAAATATTTAAATATTTTTAAAAATCAAATTCCAAGAAAAGTTAAGAAAAACTTTCAAAAGATAATTGCAGATATTCTAATTTTAGACTCCCAAATGAAACAAATTTTAAATGATTTACAAAATAAAAAATCTGAACAATTGGTGAAAATAAAAAAAATTAATAAATTAATAGTAAAGAATACCGAAAATATTAGTGAAGCAAAGGTTGTAAATATAGCTGTTAAATAAAAAATTATGGTAAAAATAACTCAAAATAGTAATTTGGCAAGAGAATCACAACAGATTAAAAATAAATCTGTTGATAAAAAAGAATCTCTATCTCAAAAAGAGAATGTTAAATCTTCTACTCCTGGAAAAAATATATTATCAGATTCTGTTGTAATTTCATCTAAAGGAAATGAAACAACAGATACAGTTGAAAATATTGATAAATATACTGGATTACTAAAGAAATATGAAGAAAATCAACTTCGAAATTTAAAAGATTTTTCTGAAAAAAGTAACTCAGGACACTATAATAAGGAAGAAGTTATATCTGAAACTTCCGAAAATATTGTAAATCATCCTGGGTTTTTTAAATCTTCAGGAATTTCACCAAAAAATTCAATTCAGGACAATTTAGCAAGGGTTCAACAAAATATAGAATCAGGTAAATATAACTCTGATAAAATTATTGAAGATGTAGCAGATAAATTGATCTCTTCAGTAATATCCCCTTTAGAACGATAACTCGTTCAACCATTAGTTATTAATAAAATTATTTATAAATTAATCCTTAGATTTTTAATACAATTATGGATTATATATTTTAAAAAAAATAAAATTGAATATGGATAATGAATTTAAAGAATTAACAAAATCAAATTTACCTTCAGAATCAATTAATTCAGGAAAATTAATTAAAGGTACAAAAGTTAAATTAGTTAATTCAGCACGAAAAATATCTAATACTAGTACTAAAGTTGATGTTACTCATGAACCTATAGATAGTTCTAATGAGAAAATAAAAAATCAATTTACAGTTGAGCCTAAATACAATGAAGATATAATCGAAGAATTATGTATCAGTTGTTCATGTGGCAATCATACAAGAATAGTATTTAATAATGAGGAAAATTTTACAGATACTAAAAATTTAGATGATGAGTCTATTTCTGAAAATTAAATGAACTCACATCAGTCATCAATATTATTAATTGAGGATAATCCAGCTTATATTCATGTATTAACATATGAATTAAAAAAAATGGGATGGAATGTAGACTCTGTGAATACATTAAAAAAAGCTCGTGATTATTTATCACAACATCAGCCAGAAATAATAGTATCAGACGTTTTTTTACAAGAGAGGTCTATTTTAGATTTTTCATCTGAATTAATTGAAATAGCACAAAAATCACTTGTTATTTTAATAACTGGCTTTCCTAATTTAATACAAGCTATTAACTCATTGGGAGGAAATGTTTATGATTATCTTTTGAAGCCATTTAAAGTTGAACAACTGATATTAGTAATCGAAAGGGCAAGAACAACATTCTTACTAAAAAAAGAAATTGAAGTATTAAGAAATGAAAATATTCAATTTAGGGAAGTTATTTTAGAAAAAGGATTTAATCCTGATGAATATATCACAAATGATAAGGATTTAATTTCTAGTAATTATAAATCTCCAAACGAAATGTACGCTAAGCAAGTTCGTAAATTACGTGTACCAATAGTTAAAAAAACAATCAAAAATAAAGATTAAATTCATTGGATAAAGAATCTAAAGAAATAGATAGTTTAGTTTCTCAATTTGCATCATCGGCTAATACCCTTCAACAAGCTTACGTATCTTTAGAAAATGAGTTATTAGATTCTTTTCAGCCAGAAACAACAGAAGTCAATACAAAAGAAGCAGATATTTCTAGTTCAAGTATTTGGGAGTTTCGTAAAAATTTAATTCATGTTTTAGATATGATGGAGCAACCTGTAATTATTTTCAATGAATCTATGGAAATCATTACACAAAATAACCCGGCTAAATTAATTTATCAATTACCTGAAAATGAAATAAAAGCTAAGTTAATTTTTACTAAAAATTCAGTTGGAATTTTAAGAGATTTTTTGAATTCTGGTACTGAATCAAGAATTCAATTATTAAATATAAAAACACCTGTTTCAGATAATGTTAAATTTGAATTAAGAAGGCATATTGATAATTTTACAAAAGGTGCATTAGTTTCTGCTGCATGTATTGATGATCGATTATTACAATCACGTCAAGTTCAAGGTAAATTACAAATGCAAAATATGATTGCAAATCTTGCACATAATATTAGGACACCTATGAGTGCAATTGTAGGTTATGCTCAGTTACTTCAAAGAGATTTAGGTGAAAATCAAAAATATATTAATAAAATCAATTTTATATTTGAAGGTGTTCAAAGAATTGAAAGAGTAATTTCTAGTTTAATAAATTATGCAAATGAACCTGAAATCACAGCCGAAAGAAGTTATTCTATTCTTAAATATATTAAACAAAAAAAAATGATTTGGACTCAGGAATTAGGTAGAGAAATAAATTTAAAATTTGAATCAGATATCTCAATAGATATTGAAACAACCTTAAACAAGAAGGGTTTAGACTCAATACTTCATAATTTGATTTTAAATTCGAGTGAAGCAATAGATGGTGATATTGTAAATATTTCTATGGACATCAAAAATGAAAATAATAAATTATTTATTTTATTTAATGATTTTGGTGAAGGGATGTCTGTTCAAAATTTAGAAAAGTGTATGGAACCATTTTTCACAACACGTATTAATGGACTTGGTTTAGGGTTAAGTATTGTTGAAAATTTAGTATTAATTATGAATGGTTCAATTAATATTAAGTCAAGCTTAGGAGTAGGTACTCAAATAGAATTAATTTTTCCTCATGAAAAAAATACTTAATTTGGAAATCAGATGGACTATAAACTATTAATTGTAGATGATGATTATGCAATAAGATCTTTTTTAGAAGAAGCACTGAAGGATGCTGGCTATAATGTTTCCAAGGCTGATAATGGTGCAGCAGCTTTAAAAATATTAGAAAATGAAAAAATTGATTTAATTATTAGTGATTTAAAAATGCCTGAAGTTGATGGGCTTCAATTATTATCAGTAGTAAAAGAAAAATATCAAGATACCGGATTATTACTAATGTCTGCATATGGAACTGTAGAAGATGCAGTACAGGCTATGAAAATTGGAGCGTTTGACTTTGTTACTAAACCTTTCTCAATAACAGAAATTGAAACAAGAGTTCAACGTTTTTTTGAATTTCAAGATTTAAAAATAGAAAATATTCAATTAAAGAAAAAAATATCTACGGAAGAAAAATATATATCTTTAGTTGGTAACTCCGATAAAATGAAGGAAGTTTATTCTCGAATAGAAATGGTTTCTAAGAGTGATGTATCAGTGCTTGTAGTTGGAGAAAGTGGAACAGGTAAAGAATTAGTATCACGAGAAATTCATAAAAATTCAATAAGAAATAATAATCCTTACCTACAGATAAATTGCGCTGCTATCCCAGAAAATTTAGTAGAAAGTTCATTGTTTGGATATGAAAAGGGTTCATTTACGGGTGCTTTAAAGACTACTAATGGAGTTTTTCAAGAGGCAGATAAAGGTTCTTTATTATTAGACGAGGTAACAGAAATCCCTACTAGTATGCAGGCTAAACTACTTCGTGTTTTACAGGAAAAGGCTGTAGCACGAGTTGGTAGTCATGAATACCAAAATATTGATGTTAGAATAATTTCAACTTCAAACAGAAATGTATTAAAAATGGTTGAAGATAAAGATTTTCGAGAAGATTTATTTTATAGACTAAATGTTTTTCCAATTGAAATACCGGCACTAAGGGAAAGAATGGATGATTTACCATTATTAGTTGATCATTTTTTGACTAAATTATCAGACAAATACAATGTTGAGAAAAAAATAATGTCATCTCTTGCATTAGATAAAATGTTTAATCATTCATGGCCTGGTAATGTAAGAGAATTGGTAAATGTAATTGAGAGATCATTTCTTTATGCTGCCGATAATGATAGTATTTTAGACAAACATATTACATTAGAATCAACATCTAAAGTTGCAATGACAATGGAAACAAATTTTAATGGTAATACTTCATTAGAAGAAATCGAAAGAAGAGCGATATTTGCGACATTACGTAAAACTAAGAATAATCGAACTAAAGCATCGAATATTTTGGATATTAGCGTACGTACATTAAGAAATAAGCTTAATCTTTATAAAAATAATGATATCCTTCCTTCAGAATTTATACTTGGTGAAGAGATAATTGATGATTAATATCTTTATTTAGGAACAAAATTCCTCATTATTCTAGGTAATTTTTTCCATATTAGGAAAAATAAGTCCTACTTATTTTATACTTAGTAATAATAAATTGAATATAATAGCTATTATACAGTATTCTAGAATGATTTTTTAATAAATAGGTTATTTATTTTAAAAAAAAATTTAATGGCATAATATTTGACTTTACAATAGTATTATGAAAATATTTAATACATCATATTCAGATTTTTTAAAGCGCTCATTAGATATGCATACTTCACAAAATCAAGCGATTTCAGAAAATATTGAAAATGCAAATACAGTAGATTATGCCAGAATGGATACTGACTTTTCAGAGCTATTACCTGATACTTATCAAAAAAATAAAATTACAACAACAAGTGAAAAGCATATTAATACATTACATTTTTCTGATAAATGGAACGATAAAACGGAAGAAACTGGTATTGATTTAACTAAAGAAATGAGTGAGTTAGCCATTAATCAAATTAATCATGATTTTAATGTGCGAGCGATAAGAAGAATGTATGATGGAATAAGAGCTGCAATCAAAGGCCATTCTAAGTAAGGAGTTATAATGGAATTAAAGGGTATATTATCATCATTTCAAAATTCAGTTCGTGGTATGAGTTCTCAAACTAAAAGACTTGAATTAGTTTCTAATAATATTGCTAATGCTGATAAGGTTGCAAAGCCAGGAGAAGAGGTATTTCAGAAAAAGAAGTTAGTCTCTAGGGAGTTTGAACCATATCAAAGAAAATTAAGAAGTAATATTATTTCAGTGAGAAAGACAAATAGTAAACATATTGAAAAATCACAGCATTTAGAAAATAAAAGACAAGAACATAGCTATACTATAGTTAAAGAAGATAAAGTACAAAATGTTTATGATCCTTCTCATCCATATGCAGATGAAAATGGATATATCCGTAAACCTGATATAAATGTTGTAGAGGAAATGGTTGATTTAATGAGTTTAAGCAGAACCTATGAAGCAAATGTTAAAACTTTTAATTCTGCTAAAGAATTAGCAAAGAAAGCCCTGGAAATTTAATTGGATATAAAATCAACATCAATTACTTTACAAAACTATTTTAATCAACGAGATACTAAAGTTAAAATTGAAAAAGACGTAAATACTGAATATTTTGATGATTCATTAGTTGAAAATATGAATCATTTTAAAATAGAATCACCACTTGCAAAAAAACAAGATCCAGAAATGCTTTCAGAGGCAGAGCAGGAATCACTAAGCCTATTATTTGCAGACAAACCATCTAGTTACCAACAAAGATATCAATTAAGATTACATTCAGATCCAATTGGTACTTTCTTAGATGTGAAAGGATAATTAAATGACAAATCTTGATAATTTAAAAAATATTATACAGCCGAATAAGGTTCAACAGAATCAATTAGAGCAGAAGCCTAAATCAGATTCTAATGAAACTTTTGGTAATATGGTACATGACTATCTATCCAAAGTAAGTGAAGATGGCGCAAATGCAAAAGACGAAACAAAAAAAGTTTTAGCTGATAAGAATGAAAATGTACACGATGCAATGGTAGCCTTAGAAGAGGCGAGTTTGAGCTTTCAAATGATGTTGGAAGTTCGAAATAAAATGCTTGAGTCATATCAAGAATTGAAAAGAACACAGGTTTAATTAAAAGGTTAATGAGAAGAGGTTAACATGAGAGATTTATTTATTAGAATTGGATTATTATTACAAAATTATACTTTAGCCCAAAGGTTTATATTTGTATTCACTGGTATCACTATGCTATCATCCTTAATTGCAATATTATTTTGGGCAAATAGTACAAATTATTTACCACTATATACTGATTTATCACCGACTGAAGCCAATCGAATGATTGAAGAGTTAAATCAAGAAGGAATTCCTTATGAAATTAATTCTACAGGTACAGGTATTTCAGTTCCAGAAGACCAAATTAATTCATTGCGATTAAAGTTTAATCGTGTTGAATATGGTGATCAAATTGATGGATTTAAAGTTTTTGATAAATCTAATATCGGTATGACTACTTTTATGCAAAAAGTAAATTTACAAAGAGCATTAGAGGGTGAATTAACAAAAACAATCAATCAGTTACAGGAAGTGAAACAATCTAGAGTACATCTTGTAATTCCTGAAAAAAGATTATTCGAAGATTCAGATGGTGGTTCTGCATCAATTGTATTATACTTAGAACCAAATTCATATTTATCAAAAAAACAAACACGAGGAATAGCTGTATTAGTTGCAAATAGTGTTGATGGCGTTCAAATGGAAAGTGTAAGTATTATTGACAGTGAAGGTAATGTATTATTTGAAGAAAAAGTTGAAGAAGAAGAAACATTAGCAGGATCAAATGAATGGGATGTTAAGGATAATGTTGAGTCGAAATTAAAAGATAAAGTTCAAACTATTTTAGATCAATTATTAGGTCAAGGAAATTCAAGTGTTCAAGTGGCAGTTGAGATAAATTTTGATCAAACTGAAAGAACATCTGAAATATATGATTCCGAAAATCCATCTATAATTAGTGAAGAGCGTAATTTTGAATCGGGAGTACGTGTAGATTCAACAAGTTATAATAACGAAAATGCAATAACTAACTATGAATTAAATAAAACTATTGAGCATTTTATTTCTGGTGCAGCAAAAATTAAAAGAATAACTGTTGCAGCATTAGTAAATGGTAAATACGAAAATGTTGATAACGAAGGTGAAATAATAAAAAAATATTTACCAAGAAATAATGATGAAAAAAATGAAATTGCAGCACTAATTAAACAAACAATAGGATTTGACGGATCCAGAGGTGATGAAGTAAAAGTTGCTAATTTAGAATTTGATAGGTCAGAAGTTGAGAAAGCACAGATGTTTTTTGATGAAATTGAAAGAAAAGAATCAATGAATAAGTGGGTTTCAAGAATATTAATGATTTTAGCTTTATTAGCTATGATGTTCTTTGTCGTGAATTTGACTCACTCATTACCTGGACCACCAATTGTTGAATTAGAAGAAGCTGAAGCCACATTAGGACTTGAAGCACCTGAAGATATGCTAGCTTTAACTGGAGGTACAATAGAAGATGAAGAGTATAGTGAACTTGAGGATGAATCTTCCATGCCAGATATTCCGAGACCAGAAGATCATATTTCTACGTTATCATTAGAGGCTGAGGCAAGATTAAAAGCTAAGGATATAATGACAGATGACATTAATAATTTTGTTGATGGTCATCCAAATAATGCTGCTAAATTAATTAGAACTTGGTTAGCACAAGATAAATTAAAAAATATTAATAAAGGTAAATAATGCCCATTACTATTCAAGATTTAACATCTGTTGAAAAATCAGCAATTTTATTGATTTCATTAGGTGTTGAACATGCATCAAAAGTTTTCAATAATTTAAGTGAAGATGATGTTGAAAGATTAACTATTGCTATGGCAAAATTAAAGGATATTTCTTCTGAATTAGTCAATGAGGTAATCAAAGAATATTATGATATGATGGTAGCTAGAAATTATGTTGAAGAAGGTGGCATGGCATATGCTTCTAGTGTTCTTGAGGCTGCAATGGGTAAAGAAAATGCTGATTCTTTAATTCGTAAAATTAATGCTTCATCAGAATTAAAGGATATGGCAGGTGGATTTGATCTATTAGAAAAAGTAGAAGAGAATCAATTGATAAACTTTTTGAAAAATGAACATCCTCAAACAGCTGCATTAATTATTGCAAATTTAGAACAAACCCAGGCAGCAAGTATTTTAGAACAATTTGATGATGAACTACAAGGTGAAATAGCTTATAGGCTAGCAATAATGGAAAAGACATCTCCTGAATTGATACAGGATATTGACCAGGTGTTAACTGAGCAATTAGGTGGAATTTTTGGCGGTAGCTTAAGTAAAGCGGGTGGAACTGATTCAGTAGCAAGTATTCTCAATTCAATAGGGAAAAAAGGTACGGAAAAAATTATGGACTTTATAAATGAGAAGAATGCTACACTAGCAAATGAAATTAATGCATTAATGTTTGTATTTGAAGATATATTTAATTTACCACAGGAAACTATAAATATTATTTTTGGAAAAGCAAAGGATGAAAATGAAGAAAAATTTTATATTTCTTGTAAAACTTTAACAAAAGAACAGTTAGATATTGCATTAGATGGATTTACAGGTAAGGGATTAACAATGGCGCAAGATGGGATTGCTGACTTACCACCTATGCCTGCAAAAGATGTTCTTGAAGCACAGAATGAAATTGTTTCAATGGTAAAAGAAATGGAAGAAAGTGGTGAAATTATAATTTTAGCTAGTGGAGAGGAAATGGTTTAATGGAAAAAAATAGTATACACTCATTATCTACAGGTAATCATATCACAAAATTTCATATACCAGAGAATGGTGTAATTATTAATGGCTTGCCTGAAAAAAAAGAAGAGCCAATTTTAACAGAAGTAGAAATTTTAAATTCTAAAATTGAAATGTTAGAATTTGAAATCCAAAAGGCGAGAGAAGAGGCTTATAATGAGGGGTTTAATGCTTCAAAACAAGTAATGGATGAAGAAAATTCTGAAAAGCTTAAAACAGAAATTGGTTTTTTTATTGAGTTAAAAAATAATTTAGAAAATGAGATAAAAGAAACTATATCTAAAATTTCTCATCCAATTGTAGAATTAAGCAAAGAAATGACTCAAAAAATTATTGAAAGAGAATTAGATTCGTCTCAAAAGTGGATAGAATTAATTAAATCTAAAATTGAAAAATATTGTCATAAAGAATTAGAAAATACTACTCTAAATATTAAAGTAAATGAACAATGTATAGATATCCTACAAAGTGAAGAAATAAGTTTTGAAAAAGAAATTATTACATTTTCAATTGATAATAATTTAAAACCTGGTGAATGTACCATTGAAAGTGACAATCATATTATTGATGCAAGCTTTCAAAATCAAGTTCAAAATATAATAAATGATATTTTATAATGTCTGTAATTATTGAATCATTAATAAAAAAAACAAATAATATTAAATCAGGTGAAACTATCGCTATTGATGGTAAGGTCTCTCAAGTGGTGGGATTAGTAATTGAAGCGACGGGTCCACAAAATGCTGTTGGTAGTTTGTGTAATATTCATGCTCAACACGGAAAAAAAGTTAGAGCAGAAATCGTTGGCTTTAAAGAAAATAAGATTTTATTGATGCCACTAGATGAAACTATTGGCATAGTCCCTGGAGCAAGAGTTACTTCAAGTCCTCAACAACTTACAATTCCGGTGGGACTAGAATTAAAAGGGCGAGTTTTAGATGGATTGGGAAATCCCATTGATGACTTAGGAAAATTAACTTGTAAAGAAAAATATCCTGTTTTTAATACTCCTCCGAATCCATTAAAAAGAAAAAGGATTAAATCTCAATTGTCTACAGGTATTCGTAGTATTGATGGATTAATCCCAATCGCGAATGGTCAAAGAGTAGGTATTTTTGCAGGTAGTGGTGTCGGTAAAAGCGTTACGATGGGGATGATTGCACGAAATACTTCTGCGGATATAAATGTTATAGCACTTATTGGTGAGAGAGGAAGAGAGGTTAGAGAATTTATTGAAAATGACCTTGGAGAAGAAGGTATGAAAAGGTCAATTTTAGTTGTTGCAACTTCTGACCAAGCACCATACATTCGATTAAAAGCATCTCTCACTGCTACAGCAATTGCAGAATACTTTAGAGATAAGGGTATGAATGTTATGTTGATGATGGACTCACTAACAAGAGTTGCACAGGCTCAACGTGAAGTGGGGCTTGCCGTAGGTGAGGCACCAACTTCTAAGGGATATACTCCATCTGTATTCGCACTTTTACCTCGTCTCTTAGAAAGAGCAGGCACAAATTCAATTGGCACTATTTCAGGATTATATTCTGTTTTAGTAGAAGGCGATGATTTATCAGATCCTGTTGCTGACTCCGCACGATCAATTTTAGACGGACATATTGTTCTTTCAAGGAATCTTGCTAACAAGGGTCATTATCCTTCAATAGATGTATTGAAAAGTGTTAGTCGATTAAAAACTACGATTGCAAAAGGAGAAAAACTTCAGAAAATAAATAAAATTATTGAATTAATATCTGTTTTTAATGATTCTGAAGATTTAATAAATATTGGTGCATATGCAAAAGGAAGTAACCCAAGTATCGATTTAGCTATTAAATTTATGCCTGTTATAAATCAGTTATTACGTCAACAAATTGAAGAGAAAACTGATTTAAATGAAACATTAGATGTCCTTTCAGCAATATTTGAAAAAATTAATTCTACAAAATAGTTTAATTTTTTTTACCCTTAAAATATTCCTAAATTTTCTTACTAATTTAGGACACAATGAAATATTTATTTATAACTATCAAAATTCTATTTTTAATTTCTTGTAGAGCTTATGAAGCAATTGATATCACTAAGCCATCTGCTTATATAAACTCGCCACAGGATGGTGATTTAGTTTCAGATACACTATTTATTTCTGCAATCGGTTCAGATGATACTGGAATTGATTATATCGAACTATGGATTAACCAAGAAAAAACTGAATTAAAAGATTATGATCCACCTTATGAATTTATTGTAGATACTAGAAGTTTGACTGATATTGAAGAAGGTGAGTCTATCGAACTTTCTGTAAAAGCATTTGACAATAGTGAAAATGAATCATCTTTAAGTTCATCAGTAGAAGTTTTTTTAGACAATTATCCTCCTGAAAAAGTGATTTTAAATCCAATAATTGAAGAAAATGGAATATTACAATTTAAATGGGAAAAATGTACTGATTTAGATTTTTATGCTTATGTAATTACTGTAAATAATTCCCCATTTACTCTTATTGATACAATTCGTTTAGCAAACTTTAATGAAATAAATATTGAATATAATTTTCAGGATACTGAGTTTTTTGGAATAAGAGTTCTAGATAATGGATTTAAATTTACAGAAAGTAATCTCGTTCAGCCGATTAGTTTTGATTTTATTAATGTTACAGGAAATTATTTTTATTATGGAGAAAATAACGAAAATGTTTTTGTTGACGATTTTCAATTAATGGTTTCTGAAGTTAGCAATATGCAATACAGATCATATTTAAGTGTAGCTAAAGAATTAAATGAAATAGACGTTAATAATATTGGCCCATGGGTTTTGGATAATGATGGTAATATTTTATATGATTTAGAAAATGGAGTTATTAATTGGAATGGAACCAATTTTGAAATAGATGGTACACAAAATCCATATTTATCTGATTATCCAGTAACTCATGTAAGTTATTACGGCGCAAAGCATTTTGCTAGTTTTTTTGATTTTGAATTACCTTCAGAAGTAATGTGGGAAAAAGCAGCGGCTGGAACTGGACTATTTGATTATCCATGGGGTTTTGAGTTTGATGATGGTAATAATCCAATTAATGAAATAAAATCTTCATACGCAAATTATTTTGAAAATGAGGATTTAGATGGTTTATTTGAACCTTATGAACCTGGAGGAGAAATTAATACTAATATTAGTGATCCGGGGCTTGCACCGGTTAGGTATTTAGTAGGAGAAGTAGACGAGTTTTGGTTTTTTAATGTATGTCCAAATGAATGTCGAGGCTTTAATCATATGGCTGGTAATGTTTGGGAGTGGGTTAATAATGAATTTGGTTATTCAGGTAATCAAATAGCAAAAGGTGGTTCGTGGAGAAGTTCAAAACAAGATTTAAGAGTTTGGTCTAAAAAATATTTAGATGCACACTCAACTGGAGACCATGTTGGTTTTAGATGTTCATATTAATTTATTTTAAATAAATTAGTTTCTGTACGCTATTAAATCTTTCAGTACTTAATTCAGCAAAGTAAATCCCTGAGGGGTGTTTGCTTGCATTCCAAGTATAATGATATGAACCTATATTTAATATATCATATTCTAAAATTTCTATTAATTTTCCATTAATATTATAAATTTGTAATTTTGTTAAGCTTTTCTCGTTTAAGTTGAACTTTAATTGAGTCTGAGGATTAAATGGATTTGGGAATGCTAAATTAAATACAAAGGAAGATACATAACTTCCTTCATCTTTACTTTTAAAAAACATATTCTCTATTATTTCAAAGGAATTATTTTTCCAACCACTTATTTCAAATTTACTTTCTAATTTGTATAACTCTCCTGTTTCTATATCAAAATATTCAAATACAGGAATTTGACCAGTTTCAATATAAAGAGCTGTAGATTCAGTATAATCTTTTCCCATTACAGGTATATCTGTATATTTTCCATTCCATTTTCTATTGCCGATTATTTGATTATTATATTTAGCTAAAATTATACCATTTTCAGAAATATTATTTTCGAAGTTGATATTTTTTATTAAATAAAAGCTCTGATTTATTGATTGTTTATAATCAAATTCAGGTATAAAATTATTCTCTTTTTCATAAGTATAATTAATTTCAGGTTTTAATTGAAGTTGAATATTATCATCTCCCCATGCAAAGTGGTAGAGACTATCATCTGGTAAAAAGTTTAAGTTTAACCAATATCCGAGTCCTTTTGTGAGTGTATTAAGGTTTCCTGTCCAGGTATCATATTCTCCATCATTATCCTCATCTATATGAAACAATCCAACACCTTGACCAATGATGAAAGTTGTAACCTCTTTGATATAGTTTGGGATTGCTTCTAAAGTTTCTTGACCATCTTCACCAATATAGGATATTAAATTATTACCCCATTCAACTTCGTAAATATAATTATCTGGAGTTGGGATTGCATTTTCAATAATTAAGTCAAAATATACATCTTCGGTAACATTTATCCAATATCCCTTATCAGGTTCAACCATTGTCAAATTTCCATTCCATTGGTCTAAAATTCCATCATTGTTAGTGTCTGTATGGAATGAACCAATTCCTTGTCCTATCACAAAATGAATATCATTATGTTGTTCACCAATGACGTCTTCAATTGAGTTATTATTTGGTAAACCAATGAAGCTAATTAAATTATTTCCACTTTCTAATGGTAATTCTAAATTAATTGTTTCTTGTTCAATTACAGTATTGAATTCTAATCTTGTTAGACATTCATCATCTAAAGAAAATTGATTTTTATAACATTGATAATATCGTTCATAAGGAATAGCACCTAGTACTCTTCCAATATCATCCATTGTACCTAATTGAATATACTCACCTGAAAATATATTTGAAGTTGAATCTAAAGTAATCCAAGTATCATCAATTAATTCAACAATTAATAATCCAGTTAATGCTTCAGCGTTACCTCCTACATAATTCCAACGAATATGTAGAGATTCAATCCCATTGATGTAGTAGGCTGTTAAATTTTCAAGTCCTTCACCATAAACATCACATCCTAAATTTAATCCATCGCATTCTAAGCAATTATCAATATCATTTGATTGACAATGAATTTCATCATTTAAATCTATGTTATTATTAACGTAGTTTCCAGATAATTGTGGGAAATGTTCAATATTATATTGTAGTTCCTCATTATATGTTGAGCAAAATAACATGGGATTACCAGTGCCAAGACCATCCTCATCTCCATCAAAATAATATGTTTGTGGACCATTTTCAAAACATCCACACCCAATATCATTATCAAATCCATTACAGATATTACATTCATCAATATAATTTTCAACACAATAAATATTATCATTGATATCATTATTGTTAGTTACCATGCCATCAATTATTTGATCAAAACATAGAATTAGTTCATCACCACTTCCTAAACCATCACCATCATTATCATAATAGAGTATATGAGAACCATCACCATCACAAATATCGCAATCATCAATTAAATTACTCTCACAATAAATATCATCATTACTATCTAAATTATTATCTACATATCCCTCTGGTAAAAATTCTTCACAATATAAATATAAACTTCCACTTCCTAGGCCATCGCCATCGTTATCAACATAAAATTCACCTGGCCCATCCTCTAAGCATTGTCCAATTCGTATCACCATCCTACTTTGGTATCCATCATTATATATTGGAATAATATAGTTTCTATTTATTTGAATAAAGTTTGTTTCTCTCATATTATATATTTGATCATAGTCTGTAAAATCATCATTATATAAATAGAGAAAAATATCATATCCATCAGGTAATGAAACTATTGGCCATGAAATACGATAATAGACATAATTTGGAACATCTGCAATTTGAGTATGAATTTCCCACTCCATAATATTTGTAGCATTAGGATATGTTCTAATATCTGAATCAAATTGGAGCCATTCGCATGTTACATTATTAATATCGGTTGTACCCCACCATTCGGGATGATAAAAGTAAGAGTCAACATAAGGTGCCATACTTGAAAGTGGAGGTAAATTAATTTCGTCTTCACCATAGCGAAATCCAGAAGAAGCTGAATCACTTAGACCAATATTAATAGTATCTGATAGTGCGTTACAAATTCCAATAGGTCCAGTCTGGTCATAAATACCACCATATGTTCCACCACATTCGGTATTAAACCAGTTACAATTTAACTGGTTACAAGACCATTCATTAAGAGCATTACAAGAATAGCCATTATCATCAAGACATTCAAAATTTTGAGGGTACCAACCTAAATCACGGATAGCAATTGGAAGTTCCCAAGTATCTAATTCAGTTTGTCCGAAACTAAGTGTTATAACCAATATATGAAATATATTTTTCATTATTTGCTTTAAATATTCAAATTTTAATATAATTTTTAAACAAAATTACAAATTAATTGTATATAAAAAAGTGAGATTAATCAATTCAATATTGATTAATTGAGATAATAAATTTGTACGAAAAACCGGCTCCATTTCTGGGTAAGAATCTAATTCAGTTAACGGAAGACTTACTTCCGTTAACTGATATGGGTAATTTTTACCGTAAAGAGATTACAAAAAAAAATCTCGAAAATTCACACCCATTTATTAGATTATCCGCATCTCTAATCTAGAGTTTTTTATTATTAATTGAAAACTAAATTATTTAGACATTTTAATAAAATCTGATTCAGATATTATTGAAATACCAATCTTTTTAGCTTTTTTTAATTTTGAACCTGCTTTTTCCCCAAAAATTAAAAAATCTGTTTTTTTACTTATTGAAGATGTTACTTTTCCACCATTTTTTTCTACAATATTTTTTGCATCTGAGCGTTTAAGTCGAGATAACGAACCCGTAAATACAAATGTTAGGTTTGTAAACTTCTCTGATGATAGTGATTTTATTTGTTTAAATTTAATTCCCAGCAATATACTTTTTTTAATTAATGTTTGGTTTTCTTTTGAACTGAAATATTTAAATAATGATTCAGCCATTACATCACCAATTTCATGAATATTTACAAAGTCGTTATATTGAGCCTGAAATAAATTATCTATGGATTGAAATTTTTCTTCTAATAATTTAGATGCATGTTCGCCAACATTCCTAATTCCTAATCCATGAATAAAACGACTGAGATTTGTATTTTTTGCCAATTGAATAGATCTGATAATATTTAGTGCTGATTTTTTACCTTGACGCTCTAACTTCTGAATGTCTTCTAACTTTAATTTAAAAATATCAGAAAAATCTTGTATCAAGTTTTCATCAACTAATTGATTTACTAATTTTTTACCAAAGCCATCAATATTCATACAAGGTTTAGCAACAAAATGTTTTAATCTACCTTTGATTTGAGCAGGACAATAAAAGTTTTGACAGCGTGAGACGGCCTCATCATCAGGTTTTAAAACAATAGAATTACATTCAGGGCATGAATTGGGTAAATTATATTTCTTTGTATCTTTATTTCTTTTTTCTAATATTACTTTTACAACTTCGGGAATAACATCTCCTGCTCTCTGAATAATTACAGTATCACCAATACGGATATCTTTTTTATCAATTTCATCTTGATTATGCAAAGTTGCATTACTTACCAAAACTCCACCAATATTCACTGGTTTTAGTTTTGCTACAGGGGTAACTGCACCTGTACGACCAACACTGGGAAAAATATTATTAATAATAGTCGTAGCTTGTCTGGATTTAAATTTTCCTGCAATTGCCCAACGAGGATTTTTTGAACGATTTCCTAATTTATTTTGATGTATGATAGAGTTAACTTTAAATACTACACCATCAATATCATAGTCTAAATCATCTCTTAAATTTTCAATTTTATTTTTATATTGGATTAAAAACTCTGAATTAATTCCTGTTTTTATTAAGTTATTAACTGGAAATCCCCATTTTGGTAGTTGTTTAAGAAAATCAGAGTGTCTTTCGAATTGAGTTTGACTTATTAATCCAAGTGCATAACAATTAATTTTCAAAGGACGTTGTGCTGTAATTTTAGAATCCAATTGACGAAGACTGCCAGCAGCACAATTTCGTGGATTTGCAAATGGTTGCTTTCCCAAATTTAATTGAGACTGATTTAATTTTTCAAAGTCCTTGTGATTTATGAAAACCTCACCCCGAATTTCAAGCTTTGAAGGTGGATTTTCATCATTTAATTTGAGTGGTATAGATTTTATTGATTTTAAATTTTGAGTAATATCTTCACCAATATAGCCATTTCCACGGGTAGAACCATGATTAAAAATACCATTTTCATAGACAAGTTCTACAGCTAAACCATCTAACTTTGGTTCGCAGGTATATTCAATTTCATTTTCTGTATTGAGGATTTTTTTTACTTGCTTATCAAAATCAAATATTTCATCATCATTCATTGCATTTGCTAAGGATAGCATAGGTAAAGAATGTTCAATCGTATTGAATTCTGATAAAGGAGTTGAGCCAACTCTTTGCGTAGGTGAATCTAAAGTGATTAATTCTGGATTATTTTTTTCTATTTGAATTAGCTCATTTAATAACTGATCATATTCACTATCAGAAATTATTGGATTATCATGGACATAGTATTGAATATTATGAATATTTATTTCATTTCTTAATTCCTGAGCTCTTTTTTTTAAAACCAATTATCTATTTAATTCCTCATCTAAAATCATAGGCATATTAAAGTATTCTTCTCCGGTAAATTTAAATTCTTTATGAATATAATTTCCATAAGTGTCAATTGTATATTGTTTTTTAAACCAATTTTTTTTCTGAACAATATCATTTAATGCAGTAGAGAAGTAGTCTAAATCTTCTCGTGTATTGTAAAGTCCTAAACTTACTCTGACCATACCCATCCATGGTTCAATATGCCAGGGATTATCTATATGCTTTATTTTCTTGATTTGGTCAGAATGAGTTTGTTGAAGCATTTGTTCAACATAAGGGTGGGCGCAGAAACATTCATTTCTTACTGCAATATTATAGTAGTCATTTAAAATTGCTGCAACAAGACCGTGATCCATACCAATAATATTAAATGAAATTGAAGCCGCTCTTGGACAATTTACGGTATCAGTATCACCATAAATCACTACACTTGAAATACTAGTCATTTTTATAAGTAATTCATTTGTCATCATCAAATCTTTTTTCAATATATAATCCATTCCAATTCTATCGAGAACTTCAAGAGAAGCACCAAGAATAATTGAACCTAAAATATTTGGTGTTCCTGCTTCTTCTCTATCAGGAAACGTAGATTTTACAACGTAAGAATTTTCATAAACACGATCAACCATTCCCCCGCCAACTTCTTCTGGTTCAGTATTTGATAATATTGATTTTCTAGCAATAACTGTACCCGGAGAGCCTGGAGCATAGGTCTTATGTCCAGAGAAAATAAGTGAATCAATCTCTTTTGTTAAGTCTTTAAATCCACTCATTTTTATTGGAGCATGAGCAGCCATTTGAGCCGCATCTACAATAATATTTGTACCATAATCATGAGCTAATGATGCAATTTGATTTACAGGATTTAAAATTCCAGTTACATTACTAATTCCGGTAATTGACACATAACTAATTTTATCTTTATATTGTTTTAAATATTTTTCAAGTAACTCAATATTTACGCAGCCTAAATTAGACTCATAGGTGTCTAAAGGAATATGGATTACCTGCCCACCATGTTTTCGATGTGGTAGGTCATTTGAATGGTGTTCCATTATAGATATTAATACAATATTACTACTAGGTCTTACTTGGCTGAAAACTCTAGCCATTCTATTTATTCCTGAAGTAACTCCACTTCCAGTAAAAAAACATGTAAATTCATTAGGATCAGCTTTTACAAAATGTAAAACTTTTTTATGAACCCAATTGTAGGCTTCTGTACAAATTTTAGCACCAAAATGCATTTCAGAATGTGTATTTGAATAATTTTCTAAAAATCTTTCAGCGGTCCTAAAAGCAGGTCCCATCATTAAAGTTGAAGCAGTTGAATCTAAGTATACACGGCGAGTTTTGTTCCCATCTGCAATAATATATTTTTTATTGAGGCCAATAAAATCATTTTTTACTTTTTTATATAATTCTTCACCTAATAATGGAGGTGTCAACGTTTCAATCATTTAAATTATCCTTTTAATACAAATACAGTCTCTAAATTTAAATTATTTACAAGTATTATTTATATAGTTGAACAAATATTTTTGTAACTGATTAGTTAATTTAAAATCTGAAGTCCAGCCTTTCCAGAAACATGGTAACAATCCGACACCTGTAGATGAGATAAATGCTTCATCCATAAACTGAATTTCATTCTTATGAATATTAGATTCAACTACCTCTAAACCTATCTTGGTTCCAATTTTCATAATAGTACTCCGCATAACTCCTGGTAATATTCCTAACTTTTCTGAAGGTGTTAAAAGAGTATTTTCTTTTATATAAAAAATATTTCTGAGAGCACATTCTGTTATTAGTCCATTATTATTAATAAATACTGGCTCAAATGCGTTTAATTTTTCAGCATCCTTTTTTGCAAGCATATTTCCAATATAATTCATTGATTTTATTGCAGGTTTATATCGTATTATGGGATAATTATCTTCCTTGAAATAGATAACTTTTACAGGTAAATCACTTATCGGTGAAATAGGTCTTATTGAGGCATAAATACAAATTGGACCAGAATAATTCCATGGTTTACCTTCCAATTCACCTCTTGTAATCATTAAACGAATCAATCCATTTGAAAATTCATTTTTTTTTATAATTTTATTTAATATGGCTTCTAATTGTTCATCCTTAATATGACTTTTAATCTTAATTATTTTTAACCCATTTTTTAATCTGGAAAAATGTTTATTTATTAAAAATAATTTTTTATTTTGGAAACGGATTGTTTCAAAAAGTCCATCACCAAATAAAAATCCTGCGTCATTTATAGAAATTTTTGAATTAGATTTTTTTAACCATTTTCCATTTATATAGTATGTAGGATTTAACATTTTTTCATAATACAAATTCTAAAATTTTTGCTTTTATTTTTGTTTCTTGCCATTCTTCTTCAGAGTTTGAATCCCAAACGATACCACCTCCTACAGGGTATTCTACAATATTATTTTCTATTGTCATTGTTCTAATTGCTATATTAAAATCAATATCACCGTTTGGCTTTATATAACCCATTGATCCTGTATAAATTCCACGACTATAACTTTCAATTTCATCAATAATTTCCATAGCTTTTTCTTTTGGCGTACCTGTTATAGAACCTCCAGGAAACATTGCTTTTATAATATCAATAAAATTAGTATTCTGCTTCAATTTACCATAAACTTCTGTAACCATATGATGAATTGTCTCATATGTTTGAATACCATAAAGATTATTAATATTTATTGTACCAAATTCACAGATTTTTCCAAGATCATTACGAAGTAAGTCTACAATCATTAAATGTTCAGCTTTATCCTTTTCGCTTTTAGATAAATCTTTAATGTTTTGTAATCTTTCGAGTTCATTGGAACCTTCTGGTCGAGTCCCTTTCATTGGGTATGTTGAAATTTTATTATCTTTTGTTTTTATAAACTCTTCTGGAGATAAAGATAAAAATTGATTTTTACCAATATTTAAATAGAATCCTCTTCTTGGTTTTATTTTCCAACTCAATTGATGATATAAATCAAAAGGTTTTCCTTTTAGTTTATACTTTAATGGGTAAGTCTTATTAATTTGATAAACATCACCATATTCTAAATGATATTTAATTTTATTTATAGAATCAAAGTATTTTTTTTTTGAAATTATACTAGAACAATTACTAAATGATATTGATTCTAAAGGTTCAATGTGAGAAAAACTATCAAGAATTTTGATAATAGATGGCTTCCCAAACCAAAAATCAGGAATATCTTTAGTACTATTTTTAAAATTTATATTTGGGAAAAGTATATTTTTAAAGTCATATCCAATAAATCCAATAGCAGATATTTCATTAGTTGATTTCGACCAATCATTTATAGTCATTTGTAAAAATTCTAATGGATTGCAAGAAATATTTTTTTTATTTAAAAGTATTTTTCCATTCTTACACTCAATGACATTCTCAAATCCCCAAATTCCTGCGATTAATCCATCATTACCATTAAAATCAATTACTGCGTCAGGAACTCCATATTTTGGAATATATGTATTTAAATTATTCATTAATTGGTGACTTTCTCACTGTTCCAAATGATGTATAGTTAAAGACTTTTGGTGATGGGATGGCGTATGAAAAAATCTTATTTTCTGTTAAAATTTTTGGAATTGTAACCTTTTTAACTATTGGAAGTGGAATTTTATTTCTTTTTCCAGATATACAATTCTCAATTTTCGGAATTTCAGGTGGTGTCCATTGAAAATTTTCTGCAAATAAATTTAAAAGTGATAAAATTATATCTTCATCCCAATCTGGATTAAATTTATATTCTTTACTTTGTATATTCCGCTGTTTACTTTTGAGTTTAGATTTTCCAGAGACAGCACCCATTGTAATTAATTTTGGATATAATTTTTGATCAATTATTTCTTCAATAATTTTAGAATTTGCAAAATCAATTAAATAATCCCAATTAAAATTTGAAAGAATTTTACTCCAATTTTTCGTATTTTTTGGATATCGTTGCATTTTTAACCAAACTGCATCAGCATGAAGTAGAATTGACTTTTTAAAGTTATTATCTGGAATTACAATTTTATGGAGCCACAACAAAAATAAAATTGTAGAAAACGGATATTTAAATTGAAAATTTTGAGCTGAAATTCCTGCTAAAATATTAGGATTACATGATGTTTTAAAACCTTTTGGGATTTTATCATCAATTGTAACAATGTGTCCACCTATAGCTCTTCCTTGAGATGGAAGAATATTTAAATCAACCCAAATTAAATTTGTTTTATGTTCTATTCCCTTCTTGGAAATCCAAATATTTTCAAAATCATAATATCCTTCTAGCTTCCAATTTAAAAAATGATTTAAAAATATAGAACAGATTAATCCATCATAATCTGCAGAGATAATGAATCTATGATTTTTTTCATTTAACCAATTGAATTTTTGAAATATGTCTTTTTGATTAAAATTCATAATGAAAGCTTAGTATATTCAAGCTATAATAAATGAGTAATTTTTAATTAAAAATAAAGGAAGTTTCATGAAAATTTTATTAAAAAAAATAATATATCTACTATTTATATCTCAAATTTTTGCAATTGCAGGATTTGGATTATATGGTGATAATGATTTTTTAAGTCATAATGGAAATACTGATAGTGAAAATTATTTTACGATTAAATCAAACCCCTTCAATAATACTTATGGCGGTGGTTTCTATATATATATTGATGCTATACCTTTTATTGATTTAGAAATTAATGGAGAAACAGCATTGAACCTGCATGAAAGTATATTTTCTGCGCCAAATTTAAATATTGATTTCGAAGGTAAATTACCATGGGCTAGAACATCATTATATTTGACAGCTAGGAAAAAAATAGTTGGATTATCAGTTCCATTTTTAGCAAAAGCAAGATTATTTGCTGGCGGTGGAATGAATATGCATAGAGTTACTCCTGAGTATACTTTAGATTTACTTTTAGATGCATACCCAGATGAAAATGGATTAGAAGATATTTTTGATTTGATAAATGGGGACACTGAAGCTTTAAAAACATTGGGGAGTCATGTTAAAGATAATATGAATAGTATCACTGGTATACATTTACAGACAGGTTTACAGGCAAAGTTACTTATGTTAGACATGTTTTTAAATGCTAGATATACATTGGCTAAAGATATTATCCCTGGTAGAATAGGTTTTCCAAGCTTATGGTTAGGAATTGGAATAGGAATCTAATTATTTTTTAATGCGTTTGATTTCACTAATTAATAAATATTATTCAAATACTAATTTTAAATAAACTGGCAGGTGATCAGAAACTTGAGTCAAGTAACTATCAATAGTTTCTGTTAATTTAATTGTATATTTTTCTGTATATTGAGAATTGTAAAATTCATATAATTCGTTTGAAATTAAAATATGATCAATATGGCTTGGGGAACTTGGATATGAATAATCTTCCACTTCGAAAAATTCGTCCACAAATATATATGATTCTTTTTCATTTAAAAATGGTAAAAATACATTTAAGTTTTCAGAATCGTTTAAATTATCATTAAGGTCACCTAACATTATAACTCGACTATTATTATAATAATTATCTATGTAGTTCTTTAATATAATTACTGCATCTTTTCTACGTTCATACCCATCATTACAACATTTAAAATGATTATTTATAATAACAAAATCTAACTCATTTATTCTACATTCCATAACTAATGGTGACCTAGGTAAAGGATAAGAATACCAAGTGAGGATTTCATAGATATCAGTAATTTTGACAAAATTAGTGTCCCAAATAAATGCAAGATTTAAACTATAAGAAGCTGAAGAACTACGGAAACCATTATATTGAGGTAATATATCTATAATTTCTTGAAAATCTGATTCACTATTAATTTCTTGGAGTGCAATAACTTGTGGTTTTAAAGAGTCAATAATTGTAACAACTTTTGATGTTGTAGATTGGTGAATTGGAAATTGTTCAATATTCCAAGTCATTATATCAAAAAAATATAATGAATCAGGCAATTCATCAATTGGCAAAGTTTCTTCAGCCATAGGTGAGATTTTGGTACATGAATAAATTAAAAGGACTGGCAATATAAAAAATCTAAATTTCATATAATTATAAAATAATCTTAGCAGGATTGATAATTTAATCATTCATAAATTACATAACATAATTTTTCCTCTAAAAATATAATTACATGAGAAAACCAGCAATATTAATCACCGGAGCAAATGGTGAAATGGGACACGGTCTAATTAAAGGCTTAGCTAGAAATAAAAATATAGATGTCCTTGCTTTAGATTTAGAGCCCTTATCTAAAAGTATGAAGGCGTATGTTTTAGATACAATTAATGGGGATATTTTAGATAAGAAACTTTTAGAAATACTCAATACCGAATACGAATTTAGAGAAATCTATCATTTAGCAGCATTATTGAGTACTCGAGCAGAATTTTCACCATTAACGGCCCATGATGTAAATGTTAATGGTACAATTAACTTACTTAATCTAGCAATTAAGCAAGCGCAATCGCAAGGGCGAAAAGTTAAGTTTTTTTTTCCTAGTTCAATAGCTGTTTATGGTATTAATTCATTTAAGGAAAAAATGAAAATAGGCTCAATTTCTGAAACAGAGTATTTATCTCCAATAACGATGTATGGATGTAATAAACTCTATTGCGAGCAATTAGGTACTTATTTTTCAAATAATTATCAACAATTATCAGCAAATTTTAAACCTGGATTATTAGATTTTCGGTCAATTAGATTCCCAGGGTTAATTTCTGCTATAACAACTCCAGCAGGAGGTACAAGTGATTTTATCCCAGAAATGCTACATAATGCAGTCAGGGGTAATTCATATAATTCATTTGTTAATAAATGTACTAAAATTCCATTTATGACTATGCCAGATGGAATAGAAGCAATTTTAAAATTAATGGATACTCCACGAGAACATTTAACCCAAAGTGTATATCATATATCTGCTTTTGCACCTACTACAGGAGAATTTAAGTCTAAAATAGAATCATACTTTCCTAATATTAAAATTGGCTATAAAATTAATGAAAAAAGACAAAGCATTGTAAACTCATGGCCTTCAGATGTAGATGATTCTAAAGCAAAAAATGATTGGAATTGGAAGCCAAATTATAAATTTCAAAATGCAATGGAAGATTATTTAATTCCTGGTTTAAAAGAATTTTATAAAAATTAATTAGGTACAAATGGATACAATAAAAGAAATATTAAAAGAAAAATTACAGTCTATTAAAGATGCAGGTTTATTTAAAAATGAGCATATTATTCAGTCCCAACAATCTACAGAAATAGCTGTAAATAATAATAATGTTTTAAATTTTTGCGCAAATAATTATTTAGGTTTATCAAATAATAGTGAACTAATTCAAGCTGCAAAAGATGGATTAAGTAAATGGGGATTTGGTTTAAGTTCTGTCAGATTTATTTGTGGAACACAGGAAATCCATAAAGAATTAGAACAGAAATTATCAGAATTTTTAGAGTTTGAAGATACAATTTTATATACTTCTTGTTTTGATGCAAATGGAGGTCTTTTTGAAACTCTCCTTTCTAAAGAAGACGCAATAATTTCTGATTCTTTAAATCATGCATCCATAATTGATGGTGTACGATTGTGTAAAGCAGAAAGATATCGTTATCCAAATTCAGATATGGAAAAACTTGAAGAAATTCTTAAATCTACACAAAGTAATCGACTTAGATTAATCACAACTGATGGTGTTTTTTCTATGGATGGATTTGTTGCAAAGTTAGAAGAAATATGTAATCTTGCAGAAAAGTACAATGCATTAGTTCATGTAGATGATTCTCATGCAACAGGATTTTTTGGCAAAACCGGGAGAGGTTCAATAGAGCATTGTAATGTTATGGGAAGAGTAGATATTGTTACTTCTACACTTGGAAAAGCATTAGGTGGTGCATCAGGTGGATTTACTTGTGCATCAAAAGAAATTATTACAATGTTAAGGCAGGTTTCTCGTCCATATTTATTTAGCAATACACTTGCACCTGTAATTGTTAGTGCTTCTATAGCTTGTATTGATATGTTAAGTAATTCTAATGATTTAGTTGGAAAATTACAGAAAAATACTATGTACTTTAGGAATGAAATGATGAAAGCTAATTTTAGTTTGAAAGAAGGAGTTCACTCTATTGTACCAATTATATTTGGTGATGCAAAACTAGCTCGTAATTTTGCATCTAAAATGTTGAGTGAAGGTATTTATGTTATAGGATTTTCATATCCAGTAGTACCTAAAGGTGAAGCTAGGATTCGTGTACAGATTAGTGCTAGTCATAATAAAATACAGCTAGATAAAGCAATTCAAGCTTTCAAAAAGATTGGTAAAGAATTAAGGGTCATTTAGAATTAAAAATGAATAAACGATTGAAAAGATTGCGTTTAGAGATTGATAGTATTGATGAAAAAATTCTAAAATTATTAGAAGAACGTATGAAAATTGTTAATGATGTAGGTGATTTAAAGAAAGATTTAGATATATCCGTAGAAGATTTAAATAGAGAAAATCAAATAATAGGTAGACTTACTTCTCACTCTTCGGGTCAATTAACAGAAAGACAATTAATCAGGATCTTCTCAGCGGTATTTAAATCCTCAAAACAAATCCAAAGAGATAATTAAATAACGCTTGTTATTGATTTTACAAAGAATTAAGTTTTGTTGATAAGTGATTTTAAAAACTTTTATTAGTTTTAAATTCTCTCAGAAAAATAAATTGAATTATTTATTATATATTAAGTATCCCGCTAATTTTAGTAGAATTATTGATTTTGGAGTATTAAAATGAAAAAAATAGGAATTATTGGTTTTGGTCGTTTTGGTAAAGTGCTAGCACAAATTCTCCAAAAAGGATTTGATACTTTTGTATATGATTTAAACTCAAAAGAACAACATGATCGAGTTATATTTACATCTTTAGAAAATATTCTCAAAATGGAGACTATTTTTATTTGTGTGCCTATTCGTGAATTAAAAAATGTAATTCAAAATATTCGTTTAAAATTAAATTTAAATACAACAATTATCGATGTTTGTTCTGTAAAATTATATCCAAAAGAGATTATGGAAAAATATCTTCCTGAAAATATCGGCTATATAGCCTCCCATCCACTTTTTGGACCTGATTCTTTTAGCTTTAATAAAAATTTAAAAATGATGATGTCTCCCGAAAAAGATATTTATAATGTATTTGAATACTGGGCAGATTTTTTTAGAGGACAAGGTATTGAAATTATTAATATTACTCCCGATATGCATGATAAATTAGCTGCGAATAGTCAAGGAATTACTCATTTTATAGGTCGCTCTTTAACATACTTTGGAGCAAAAAGAACAATAATTGACACAAAGGGATTTCGTAGTTTATTAAATTTAATGGAACAAACTTGCAATGATACTAAAGAGCTTTATGAAGATTTACAAGTTTATAATCCTTACACAAAAGAAATGATTAAAAAAATTAAAGATTCAATTTATAAGCAAACTGAATTTTTGGAGAATTCACAAAATGACTAAATTGTGGAAACCAAATTCTTGGAAAAATTTTGAAACGAATCATTTACCTGAATACTCAAACAAATTAGAACTAGATTCGGTTACAAATCAATTGAGAAATTTCCCACCATTAGTATTTGCAGGAGAAGTTAGATCATTAAATAAAAAACTGGCGAAGGTTGCTGAAGGTAAAGGTTATATTCTTCAAGGTGGAGATTGTGCGGAGAGTTTTGCTGAATTTAATACGAATAATATTAGAGATACATTTAGGGTTATTCTTCAAATGGCAATTATTCTAACTTCTGGCATTAATCTCCCAATTGTAAAAATTGGACGAATGGCTGGTCAATTTGCTAAACCAAGATCAAGATTAAATGAAGTTCAGAGTGGTATAGAATTACCAAGCTATAAAGGTGATATTATTAATGGAATTAAATTTGATGAAAAGAGTAGAGCTCCTGATCCAGAACGAATGTTAAAGGCTTACTCTCAGTCTGCGTCGACTTTAAATTTACTAAGAGCATTTGCTGATGGTGGATTTGCTGATTTAAAATATGTACAATCTTGGAATATGGGATTTGTAAAAAGCGAATTACAAGGTGAACGCTACAGAGATTTAGCAAATCAAATACAAGCAAATTTAGATTTTATGGAAGCTCTTGGTATAAACGCTGAAACGACTTCTCAGCTTCGTAAAGTTGATTTTTATACTTCACATGAGGCTTTACTCTTACCTTACGAAGAAGCTATGACTAGAGTTGATTCTACTACTGGAGATATTTATAATACATCTTCTCATTTTGCTTGGATTGGAGATAGAACACGTTTTATTAATAGTGGACATGTAGAGTTTTGTAGAGGAATTAAGAATCCAATTGGTATTAAATGTGGTCCAGGGATTAATTTAGATGAATTATTAAAAATTTTAGATTTAATTGATCCAAAAAATATACCAGGAAAAATTACACTTATTACACGCTATGGAAAAGAAAAGGTGGGAAAATATCTTCCTGAAATCATTCAAAAAGTTAAGTCAGAAGGACGAAATGTAATATGGTCCTGTGACCCAATGCATGGTAATACAATAAAATCTAATAGCGGGTATAAAACACGACCTTTTGAGAATATTTTAGAGGAGGTAAAAACTAACATTGAAGTTCATAAATCTGAAGGTACTCATGCTGGTGGTATACACTTAGAAATGACCGGTCAAAATGTTACAGAATGTATTGGTGGGCTTGCTGAAGTGACAGAAAAGACTCTTGGTGATCGCTACCATACTCATTGTGATCCAAGACTAAATGCAAATCAATCGATTGAATTGGCTTTTTTAATTGCGGATGTAATAAAAAAAAATGGTTAAAAATGGATTAAGTATTGAATAATTAAATTAAAAGCTAGCTTTAACAAATTCTCGATTCATTCTTGCAATATTATCTAATGAGATTCCTTTTGGGCATTCGGCTTCACAAGCACCTGTATTGGTGCAGCTACCAAATCCTTCAGAGTCCATTTGATTTACCATATTTAGTACTCTTTTTCCTGATTCAACTTTTCCTTGTGGTAGCAATGCAAATTGTGAAACTTTAGCACCTACAAATAACATCGCAGATGAATTTTTACAAGATGCAACACATGCACCGCATCCAATACACGTAGCTGCATCAAATGAGGTATCCGCGTCATTTTTATTTATTGGAATAGCATTAGCATCTTGTGTATTACCTGAAGTATTAACCGATATATAGCCACCTGCATGCTGTATCCTATCAAAAGCGCTTCTATCAACTACTAAGTCCTTGATTACAGGAAAAGCACTTGCCCTAAATGGTTCTATATAAATGGTATCACCATCATTAAATTTTCTCATGTGAAGTTGACAGGTTGTAATTGATTTATCAGGACCATGAGCTCTTCCATTTATGAATAATGAACAAGACCCACAAATTCCTTCTCTACAATCATGATCAAAAACTACAGGACTATCATTGTTTTTTATTAATTTAGAATTAAGTACATCTAACATTTCTAGAAAAGACATGTCTTCAGATATATTATTTATTTGATAATCTACCAACTTTCCTTTTGTTTTGGAATTTTTTTGTCGCCATATTTTAAGGTTTAATTTCATTTTGATTATTTATAGCTTCTTTCTTTTACTTCTATATCATTATACTTTAATTCTTCTCTATGTAATACTGCATCCTTTGGCTCACCTTTATATTCCCATGCTGATACATGCTGAAATTCGTTACTTCTTTTTGCTTCCCCTTCACTTGTTTGATGTTCTTCTCTAAAATGTCCTCCACAAGATTCTTCTCTTTCTAATGCATCTTTTGCGAATAATTCTCCTAATTCTAGGAAATCAGCAACTCTAAGGGCTTTAGCTAATTCTTCATTATATTCATTTTTATCGCCAGGGACTTTCACTTCTTTCCAAAATTGTTTTCGAAGATTACTTATTTCTTTAATTGCTTCTTCTAGTATTTTTTTATTCCGCGCCATACCACACTTATCCCACATTATTTTTCCTAATTTTTTATGAAAATAGTCAACAGAAAATTTACCATTATTATTAATGAAAAAATTTAAATTTTCAATAACTTTTTTTTCAGCTTCAATAAATTCTTTTGTATCATTAGGTATCGGACCAGTGGAAATATCTTTTGATAAATAGTCACCAATTGTATATGGTAAAATAAAATAACCGTCAGCCAAGCCTTGCATTAAAGCACTTGCACCCAATCTATTAGCACCATGATCGGAAAAATTGGCTTCACCTGTCACATATAGACCTGGAATTGTACTCATCAAGTCATAATCTACCCATACTCCACCCATTGTGTAATGTACAGCAGGATATATCATCATTGGAGTTTTATATGGATTTTCATTAACAATTTTTTCATACATTTGAAAAAGGTTACCATATTTTTTTTGTATTATTTCATTCCCTAATTTTTGAATAATATTATCATCATTCTCATCAAGACCTTTGAGACGGGCTTGTTCTTTCCCATATCTTATAATTGCTGATGCGAAATCTAAATATACTGCTTCTCCAGTTTTATTAACTCCAAATCCGGCATCACAGCGCTCTTTAGCGGCTCTTGAAGCTACATCTCTTGGAACTAAATTTCCAAATGCGGGGTAACGCCTTTCTAGGAAATAGTCTCTATTTTCTTCTGATAAATCAGTAGCTTTTAATTTTTTTTCTCTAATTAATTTTGCATCAGCGATGTTTTTAGGTACCCATATTCTACCATCATTCCTTAAGCTCTCTGACATTAGCGTTAATTTAGACTGATATTCACCTGAAACGGGTATACATGTTGGATGAATTTGAGTAAAACAAGGATTTGCAAAATAAGCACCTTTTTTATGAGCTTTCCATGATGCGGTAACATTACTTCCCATTGCATTAGTTGATAGATAAAAAACGTTTCCATAACCACCAGTTGCAAGTACTACAGCATGGGCAGAGTGCCTCTTTATTTCACCTGTAACTAAATTTCTAACAATAACACCTCTAGCCTTACCATCAACTATAACAATATCAAGCATTTCATGCCTGTTATACATTTTAATTTTTCCTCTAGCAATCTGTCTATTCATTGCTGAGTATGCACCTAATAATAATTGTTGACCCGTTTGGCCTTTTGCATAAAATGTCCTAGAGACCAAAACACCACCAAAAGATCTATTGTCTAAAAGGCCACCGTAATCTCGAGCAAATGGAACTCCTTGTGCTACGCATTGATCGATAATATTTGTGGAAACTTCTGCAAGTCTGTAAACATTTGATTCTCTTGATCTGTAGTCACCTCCTTTAACGGTATCATAGAATAGTCTATATGTTGAGTCTCCATCACCCTGATAATTTTTAGCTGCATTAATACCACCTTGAGCAGCTATGGAATGCGCTCTTCTTGGAGAATCTTGGAAGCAAAAGGCTTTTACGTTATACCCTAATTCAGCAAGAGTAGCAGATGCTGAACCTCCAGCTAAGCCAGTACCTACAACAATTATATCTAGCTTAAGCTTATTTGCAGGACTTACTAAATTAATTTTATTTTTATAATTAGTCCATTTTTTATCAATTGGGCCATTAGGAATTCTAGAATCTAATTTTTCTGAATATTTATTTTCTGTTTGCATAATTTTAGTGAATATTTAAATGATGATATATAGCGATAAAGCAAAATCCAAATGGTACAAAGATACTATATATAAATCCTATAGTCTTGATTGGTTTTAAATAAATTTTATTAGCTCCCAATGATTTTAATGATGAATTAAATCCATGTAATAAATGAAGTGATAGTAAAATGAATGAAATGCAATAAAAAATTACTCTGAATATATTTTCAAATTTATGTGTCAGCTCATCATAGTATCTATGTGGATCCTCAGGTAAAAAATGAATATACTTATGGCTCATTTCAGGTATCCAGAAATCATAGAAATGTAAAATAAAAAATGCTAAAATAACTAAACCACTCAGAATCATGTTTCTACTCATCCAAGACGAGTTATCTTTTGCTGTATTTTTTTCATAATGACTAATAGTTGCTTTTTTATTATTGATCTCTAAAAAAATTCCCATTAAAAAATGAAAAATTACGCCAAAGATTAAAATTGGTTGAGCAATAAATTGTACGAGGGGATTTGTACCCATGAAATGCGAAAGAAAATTAAATAATTTAGGACTAAATACAGAGGTTATATTTATTGCAAGATGCTGAAGTAAAAAAATCATTAAAAATATTGCTGAAATTGACATCGCAATTTTTCTACCAATTGAGCTACCTATAAAAGAATTCATTTTGTATTTTATATATTATGGGTGAAATTAATACTTAAATTTAATACTTTTTTATCATCAATTTGAATAGATTTGATTAAGTTTAATTCCAATGTAAATTGCTAAACCACCCAAAATTATACTAACTGTTGAATAAATTATTGCAGTTTGGACTTGATTTCTTTGAAATAAAAATAGGAATTCATAGCTAAACGCCGAAAAAGTTGTAAATCCTCCTAAGAATCCAATGAGTAAAAATTCTTTTAAAAGAAGATTCGAATCATTTAATAATTCATGATTTACAAGAAATCCAAATAGTAAGCATCCAAAAATGTTAATAAATAATGTAGAAATTGGAAATGAAATAGATATATTTTTGACTACTATAACTCCAAAAATATATCTTGAAATGCCGCCAAAAAAACTACCAATTCCAACTGCGATAATTTGTGACATTTATTTAAAATGGGATATCATCATCGTATGCTTCTGCAGCTCTGGGTGTTGAACTCGTCTGTTCATTATTTGGAGGTGTCGAATTATAAAAATCATTAGGAGCATTTGATTCAAATCCCGTGCTATGCATTGCATCTCCGCCATATTCTTTTAGTGCAAACTGTGTTAATTTTTCTCTTAATTCCTTAGTAGCTAAAATAGTATCCCTGTATTCACCATCTTTACCTTTCTCACTTGGAAATCCAACAAAATTACCATTTATTCCTTCAATTAATTTTAAACCTTTTATGATGAAACCTTCTTCAGTTCTGACAGAAAAAAAAGCCCTAACTTTACCCCATTCACCTTTATTCATGAATTCAATCTTCAATTATATCTCCTAATTTTAATGCAGAAATTTAGGGTTGAATTTCTATAAAAAAATATAATTTTGATGAAATTTATTCTATTTTTTTCAAAATCATAGCTTCATTTTGAACAATAGTTTTAAATACAAAAACTACTTTATATTTAATTAAGTTATGATACTTATCTTATAGACGATTGGTTTTTATAATAAAAATGATAAAAAACTTATAGGAATTATTAATGAGAATACTATTTATACCAATTTTAATCTTTATTGGCTGTAGTTATGTACTAGAAAATGATACCTTGCAAATAGAGGATGTAAATGGTGATGGTAAAGACGATAGAGATATTGAATTTTTACAAGTATTAATTGAAAATTCGCAGGGCTTTAATAACGCTCCCCCAGATACTTTAAATGTCTTAGAGTTAGGAGAACAGATTTGGGTTGAGGGAAGATTGAGATCATTGAAGCATACTGGAGGTTTATTCTACCTTTACGGACAAATTCCAGAAGAAATAGAGAATGTTGAATATTTAAACAAGCTTCATTTAGAGGATAATCGTTTCACTTCAATTCATGAAGGTATAGGGAAACTGCAAAATTTATCTGAAATAATTTTAAATGATAATCGCTTTAGTGGGATAGTACCAGAAGAATTATGGCAAAATAAATCTAATTTAAAAAATCTATCTATTTTTAATAATTATTTTAATCAATTACCAGAATCGATTTGCGAATCATATGATTCTATGGAAAACTTTATATTTTCTCATAATAATATATGTGAAATGCCTTCTTGTATAAAAGATGCGGGTATACAGTCTTGTGATTGTTTTGATTATATTACAATGGATATATGTATTAATCCTGGTGATGATTTATCATGTGAAAATAATATTGGTCAAATTATTGATAATTGCCCTTTAAAGCAGTTTTGGGGAGAAAGCCTTTTTGAAGAATTATCAGATTTAAATTCTAGTTATTGTGTAGATTGGGTTGGTACATGTAATGATTCTATTAATATCGGGACAGAATCAATAAATTTTGATTTAAACTTAGATCAGGGTTGCTTTGACTGTAATGGTAATCCATGCGATGAAACACTTTCATGGATTGGTGATGGTATTTGTGATGAGATTGAAACTTTTACCGATATGGATAGCAACGGATTATGGGATGACGGAGAACCATTTATAGACTTGAATGGTAACGGAATATGGGATTTTAGTACAAATAATAGTTTCTCATGTGAAGAGTTTAATTGTGATATGGAAGACTGCGGATTTTATTTAGAATCTGAAAATTCATGTTATTGTCAAAGGGATTGTTCTGGGAAATGTATTAATCAAGATGATTGTGCGGGATATTATTATTACTATGACTGTTGTATAGATGATGGCACCTGTCAAGACGTAATATCTGATGGTGAAATTATTGATTGGGTGGGTGATGGTTGGTGTGATGATGGCACATGGGGTTATGCATTTAATTGTCAAGAGTCAGGCGGCTTTGAGTTTAACTGTGATGATGGAGATTGTGGATTTTGGAATCCAGAAACAGGACAATGTGAACCTGCTCCTGGGCAGATTATAAAATATTATGATGATTATAAAATTAATAAATATATTGAAAAGGACTAAAACAACCATGAAATATAAATTCATTTATGTTTTTTTACTTACATTAACACATTTATTTAGCGGTTCAATAAATGGATATATTGTTGATCAAAACGATGAACCTTTGATAGCTGTAAACATATCTGTTTTAAATACTAATTATGGAAATACAACAGATGAAGAAGGTTATTTCAATATAAGTGGATTACCTCCAGGGAAATATACTTTATTTATTAGTTATATTGGATTTTATGAGAAATCAATTGATTTTTATATTTCGGAAAGAGAAATTCAGGGAGATAAATCGTCCGCTTATTATAATCAGAAACTTGGGCTTTCATTTAATGATGATACTATAGAAACTCTTAAGGGTGTTAATATAGATGGCTTATATATTACTTTAATGCCGCAATTATTAGACTATGATGCCGTTGTTGTATCAGCTTCAAAAAAACAGGAAAAAGTATTTGATGCTCCTGCTACGATTTCATTAGTTAGCCAAAGAAAAATACGTCAATTTTCAGGTGTAGACATTGGATCAGCATTAAGTAAGGTTAAGGGTATGGATGTTTATCATGCAGGAAATGGAAGAACAAATATTAATACCCGTGGATTTATGGCCGTATTTAATGGTCGCTTTGTCACATTGATGGATGGGAAAAAGTTTGCAGATCCTATATTTAGGACGACATTCAATAACACCTTTCCAACAATTATGGAAGATATTGAAAGATTGGAGGTGGTTTTTGGACCTAGTTCTGCTCTATATGGACCAAATGCGCATAATGGATTAATAAATATTATAACGAAACATCCAAAAGATTCACCTGGAATGGATTTTACTTTGACTTCAAGTGCTACAAATCATAATTCTCAACGCTTTAGATATGCAAAAGCAGGTGAAAAATTAAGTTATAAAATAAATTTGGAAAATAGTATCTATACTGAATGGGATCCAAACCGAGTTTATGCACCCCGAGATTATAATGGAGATGGTCTTTATTCTTTAGAAGGTGAACAATTTATCGATTCAGATGATGATGGTATGATTTCTACTGAGGATTATTATGATGCAAATCATGATGGAGTATATTCTCCAGAATACGATATAGAAAAAGATTGTTTTTTATTTGGTTGTGATATTGATGGTTTAACAGGTATTCCTATAGATGTATTAGATGAAAATGGAATTGAATATGATCCTCTTAATATAATAGAATTTGAATCCGGTGATGAAGTCATAGATAATGGTATTTACGATTTCTGGGATTCATTTACTGATTTGGATAGCAACGGAACATGGGATAATGGTGAACCATTTACAGATTCAGGTAATCAAGAATTTGACTATAAAGAAGAATTTTATGATTGTGGATATAATTTATTAGGTGAATTAAAATGTGAAGGTGATGAGGGATGGGATCCAAGCTTTGGAGATGGTATGCATACTGGTCCTGAGGGTGTGGAATTATTTAAAACAGATTTTGAAAAAGATTTGTATACTCGAAAACTTTTGGCAGCTATATATTATCAAATTGATGAAAATGCAGAGATAACATTTGAGCCCACATTAATTCAGCAAAAAAATTATATTCCATATGATTTAGGTTATTTATTTACTACAAACACATATTCATCTTTTTCAACAAAATTAAACATGAAGAATTTAAATGCTTCCATGAATGCTGATTTCTTAGATGGCGAAGTAATTACAGGCGAGGAATTGTATAATGCGGCATTAAAATTATTTAATGGAGATGTACAGAAATCCTATAATTTCTTAAAAGAAAATAGAGATAAAACTTATAAAACAACATCATATTATGGAAATTTATCTGGAAATTTTAATAATAAATTTTTAAATTCAATCACATATGGGCTTGATTTTCGTTATGATGCACCAAAAACAAATAGAAATATATTAAGAGATAAGGGCTCTAATCAAAAATATGCTTTTGATGGATCACCATTACCTGAAAAAATAATTGGTGAAGATATTAAAGTATTTCAATATGGTGCATTTACTCAATTTAGTTATTCACCAATTAATCGATTTGATTTAATTTTAGCGAATAGAATAGATTATCATTCTCATTATGATCAGTTTTATTTTAGCCCAAGGGTTGCCTTAAAATATTCAGGATTTAATTCATCAAATATTCGTTTAACCTATAATCGAGCACATCAGGTACCATCATTATTTCATTTATTTGGAAATATTTATAACCAAAATACCATAACCTTTTCTGAGGATTTAAATGGATCCGTTAATGCTTTTAATTCCCCAGATAACGTTGATGTTTATGGTAATCCAATAGAATCCCCTTTATTAGTTGAACAGCCATACGTACCACTTTTTTCTGGGAATGGTGAAGGTTTTACTGTAGATGATTCAATTATGATTGATCCAATTCAAGTAGAGGTTGTTGATTCTTATGAGTTTGGTATTAAGGGTATGCCGTTTAGAAATTTATTTTTAGATTTTAATGCATATTATTCAAAATTTCATAACATGACAAGTACAACTCAATATATCCAGACAATATGGCCTCATGGACAAGTACCATTTCAAATGAATCAATTAACACATGTTGGAGATCAAGAGCTTGATGGTAGAGATATATTGTTTACCTATGTAAATTTAGGCGAAGTTGAATATTTTGGCATGGATGTGTCGTTAGAATATCAGATAGATTATAGAACATCATTTTTTTCAACTTATTCCTATTATAATACTATGGAGATAATAAGTAGAGCAAACGAGACACCGTATGTTGGAAATGATTGGGCGTGGACTGAACTTATTCAAGATAGTAAAGATGTTTCTCCATATGATATTATGCATTTTAATGCACCAAATGAAAAAATATCATTTGGTATATCAAGAGATGATTTTTTATTAAGTGAATTATATTTTGAATTTTCTGGTAAATATAATTCAAAATTTGATTTTGAATCAGGTGGTTGGAATTATTCAGAAGATGACCAAAATGAGAGTTATTTATATTCAGGTTGTGGCTGACCTGGACTTGCGAATAAGTTTTATTCGAATCAAGGGGCTCTAGGAGGAAATATTATATTTGACATTAAATTAAATTATTTAATTAATAATAATGTATCATTGAAATTTTCGATTAATAATTTAACAGATAAAGATGATGTAAGACTTGTTGGCTCGCCAGTATCAAGAAGATCAACTTTATTTGAAATAAATTATCATTTATAAATGAAAAGTTGTTTCTAACTACTCATTTACTAATTTAAAATTTTAGGATTTTTATATGGCTATAAAATTTATTATATCTTTATTTTTTATAATATCATTATCTTTCTCTTCACAATATACAAATATTCAAAATTTTAAATTTATTGACGGATTATCAAGTAATAACGTTACTGACATAACTATTGATGAAAAAAACAGAATTTGGTTAGGTACTTACAATGGAATTTCTATGTTTAATGGAAATTCATTCCAAAACTTTTATAATGATGAGATAATTACTGAAAAATCAATTAATTGTACCGAATCAAATGAACTTGGTGTATGGTTTGGCACCAATAATGCCCTCTTAAAAATGTATGAGAGTGATGCCGGTATTAAAGTTCAAAAGTATTTAGAATTTCCAAATGGAATAATGAGTATTGCTTTAATTGGTAGTAGAGTTTATGCCTTATCAAAAAACAAATTATTTAGTATAAATACATTAAACAAACAATATAAGGAAATAAATTTTGGAAATATTAAAAAAGTAATTCCATATGAAAAAAAATTAATAGTCACAACAAATTCAATGATTTATTTATACGATATTAAAACAGGAGATAAAAAAATCTTAAAAAAATTCGATTCTGATATTAATTTAATTGATTTGAAAGATTCTGAATTGTTCGTTGGTACTAATAGTGGTCTTTATAAATATAAAATTAAAAACTCAAATCTAAGTTTGGACAGACATCTTTTTAAAAATAAAAATATTAATGCAATCGGACTAACTGAAAATCAAGTATTTGTTTCTGTTGAAAACAAATTATTTAGTTTGAATGAGAGTTTAACAAAAAATAAAAATATAAGCATTGAAAATATTAGAAGTATTCAGGCGACGCAAGAAAATATTTTATTTATAGGTTCTTTTGGCGAGGGGTTATATAAAATTGATCCAAATAGCTTTAAAAATTATTCAGTACTTGAAGGAAAAAATAATGTAAGAGTAAATAGCTCTTTGGAATTTAAAAATGATATTTTTCTTGCAACTGAAAAAGGATTTTATTCTCAAAAACAAGATGAATTTTTATTTAAAGGAAACATATTTGATATAGAGATTGAAAAAGATAATATAATTTGGCTTGCAACTCAAAAAGGAATTTATACTTATGCTAATAATAAAATAAAAAAAATAAAATTAGAAGGTATTGAGTCTAATATTATTGTGTTATCAATAATGATTGATAAAATGGGTATTAAATGGTTTGGTACTACTAAAGGGCTTATTAAATATGATGATAGAAAACAAAATAAATTTATCTATCTATATAATACAGCAGATGGATTAATTTCAAATGTAATATATGATATTTGTCAAATTCCAGGTGGAATTGCCGCAACCAGTTCTAATGGGATTACTTATTTTAAAAATTATAAAAATATAATACCTCTAGAGTACACATCTGATGAGTATAACTCCTGTGTTTATGACTATGATAGCGGTTTATTATGGGCATCAACAACACAGTCTGGTATAAAAAAAATTGATATAGAAACTGGCGAAATTATTGAATCTTATTCTACCTCTAATGGATTAAATAATAATGAAATATTTAATTTAATAATTGATGATAATTCAACATTATATGTATCGACTGATGGAGGAGGTGTTTCAATTTATAATGGAGAGGTCTGGAGTAGTTTAGATTCACGAGATGGATTAGTAAATAATACAGTATATCATGTTTATATAGCTAGAAATGGGGATTCTGTAGTTTCTACGAAATCAGGATATTCCATATATAGTCCTAAAACTACAAATTCTAATATAAAAATAAATCAAATAATTGGAGCTACAAAAAATAGGAACTCCTTTTCTGTTCAGGAGGGAAATAAAGTATTTATCAATTTATCGCCTGTAGATTATATAACTAATCCTCAAAAATATATTTTTAGATATAATTTAGGAAATGAATGGCAATACAGTTTCGGAAATACTAATATTGAAATAAATGCATATAAAAGTGGGACATACAATATTAATGTGGAATTCATAGATAGAGATTTAAATGTTAGTGAATCAGAAAAAGTAAAACTTGTTGTGCTTAAACCTTGGTATCTCAGAACAAATATAGCAGTTCCACTATATGGCGGAACCTTAATTCTACTTATCACAACAATTTTCTCATTATTACAATTTTTCAAAAAACGTAAAGAAAGTGAAGCCCTGAAGGAGGCAGATTTAAAGCGACAGTATGAAGAAATGGAAGAAGCTAGGAAATTCCAAATGGGTATGTTGCCAGATAAAACTCCTGCGGTGTTAAATTTAGATATAGCTACTCATATCAATACTGCCGATGAAGTTGGAGGCGATTATTATGATTTCTTTATCCAAAAAAAATCAAATTCTTTAATTGTTGCAATTGGCGACGCAACGGGACATGGTATGATTGCCGGAAATATTGTTTCTATTACCAAAGCTGGATTAAATAGTGTAAACTTTGAATCTCCAATTAATGAAATCTTGGAAAACTTAAATAAAATAATAAAAAAAGTTGGTATTGGTCGAAATAGAATGTGTTTGAATATTTGTCATGTTACAGATAGTAGTTTTGAAATTTGTTCTGCAGGAATGCCACCAACTTATCTATTTAAGAGAGAGTCTAATACAATTGAAGAAGTAATGATTAGTGGACTACCTGCAGGTTCATTAAAGAATAGTAAATATTCAAGTGAAAAGTTTGATTTTAATAAAAATGACATTTTAGTTATGATTACTGATGGTCTTCCAGAATGTGAAAATTCTAATGGTGAATATATTGGTTATGAGAGAATTAAGGAAACAATCCTTAATAATTCAGATAAATCTGCAGGTGAAATTAAAAGTAATTTAGCTAATTTAGGGAAAAATTGGATGGCTGGAAGTCCAATTACCGACGATATTACATTTGTTGTAATTAAGAAATGTTAAAATATAAAAAAATTATTAAATTTTAGTACATTATAACCCTTCAAAATAAGAGATACAATGAAAATTCGAGATTTTACAGAAGTTGATTTAAAAATACCAATGCTTCCTGATATGGAAATTGCTGCTACCAAAACTGCAGAAGCAATGGCAGAATATTTATCATTTGATCAGGAAAAAACAGATGAAATTAAACTGGCACTAATTGAGGCAACTTTAAATGCATTTGAGCATAGTAAGTCATCTGAAAGATTCGTAGAAATTAAATTTGAAGCAAGTAATGATGAGCTTACCATTAAAATTCATGATAGAGGCAAGGGATTTGATGAAAATAAGGTTGAGAATCCTGATATTAATAAAAAAATTAAAGCTGATTACAAGAGAGGCTGGGGAATGTCTCTCATGGAGCAATTAATGGACTCTGTTGAAGTAATTAATGACAAAGATGGTTGTACAATCATTTTAACAAAGGGGAGAGAATAAATGAGCTCAGATAGTATTACAGGTGAATTAAAAGATAATGTATTTGTTGTTAAATGTTCGGGATATCTAAATATGGAGTCAGGAGATAGTATTGCTAAATTATGTTACGAACAAATTGACAATGGTATAACAAAGTTTTTAATAAATTTAGAAAATACAAAAATGGTAAATAGTATTGGTGTCTCTATATTAATTGAAATTATAGAGAAATTACAGGATATAGATGGTCAACTAGGATTCTGTAATTTAGCTGCTATTGTCGAAAAAACTTTTAAAATTATGGGACTTACTCAATATTCAACATTATTTGGAACCGAATCTGAAGGCGTTGATTCTCTTTAAATTTTTTTTATATAAATTCTGAACGACCTTCTTTATAAATATCATATAGAGTCACTTTATGAATTAAGTCGAATTCTAACGAAATCTACTCATTTTGAAAAGATTGCTCGTCCAGTTTTTCACCTAATTTTAGGCTCACTTGGATTGTCATATGGTGGAATTTACATTAAAAAAAATAATTCAAATAATTTTGATTTATTTATTCAGAGAAATACTGAATTAAATCAATCAGTTTCGATTTCTGAACACACCAAAGAAAACCTTCTAATGAATCTAGATACAAAATTTGTCAATTCAATTTCATTTAAAGGGCCTAAGTCAAAATTTATTAATCACTTAAAAACACAAAATATTGAAATTTTAATACCTCTTATATTTTCAGACGAGTTATTAGGAATAATTGTTTTAAGTAAAAAGTTTTCTAAGGAAGACTTTACTAAAACTGACATAATGTTAATTCAGATTATGGGAAATTGTCTTTCAAGTTCATTAAAAAACTCCTCTCTTTTAAATTCGTTAATTTCACAAAAAGAAAAACTTAATAAAACATTATTTGAACTTGAAACCTTTTTTGATACAGGTAAATTAATTCAATCTTCAGATAGTGAAGACCAGCTTTTTGAGGATTTACTTATTAGAGCTGTTAGCTTATTAAATGCAAGTGGTGGTGTGATTTACTTATGTCAAACAGGTTCTCCAATATGTAAGATAGGAGCTTCAATTCATCCTGATGACTCTAAATTAAGAACTGAATTATTTACAACAAATTTTGAACCATTTAAAATATGTTCGTACAAGAAATCTGTTTTAATAAAAAATGATGTAAAAGATAAAAAATTAACTAAGTTAGGATGGAAAAATCTATTGGTTTCTCCTTTAGTAGGGCCTCAAAAAGTTCATGGATTTTTAATTTTGGGAGAGAAAGAAACCAGGTCTGGTATAATTCATTTTTCTGTAGAGGATAGTCATATTTTAGAAGTAATATCTATGCAGGCAGGGATTGCGATTGAAAATATGCTCCTCATTCAAAATTTAGAAAAAGAAAAAAAATCTGTAAAAAATATTATTCGTAGTATTGGTAGTGGAATAATAACTTTAAATTTAATAGGTGAGGTTGATTCTGTTAATGAAAATACAATTAAAATCCTTGAAAAAAAAGAGAATGAACTTTTAAATCATTCTTATTTATTTCTATTTGAAAATAATAATCGCTTGATTGAGCTAACAACTAAATGCATTGAAACTGGTGAATCAGTATTAGAACAGAATATATTACTGAATATTGATAATGGACAAAAAAATATCAATTTTACTGCTCGTCCTTTGATTGATTCTAATCAGATTGCAATTGGTGTAATTATAGGCCTTGAAAATATTACAGAAGAATTAAGAGTCCGAAATACATTTAAAAGATATGTATCTGAATCTATTGTTGATCAAATTATTGAAGACAAGTTAGAACTAGCTATGGGTGGAAAGTTAATAAATGCAACTATTCTTTTTGCTGATATCAGAGGTTTTACTACGCTATCTGAAAAAATTGAACCAGATGAGGTTGTTGAATTACTTAATCATTATTTCACAGAAATGATAGAAATCATTTTCAAAAATGAAGGTACATTGGATAAAATTGTTGGAGATGAATTGATGGTAGTATATGGCTCTCCAATTGAGATTAAAAATGCAGAAGAAAAAGCTGTAAAAACAGCAATTGAAATGCAAAATAAATTAAAAGAATTAAATAAGATATTAACTCATCCAATAGAAATCGGAATTGGAATAAATTCAGGTAAAGTAATTAGTGGAAATATAGGGTCAGAAGTTCGATCTGATTTTACTGTAATTGGAGATAATGTAAATCTTGCTGCAAGACTTTGCTCCTTTGCAAATGCAAAAGAAATTATTATTTCAGAAAACACTAAAAATAATTTATCTTCAAATCAAATAACAAAAGAGCTTCCTCCATTTTATGTCAAAGGTAAAAAACATAAAATATCTGCATTTACAGTAAAATTTTAAAAGATTATTACATCCAAAATTGCAAAAATATTTTTAATTTTCAACTATAAATTTTGTATAAAAAAGTAGGCTTACATGGATAATAAAATTTCACAAAAACTAAATCAAATTCGTTCTTGGATGGAATCAAAAAAAATAGATGCATTTATAATTCCACATGATGATGAATATATGTCAGAGTATCTCCCTCCTCAGAATGAAAGACTTGAGTGGGCAACAGGATTTAATGGCTCTGCTGGTGTTGCCGTTGTAACAATAGATAAAGCCGCGATATTTGTTGATGGTCGTTATACAGTCCAAGTTGGAAATCAAGTGGATAGAAAATATTTTGAAATTAAACATTTAATTGAGAATCCATATTTAAAATGGATTGAAGCGAATATAGATAGTGAAGGAAAAATTGGTTATGATTCCAAATTACACACTAATAATTGGCTAGAAAGTTCAAAAAAAATATTAAATAATGGACATTTATTTATAGCTATAGAGGATAATCCTATTGATATAAATTGGGAAAATAGACCAAAAAAAATAGTTGATAAGGCTATTTTATTAGATGAGAAATATTCTGGTAAATCCTGTGAATCAAAGCGTAATGATATTGCAAAAAAAATAAAAGATAATAATTTAGATGGAGTTTTGATAACAGCTTTAGATTCGATATGCTGGCTTTTAAATATACGTGGAAATGATGTTCCTTGTAATCCTGTATTACTTTCTCATCTGATGATTTATTCAAATAGTGATGTTGATTTATTTATTGAAGAGTCAAAAATCCCTGAAGGATTTGATTTACATGTAGGTTCTGGTGTAAACGTTTTTTCAATGAATGAATTAAAGTCAAGAATATCAAGCCATTCCGGTAAAAAAATCGGATTTGATATGAATAAAGGAAATTTATGGTTATTTGATTGCATGAAATCTAGCGGTGCAAAAGTAACACATTTTATAGATCCATGTACTTTGCCAAAAGCATGTAAAAATAAGGTCGAAGCTCAAGGGATGCGTGATTGCCATGTACGTGATGCTGTTGCAGTTTCTAAATTTTTAGCCTGGATTGAAAGAAAAGTTACAAATGGTAAGTTACTTGATGAAGGGGCACTTTCTGATAAGTTAGAAGATTTTCGTAAACAAGGTGATAAATTTATGGGAATTAGTTTTGATACAATTTCTGCTGTCGCAGGCAATGCTGCAATGTGTCATTATAAGCATTCTAATGAAGATATTCCTGCAAAGATGAAAATGAATTCAATATATTTAGTAGATAGTGGAGGACAATACTTGGATGGTACCACTGATGTGACTAGAACTATCGCAATTGGAAAACCGAGCGATTCTGCTAAAAAAGCATTTACTTTAGTTTTAAAAGGACACATAGCACTTGGCCGAGCTATTTTCCCAGAAGGAACATCTGGGATGCAGCTAGACCCATTAGCACGTCAGTTTTTATGGCAATATGGGATGGACTATGATCATGGAACAGGGCATGGAGTAGGAAGTTTTTTGAATGTTCATGAAGGTCCACAAGGTATCGGTAAAAAAGGAAGTAAGGTGCCATTAAGAAATGGTATGGTTATCTCAAATGAACCAGGATATTATGAAGCAGATACATATGGATTTAGATGTGAGAATTTAGTTTTAGTTGTTGATAAGAAGTCTCCAGGGAGTTTAAATACTTTAGGTTTCGAAGATTTAACCATGGTACCATTTGATAAAAATTTATTGGATTTGGATATGATGAATGATTTAGAAATTGAATGGTTAAATGATTATCATCAAAAAGTCTGGGATAAAATATCACCATCTCTGTTGGGTAAAGATTTGGAGTGGTTAAAAACTCAAACAGAAAAAATCTGAAAAATAAAATAAAAATATATTTATATCTTTATTTAATTAATATACCCAAAATATTTGAGTTTACTGAGAATCTGATCAACTAATATTTCAGGTTCTTCACCACTAGAATTAATGATAATTTCTGGATTAATTGGTTCCTCATAAGGGTCACTGATACCTGTAAATTCTTTAATTTTACCTTCTCGTGCTAGTGCATACAGTCCTTTTACATCTCGCTCTTCACAGACTGCTAAGGTCGTATTAACATGAATCTCAATATATCCTCCAAATGATTGGATTATTTCTCTGTTAAATTGTCTATCAGCTTCATAAGGAGCAATTGGAGCACAAATAGCAATTCCATTATTTTTTGTAATTTCACTTGCTACATAGCCAATACGTCGAACATTCACAGACCTATGCTCTTTCGAAAATCCTAATTCACTAGATAAATGAGTTCTGACAATGTCACCATCTAATAATGTAACAGGCCTTCTACCGTCTTCTAGCAGTTTTATCATCAAGCCATTAGCTAATGTTGATTTACCAGAGCCAGATAAACCTGAAAAGAAGACCGTAAATCCACGTTTGATTTTTTTGGGATAAGATTTTCGAAGTTCTTTAACAACTTCTGGGTATGAAAACCATTGTGGAAAATCTAAGCCTAAATCTAATCTACGTCTTAATTCTGTTCCAGAAATATTTAGAGTTTTTTCACCTTTGGGGACATTATCAATTGGTATATAAGATTGACTTTTTTCACCAAAGACCATCATTTTAAAAGGTACCATTTTGATTCCTATTTCATCTTCAACCTTTTTCATTAAATCTTGGGCATCATATGGACCATAAAATGGATTTCCATTACTATCATTTCCTGGACCTGCATGATCGCGGCCAACAATAAAATGTGTGCAGCCATAATTTTTTCGAATTAATGCATGCCAAATAGCTTCTCTTGGGCCTGCCATTCTCATAGCTAATGGAAGTAAAGAGAGAGTTGCAGAATTATTTGGATATTTTTTTATAATTTCTTGATAACAACGAACACGAGTAAAATGGTCAACATCACCGGGTTTAGTCATGCCTATAACTGGATGTATTAATAGTCCTGCATTTTCGGTTTGAGCAGCTAGTTTTGTAATTTCTACGTGAGCTCTATGCATTGGATTTCTAGTTTGGAATGCAACAACTCTATTCCATTTATTTTTATCTATAATCTTTTTTTGTTGTAGAGGTGTTAATCGTAAATTGGGATAATCATAATGTTTTGGTAATGAAATTCCACGAATTTTACCACCAATATAAAATTTTTGTACTTCGTTATTTAAATAATTTACTGCAGGATGTTTTATATCTGTTGATCCAAAAACTTTTTGTGCTTCTTCTTCTTTATTTGGTATCCAAATAGACGAAACATCTAAAATTGCTAATGAAAACCCTTCTTTATCTTTAAGTGTAATTTTATCACCTAATTTTATTGAATTTGCAAATTTCTCTTTAACATCAAGATTAATAGGTATTGGCCAAATTGAACCATTATGAAGTCTCATATTATCTAAAACAGATTGATAATCATCTTGATTTAAAAATCCATTTAAGGGGTAAAAACCCCCATTTAGTATTAATTCTAAATCACATATTTGCCTTTCAGAAAGGATATGTGATGGATAGAGACTAGATTCTGATTTGAGTAATTTATATTCTAATTCTGAGGCAAGTGCCTGCATGTAAAATACTCCTTAAAATTAAAAATAATGATAGAAATACAATTAATAATCTATTACTTACACGTTAACAGATTCTAAATGATTAAAATTAATTATGTAACGATTTAATTCAGAATTAATTTGATAAGATTCTCTAATAAATTTTTTTTAAATAAAAATAATGATTTTTTTATTCGAAAGTAATTTAGATTTGATTTTATTAAATATTATAAAATCATGAAAATTTTTAAAGGTTTAAGTGGTGAGATTGAAATAATTTATAGCCAGTTTATAAAAAATAATATATTAATGAATTCTATTTTAAAAGACACAATTAAAGCAGTAAAAAATGCTGGTAAAATTATTAGTAGTTTTTATCTTTCTGAATATGAAGTAAATCAAAAAGGAAAAGGAAATCCTGTTACCGAAGTAGATTTACTAACTGATTCATATTTAAAAAAATATTTTACTGAAAGATATCCTGATTATGGCTGGCTTTCTGAAGAAACAAGAGATTCTAAAGAAAGATTAAATAAAGATCGGGTTTGGGTTGTTGACCCACTAGATGGAACAAAAGAATTTATTGAAGGAGTACCCAACTTTGCAGTTAGTATTGCCCTAATAGAATATAGAAAACCAATTTTAGGAGTAATATACAATCCAATTACAAAAGATTTATACACTGCAATAAAAGGATTAGGAATGAAATTCAATGATAAAAAATCTACTATTTGTCAAAAAAATAATTTAATTGAGCTTAATATTTTAAATAGCCGATCAGAGACTAAAAAAGGATTATGGGAACCTTATAAATCTGAATTTAAAGAGTTAGTGCCATTTGGAAGTATTGCTCTTAAACTGGCTATGGTAGCAGCAAATCAAGGTGATTTCGTAGGATCTCTGCAGCCAAAAAATGAGTGGGATATATGCGCAGGCCATTGTTTGATAAATGAAGCTGGTGGTAAGTTATTATCTACAGAGAGTAAAGAAATTATTTACAATAAAAAAAATACACTAACTAGACCAGGATTAGTCGCAGGTAATCAAATAGTTGTTGATAAATTCTTAGAACTATCAAAAATAAATAAATTTAAATAATATTTATACAATAGATAGTATTAATTTGTAAGAACATTATTATTGATTAGATTATAAAAAACATAAATATAAGAACAGAAATCAATTCTATTTATTTTGTAGAAAACTTTAGTAAAATTTAACCGTGAAGAATGCAACTATTTATATTAATCGAGGAGTATTATGAGTAAGCCTGTAAGTTTAACTGATGCACATAGAGTTGCATTTATATTTCTCTATTTTGCATCTGAAACAGATCAGAAATTAGCTTCTGAAGAAATGATTGTTATATCAGATAAAATAGAAAACTGTATAAATGAAAGTCTTAAAAAGGTTGATAATTTAAATTTGTGGAATATTATTACTGAATCCTTAAATTGGTTTAACGCCTTATCATTAAATGATAAGCAAATTACCTTTTATCAGTTAATGGATTTTTTAAAAGTTAATTTTTCAGATAATCAAAAAAATCGTATACTTGAAGATTTAAAAGTATTAGCAAAATCAGATGGTATATTTTTAGAAGCAGAAAAAGCTTTAATTGATAAATCTGCTGAATTATTAAACTAATCTAAGTTATTAATTTGTTCTAGAGAACTATCCTTTTCAGCATTATTATATTCTATTAAAGAATTTAATGTATCAAAATAAGTAGAACCTATGAGTTTTAAGATGTTAGCTTCATTATAGGCAAGTCTTAATTTACCAATAGCTAAGTAAAGCTGACCAATTTCAAAATGATAAATTTCTTCATCTGGATTTAAAAGAGTCGCTTTTTTTAAGGCAATTGCAGCATTATCTAAATTCCCAATCTGTTTTAAGCAAAGTCCAATATAATACTGAGAATCAGCGTCCTGATTATCAAATATTAGAGCTTTTTGAAATGATGTAATTGCAGATTCATATTCTCCTAATTTATACAAACATTTACCAATTAAAAAATGCACTAAAGCGTCATCTGGATATTGATTAGCATATAAATTAAACTTAGTAAGTGCATCTTCAAAAAGTAATAATTCCATTAATAATACACCTGTTTGAAATGATATTTTTTTATCCTGAGGATTAAGAATTTTTGCCTGATTAAATGCCAAAATTGCCTGAAATGATTTTCCAAGATTTCCATATGCAAGTCCAAGAAGATAGTTTGTATTAAAATCAGGATTTTCACAATTCATTGATTCTAATAAATACTTAATAGTTTTTTCGTAGTATCCTAACTCATACGTAGTTAATGCTAGCTCATTATAAATTTTTGAGGACTCATCATTGAAATTTAAAGCTTTTTCATACACATACATTGCTTCTTGAAAATAATCCATCTGTTTATATGCGTCTGCTAACTTTAAGTAATTATCTATATCGTTAGGTTCTTTTTCAATAAGTCTTGAGAATCCATCAATTGCCTCCGGGTATCTTGATTCTTGTAATAAAACATTACTAAAAATTGATAAAATTCTAGTAGAATCAGGAAAATTTATAATATAATTTCTAAGTGGTTCAACAGCATTTCTGTATTGCTTTTTGTTAAAAAGTAATAAACCTAATTTTCTATTTACTTCAATATTTTCGGGAGAAAATTTTCGAGTTATTTTGTAATTTTTTATTGCTTCATCTAACTTTAAAATTTTCTCATAGACTTGGCCCAAATAATAATGATACTCACCATTTTCTTTTTCATATATTGTACTTTTTGTAAAAAAATCTAGTGCTTGACTTAATTTACCAATTTTTAGAAAAACTTTTCCTAAGTGAAAATGAATTTCAGCATTTTGCTTGTGTAATTCGAGAGCTTTTTTTAATTGTTTTATAGCTAAAATATTTTTTTGTTCCATTGCATAAATTTTTCCCAATGCAAGGTATACTCTATAATCAAGAATTTTATTTAGAATAATTTGTTCAAGAACAATGCGCGCACCTTGAAAATCTCCTCTATGCATCATACTTAAGGAAAATCCAATTTTTGCATGAATATTTTTTGGAGATTTTTGAATTGCATTATGATAATAAATAAGAGATTCAAACCAATTCTTCATTCCAAAGTGAATATCTCCAAGTAATAGGTCAAGCCTAAGTTCATTTGGATAATTTAATTGGAATCCTTTAATTAGGTTATAAGCTTTCTCGTAATTATCTTGACTAAGATTTGCTAATCCTAGAATAAACTTTTTTTCAGTCGAAAGTTGGGATATACTATCAAGATTAGAAATTTCATTGATAAACGAATTTGTAGAATCTTTATTTGAAAATAATTGATTTGTTAAGAATTCATGATTTAGAAAAATTTCATCTAAGACTATTGCTTGAGAAAGTAATTCTGCAGCGTCTTTAAATAATCCTCTATCATAATATGATAGTGCTATATTTGTTAATTCAATAGCCTCAACATTAGTTTCATCTAATTTTGGAGAAGTATCATTTAATACTCCAACATATCTTATTTCAGGAAACCAAGCACCATAAGGATGGAAAAAACTTGTATCATTATAATTCATTCTTAAAGAATCATTTAATTCCTTTATAATCATAGAATAAGGGCTTTCAGAAAATGTATCATTAGATGCTATATAAATATTATCTAAACCTATTAATGGATTTATTAACTTTGATTGAAATCTAAGAATTTCGCTTTCATATATTTTAGCAGATCTAAAATATAGAATATTTGCAATTGAATCTTTTTTTATTTCAAAATAAAAATCTGCAAAAGCTAACAAATAATTTGCAAAATTTTCTTTTTCAAGATTTGGTTCCAATTCTAATTCAGAGATAATTTGTTTTGCTAACTTATCGGCACTTTCATAGTTGGAAAGATTTTTTTCAACTCGAAATTTCTCGATTAGTTGCTCTATTTCGTCTTTTGACTGATTGTTGCTGAATGTAAAACAGAGTAATAAAATGATATAAAAAGTTAATTGAATATAATACATTTTTTATTTTCTTAGTATCTAAATTTAAATATAAACATAATTTAGCTAAAATCTTTTCAATAAAAATGCCAATTCTTGTAATAGCATATTTATCCACTTTAAATTTAAGACGATGGTAACATTCAAATTCTTTAATAAAATTAATAGGAAATATAATGGACGTACTTTTTAATCTAATAAAACAGGAAATAGAAACAACCTCAATCAAGTTATTTATGAAGGGAACAAAAGAGATGCCTATGTGTGGTTATTCTAATACTGTTGTTCAAGTTTTAAAACATTATGGTAAAGATTTTTCTACAACTAACGTTTTAGAAGATCCAGCAATAAGAGTAAAATTATCTGAATATTCAAATTGGCCAACAATTCCACAATTGTTTGTAAATGGTGAATTTATTGGCGGATGTGATATTGTTGTTGAACTTCATCAAAAAGATGAATTAAAAACAATTTTAGATCAAGCTAAAAAATAAACTTTATTAACATATAATCAAACTTGTTACGTAAAGAAAATAGTAATTATGCTCAAGTGGCATTTCCTTTAACGAGTTTTAAAAATTTTACCTATGTAATTCCAGCAAGTTTAAAAAATCAAATAAAAATTGGTTCATGCGTACTAGCTCCAATTCGAAATAAAGAAAGAATTGGATTTGTCATTAATATATCTGATAAAACAAGGTTTGATGGTAATATTTATGAATTAAAAGGTCGATTAGAAAAAGACCTATCAATACCTAAAGATCTCTGGGAAACTTTAAATTGGATCTCATTTTATTATTTTTGTTCTATAGGTAAGGTAATTAAGTCTGCAATTCCATTAAGTTTTAAAAAAAATCTAAACTTAAAAAGAATAGGATATGTAAAAATTACGAACTTCGGACTTAAAAGTATAAGTATACTATCAAAAAGTGCTAATGCTCAAAGAGCAATTTTAAATTTACTATCTAAAATAGATGAACCCGTTCCTATTTCCTCACTAAGAATAGTTTCGAAATCTGCTTCTTCTATTTGTAAAAAATTGGAAGAGAAAGGATATATTGAAACTTCTTTTAAAAATCAGATTTTTAACCGCTTAAATCAACTTCCAAATAAAAATTTTACTCATATTGAGTTAAATAATGAACAGGAAAAATCATTTAATAAAATTAAGAAAAACTTTATAAATAATTTTTTTTCTATTAATTATATTCATGGTGTTACTGGCTCAGGTAAAACAGAACTTTATATAAAATTAGCTGAATCTGTGATTAAAAAAAATAAAACAGTAATTATTCTTGTTCCTGAAATTGCTTTAACACCTCAGATTTCTGCCAGATTTAAGTCCTATTTTGGTGATAAAATTGCAATGTGGCATAGTAAATTAACAATTGCAGAAAAATCTTGGACTTGGAAAGAAATTAAAAAAAGACGATTTTCAATTATTATAGGAGCAAGAAGTGCTTTATTTACTCCAATGAAAAGTCTAGGTTTAATAATTGTTGATGAAGAGCATGATTATTCATATAAACAGGATAGAGTATCTCCATATTATCATGCACGTAATACAGCATTAATGAGAGCTAAATTTGCAAATATACCTATTGTTTTAGGTAGTGCTACACCAAGCATGGAAATGTATTATCAAAAAATTACTAAAAAAGTCACATGGACTAAACTAAAAAATAGATATGGTAACGCTAGTTTACCCTCCATTAAGATGGTTGATATGATGGAAGAAATGAAAAAAAATGAAAATTTCAATTCATATTTAAGTTCTGAACTTAAAATTTCAATACAAAATTGTTTGAACAAAAATGAGCAAGTAATCTTAATGCTTAATAGAAGAGGCTATGCAGTCGTTCAGCAGTGCTTAAGTTGTAGTAAAATAAGAAATTGTCCTAATTGTTCAGTTAGCTTAACATATCATAGGAAAGTTAATAAGTTAATTTGTCACTATTGTGATTTTAAAGAAAAAAAAGGAATAAGTTGTAAATTCTGCGGTAGTAATGAAATTCATTTTTTAGGCTCTGGGACGCAAAAAATTGAGGAAGAATTGATTCAAATCTTTCCTTCTTTAAATATATTAAGAATGGATATTGATTCTGTTCAATCTAAAGGTGGTCATGAAAAAATATTAAAAAAATTTGGAAATGGCGAAGCGGATATTTTGCTTGGTACACAAATGATTGCAAAGGGATTAGATTTTCCTAATGTTACTTTAGTAGGTGTTTTAAATGCTGATACAGGAATATTTATGCCTGACTTTAGGGCTGGAGAGAGAAATTTTCAACTTATTTATCAAGTTGTAGGACGTTCGGGTAGACATAAAAAGCCTGGAAAAGCAGTTATTCAAACTTTTAATCCAAAAGAAATTAGTATTTCTTTGGCAGCTCATCAAAATTTAAAACAATTTTATAACACAACAATTGCACAGCGAAATGAATTATTTTATCCGCCATTTTCACGAATTTCTAGATTTATTTGCTCTGGTTTAGATAAATTAGAAGTTAAAAAAAGAATTTATTATATTTACAATTTATTAGAAAAAGTTGAAGGATTACAGATTTTAGGTCCTTCAATTGCCCCTATAGAAAAAATTAAAAATTCATGGAGATACCACTTAATAATAAAATATGAAATAAATATGCCACATATTTTACATCAAAATCTTAGAGTGCAAATTTTATCAATGCTAGATAATACTTTTAAAAATGTTAAGGTTCAATTAGATGTAGATCCTATTTCTATTTTATGAAGATTTTCATAACGTATATGCTTTTTATTTCGATTTCATTTTCATTAGAATTCGAAACAGATATAGGGGATTGTAATCTTTTTTTTGACGAAAAAACTAATTTATATATACAAGATTATATTATTTTCATCCAAAATGATATCAATAAATTAGTAAAAGAGTTTGGGCAAGTTAAGAAATTCCCTTTTGAAATATTTATAACTAATAATATCAATAAGTTTAAAAAATTAGCAAAAGGGCCTATGCCTGAGTGGGGTGTTGGGATTGCAAAAAAGAACCCATCAAGAATTGTAATAAAAGGAACTAAGTTAGGAAAAATATCTTATAATAGATTGTATGAAATTTTAAGTCATGAATTGAATCATATTTATCTATTTAGAACACCAAATTATAATATTTTACCTAAGTGGTTTATTGAAGGATTTGCTAGTTATTGGGCAGATGAGCTTACAGTTACAAAAAAAATCCATATATCATCTGCACTTTTAGAAAAAAAACAATTTTCACTTGAAACATTAAAAAGTTTCAATTCTTTTAATAGGATTCATGCAAGTTTAGCATATGCTCAATCAGCGGTAGCAATTTATACTATAATTCATTTTTATGGTAAAAATAAATTAATTGAAATTATTCAAAGTAATAAAAGTAAAGATACTTTTGAAACTCATTTTTATGAAATTACATCTGATTCAATGCTTGAATTAACTTATAAATATGAGAAATATTTAAATAAAAATTTTAAGTGGATGTTTTTATTAAAATCCTCTAATATTCTCTTTACATGTTTACCATTAATTTTAGTTATTGGCTATTTTATAAAAAAAAGAAGGAATAAATTAATTTTAGAACAATGGTCAAAAGAAGAATTAGAGATTAGTAATAATGAAGAACCTATTTAATTTATATTTCTTATTTAATTTAGTCTTTGGATCAGGGTTTATTGAGTCTCCACAAAATTCAATTAATTTAGCACGCTGGAACGGTGGCTCAGCATCTTCAAATATTTATCATCAGTTGAATCCTGCAGCATTACCTATTTTTAATGTTGTATCATTTTCTAATATTCAAATACCTGGCGATATATCATTAAATAGTATTTTTATTTCTCAAAATTTTAAAAATTATTTAATTAAGATTAATACAACAGTTATAGACTATGGTAGACTTGAAGATTTTGTTACTAATAAAAATTTCAATGCAAATGATTTAAAGGTTGATCTTTCAATTAAATCTACTTTTGAAGAAATTTTATCTTTAGGACTTCAAATTGGTTATCTAAATAGAAATATAGAAAATTTTTCTAAATCTATTTTAGTTACAAAATTTGGATTAAGAACTCAATTATTAGAAAAAAGATTAGGAATTGGATTTGTTTTAAATCATTCTTTTGATGATGAAGATAAAATATATTCCTTAATTGGTATATTTTATAAACCTATTTATTTCCCTGGCGAGCTTTCCATTGATATTAGAGGTGTAAAGCAGAGTGAAATTATATTTTCGATAATTTTAAATATTAATTCTTATTTTGATTTTTCATTAGGTTTTACCAATGATAAATTGAAATATCATACTGGGTCAACTATTGAAAATATTTATAGTGGATTAGGATTAGGATTTAATCTCAATCTTAAGAGCTACAATTTAGCATATGGGATTAGAAATATAGGACAATATGGTGTAATGAATGGTATAACTTTAAGTTTTAATTTATGATAATGGATTTTCACCCGTTTTTAATACATTTCCCTATTAGTTTTTATTTTTTAGCATTTTTATTTGAAATTTTACGATATAAATTAAATTGGATTAATGAAAATACTCCTCTACTTATATTTATAATCGCATCAATATTCTCAATCTTCTCTGCATTCACAGGTGATGCAGCAAAACTAAATATAGGAGATAGTGATAAAATAATTGTTTTATTAGAAAATCATGAAGGTATGGGAACATTAGTTACAATTTTTGGATTAATATTTTCATTTTTTTTATTATATATGAGGTTAAAATATCCAAAAAAAAAATTATCAATTATAAAACGATTAATTTTTTTATTGATGACTTTGATGGTTTTTTATACAGGATTTTTAGGCGGAAAAATTGTTCATAATTTTGATATCACTTATATAAATAAATTGGAACGATATAATTAGTTTTTCAAATAGGATAGCATCTTTAAAACTTATTTTTGGATTAATTAAAACTAATAATTATGTTCCAAATTCAAATAATGTTATACAAAAATACTATACTGATTTAAAAAAGAAACAAATTCCATATTTAGAAGTATATCCCAATAAAAACATAAGAAGATTTGAAGTAATTTTATTTCATGGTGCGTCTCCATATGGAGAAGAACATCCTGCTATGATAAATCTTGCTTTAGCTTTGGCAAAAAGTGGAATAAAAGTTTATATACCACAACTACCAAAATTAACTGAATTAGAGATTAGTAACCATACTATTAATTTAATTTCTCATTTTTATTCACTTATTGTAAAAGAAAACTATAAAAAAAATATAGTTCCAGCGGGTATTAGTTTTGGCGGGGGGCTACTGATTAAAGCATTAACAAAAACTATGGTCAAAAACTTTTTACCAAAATCAATTTTAACATATGGAACATATTTTAGTTTAGCTTCAAGTATAGAATTTTTACTTTCTGGAAGAATTATTAGTAATGGTAATGAAGAGTTTATAAAACCAAATGATTGGGGCTTGATTGTATTATTTCATAATTTTCTTTCAGGTATAGATGCCGGTTTTGACACAAGTCAAATGGAGAAAGTTCTTAGATTAAGAGTGAAAAATAAAATAGTAGAATCAAATAATGAATTAAGGAGACTTCCAGAGGACCAAAAAAAAATTATGTTTGATATTTTAAATTCAAATCAAACTGAAATTATAAAAAAGTTAACAGAAAAAATGAAAACTGTATATCAAGAAGAGCTTGAAGATATTTCACCTTCAAATGTTTGTAATGAAATTAATTATAAGGTATTTTTAATGCATGGAGCAAACGATTCTATGGTTCCTTATACAGAATCAATAAAGCTCAGTAAAAAAATAAAAAAATCTCAATTATTTTTATCAGGACTATACGAACATAGAGAAATATCAAAAAGTAATTCTCTTATTAAAAAAATATGTGAACTGAAACATATGTCCAATTTTTTTACTGATTTTATGGATTATAATGAAAGTTAAACCATTTCAAGGCGGATATGATAAAAATTTTAGCTATGTTCTTTGGTGTCAGGAGTCATTAAGAGCAGCAGTTATAGATCCATCCGTTGAACCTTTAAAGATATTTGAATTTATTGAAGAAAACAATCTAGTTTTAGAAAAAATATTAATCACACATACTCACTATGATCATATTGCATATTTAGATGATTTTATATTTAAATTTCCTAATATTAGAGTTTTTGGTTATAAAATGCCCGTAAAAAAATTGAATAGTAATTATATTAAATTATCTAATAATCAGATTTTTAACATAGGAAACAACATAATTACTGCAATTTTTACTCCAGGTCATTATCCAGATTGTATGTGTTATTGGAATTTAGACGAAGGGTTTATATTTAGTTGAGATACTGTTTTTGTAGGTCGTACTGGTAGAACAATAAGTTCAGCGAGTAAAATTGAAGATTTATATCATTCAATATATAAAAAATTTTTGAAATTACCAACTTCTACAGTTATTTATCCAGGCCATAATTATGGATTTTCAAAGACATGTACAATAAAGGAGAATATTAAGTATTCTCCTTTTTTTCAATGTAAAAATTTTGCAGAATTTAAATTAGTTATGGAAAATTATGAACGAAGCAGAAAATGATAAAAGTTTAAAATTAAGTAATATTTTAAAAAAAGGTAATTGGACTGTAAAGCAATTTTATCCAATTGAGAATACAAATAATTTTGAAGTGAAAATTATATTTAAAAATCTTCCTGGAGTTTTAATAAGTGACTTTTTTGCCCCAAATACTATTAATCATCTTTCAATGAATAAAGATAAAGTTTATATAACTTCAACTGGTATAGATGATGTTTCTTGGAAATATGAATTAGATAGAATTTCAGAAGATTGAATTATCTAAAGTTTTAATTTAGATGATTTTCAGTAATGATTATCACTCATTTAACTACATAGTTTAATAAAAAAAATAGCTTGTTAAACTAAGTAGATAAACATTAGAATAATAGGGTAAGATAACTCTGCACTTTAATACACAATAGGAGGTATAATGGCCGATAAAGTTAAAAAAGTCGGAATTAAAAAAGAAAAAGGGTATCTATATTATTTAGATAAAAATGGGGATGTCAGTCGATCTAAAATGGCAAGAGGAAGCCAAGAAGGTGGAAATACCGAGGTAGTTTTATCAACAGGCGTAACTAGAGAAAAAGGATATCTTTATTTTATTGATAAAGATGGAGATGTTGCAAAGTCTCCTATGGCACGAAAAAAATAAAATATATTCTTATATTACAATGAAAAGCCCTTTTAATTTAAAGGGCTTTTCTTTTTTTATAAACTATGAAATATATAAATCTATTAATCTTTACAACATTCCTATTATTTTCGGAAAATATAACTGAAATTAAAATTAAAGGAAATAATATAACTCAAGATTATATTATTTTCCGTGAAATAATGCATCCAATCCATTCTGAATTTTCAGATTCATTAAGAATTGAAGACGAAAATAGATTATATAACCTTGGAATTTTTTCATTTGTTGAAATTAATCAAATAAATAATATTTACCAAATTCATGTAAATGAGATATTTAGATATTATCTGCTACCATTAGTTGATATTGATGAATCAAATAAAAATGGGGGGACTTCATATGGATTAGCATTCAGTATTTTAAATTTAAATGGTAAAAATAGAAAATTTGAAGCTGGAACTATGTTTGGTAATAAACACTTGTACTTTTTTAATTTTTCTGATCCTTGGATATTTGGTAATCACATTTCATCTGAAATTAATTTTTTTCAAAAATATGAGCAATTATTTTGGTACGATAATAGTATAGAAAATGATTTTAAAAATATTATTAAAGGTTTTCAATTTGGAGTAGGCTTTCATATTGGTTTGAAAAATAATTTTAATTTTAATTTAGGTTTTTTTAATAATAAAATTGACTTTAGTAATTATATTGAGACTGAGATTATTCAAGAATATCAAAATATTGGAATAAAATTAACTTATTCGCTCGATTCTAGAGATATTATAATTGATCCTACAAAAGGAACTCTTCTAAAATTCAATTTTAATCAAAATATTGGAATAAATAGCTCAAAGTCATTTTCAAATTTATTTTTAGAGATAAATAAGCATTTTAAAATTTCAGATTTTAAAGATTTTACAATTAATCTAAAATCTAAATTGTTATTACAGAATCCTAATCATATTCCTATTTTTAATTACCATAGTTTAGGTGGTGAAGATTTTGTAAGAGGATATAATCGATATCCTAATAGTAATCCTGCAGAAATTCAAAGTAAAATAAGAGCAAATCAGTTATTTTCTCATTCCTTAGAATTTCAATTTACTCTTGTAGAAAAAAAGTCTTTTGATGGATTCGAGTTCGGGTTAGACAATATATGGTTTATTGATATTGGTATTGGAACGATATATTTAGATGAATTTTTAGAAGCTAAAGCTTTGAAAAGCTATGGAGTTGGATTTAGATTCTTTTTATCTGGAATTGGAACAATTGGATTTGATATTGGTTTTAACCCTTATTCCTCGACCCCTCAATTACATATATCTGATAGTAAAGATGATTAATTAAATAGTTTTTTGATTATCATAGCTTTTTCAAATTGGTTCTCATTACCATTTATCATTCTTAATATATTACTTCTATGAGTAAATATAATAAATAACGCCAAGAAAATAGAAAGAATTGGATAGTAATTAAAAGTTAAATTTTCACCAGAGATATAAAGATAAATTGGAATTGAGCTTGCTGCCACCATAGTACCAAATCCTACGAATCCTGTCAATATTAAAATTATAATCCAATGCAGTAATGCAATACCTACAGAGGTTGGATGTAATGCTAATAACATTCCTATTGCTGCACCAGCTCCTTTTCCACCTTTAAATTTATGATATACTGGATAAACATGTCCAATTATTGCAGATAAACCACAGAGTAAAATATTTAATTCCGAAGTACCTATATATTCAGAATTTAGTAGCATAAAGTATGAAATGTATTTTGCACAGATATATCCTTTTAATATGTCAATCATTAGAACACCTAAGGCAAATACAAAGCCTTGAGTACGGAATGCATTAGTTCCACCAGCATTTCCACTTCCATGTTTTCTAATGTCTACACCTTTTAGTTTTCCAAGAAATAAACTTCCGGAAAAGGAACCAATTAAATAACTCAAAAAAATATTTAAAATTGTATTATTAATCATTTGGTATTTCTTGGATTCCGATAGAAATTGATCCTGGACCTGCATGAACGCCTAAAGCACAGCCCATTTCTATATTATAAATTTTCTCTATATTTTTGAAATCATCAATTGATATCTTTAGTAACTCAGCACCTTTATGATTATTACAATGGCCTATTTGAATAATATATCTTTTCGAAACTTCTAGTCTTTTTCTAATAAATCTTGCGAATTTACTTTCTAAGTTTTTTGTTCCAAATAATTGTCCAGCTTTTTCAATTACTCCATTTTTGGCTGTTAGGATTGGTCTGATTCTTAATAAATCTGCAATAACTTTTACTGATTTAGGTAATCTCCCACCCCTTACAGGATATGTTAAGTCATAAATAGCTAAATATACTTTTGTTTTAGGAATTATCTTATGTACTTTTTCCGTAATTTCATCATGAGAAAGTCTATTTTTTGCTAATTTTGCTGCATACATAACTATCAACCCTTGAGCAACAGAAGCTGTCATTGAATCTATGAGGGTAGTCCTTGATTCTGGAACTCTTTTAGATGCCGTATGTGCAGATTGTAATGTTCCACTTAATTTTTTTGATAAATGAATTGAAATGACAGATTTATAATGACTGGATAAATAATTATATTGTCTTCTGAAGTCTCCTGGAGTTGGCTGTGATGTTTTTGGATGTATTGGATTTACTTTTAATTCTTGGAAAAACTCTTGAGGTGATTGAGAAACTTTATCAATATAGCCAATATTTCCAAAATGGTATCTAACAGGAACTACATGAATATTTAAACTATCAGATTCTGGTGGTAAATCTGCTCCAGAATCAGTTAAAATTGCAATTTTTTGTAAAGATTGTCCACCTGCAGAAGCTTGTTGCTGACTCATGTCATCAGTTTTTTGATCTGAAACAATACCGTATTTACTACAATAATTAAAAACTTTCGCAGGTTCATTAGTATGAATATGAATCTTTGCTTTAGACTTAGATCCAGCAATTACTAGGCTGTCTCCAAATGCCATCAATTCTTCCCTTACTTTTTTCCGATCTATGTCATCACCATTTATAAGGCATTCAGTGCAAAAATTATATTTCAATTCATTAGAATGAATTTCGCTACTATTCTTTTCTGATTCATCTAAAAAAAAATTTTGAATTTTTAAGTCTTTAATAGATCCAGAATTTATAAAATAAAATATTCCATTTAATAAATCAACAAATCCTTGTGCACCTGAATCTACTACGCCTGATTTTTTTAAAATAGGTAATAGATTAGGTGTATTTTGCAATGATTCTTCTGCTTTTTGTATTCCCAATTCCAATAAACGTACAAAATCTATTTTTTTATTTTTTAATAAATTTATTAATTCATTTGAAAAATCTGTAATAACAGTTAATATAGTTCCTTCAGTTGGTTCTGCTAAAGCTTCTCTAGCATAATCAGCACCTACTTTAATCGCTATACTGAAGGTTTCAGGAGTATGCTTTCCTACTTCATTTGAACCATCGCAAAATCCTTGAAAAAATTGTGCTAGGATTGCACCTGAATTTCCTCTAGCTCCATCTATTGCTGAATCTGCGACTTTTTCAAGCATTTCATCAACACGATTATGAACTTGGTTAATAGTTCCATCTAAGATAGAAGTGAGAGTAAATGCCATATTTGTACCTGTATCTCCATCTGGAACAGGGAAAACATTTATTTTATTCAGGTAATCTTGTCTTGAGATTACATTTTGAATGCCAGCAGTGATAGCTCGATGTAATCGAATACCATCAATATATGTAATTTTATTATTTGTAATAAATATCCGTTAAATCTTCAGGGTTAAAAGAATAGGACAATTTTTATATTACGAACAATATTATTTTCTTGACCTGAGAATTACTAACCAGGTAATTTTAAGTACTTGCTATTCATTAAATAAACTAATGATTCAAATATGAAAATAAATTTAATTAGAAAAGAGCAAGAAAACCTCCTTCATAAAAAAATAATAAAAAAGACAGTTCAAGTTTTTTTCTGAAAAAGGCCATGAAAAAGCAACACTTAATCAAATTGTATGTTTAGTAGAGTTCAGCAAGGTAATTTTTATAATTATTTTGAAAACTAAGAAGACTTATTTTTGACGAATATAGAAACTAAAGTTCAAAAATTAATTGAAGAAATGGAATCACTAATTGATAAAAAACAATTAATTTTAACTCAAATTAAATCAATTTTAGTATTAACGATAAAGTTCTTTAAAGAAAATGATTTGTTTAATAAATACAGAGATTTTTTTCAAATGATGGTTAATAAAAAAAGAGTTATAGTGTATCAAACATTAAATGAATTTTTCAATAGGATGCAAAATATCTATGAAAAAATGACCTACTTTTCTTCTTTAATATTAGGCAGAGAAATAAAAAATATAGAGGTAAGGATTGGTAATTCTCAAATACATACAAAAATATTACTTCTAATGATTCATTATCATATTTTACATGTCAATGTCGATTTAATTGAATTTAATCAAAAAAAAGCTAATCAAATTTTTGATGTATCTTTTAACGGGGTAAAATTTAAATGAACAGATTATATTTAATAATATTTTTTATTAATTTTATTTTATCTAATGAATATAATCTTGACAGCTTAATAAAAATTGGATTAGAAAATAGTCCTTCGATTAATCTTGCAGTGGAAGAATTAAAAAAAGCTAGAGCAAATTCAATTGAAGCGCGATCTACAGCACTGCCTAAAGTTCAAATATTCACATCAGGAACCAAAAATTTTAATATAGCTGGACAGCCAATTTCCTTCCCAATATTTCCAGGTCTTTTAGACCAATTTGGTAATCCAGTATCAAATGATTCATTATCTTATTTTCAAGCAACTGGATTAATTATGAGTGAGATTGATTTACCAATGGGAACAGATTATTCTGGAGTATTTGGAATCAATTTCAATCAAACTCTTTTTGATGGTAGAGTATTTGCGGCAATTAGAGCTTCAAAGATTTATGATACTTATACTGAAGAATCATATAATGAAATAGTAGAAAAAGTTATAGAAAATATTAAAATTTCATTTTATTCAGTACTTTTAACAAAGAAAGTTTTTAAAGTTTTTAAAAAATCATTAGAAAGAGCCAAATCGAATTTTAAAAATACAGAATTATTATTTGAGTCTGGAAACGTAAATGAATTAGAATTAATAAGAGCGGAATCATTAGTAAAAGATCAAGAAACTTTTCTAAAAAATGCTGAAAAAAATAAAATATTAGCTTTAGAACAATTATGCTTAGTTATAGGCATTAAAAATGTAGATAACTTGAATATAATAGGAAGTTTTAAAGAAATTAATTTTAACATACTTAGTTTAGAAAATTATGAAAAAAAATTATTAAAAAATCAATCCCAAATAAGACAATTAGAAGCAAGTTATCTATTATCAAAAGAAAATATAAAAACATATTTATCTGAATTTTATCCGAGTATTAGTCTATCAGGAGCTATTCATAAAATACAATCAAAAAATAAGGAAGATTTTAAATTTGAATTTGAACATTTTCAAGATAATACTTCTCTATCAATTAATTTAAGTTTACCAATTTTTGATGGATTTGGCTCCAAAGCAAGAGTTATGAAAGCTAAAGCTGATGCAAAAAAAATAAAATATCAATCTGAAGATTTAAAAAATAACTTATTACTAGAACTAAAAAGTATATATTTGAATTTGAATGAATCAATGGAGAAAATATATGCAGGTGAAACAAAATTAGAATTAGCTAAAAAAGGCTATAGTATTGCAAGTGATTTATTTAAAAATGGAATGACAACTCAATTAGACTTACTTGGCGCAGAGATTAATTTAAATCAAGCCGAATTAAATTTAATTCAGGCAAAATTTGAATACCAAATAGAAATGGCCAAACTTTCACGTTCAATTGGTGAAAATACAGAAAGAATTAAATAATGAAAAAAATAGTTCTAAATATAATTATCATCTTATTTTATGGTTGTTCATCGTCATATGGTGATGAAAATGAAAAAAAAATTGAAAAACAAATACCTGTTAGAACAAAAGTATTAATGCCAAAAAAATATGTAAAAGAAATAAAAGGAACTGGTAAAATAAAGTCCGCTCAACAGGCTAATTTAATGTTTGAAGTTCCAGGTAAAATTGTATCTGTAAATTGTAAAATTGGAGACTATTTAGAAAAAGGTGATATTATAGCATCCTTAAAAAATGATGTTTATAAAGCTAAATTTCAATTAGCAGAGAACGCTCTAAATAAAGCAAACAGAGATCTAAAGAATATTGAAAGATTATTTAAAAGTAATGCTGTATCTGAAGATGAATATCTTAACGCTAAATTAGGTCAAAATAATGCTAAATCTAATTTTATTACTGCAAAATACGCATTTGAAAGTACAGATTTAATTGCACCTTTTAGTGGGACAGTAACTCATATAAATCTACAAATAGGAGAATTATTTAGTCCTGCTCCAGTGCCTTTGCCTCCTGTAATTATTTCAAAAATGGATGATTTACAGTTGGAAGCAAATATTTCAAGCAAGGAGATAATGAGCTTTAAAAATGGCCAAAAAGCTACAATAAAGTATCCTGAATCAAATACTAATATTGAATTAAGTGGAGTCATCTCTGAAGTTGGTTATGTACCACTTACAATGAGTAATAGCTATAAAATTAATATAGATATACAAAATCCAAATGAGAAGTTAAGGTTAGGTATGATGATGAATTTTTCCGTTGAAGTTTCAGAGGCAGATTCAGTATACATGATTTCAAATCGTTTTATTTTAAAAGAAAAAAACAATCAGTTTATTTGGTCTATTAGTAATGATAAACCAAAAAAAGTATATGTTAAAATTAGTGAATTAATTAATGATAAAATGATAGTTGTGGGTGATTTATATCCAGGTATAGAGATTATTACTGATGGTTTAAGGCGAGTTGAAAAAGAATCGAAACTTAGAGTAATAGAATGAAAATAACTGAAAAGGCAATTGATTATCCATTAATATCATCATTTTTATGTTTTTTAATATTTTCTCTTGGACTTTTCTCTTATTTTATAATTCCTAGGGAGGCTGTGCCTGAGATAAAAGTACCTGTTGCAAATATTTTTAATCAATATTTAGGAGCTGGTCCTGAAGAAATTGAAAATGAAATACTGAAGCCTCTAGAGGAAAGTTTAGAAGAGTTAGAAGATATTGATTTTATAAGATCATATGCATTGCAAGGGTTTGCATATACCGTTGTTGGATTTCCTCCAGAATCTGATATGAAGTCAAGTTTAGATGAATTACGAGAAAAAGTATCCGATGCTGAGTCAAATTATATAGATGAAATTGAAAAATCTAAAATTACTCAGGTAAGTTTTGATGATGTTCCAATTTTAATTTTAAATATATTTGGAGACTATCCTACTAATCAATTATCAGAGATAGCTGAAAATTTTAAGGATGAAATTGAAAATATAAAAGGCGTTAATGAAGTAACAATTTTTGGTGATTTAAATCGTGAAATTTCTATCGATGTTAACCCTACTTTGTTAAAATTACATAATATACCAATTCAGGGAATCATTAGAGCCCTACAATCAAATAATCTTAATATGCCAGGAGGCTCTGTAGAATTAAATGGTCAAGATTTATTAGTGAGAACTGTTGGGAAATTTAATTCTCTCGAATCAATTTCTAATTTAATGATTTATAAATTTCCTGATGGAAGTATTGTAAGAATAAAAGATGTTGCTACTGTAAAGGATATTTATGAAGATCAGTTAAGTTATTCAAGGTTTAATACTATAAATTCAATAACATTATTAATTCGGAAAAAAGTTGGATTTAATATAATAGAAACATCTAAAGAAATTGAAAATTTAGTTGAAAATTTATCAATTTCTTTTCCACCTGCCATTCAGTATGAATTTAGTAATCGTTTAGCTGAAGAAACTGAACAATCTACTGCTCAATTAAGTCAAAATGCTTTATTTGGAGCAATACTTGTTATAATTACTCTTTATTTTGGTATTGGTTTAAGAAATGCATTAATAGTTGCATTTGCTATTCCATTTAGTATTTTAACTGCATATTTATTTCAATACATTTTTAATATTAGTCAATCTGGAATTACTATGTTTTCATTAATTATGGTTTTAGGTATTGTTGTAGATGGTGCAATAATTGTAGCAGAAGCGACTTATCGCCAAATGGAGCTTGGTTTAAATAAAAAAGATGCATCAAAAAAAGCTATAAATAAAGTTGGTTCACCAATCTTAACCTCAGTTTTAACTACAATAGCAGCATTTGCACCAATGATGTTTATGACTGGGATTATGGGACAATTTATGAGTTATATTCCTAAAATTGTAATATTTTCTTTAATCGGTGCCGCAATTGCAGATCATTTTTTAATACCTGTTTTATCATCATTATTTATGACAATTAATACAAAAAATTCCTTAATGTCAGGTGATTGGATAGGAGCTAAAATCTATAAAAAAATTATTAATTGGGCACTTAAAAATAGAAAATTAACTTTAACTTATACTTTTTCATCATTTTTAATTGGTATTTTTATTTTATTTCTTTCTGCATCATCGAGTTTCAATTTAGTAAAAGTTCAAGTTTTCCCAAATGTACCTAAACCAAGATTCATTATAGATATTGAAACAGAACCTGGTTCAGATTTGAATTATACAAATTCAATAACAGAAAGTATTGAACAAATATTAATTAACATGTATGAAGTAGAGAGGTTTGCTGCTACTGTAGGGCAATCTGGAGTTCAGAATGTTAGATTGAGTCAAGGAACCGCTTTAGGAAGTGAAGTTGCTCAAATAAACGTTGACTTAATTGATAAATCAGAAAGAGATCGTGATGTTAATGAAATAATCATTTTTCTACAAAATAAAGTAAAAAATATTCCTGGTGTTGATTTTTCTTTTTCATTAATAAAAGAAGGACCACCCGTTGAAGATAGATTGGTTTTAGATATAAGTGGTGAAGATTTATCACTGATTAGTGATGTATCTGAAGATATAATAAAAATTTTTAAAGACATTGGAGGAATATATAATATTCGTTCTAGTTTATCAAAATCTAGAAAAGAAATTCAAGTTAAAATTAACGAAGATAAAGCTGCAATGCTAGGTGTAAATAGTCAAAGTATTGCTCAGACTATTTCTTCTGCCTTATTTGGATTTGAAGTAACAAAGTTTAATCAAGAATCAAAAGAAATTCCAGTAAAAGTTAAGTTAGCAAATACTGATAAAGATATTTTTTCAACTTTAAATAATTTAGAAGTTCCAACAAATAAAAACACTTTAGAATTAATGTCTAGTGTAGCTGACATTGAGTTTAAGCAAGGTCAAGCCTCAATCTATAGAAAAGATTTTAAAAGAACTATATCAATTTCAGCTGATGTATATGAGGATTATAGTTTAATTGACATACAAAGGGATGTTGAATCAAAAATATCAAAATTAAAACTACCAAGCGGAATAATTACAAATTTTGGTGGAGTAGATGACGAGACGTCCGAAAGCTTTAAGACATTAGGTAAATCTATGTTGATTGCTTTTTTTGTTATATTAATTCTTCTTGCATTCCAGTTCAAATCTTTAAAACAACCTTTTATAATAGCAATTACGATACCTTTATCTTTTATCGGGGTTATTTTTGGTTTAATGATAACTCGTGTACCATTTGGAATGATGTCATTTTTCGGTGTAGTTGCATTGACTGGTATTGTTGTTAATGATGCTATTGTAATGATCAGTCAAATTAATGATTATAGAGATGAAGGGTTAAATTTATTTGATTCTTTAGTAGAAGGAGGTAAGACAAGATTAAGACCAATTTTATTAACAACAATTACAACAATTTCTGGTTTAATTCCACTGACCTTTGATATTGCTGGTGGTGCAGAGTATTGGAGACCTTTAGCGGTTAGTATAATCTTTGGTCTTTTAGTAGCCACAATTCTTACCTTAGTAGTCATCCCAATTTTATATTCATTTATTGGAGGGGCTAAAGGGGATAATTTGAAAAGTATTTAAGTAATCGATGTGTTTTTAAACCATCGAACCAACAAAGGAATTGGTGTTCAAAGTTTTTATTATTATTTGATGATAGTTGGAGCCCATTCCAAGTTTTTTCTATATTATTATTAATTAAAAATAATGGTAATTTTATATTAACTTGATTAGCATTAGATAATATTTTATCAATTGATTTTTTAAATCCATCATTCCCAATTTCTAGCCAATTTTTTAATATTTTAAATGCTTCTTTATTATAGTAAAGCTTTTCTAGGTCATATCCTTGTTTAGCTTGATGGATTCTAAATCCAGTACCTAAATATACTCTGTCTGAAATACGAGAACTTGGGAAAACTAGTTTTCTTTTTATTACTTTTACTGAGCTTGTTTTAACAACATTTTGTAAAAAATAAAAATCTTCAGTAGCTTTTTTAGGTGGAATCCCTCCTGCCTTTATGTAGCATTTTCTAGTAAAAGCCATTGCCGAACCCATTGTAATAAATCCATATGGAGAATTAACTTTAGCTAAATTATTTGCTGTAGAATAAAGAAATTTTTCATATTTTCTAATTGCATTTTCTTCTATTTGGCCTATCGCTTTTTGATGAAATATACCAGGAATAATGCAATTATAAACACCTTTATCAAAATATGATTTTAAAATATATAGGTAGTTTTGTTCTACTAGAGTGTCTGCGTCTAATGCGATTAAAATTGAATTCGAGTTAGTAAACTTTAATGATAAATCAAATCCTATCCTTCTAGCTAATCCAACCCCTGCTTTTTTTTTAGGTAGAGGATAATTTTTAAATGCATCAATAGTACATATATCAAAATTGAAATTAGATTCATTAATACTATTAATCGTAATTTGATTTTCATTGAAAATATTCTTACATGGATTAGTGGGATTATTTATAACAATAACAACAAGTAAAGAAGTAGGATTAATATTTTTTTGTCCTGAAATAGACCTAAGCGTTGGTATTATTTCAATACCTTCATTAAATGATGGAATAACTATTATAAATGAATATTTATCTTTTAAACCTGTCTTATCAATAATCCAAGGGCTAGTAATTGCATTTTTTTTTAAATATTTATTCAAGTTTAGTTATTTTTTATAAATATGAGATATTTAATATAATGAAGTACTCTAATTTTAAATTTTCCAAAGATTTTTTTATAAAATTAGGTTAATAATTTTAGATTAATAATCAAAATTAATTATCCTGAAGATTACTTAATTAACTAATCTGATATCTATACCAAGCTTTTTACTATGCTTATCTAAAATATCAATCAATTGATTTTCATCAAGATTTTTAGGTAGCTTAATTAAGGCATTTAAATTAAATAGTGGAGTTGCAGAAATTGGAGCTAAATCTATAAAGGTTTCTAATTCAATTATATTTATATTATATGTAGCAAGTTTTTTAGTAAGTGAGTGAACTATTCCTTCATTATCTGCTCCAGAAAGCTTTAACTTTTTAAAATGTGATATCTTTTCATTATCTAATTTTTTAGTTTGTATTATTTGGGCCTGAAGATTTATGTTTTTATTTAGATTTAATTTTAAATTCATTGCTTCTAAATTTGAAAGTGATATTAAAATTATCATTACAAATTGGTTTCCCATTTTCACCATTTTACTTTCTTCTATATTCCCGCCATTATTTTCAATGAGACCACTAAGAGTCGAAACTAATCCAGGTTTATCTGCTCCAAATGCTGTTAAAATATATGATTGCATAATGTCTCCAAAATGATAATTTTAATTATAAATATTTTATAGTAAAATACGCTTTTGCGCCTTTTTTATATAATTAATTTTTTTTAACAATTAATGAAAATTTAATAAATAATGTTTAATACTTCAAAAAAACGAAATCCGAAAAAATTAACATCATTTAGTAGCGGTGCAGGTTGAGCCTGTAAATTAAGTCCGGAGGATTTAGAAAATGTATTATCTAGTATAAATGAACAAAAAATATCAACTGGATTACTAGGTTATGCTACTAACGATGATTGTGCAGTTTACCCATTAGAAAGTGGGCAAAAAATTATTCAATCGGTTGATTTTTTTACTCCAATCGTTGATGATCCATTTGAATTTGGAAGAATTGCCGCAGCTAATTCATTATCAGATATTTATGCTATGGGAGGAAAACCTTTATTTGCATTAAATATAGCATGTTTTCCTTCAGATGATTTACCATTAGAAATTTTAACAGAAATATTAAATGGTGGTCTTGATTGTGCAAAAGAAGCTGGGATTCCAATTTTAGGAGGACATACTGTTAGAGATGCTGAACCTAAGTATGGATTAGTTGTGACAGGAATAATTGAAGAAGAAAAAGAAATAAAAAATAGTCAAGCTCAGGCTGGAGATGTTTTAGTTCTTACTAAACCATTAGGAACAGGAATAATTTCTACAGCAATTAAACAGGGCAAAGCTCCTGAAAATATGATAAATGATGCCATTAATAATATGTCTACATTGAATTTAAGTTCAGCAAAATCAATGAAAGGACTTCCAATATCTGCATGTACAGATATTACAGGCTTTGGATTACTTGGACATTTATTTGAAATATGTAAAAATAGTAATGTCTCTGCCGTGATTGAATTTAATAAAGTTCCTTTTTTGGAAGGTGTTTTTGAACTAGCACAAAATGGTGTTATACCAGGTGGAACAAAAAAAAATTTAAAATTTGTAGAAAGTTATATTGATTTTGATGATGTTTTATTGGGTTATCAAAGGTTAATGCTTGCAGATGCTCAAACTTCTGGAGGACTGTTAATTTCTATCCCTTCTGAAAATTCAAAAAAATTAATTCAAAATTTAAAAGAAAATAAAACTTTATCTTATGAAGTTATTGGACAAATATATAAAAAAGCTGAAAAATCAATATATGTACAATGATTGAAGATATCTCTAGTTTAGAAACTAATGGATTTAAGGTATTAGCAAAATCAATTTATGTACCTGAGATATCAAATGTTAAAAAGTCTAAGTATTTTTTCGCATATATAATTCGAATAATTAATCAAAGTCAAATTTCCGCAACTTTAAGGCGCAGATACTGGGAAATTACAGATGGATTTGGGAAAATAGATATCGTTAAAGGGGAAGGTGTAATTGGTAGACAACCTAAAATAGAGCCAGGTGATTATTATGTTTATTCCAGTTATTGTCCAATAAAAACTACATATGGATTCATGAAAGGGTATTATGAAATGGAAAATAATGAGGGTAATTTTTTTAATATTAAAATTCCACCATTTCAATTAATTATTCCTAATACTATTAATTAGATTATAGTTAGTTTCAAATAATTTATTAGTTTTAAACAAGACATTATAAATGAAAAGAATTTATTTAGATAATAATGCTACAACTAAGGTTGATCCAGAAGTTTTTGATAAAATGCTTCCTTGGTTTATAGAAAATTATGGGAACGAAATGAGTAATTCACACTCATTTGGTTGGGAAGCACGGGAAGCAGTAGATATTGCTCGAGAACAAATAGCTTCTGAAATTGGTTCGGAACCTTCAGAAATTATATTTACAAGTGGTGCGACCGAATCTATTAATATTGCTTTAAGAGGTGTTATAAAGAAGTCTTATATAAAACCACATATTATTACACTAAAAACTGAACATAAAGCGGTATTAGATACACTTAATAATTTAGAGCAAAACGGAGTTGAAGTAACTTATTTAAATGTTAAAAAAAATGGAATTATTGATTTTTCGACAATAAAAAATGCGATAAAAAAAAATACCGTTTTAGTCTCAGTTTTACATGGTAATAATGAAATTGGTGTGATACAACCAATAAAAATAATCGGTGAAATTTGTAGAGAAAATAAGATTTTATTCCATGTTGATGGTGCTCAAACTTTAGGTAAGATTATTTTAAATATGAATGAATTAAATATTGATTTATTTTCAATGTCATCTCATAAATTATATGGACCTAAAGGAGTTGGAGCACTTTATATTCGTAGAAAAAATCCTAGAGTGAATTTGATTCCAATTACCACAGGGGGTGGACAAGAAAAGGGTATTCGTCCAGGAACATTGCCTGTTCCATTAATAGTTGGGTTTGGTGAAGCTATGAGACTAGCGATTAAAAATTTAGAATTAGACTCCAAAAGAATAAAAAAAAATGAGAGATAAACTAATTTTTGGATTAAATCAAAATATTGAAAATATTATTATTAATGGTGACTTAAAAAATAGGTTGGTTGGGAATTTAAATGTCAGTTTTCCAAATATTAAAGGTGATAGCTTGATTATGAGTTTAGGAAAAATTGCAGTATCTACTGGGTCTGCCTGTACGTCTTCAGCATCCAAAGTATCACATGTTTTGAAAGCAATTAGTCTATCTAATGAACTTGCTTCTTCAACAATTCGTATTGGAATTGGACGATTTAATTCAGATAAGGATATTGAAGTAGCTATAGAAGTTATTTCTAGAGTTGTAAATGATTTAAAAATAAAAAGGAAGAAATATGAATTTATCAGTTGATGAACAAGTAATAGACGTTTTAAAACAATGTTATGACCCTGAAATTCCAATAGATTTATGGAGCCTAGGATTAATCTATCATATAGAAATTAAAGATATTGAAGACGGATTAAAGAACGTTCACATTATAATGTCATTAACAACTCCTGGTTGTAAGATGGGTGATAGTATGTCATTAGATATAAAAACTAAATTGGAAGCAACAGAATTTGTAAAAGAAGCAAAAGTTGAAATTACATTTGAACCACCTTGGACACCTGAAATGATGGCTGAAGATGCTAGAAAAAAACTAGGTTTTACCAAGCCTGTTGAAAATAAAGTAAACACTACTTGGGAGTAAGATGGAAACAGTTAGCCTTGATAATTTTTTATCTAATGGTTTGATTAGAGAAAAGCAGTTTAGAGAACTAGTCAATCAAACTAATTGGTCAATTTATAAAGATAAACGTGTAATAATTAAAGGGTGTGCATCCGTTCCAGTACCTACTTGGGCCTATTTAATAATTACAACGCAATTAGTAGGTATCGCTAATCAAATTCTATATGGTGAGCCTTGTGCTGCAGTAAAGATTTATTCAAAGGCTTAAAGGTCGAACCAATAATTTAATTTTATAAATAAAGAATAGTCTAAGTAAGTTTCTACCCACTTATCATTTTCAGAATATTCTATAACTTCAAACGGGTCTGATAATAATTTTCCATTTATTATTTTATAGTAGGTATAAACAATATAAAGGCTTGAACCAGGGCTATAATCCCAATGAAAAACAATATTAGTAGAATAGCTTGTATATTTGGGGTATAAAGTTGGCTCAATTTTTGGAGTTACCAATTTACTACCTGAATTAAAATCATTTTCTTCATCCATTGAAAAATTAAGCGGATCCATGTAAGGTTCATAATATTCAAGATTATTAATTGGGAATTCAGAAGAATCAGGAATTAATTCTAAAAAATTTAAATGATTAGTATGGCTGTAAAAATACTCAGTGTATAATTGTAAGGATGTATTTCGATTAAAACTAATATTAAATCGAGATGTCAAATTAGTAACTCGGTTTTGTGCATTACTGAATATAAAGTGTTTAGTCTTTATCTCTAAATTTGGATTATCAATTGAAATTTCATTCGATTCTGTAATCTCAACCCAATGATATTTTTCACTAGAATATCCATTATAATAATCAAAGCTTACTTTTAAATTTTCATTTGGACTAAAATTAAGATTTGCATAAATATTAGATCCAAAATCAGATAAGTCATTCCTACCTAAACCATATTCAAATCTTGAAGAAAACAAATTCCTTTGATCTGTTTGAATAAAAAGTTTCAACCCTTCTGATTTAGAATCTATAGTGATGGGGCCTAAATCACCATCTTCATAGTCATAGGTTAGTAAATCATTAAAGTTTTTAGGACTATATTCCCAAATAATTCCTGAATTCCAGTAATTCGCCCAATATTGATTTGCAGACAAAATTAATTTTTTCTCAATTGGAAGATTATCTAAATTTTCAGCGTATTCAATTTCAGAGGAAAAATATAATCTTCTGAATTTCCAAAATGAATTTCTAATTTTATACCCTATTCCAAAAGAGTATTCTTCTAAATTATTTCGCCATAAATAACCAGTTTTTTCTAAATTAAAGGATTTATCATAATATGAATTTAGAAACCAAATTTCCCATGGGTGTGTAGATTCATATGTCGCAGATGATGTAAATCCAATTCCTTTTTTGGAGTTGACATTTGATTTTACTAGTTGAAAATCTGAGTAAATTTGATTTCCAAATAAAGATAAAACGCCATCAAGAGATAATGCGGAAGAAGAACTAAAGCTATTAGTCATATTAGAATATATCATTCCCAGGTACGAATTACCATCAAAAATATCTTGAATCAATCTTAAATTAGTATATTTGTTAATATTTCGCTGTATATCAAAATTTGTTAATTCATTATGTGTAATAGCTCGTAACACCCCATAAGTAAATCCTGAATTAGTTTTCCCAACTAATTTATATGCTGATGTAATATTTGTTTTTTGAGTAATTGAATCATTTAAATTGGCGTTTATTGCTTTTATTTCACCTTTAATTAAAATGCTATCTAAGCTTTCTCCTATTCTTCTGGAGTAAAATACATTTATTGGTGTTTCAAATATTGAAGCACTCTCCAAAAAAAATGCTCTTTTTTCAGTATAATAAGTTTCATAAGCAGTTAGGTTAATCTCTGTAGGATCAGCTTCTATTTGACCGAAATCTGGGTTAATAGTTGTTTCTAAAGAAACATCTGTATTGAAATTATATTTTATATCAAGTCCAATATTTTTTAATTGTGACATATCATTATAATTTTCAAAACTTCCGTTTATGTCATTAGGCTTTATAATTTTATTTTCATAGTTATTTTGCCCAAAAATCATATAAGGTTTAAATTGAAGTTTCCTCTGAATCATAAATTTTTTAAGACCAATTAAATGACCAAATTTTGATGCTATTCCACCAATGCCATGTGGATAGCCAACCCAAGAAATATATTCATTATTTCTATGTATATATCTTGCAATATTTAATCCCCAAATCATTTCATCTTTTTTTGAAAATCGAAATGCAGAAAAAGGAATTTTCATTTCAATTATCCATCCAGCAGAGTCTATTTGTGTTTCTGATGTCCAAACTGCATTCCAATCTCCATCATAATTTGAATCATCAAATACAAACTCATCTAATTGTACGCCTGATGCATTGACTGAAAATGCAAATGCGGTTTGATGATCATGCCGTGAATCAAATTCAATCCTAAAATAATCAGCTTTATCGTCAAAACCTTCATACCAATCATCTCTTAATGTTAGTTTTGTAGTAATCTTTTTTGGATTATTATCATATAATCTTGCCAAGACAAATAAGTTGGAATTATTATATAATAATTTGACTTCAGTTTTTTGGGTTGGTTTACTCATATTGATTGGATCTGTTTGAATAAAATCAGTTATTGAAATTGCTGATTCCCAAATTTTATCATCTCCAATTCCATCAATAGATGGCTCGTTATTTATATAAGTAATCTGTGCAATTTTACCTTTTTTATATTTATTAAGAGGTTCAATTGATTCGTAACTAAACACAAGTCTAAAAACAACGATAAATGAAGTTAAGTATTTTAATTTATTTTTTAAATTCAAAAAAATATCCAAAAATTAGTGTAATAATTTATCCATTATCTCTATAAGTAACTTTTTGTAATTTTAGGCATAGAATTCAACCATAATCCTTCAAATTTTAACTTAAAATACAGGAATAAATTATGAAAATTGCAGTACTTGTTAAACAAGTCTTTGATAAAGACTCAAATATAAATATATCAGCAGATGGTTCGCTCTCCAATAGGGAAGACCTGACTTTATCTACTAATGAATGTGATTCCTATGCACTTGAAGAAGCTTTACAAATTAAAGAAAAAATTGGTGGAGAGGTAATTATATTATCAGTTGGTAATGACTCAGTTTTATCTGTTATAAAAGATGGGTTAGCGAAAGGGGCAGATAGAGGACTTCATATTAAAATTGATAATGAAGAAAAACTTGATGCTCTAGAGTTATCTAAATTAATTCAAGCAGCGTTAAAGAATGAAAATGTAGATATGGTTTTTTCAGGGTTACAGTCTGATGATAAAGGTTTTGGGCAAACAGGAATTTTATTAGCAGAATTAATGAATCTATCGCATGCTTCTTTAGTGATGGGTACAGAAATTCAAAATGATTCAACTATTAGAATTAAAAGAGAGCTTGAAGCAGGATGGTTTCAGTGGGTAGATTTATCTTTACCTACTTCTTTGACTATACAGTCGGGAATCAATAAGCCTCGTTACTCATCTCTGCGCGGAATTATGATGATGAAAAAAAAGAAAATTGACACTAAAACTATTGAAGATTTAGGATTTGAATTATCTCAAAAAACAAAAGTTGTTAAAATGTATGTTCCTGAAAAAACTAAAGAAACAGTATATATTGATGGATCTGTAAATGAAATAGTTGATCAATTAATTGATAAATTTGCCAATGATATAAAAGTATTATAAGGAGATAAAAATGTCAATATTAGTATTTATTCAACAAGAAAATGGTCAAATAAATAGATTATCCATAGAGGCAATAGCTGGAGCCCAACAATTAGGTAAAGTTTTAGGAAAGCCTGTAAATGTCTGTGTCTTTAATGAATCATCTGCAAACGAACTTACTAAATTCAATCTGCAGAAAGTAATTTTAGTAAATAATTCAAAATTATCAAACTATAATCCATTAAATTTTGCTGCTTCAATGGAGCAAGTTATAAGTAAAGAGAGTCCTGATTTAATTATTGTAGGACATACTTATGAAGCAAGAGACTGGGTTCCAAGATTAAGTGCAAGATTAGATTTACCATTTGTGTCTGATTGTACTGGATTTAAAAGTGATGAGAGATTAATAGTTATCAGGTCAATTTTTCAAGGAAAAATTTCAAGTAATGTAACTTTAGAGGGTGATAAAGGCTTTATTTCTTTCCAATCTGGTTCCTTTAGAGCAGATGCAATTGAGAGTGGTGATTGCCCAATTTCTATTATTGATGTTGATATATCACAAGTCTCCGATAGTATTAAGCCAGGAGAAAAATTTCAAGAATCAAAAGGAGAGGTTGATTTATCTCGTGCAAACATTATTGTTTCAGTAGGTAGAGGTATCGGAAAAGAAGAAAATATGCCAATAGTAAAAGACCTTGCTAAATCTCTTAATGCAGAAATTGCAGCCTCTCGTCCAGTAGTAGATTATGGTTGGTTACCACATGAAAGGCAAGTAGGGTCATCTGGACAAACAGTGACACCTAAGATGTATTTAGCATTAGGTATGTCTGGAGCGGTTCAGCATCAGGTCGGGATGAAGGGCTCTGATTGTATTGTAGCGATAAATAAAGATCCAAATGCACCTATATTCGAAATTGCAGATTACGGAATTGTTGAGGATTTATTCGAAATTGTTCCTAAATTATCTGAAAGTTTAAATACTAGGTAAAAATTATACATGACTGAACATACTTCACATTCTGTACCAATGTTATTTTATATCTTATCCTTTATTGCGATGGGGTATATGTTTTATAATCTAAGAAGATTATTTACCGTTAGATTGGGTAAGTCAGAAGAAAGACCAATTGATTTTTTCAGTCAATTATTTAATAGCCTTAGTTTTGGGGTTGGACAGCGTAAAGTATATTCAAAGAAATTCACCTATGCTTCTATAATGCATTTTCTTATGGGTTGGGGTTTTATTGAATTATTTTTTGCAACAACTGTTGATTTTTTTACTTCGCAGGGCTGGTTCTTAGAATATCTTCCAGGTTTTGATACACCTTGGTTTGCTGCTCTTAATGATACAGGAGGAGTAATGTTGACAATAGGTTGTTTGATGGCTCTTTCTAGAAGACATTTTATTAAACCAGTAAAACTGCCTCAAGAAAATTTTTCTGGAAGAGGAAATTTGCTTGGCGATAGTGGTATATTAATATTTATGTTGGTGTTGTGTGTTGGAGGTTTTTTAGCAGAGGCCGCTCGTCTAGCAATTGAAAAGCCAGACACTGCTCATTTTTCATACATCGGATATGCAATATCAAATATAGCTTCAACTAATTTTTGGATTGCTTTTAAACCAGGTTTTTGGTGGTCTCATGCTATATTTTCATTGATTTTTATCGCTTTACTTCCAATGACTAAAATGTTTCATGTCATAGCAGCAGTAGTAAATATTAGCTTGACTAATAGAAAATATAAAGGTCACTTACGCCCTATGAATGTCTCTAAGCTAATGGAGGATCCAGATATGGATCCTGATCAAATTTCATTAGGTGTCGGTAAGTCGTCCGACTTTACATGGAAGCAATTATTAGATTCAGTTGCGTGCACCGAATGTGCTCGTTGTACTACTGTATGTCCTGCTAATTCTACAGGAAAATTACTTTCTCCTATGAAAATAATTACAGATATACGTGCTGACTTATATCAAAATACATTAGGTTTTGGTAAACAGGCGGATTTGGTTGGTAATAGAATATCAGCCGAAGAGCTTTGGGCATGCACCACTTGTGGTGCATGTATGGAAGAATGTCCTGTATTAATTGATCATGTTCCAGCAATTACAGATATGAGAAGACATCTGGTGCTTTCAGAAGGAATGCCACCTGAAAAAGCAAGTGAAAGTTTAGAAAATACTATGCAAAATGGTAATCCATGGGGTTTTCAGAAATCAGATAGATTGAAGTGGGCAGTTGATGCAGGATTAGAGTTACCAACATTAGCAAAACAAAAAGAAGTTGATGTTCTTTATTGGGTTGGATGTGCTGGAGCTTATGACCCTCGAAACCAGGGTATTGCACAGTCTATTGTTAAGATTTTAAATGCAGCAGATGTAAATTTTGCGGTACTTGGAAAAGAAGAATCCTGTTCTGGAGATTCAGCGAGAAGACTTGGTGAGGAGTACTTATTTGAAACTTTAGCTCAAGAGAATATTTCAACTTTTAATAAGTATAAATTTGATACTGTAATTACAGCATGCCCTCATTGTTTTCATACAATTTCAAATGAATATCCTGATTTTGGAGGTGATTATAATGTCCTTCACCATTCAGACTATATACAGCAATTATTAGATGAGGGGAAGCTGGACCCTGAAAAATCTATGGATGGGAATATAACTTATCATGATGCATGTTACCTAGGAAGGCATAATAATATATACGACTCACCGAGAAATATTTTAAATTCTGTGTTATCTGAAGATTCGAATTATATAGAGCTTGAACAGAGTAAATCTTCTAGTTTTTGTTGCGGTGCAGGAGGCGGAAATATGTGGCATGAAGATAACAGAGGTGATAGAGTTAATGTAACCAGAATGGAACAGATAATAGATTCAGGAGCGGATAAGGTTGCAACAGCTTGTTCATTTTGTATGATTATGATGGATGATGCTATGAAGGTTAAGGGTAAAGAGAACGAAATGGTTGTTCAAGACATAGCAGAAATTATTGCAGAGAGATTATGATAAAGAATTTTATTGAATCATTTAATTCTATGCCAATAGATATTAGAGCAAGAATAGTATGGATTGCAGGGATTGTAGTTTTAGTATGGTCCTTTCGACGTTATTTAATGACTAGAGGCAGATATATTAAACGTAATAAAAATTAATCTTAGCATAAATATATAAAAATTTTATTCAAACAATTATTAATTAATTTTATTTATAATTAATAAATTATTAATAAAATTCTTAATTTAAATTATATTTTTAATTTTATTTTGAATTTAGTTTAAATATTTAGGTTTATACTATTGAAAGAGTTTGCTTGTTTAATGAAAATTTTGTTTGATGAAGTAGTAAATACTTACTATTTTCAGTAGTAAAATTGTTAGACAAGTTTTATAAATAAGTTATAATGAATGAGTTAATTTACTTAAAAAAGATGGAGGAAAAATGAAACTCTTTAGAAAAACGTTCGCTGTAATAGCTATAATGGGCATGAGTTACATGTTTGCGCAGGATATTGCAGGTGACTACAGGTTAAATGGTACTAATGTACGGTATACGAGTCTATATAGAGGTGCGACCCCTGGAGCCTTATATATAACTGATTCGTATGGTTTGGGTGTTACCCTTCCAGCATTGACATTTCAACCGATGAGTCCTATGAATCAATTTATTAATGGTCCATATCCGAAAAATGCATTAAATGCTATAGGTGTTAATTTGAATATGTCAATGTATTCAGACGGTACTGGGCACATATATGAGGGTAGTATGTACCCTACAGCAGTATTTGATGAAGAAACTTGTACATCTGTTGCCGGCGTACTACCTGCTAGTGATTTCTTACAATATACTTCCGATTTAGATGCAGAAAATGTAGTTCAGTCAGTTTCTATTTTGGGTGAACCAACACTAAGTCCGTATGTGGGTGCTACATTGGGTGGATTTAGTCTGCAGGCTGCAGATATTTTTGATTATATGCCAGCAGTACCTACTTACATGGATATGACAGGATCTCCAGCTGCATCTGCTGAAGAAATTGCATTTCCTGGCCCTGCGGCAGGTTATATAACAAAAGACCACAACGTACCATTTTTACCAGAATTAAATGGTGGTGAACCATTAAATCCGTTAGATTTACTTGCTGGTGGAGTTCAAGTTACTGGTTTTCAAGCTCCTGGAGATTTATACTTAGAATGGCATGCGGTAGATGGTGGAATTTCACAAAGTGGTTTTGGTGATGATTTAGAAGATGATGAAGATGGTGACGGAACTCCATTTGATAGAATTTTAGGTATTCCAGCAGTACCAGCATCATACATAGCTACAGATGCTGATGGTAATGGACTTTGTGGTGGTGGTGCTTTTGATCCATTTGATTTTAGAAATTTAGATCCTGCAATGCCAATAATAGGTGGTAATAGTTCATTAGAAGGTATAGTAACTTCAGGAGGTGTAGATTTATGTTATGAATCTGGTGGATTAGATGTTCTTGCGGGAGGCGTTTGTATGCAGGCTATTTTAGCAGATTTAGATGCTAGTGGTGCTCCTGATATGAATGAGGGATGTGATTATTATGAATTAGTTGAAGGATATCCAAGTGATGTTGCAGCAACTGCAGTTGTTGAGGCTACTTGTAATGCTTTAGGATTATTTTCAGAAGCACAGTGTGTATTAGTATCTGCTAATTCAGCTTTAGCAGCAGTAGAAGCAGGATTGGAGTGGGGATGTGATGCTGTTGATGCCTTATCGACTCCTGATGCTGATTTAGGCGGTTTAGCTCCGATATGTTTAGGATTAACTGATTTAGCAACAGGTTGTTACGCTGATTTGGATGAAGACGGCTTACCTGATGCTGATGGTGCTATGGAATGTGCTGCGGGTGAAGTTTGTGGATGTGATGTTGGATTTGGTAACTGTGAAACTTTTGGTGACAGATATGGTACTAATTGGACAGCAGATTGTTTAGATGGAGAAACAAGTGCTTCTCAATTTTATGCACTTAATCCAGCCTTTGCAGACTATGGTAATTTTGTTACTGCAAATGGTGTATCAATGCAAGGTTGTCTTATGGAGGGTGTTGATGCCGCTACATGCTTTGGATTATATGGAGCAGATGATAGTGATCACGACTTCAATGGTGTAGATGGAATTTTAGTTATGGATTATACACCACAATGTTTCCCTGAATTACAGGTTAGAGAGGTTCATACTGATTTTCAGGAATTGGATGCAGGAGAATGTTTTGATGGTCCAGGCTCAGGAAGTGGTGATGTTGATAATAGCTGTGCTGACGGTGGATTCGGAGGAGTTGTTGATAACTGTTTAAATGTTGCAGATGTTGTATTAATGGTTCAAGCTATTTTAGGGACTGAACTAGAATTTCAGGAAACATGTCGTGGAGACATAGATGGCAATGGAATTATCAACGTTGTAGATGTTGTTCAAACAGTTCAATCAATTTTAAATGGATTAACTATTGATGCTTCTTCAACTGAAATAATTAAAACTACAGATGCAGTCCATTATACTTCAAATGGTACTGTTGGTGCTTTCCAGTTTATAATAACTCATGATGAAGATTTCTCAATTGAATTAACAGAAAAAGCATTAGTTGCAGAATATTCTACTCATGAAAATAAAACAACTGTAGTAATTGTAATGCCTGAATCTGAACAATTATTTACAGTTTATGGTCAGTATGAAATTAGTGAAGTTCTTGCTGCTAATAGCGAAGGTTTAATAGAATCCTCAGTTATTACGCCAGAAGATTTTACACTTTCTAATGCATATCCAAATCCTTTTAATCCAACAACGTCTTTATTGTTAAACTTAGACCAAGATGGTATTGTTGCGGTTAAAGTATTTAATCTAAACGGCCAACTAATTGATGTATTAACTGATGGTACTTTAGAATCTGGGATGCATACAATTACATGGGATGCTCAAGAGTTTGCATCTGGTGTTTATTTCATTAAAGCTTATATTGGCTCAGAAGTGATTACTCAAAAAGTATCATTAATGAAATAATACGAATTTAATTCGATATTTGAAAAGCCCCGACAATTTGTTGGGGCTTTTCTTTTATTTTCCCAAATGAGATGATTTACCTTAAATTCCTTACTATAATTATTAACAGTTTTTTATTTTTTGGAGAGTAAATGTTATATTTACGACTAATTCTAATACTATTATGTTTAAAATTTAGCTATTCAGGTACTATACAGGGATATCTTATGGATAAAATTTCTGGGAATCCATTAATTGGTGCAAATGTAATGTTAGAAGGAACTTCCTTTGGATGTTCAACAGATCAAAATGGATTTTACTTAATCACTATAGATAAGGGTAGCTATAACTTAATTGTCTCTTATATCGGTTATAAAGATTTCAACTATAATTTTAATATTGGTACTACGGAATCTATTATCTACGATATTCAATTAACACCTCAAGCATTAGAGCATAAAGGAACAACTGTTACTGGAACAAAAAGAAAAGAAAAAATAACAGACGCTCCCGCCTCTATAGAAATTATTAGTAATAGAGATATTCGTAGAGAATCAACAACAAATTTAGGATCTTATTTAAAAGGTATGAAAGGTGTGGATTTTACTGCAAGTGGTGTTGATAATTATAGTATATCCATTAGAGGGTTTAATTCTAGTGTTAGTACAAGGTTATTAACTTTAACGGATGGGCGTAATGCTGCATTACCAGCATTACGTGTAATGAGTTACAATACTTTACCTCAATCATCTGAAGATGTAGAAAAAATGGAAGTAGTACTAGGACCAGCTACTTCTTTATATGGTGCCAATGCACATAGTGGTGTTGTGAATATAATATCGAAGTCACCAGCGACATCTCAGGGATTAAATATGAACTTTTCTGGAAGCTTTGATGAACGAGCCTTAAAAAAAATTGATGGTAGGTATGCAAAAAAAATATCTGATAAATTGAGTATGAAATTATCAGGAACCTATCTTAAAGCATACGAGTGGGAATATATATCACAAGCAGAGTGGAAAGTTCATCGTATGCCATGGGTAGGAGTTCCTGGTAGAAAAATTGATGGAAAAGATAATAATCCTTGGAGAGCATTTGAACCAACATATATTGATTCGGGATTAAATATATATGGACAATGGGTACGAATTGGGGATGGTGAACCAAATCACGGAGATTGGGATGGTGATGGTCTTGCTGGAGAAGATTGGTTTAATGGGCACGATGATGATGGCGATGGTAAAATTGATGAAGATTATTTTGAAGCTGATGGAATTAATAATTTTGAGCCATTTGAAGATTTAAATAGTAATAATATTGCTGATTTAGATGAAGAATATACAGATATAAATGATAATGGCATTTGGGATTTTGGAGAACCATTTATAGATATTGGAAATGGTATTTGGGACTCTGGTGATATTTGCCAAGGACAAATTGACGAGTTATATGGTTGTATAGGTAATTGGGTTGATGTAGGTGATGGGACGTGGTCTCCGGCAGAAGAATACACTGACTGGAATGGTAATCAAGAATGGGATGGTGATAATTATGATGCAGATGGAAATCCAGTTATTGATGAATATATAGATTATGTCACAGATACATGGTATGATGGTGTTGATAACAATAATAATGGTGAGGTAGATGAACCAGAAGAGCGGTTGATGGAGGAAAATTTAGGACCACATTGGCAATGGGGAATAGAAGAAAAAGATATATTAATATGGAATGGCAGAGAATTAGAGGGTTGGTATGAGGTTGATAATATGGGTAATAATACTTGGATTGAAAATCCTTGGTATATAGATGGAAATTTAGATGAAAATGGTAATATTATTGATAAGCATATAAGAGGTGCTCAGTTTTGGGATGAAGATAATTTTACATTATTATTTGACACATATATAAATGATTATGGTGAAGATGGGATTGCAGGAGAACCTTTTTTTGACTTATCCGGAGATTCAGAGTATCAAATTGGTGAGAAATTAATATATAACATAACTAGTAATGGAGATATTGTATATACATCAAATGATTATGGATTAGATGGTGTTGAAAATACTAATGATGAAGGGGAGAATGATGGAATTTGGCAGCCAGGTGATCATTGGATTGATATAAATAATAATGGTGAAGTTGATTTGTTTTCCGAAAACTTTAATGATAATAATGGTAATGGATTTTGGGATGAAGGCACAGAGATTTGTCAAGGTAATCTCATTTCAGTAAATAATCAGTTTCTTTGTGATGGAATTTTCGTTGATTTAGGTAATGGAGTTTGGGACGATTCTGAACCTTTTATTGATTCAAATGGAAATGGTATTTGGGATGCTCCAGAATGTAATGGTTGGTATGATTCTATTAATCAGCAGTGTTTTGGAAATTGGGTGGGTGGAGAACAGTATGATGATCTAAATAATAATGGTTTATGGGATGATGATGAAGAATTTATAGATAATAATAGTGATGGAATTTATAATGACGGCGAAGAATTTATAGATAATTCCAATGGAAATTTTGATGGACCTGAATTTTATGAAGATCTAAATATGAATGGTCAATATGACGGACCTGATTTATATAATAATGATTTTATATTTGATTCAAATATAATTGATGTTTGGCCAATTCCAAATGGTCAATGGAATGATGGTGAAGGAGTTGTAGATTGCGGTTATGATGGTCTCTGTTGGGACTATTCATTAAACTCTAATCAATTACAGAGTCCTCCAGAGGCATTTGAAGATTTGAATGGTGATAATCAATATAATATAGGTGAACCATATTATGATTGGAATAATAATGGATTTAGAGATAATTCAAGTTATATTGATAATGATAAAAATGGTGAATATAATTCAAATATAGATGAATACTACACAATATCAGGCCCTGATCAGGGTGAAAATGATGGTCAAATGGTTGCATATGATATTGGTGAAAATGATGGTATATTAGATACAGGTGATGAATGTTATGGATGTGAGGGTGACTATGAACAGAATTATGAAGTAGTAGAAGATACAAATGGTGATGGTATAAGAGATATTCCTGATTTTGAAGTACAAAATAGAAAATTAGAATTTAGATTAGATTATGACTATAGCGAAGATTTTAATTTTAGTTTTCAATCAGGTTATTCATGGTCAAAATCACAATTAGTTACTGGTGTAGGACGATATTTAACAGAAGGACTAGAATATAGTTACTTTCAATTTAGGACACGTTATAAAAATTGGTTTGCACAAACATATTTAAATAAATTAAATACCGGCAATACTAGAGGATACAATTTAGGAAATACTGTATTGGATAGATCTCAAGATTTTGCAGTACAATTACAAAATCACTTTAAAATAAGAGAGTATTTACCACTTGAAACAGAAGTTGTTTGGGGGGTAGACTTTAATAGAACGATGCCAGAGACTTTTGGTACAATAATAAATGATGGTCCTAATGGATATGATAACGATGGTGATAGTTATTATTTACAAAATAATAAGATTGATGATAATGGTGATGGAGTCATTGATGAACCAGGCGAACAATATGTTGCATGTTGTGATGGATTAGATAATAATAATAATGGACAAATAGACGAGAAAGGAGAAGGTGTAGATGAACCTGATGAATTTGATGACGTTAATGCGAATCAAATAGGTGTTTATTTCCAAACAAATACGTCCTTAACTTGGGATAAAAAGTGGGAATTAATCACTTCTGCAAGATTTGATTATCACGATCAAATCAAAGATGAAGGATTACAATTTGGTCCTAAAATTGGTTTATTTTACAATCCAAGTGATTTATATTCATTTAGATTTACTTTTGGTAGAGCTTTTAATACTCCATCTACAGCAACATTACATACTGACCTATTTGTAGGGATGTGGAATATTTTTCCAATTTATTGGAAAGGTAATAAAGATGGTACTCCATATCCACGTGTAGACTTGAATAGCAGTAATGTTGTTACTCCAACTCATATAATACCAATTGAAAATATTAATAATACTAATGATTGTATTGAAACTACCGAAGAGTGGTGTTATAAACAAATTGGAGCCTATGATTTTGACGATGGCTCTAATTTCTCATATACTGAAAGAGTCGATGGTGCTCCATATTTTTATAATTTATTAGATGGCGATGCACCTTTTGATATGATACCGATTGATACATCTAAATATAGCATATTTATACCAGAGTTTGGTGGTGATGGTGTGACCTATAGTGCTGAAGAAACATTTAATTTATCTGATGTTGAACCTTTAAAGTCTGAAGAGATTTATTCGTGGGAGCTTGGATTTAAAGGTATGATTACTGAAAAAACAATTTTAACTACTGATTATTTTTTAAGTCATTATTTAGATTTTTTTAGTCCAGCAAGATTTATAACGCCTATGGTTAGAAAAAGAGGTACCGATCAAATAGTTGGATTTGTACCACCTAATCAAAATGGTTTACAAGCTCCATATGGTACTTCATGGGATGGAGTTGATAATGACTTTGATTGGGCAACTTATGCTCCATATTTTGGTTGGAATGATGATAAAAATGGTGACGGAAATCCAATAGATAACGGTGAATGGGGCCTAATAGATTTTGCAAATCCGGATGAAACTATGAATTATGATACAGGCCTAATTGAGGAAACACCATTTACTGCATATTATCCATATGAAGTAGGATTTACAGGAACATCGATAGATGGAGAATATTTTTTAGATCCTATTGCTAATGCTAGTTTATGGGATGCTGTGGGTGTTGATGAATGGCACCCTCAACAAGGATTAAACGAGGCTGAAATGGTTGCATTTTTTGGAACAGACAGTGTACCAGGAAGACCGTATGCACCACCTCAAATCCTTTTAGCTTCAATGAATTATGGTAGTGTATGGCAGTCAGGAATTGATGCAGGGTTTACTCATATATTTTCAAGAGACCTGATTTTTGATGGTAACTTTTCATGGTACAATTCAACAACATTTTATAATGAATTATCTAAAAAAGAGGAACCAATTAATGCACCAAAATTTAAGTGGAATTTCAGTTTAAAATATGCATCAAAATTTGGTGATATGGCATTAAACTATAGACATGTAGATGGGTATGAATGGCAGGATGGTTTGTGGTCAACATACATTGATGCCTATGATATTTTTGATTTTCATTATAACTATAAAGTTAATAATCACCTGAAATTGAGTGTTTCTGCTTTAAACTTTTTTAATAATATACACAGAGAATTAGCAGGTGGAGCAAAAATGGGAAGGCAAGTTATCTTTAGATTAACTTCTTCTTTTTAATTATTTTAATTTATGTTGTTAATTTTTGATTATTTTCAAAAAATAGATATAAAAATACTTGAAATTATCAATATAAATTTATCAAATCCTGTATTTGATTTCTTAATGCCAATTATTGATAAGCCGGTAGGATTCATTCTACCTGTTTTTATTTTTTGGATTTTTACAATTTTCAAATATTCTGTAAAAAGGAAGAAAATACTTTTACTTATACCATTAGTTATTGCTTTTACAGACCAATTAGGTTATAGAATAAAAAAGTTAGAAATAAGAGAGCGGCCATGGGTTCAGAATGAGCAATTAAATCATTTAGGTGGTAAAGGTGGAAAACAATTTTCATTTCCATCAAATCATGCTGCTAATTCAATGGCAATGGCTACCGTATTTGTGGAGATATTAGGAAAAAGTTATTGGTTCTTATTTTTTTTAGCTTTTTTTTCAGGGTATTCTCGAATTTATATAGGAGTCCACTATCCTGGAGATGTATTGTCTGGTTTTATATTAGGTTGGTTAGTTGCTAAAATGATTTTTATAGCAACTAATAAAATTCAATCTAATTTGGTAAAATATCATCAGGTAGATTAAAAGTTGGCGGTTTTATTCCTTCTTGGGTTTGTACTTTAATCTCACCAAACTTTGCTTCATATTTACCAACGTTATCTTTAAGAATATTTAAAAGTGTTTTAAGATGGCTAGGGGCCATAATGATTCGTGATTTTACTTTTGCTTTTTTTAATCCGGGTGCTACTCGGATAAAATCTAATATAAATTCAGCCTGCGAATGGGATGCAATAGTTAAATTTGCATATTCACCTTGACCAGTTTGTTCATCTAACTCAATTTGTATTTGATGTTGCTTTTTAGTTTTTTCATTCATTGATTATGCCTCACCTTCTACATCATTATCATCTTGTTTATTAAATTCTTGCCAATCTTCTTCTAGACCTTTCCACTTTCTGAATTCTTTTTCATCCGTGCTTACTTCGTGTAGATCAACATTAATATCATCATATCGATCCATCTTTTCTGCTTTATCTTCAAATTCATCTGGATCAGTTTCATCTTTTTGTTCTTTTTCAGTTTCATTCTTTTTTATTTCATCACCATACAGAATTTCATCAAAAAAATCAATATTACTAACTATCCCCTGCATCATGAGAAATTCGAGGAAGCCTAAAAATCGTTTATCTTTTAAGTTAACACCACAATTTGGGCAAGTTAACTTTTCTTCCAAATGCTCTTCTGGAATAGAATTGGAGCATTTTGGACAAATTATACCTTCAAATGACATATATTCCCTTATAATAATAGTGCGAAAATATAAAATTAGAATTTATCTGTTGCAAAGGATTTTATAAAAATTTATATAAGTTTTTTAGTCGATTTATTACAGCGGTAGTTAAATTTTTATTTCTTCTCTTTTTCATTCTATTACATGTTTCTATAAATAAGTTCCATTTAACAACCTCAGATTTACCCCATTTAAAAGAAGGAATATATTTTTCCTGAAAGCCTCCACCAAATACATTTGCACCAATTCCTATATAAGATCCAGTATTTAACATTGTTGAAATTCCAGTTCGCACAAAATCACCAATCATAGCACCTATAAATATTTCACCAGTTTTCACTTCAAGCTCAGGGAATTTAAATTTAATTTGACCATATGTATTCTTTAAATCACTACTTGTTGTGTTAGCACCTAAATTCACCCATTCTCCAACGTAAGAATGCCCTAAATATCCATCATGTTGTTTATTACTATATCCATGGATAATAGAGTCTTCAACCTCTCCTCCAATTTTACAAAAAGGACCTATTATTACATTTCCTCTAAGATTTGCTCCTGGATTTATTATAGAATTTTTTCCGATATATAATGGTCCTTGTAATAGAGCACCAATTTCAATTAATGTGTTTTTCTCTATAATTACAGGACCGTTACTAGCATCAATTATAACTCCTGCTTTTATAATTGTATCTGTACCACAGTGAATAGACTCTTCATTAACCATAATTGCTGAGTGATGGATATTTCCATGTCGAACTGGAAAGTTTTTTAAAAAATCTTCTTGAATTTGGTGATGACTTTCTTTGATTGCGTCCCATAAAAATGAGATATGAGGGAGTTCTATTTGAGATGTTACTTTTCGTTTTGATAGTATCATTTTCTCAATTTGGTCAAAGATAATTTTATTTGAGACAGTAAATGCAAATAGAATATCTTCATTTGCATAAGTCTTACCATCACTTATATTCTTTAATATATTCTCTGACCATATGGTAGCTCCATTTAACCAAATACCAGGTTCAATAGTATTTGGATTTACGTTTAGATTATTAAACTTTTCAGAAATTATCTCTTCAATCTCAGGACGAACTATTAAAGAAATAGAATCAGTAGGCTTTAATATTGAGAATAATCTATCTAAATTTGTAAATTTTCCACATCTAACCTCAAATGATGCGTGTAAATCAGAGAATGGTTTTAGAAATTGAGTAAAATGATCTTCAAATAAAATATAATTCATGATATTTTTAATATATTTTTTATTTGCCCGTAGCTAGTTTCTAAAAATTTATTATTAGATAAATCCAATTGTATATTATAAAAAGTATCTGAAATATTAGATTTAAATCCAATTTTATATGTCGCAGTTATATTTTTAATTATTTCAGATATAGCTATATTTGTTGTTGGATTAAGATCTATTATCATGTCATACTTTTTTAAGTTATCAATACTTTTATTTAACTTTATAATATTATTTCCATTTTTTAAATATGTGAATTTATCACAATTAATAGATTCGATTAATTTTTTTAAATTATCTGATAAACAAATATGAATTTCTACCCCTTTATCTTGTAATTCATTTAATGTTTTGAAAGAGTATGAGGCAATTCTGCAATACTTTTCATCTATTGGAAAGAAAATTAGTATTGCATTATTAATTCTTGAATAACTATCAATAGTTAGTGAAGAATTTATTTTTCCGAAATGGTTTCGAAGTCTTAAAATTCCTACTTTGAATTTTAGTATAAAATCATCAAAATTCATCTAGTCGTAAGTTACGAAAATGTTATTTAGATTTCTGAGAATAAAACAAATGAAAATTATTTTTTATATATTAATTATTTCTTCTATTTTTTGTTCTGAATTGGGAAGTGAGTCCTACATTTGGCCAACAGATGCAAGTAAAACTCTAACTGCTGTATTTGGAGATGTACGCCCACGTCGTTATCATGCAGGACTGGATGTTAGAACTTATGGACTCTCTGGACATGATTTGTATGCAATTGAAGATGGTTATATAGAGCGAATAAGAGTAAGTTCATCAGGTTATGGAAAAGCAATTTATTTACGATTGAAAGATAATAGAATTGCAGTTTATGCACATTTATCACAATTTACACCTCAATTAAATAGTCTGGTAAAAGAATACCAAAAAAGTGCTAACAAATATTCAATCAATCAGATTTTAGAACCAAATAAATATTTAGTTAAAAAAGGAGATATAATAGGTTATACTGGTGATACTGGAAGTATATCTGGACCTCATTTGCATTTTGAAATTAGAGATGAAAACAATAAGCCTCTGAACCCATTATTAACAAATTATTCAATTAAGGATTCTCATTTTCCCGTAGCAAAGATGTTGGCAATTATTCCACTTGAAGAGATATCTAGAGTTAATGGGGATATCAAACCAGTCACTGTCCCAATAAAAAAAATTAATAATAAGATCTATAAAATTGATGAGAAGATAAATATCTCTGGTCCATTTGGACTTGCTATCCAAATTATTGATAAAATTGATAAGCAACCATTTAAATTTGGTCTATATCGATTAGAAATGAATATAAATGGAAAGAAGTATTATTCTATTAAATATGAACAATTTGACTTTAATGAAGGTGAATTAGTTTATACTGAAAGAGATTATGCATTAATCCGAAATGGTGAAGGAAAGTATTATAGACTATTTAGAGATAGTAAAAGAAAAAAACTGTCATTTCATCAGGATGGATTAGAGAGTTTAATTAATCTTCCAATTGGCCAACATGATTTAGAGATTATTGCTAGTGATTACAATAATAATGAAATTATAGTAAAAGGTAAAATAAATTTAGAGAAAACAAAAATTAAATACTCAGAGGCTACATTTTCAAATAATGAAAAAAATTATGGTAAAAATTGTATTAATTGTAAAATTAATCAGTTTGAACATGGCACATTTATTTCTGTTCCTAAGGAAGGTTTTAATAGCATTCCTGAAATAATATTCATTAATAATGAAAAAAGTAATAAACCTATTGATATTTATCATTCTCAGGATATTGAAAATTTTAATTATGTATTTAATCCAACGAGTGTAGGTGAAATAAGTGGAATTATTTTTTATTCAAAAGATCAAAAGTTAGAACATAAATTAATTGGTAAGCCTGCAATACCAGAAAAACCATTTTATATTGACTTTGAAAAGGAAGTATCTGTCGTAGGATCAGGTGATACTTTTTATGACTCTACATTTGTCTGGATTAAGAAATTAAATTCAATCAAAAGTAATGAGGGTAAAATAATTAGTGGACCATGGGAAATTGGTCCTGAATATATTCCTTATAAAAATCAAATTGATATTCAAGTTAAATATTCTCCAGAGAATATGAAACTAAAGGATAATATTTCAATTTATTATTTGAATAAGAAAAATCAAGCCTGGTACTATATGCCAACAACTTTTGATTTTGATAAGAATATTTTTAAAACTTCGGCATTATCAGGAGAAGTTTTTGCATTAATAATGGAATCCGAGTCTCCTAAAATTAATAGTTTTTTCCCTCAATTTGGGAAGCAGTTAAATTCAAATAAACAAAATCAATTAAGTTTTAAAATAACAGATAACTTATCAGGAATTGATGGTGAGAATGATGTTAAAGTTTATATAAATCAAAATCCTATTATTCATGAATATAATTCCTATCGAAAAGAAGTTATTTATGATTTAAATGAAGATTTGAAATCTGGGAAAAATTTGGTCAAGATTGTTGTAAATGATCGTGCTGCAAATTCAACAATAATTAGTGGACATTGGTTTTATAATGACTGATTAACTTTTTCTTTTAAACCTATCAAATGCATCTTTATGTTGTTTACATTTATATTTTGGCTTGAAATCCTTGATATAAATTTCTTTCATCAAAGGGCAATAGCGATTAGGCAAATCATAAGTATCTGAGCAAATATTAACTTCTTCAACATCATCAGGCATTTTCCAGCCTTCATCATCCCATCCTTTAATATTATAAATATTTTTTATTGTTTTACCAAAAATAGGTAAAGCAGCAGATCCACCAAACTGTTTTTCTCCTAATGAAATAGCAGGATCATCAAGACCAACCCAAATGCCAATAGCAATTCGAGGAGTATAACCTACAAACCAAGCATCCGCTTTACTATTAGTCGTACCAGTTTTACCTGCAAGTGATTTATCAAATTTATATTTCCATCTTAAAGAACTACCAGTACCATCATCTATTACAGATCTCATCATATCGCGTAAAACATAAATTAATGCCTCATCTTTTACTTCCTTTGATTCCGTTGTAAAAGTTTTAATTACACGACCATAACGATCTTCAATACGTTCAATATATTGAGGTTTATTCAATACTCCATTATTTGCAATTGCAGCATAAGCAGAAGTAATTTCAATAGGATATACTTCTGATACTCCTAAAGCAATTGCATCAACAGGACGAATTTTTGTTGTAATCCCAAATTGTTCAGCATTCATTTTGATTTGTATGGGCGTTATTAATTCTTGAACAATTCTTACTGAAACTAAATTTAATGATTTCTTAAGTCCGTAGCGCATAGTCTCTAATAAACTAGTTGAGCCATCCCAATTTTGAGGATTCCATCTAACAGTATCATCAATAAAGAACACTAATGGTTGATTTAGTAGTTGGTGTGTAGGAGGGTAGCCCTGCTCTAGAGCTGTTAAATAGATAAAAGGTTTAAATACTGATCCAGGCTGTCTCTTAGCTTGGGTAGCACGGTTAAAGTGGTCACGGTATTCTTTTTCTTGTCTTCCACCAATCATTCCAAGAACTTTTCCTGTTTTAACATCTATTGCTACTGCAGCTCCTTGAACTAGAAACTGATTTTTCAACTTTAATGGTATTGGTTTATTATTCTCAAAAATTGTTAAAATAGAATCTTTTGGAAAACCAGTTCGGGCTAATGCACGCTTTAATTTTTTAGGACTTTTTTTAAATTCTTTGATTAATATATTTTGATTTCTTTTTATTTCACTATTAAAAGCCTCTTCAAGTATTGATTGAATTTCCATATCAAGAGTTGTGTGAATTATCAGGCCATCTTGGTAAAGATTAACATTTAAATCTTCGTCAATTTTCTCAAGCTCTCTTCTAACATGTTCAGAAAAGTAAGGAGCAAGTCCAGGATTTATTGTTCCTGTATCTGGGATTACATCATTAGACAAAGCAATATCATGTTGCTTTTCAGTTATATAGCCTACAGTTTTCATACTTCTTAAAACAATTTTTTTCCTAATTTTAGCTTTTTCAGGATGACGAATTGGTGAATAATACGCTGGTGCAGGCAACATTCCTATAATAGTTGCAGCTTCAGCTAAGGATAATTCTTCAGCATGTTTCCCAAAATAATACATCGATGCAGATTGTACTCCATATCTTCCATGTCCAAAATAAACAGAATTTAAATATAATTCCATAATTTCAGATTTTGTAAATGTTTTTTCAATTTGGATTGCTGTTAATAGTTCTTTTAATTTTCGAGTGATAGTTTTTTCAAACCCAATTGTATTATACATATTTCTTGCGAGTTGTTGCGTAATTGTACTGGCTCCCTGTCGAGTACTTAATGTCATTACATCAATAAAAATCGCTCTTATAATACCTTTGATATCAATTCCTGAATGCTCATAAAAGTCACGATCCTCCATTGATAGTACTGCATTAATAAGATTTTGAGGCATTTTACCAAGAGGAATTACATCCCTTTTTTGAATGTATAATTCTTTTAATAATTTTTTATCATTAGAAATTATTTTAGAAATAGTTTCGGGATTAAACTTTTGTAATTCTTCAAGAGAGGGTAAATCTCTTGAAAGAATAATCATAAAAATAACAACGCCAATGAATACTGTAAATAATAAAAGAAAAGTATTTAAAAATACTTTTAAAAATGAAGTAGATTCCTTGTTTTTGGGCAAATTAGGAATTTGGTTCAGTCATTGATTTTGGGTCGAGTAAATCATTTAATTTATCTAAATCAAGAACTTCTTCTTCCATAGCAGTTTGACGAATTGTTTTACCTGATTGATATGCTTTATGAGCAATTTCAGCAGCTTTATCATAACCAATTAACGGTACTAATGAAGTACACATCGCTAAACTTCCTTCAATATAATCTTCACATTGTTTTTTATCAGCCTGAAGTCCATTGACTAATTTTTGAGTAAATATATTAGCTGAATTAGCTAATATTTGAATAGATTGAAGTAGATTATGAGCAATTAAAGGAAGCATTAAATTTAATTCAAAAATACCTCCCTGTCCACCTAGTGTTACTGCAAGATCATTTCCAATCACTTGAGCGCAAGCTTGAATCATCGATTCACATATTACTGGATTTACTTTTCCAGGCATTATAGATGAACCGGGCTGTACAGCAGGTAGAATAATTTCTCCTAATCCTGCTCGCGGACCAGACCCTAACCATCGAATATCATTTGCAATTTTTGATAGTGAAACAGCGATTGTTTTCAATGTTCCAGAAAGCTCAACAGCAGCATCCTGCATTGCTTGAGCCTCAAAGTGGTTTTCAGCCTCTTTAAACTCTATACCTGAAAAAATAGTTATCTCTTTTGCAATTAATTTCCCAAAATCTTTATGGGTATTAATACCAGTTCCAACTGCAGTACCACCTTGTGCTAGTTCAGATAATAATATTTGTGAATTCTTTAATCGTTTAATCCCATTATTAACCATTTGAGCATATCCTGAAAATTCTTGGCCCAATCTTATAGGTGTTGCATCTTGTAGATGCGTTCGACCAATTTTCATGACTGAATCAAACTCTTTAGCTTTTTTATTTAATGAATCATATAAGCTCTCTAGTGCAGGGATAAGTGAATTTTCAACTTCAATATTTGCAGAAATATGAATTGCTGACGGAAAAACATCATTAGAGGATTGTCCATAATTAACATGGTCATTTGGATGGACTGGAAAACGATCTCCTATATTGCCACCCATAATTTCTGAAGCTCTATTTGCAATAGTTTCATTTGTATTCATATTGCTAGATGTACCAGATCCAGTTTGGAAAATATCTACTATAAACTGTTCATTAAATTTTTCGTTAATAACTTCATCTGCTGCTTGCACTATTGCATCTTTAATATTTTTAGGAATAAATCCAAGCTTATGATTGACAATTGCAGCTGACCTTTTAATAAGTCCTAATGCTTTTATGGTAGGAGTTGGTAATTTTAAATCACTTACAGGGAAATTTTCGAAAGCTCTTTGTGTTTGCGCACCATAGTATGCATTATCAGGTACTTGCATTTCTCCCATTGAGTCACGCTCAATTCTCATTTTAAAATCCTTTTTATAGTTTAATTATCCGCCTTCGCGAGAAGTTTGCTCTCTAAGTGGCTTTGGAGGTAAGTTTACTATTTCATCAAAAAAATAATCGCCTAAATAATGAATGATATTTTGCATACTAATTACACCTAAGGGATGTTTTTTTTCATCAATAATAGGTATATGTCTGTATCCACCAGAAACCATTTTATTCAAAGCAAATACAATAGGGTCTTCCCATCGAAGACATTCTGGAGACTTTGTCATATATTTAACAATAGGTTCTTTTTCTAAATTCAACTTTTGACCTAAAACTTTTTTCATAGCATCTCTTTCAGTAAAAATTCCGCTTATTTTATTTTTATTTTCTAATAAAATACATCCAGAATTATACTTTTTGAGATTTTTTATAACATAACTTAGATTTGAATTATCTTGAATAGATATAAATTCTAATTTAGGAAGTAGGTTAATTGGTTCATTTAATGAATTTAAAAAATCTGATTTTTGGATTGATTCTTTTTCACTTTCTTCAAATATTTGTTTGAATTCATCATCAAATATATCATACATAATAATTAACCTTTTTTTACTTTAAATTTCCCATGTATGGCTTGAACGAATTAATTTATCAAAGTCAGCATCTGGCATTCGACTTTTTGCTTCTTCAAGTTGATTAATTAAAAGTTCTTCATAGGTAGGTTTTTTTTCCTCATATAAAACGCCTATTGGCTTAGGAAATTCAGGTTGATATGTAAGATCACTTAGTAACATTGCTAAATTTTTATCTTTTGGATTATGAATAATTAAATCATCTTGCGTAAAATTGGAACCAATTTCAACTATTTCAAATTGACTACCATTAAGTTTTATACCTTTATTTTTTTCTTTACCAAAAATCAATGGTTTATCCTCTTCTAATACCAATTGAGTTTCCATTTTAATTTCCTTATCTGTCAAGTCAGAAAAGGCTCCATCATTAAATATATTACAATTTTGGTATATTTCAACGAATGAGGTACCTTTATGTTTATGTGCCTTTCTGAGCACGCTATTCATATGTTTTTGCTCCCTATCTAACGCTCTGGCGATGAAAGTAGCACTTGCACCTAGTGCTAAAGATGGTGGGTTGAATGGGTAGTCTAAAGAGCCAAGAGGAGATGATTTAGTCTTTTTACCAACTTCAGATGTTGGTGAATATTGACCTTTTGTGAGTCCATAAATTCTATTATTAAACATCAAAACATTGATATCAAAATTTCTTCTTAGTAAATGAATAAAATGATTTCCACCTATAGACATAGCATCTCCATCACCTGTTATCATCCAAACGGAGAGATTAGGGTTAGCAATTTTAGCACCGGATGCTAAACCTGGAGCTCTACCATGAATGCTATGAAAACCGTAGGTATTCATATAATAAGGAAAACGACTTGAACAACCTATACCAGAAACTACTAAAAAATCTTCTTTTTTTATTCCAAGTTCAGGAAAGAGTTTTTGTACTTGGGATAAAATGACATAATCTCCACATCCAGGACACCATCTTACTTCTTGGTCGGAAACAAAATCTTTTTTCTTTAAAACCGTTGGATTAGAATCCATTTTTATTTCTCCAGTATTTCTTTAATTTTATTATATATTTCACTAAGTTTAAATGGTTTACCTTCAATTTTATTCATTTGCTTAGCATCAACTAAATATTTTGATCTAATTAACATCGATAATTGGCCCATATTTAATTCTGGTATTAATACTTTTTGATATTTTAAAAGGACATCACCTAGATTTTTTGGGAAAGGATTTATGTATTTAATATGTAAATGAGAAACAGAATATCCTTCTTCAATTGCTAGTTCTACAGCTGAACGTATTGCTCCAAAAGTAGAACCCCATCCAATAATAAGTAATTCTCCAGATTCTTTACCATATGGTTTTGCATCCGGTATATCATTTGCAATTATTTCAACTTTTCTATGACGAAGCTTTGTCATATGATCATGGTTCAAAGGATCATATGATACATTTCCAGAACCATCAGCTTTTTCTAAACCACCAACCCTATGTTCCATCCCTGGCGTTCCAGGAATAGCCCAATCTCTTGACAATGTATCCTTATCATGTTTATAAGGTGTGAATCCTTCTGGATCTGTTCTCTTACGGTTTATAATATCTGGCATATCCTTTAGTGAAGGAATTAACCATGGCTCAGAACCATTAGCTAAATATCCATCAGTTAAAAGAAAAACAGGCATCATATATTTTAATGCTATGCGACATGCTTCGTATGCAGAATGATAACAATCACCTGGAGAATAAGGAGCAATAATTGGATTTGGAGCATCACCATTCCGACTAAACATGGCTTGCAATAAATCAGATTGTTCAGTTTTTGTAGGTAGTCCCGTAGAGGGACCACCTCTTTGAACATTAATTATGACTAATGGTAGTTCAGTAATAGTAGCTAAGCTTATTGCTTCAGTTTTAAGAGCTATGCCTGGTCCACTTGTAGCTGTAATAGCTAAGTCTCCTGCAAAGGATGCACCTATTGCACTAACAATTCCTGCTATTTCATCTTCTGCTTGAAATGTTTTTACACCAAAATGTTTGTATGCGGATAAATGATGCAATATATCGCTTGCAGGAGTGATAGGATATCCTCCAAAGAAAATTTCTAAATTAGATTTTTTTGCTGCAGCTAATAGACCGTATGAAACGGCCTGATTACCCATGATATTCCTGTAAACACCCTTTTTTAAAGTAGCCTTAGGTACATTAAAAGTTGTTTTAATGACTTCAACAGTTTCACCATAATTAATCCCAGCTTTTAGGGCTCTTGTGTTTAGTTCTACTATTTCAGGTTTTTTAGCAAATTTTTTATTAAGAAATTTAATAGCAGAATCAGAGTTTCTTTCGTACAACCAAAATAGAATACCAAGAGCAAACATATTTGTACTACGTAAAACAATTTTTGAAGTCAGTTCCATATCCTCTGCAGCAATTTTTACTAACTTACTCATATCAACCTGAATTAATCGATATGCTTTCAGAGAATCATCTTCTAAAGGATTTGATTCATAGCCTGCTAGTTTTAAATTTTTAGGAGAATAATTCGCACTATTTACGAGCAACATTCCATGTTCTTTCAAGTCAGCTAAATGAACTTTGAGTGCTGCAGGGTTCATAGCTACAAGGACATCTAATTCATCGCCAGGTGTATGGATAATTTTACTTGAAAATTGTAATTGAAAAGAACTCACACCGGCTAAAGAGCCTGCAGGAGCACGTATTTCAGCTGGGAAATCTGGAAATGTTGCAATATCATTTCCAAAGATTGCTGAGTTTTCTGTAAATTGATTACCAGTTAACTGCATACCATCACCGGAGTCACCAGCAAATCGTATCGTTACTATATCAAGTTTTTCAGTTTTATTATTGGGTGTTGCCATAAATGATTAGAATCACCTTATTATTGTTTAATAAATTTAAAATAAACGTAAAAATCTTATCACTAATTTTACTCTTTAAATATTATTTAAAAAAAGTAAAACTGTTATATAATTAATTTGAAATAATTGGATTATAAACACCTGTTGAATTTGATACTATTTCATAAGCACTTCTTATTTCTTTTTCAGCATTTAATAGCTTTTGCTCGTTACAACCATAAATTTTAAATAATGGAGATTCTATTGAAACTTTATCACCAATTTTTTTAAAAAAATCAACACCACATGTTGAGTCGATTTTTCTTGACTTCTGGGATCTACCAGCGCCTAGCCTAGAAAGTGCAAATCCAATTATTCTGGTATCCATAGACCTTACATATCCGATTTTATGAGTATAAGATTCTTTTGAAAAACTTGGATTATTTACACTTTTTGACTCTATTTTGGAAAAGTTTCCTCCTTGGATTTCTACAAATTCTATAAATTTATTTAATCCATTTCCTGAGGATATTATATCATCAAAGATTGCTTTAGTATTTTTTTTGGGGTTGAATTTTTGAAACAAATGAAGTACTACTTTATACAAGTCATCTGAAAAATTTCCTTTAAGAAATTCATACGATTCTAGGATTTCACACCAAATTCCAGCAGATTGTCCTAATGGCTGATCCATTCCAGTAAATGTTGGTATTACATCTAAACCAAATTCATTCCCAATATTTTTCATTAAATCACCTAATTTAAGCGCATCTTCATATTTTTTCATAAATGCACCGTTACCGGTTTTAATGTCTAGAACAAGTGTATTAATTCCTTCTGCAATTTTTTTACTTAAAATACTCCCACAAATTAAAGGTAAAGAATTTACAGTAGCAGTAACATCTCTCAATGCATAAATTTTTCCATCGGCAGGACAAATATCTTTTGTTTGCATCATTATAGAAATGCCAATTTTGTTTACACAGTTTTTGAATTCTGATAATTCTAAATTTGTTTTAAATCCTGGAATAGATTCTAATTTATCAATAGTTCCACCGGTATGCTCTAAACTTCTGCCTGCAAGCATTGGTATTTTATAATTTAGACATGCAAGAATTGGAGCGAGGATTAATGATACTTTATCTCCAACTCCACCTGTACTATGCTTATCTATGATTTCTTTTCTGTTGTTGTTAAAATGAAGCTGAGTTCCGGATTTTATGAGCTGTTTAGTGTAATTAGCAGTTTCCTTAAAGGACATTCCATTTAAATTTACAGCCATTAACCAAGAAGCCATTTGGTAATCTGGAATTCTACCATTAATATAATTTGAAATTAACCAGTCTAGCTCTTTAGTAGAATTTTCTAATTTAGCTTTTTTATTTTGGATAATTTGAATAGTAGAAAATTTCAACTTATGATTTTTTATATTCATTTGCTAGGTCAATATATTGTTGAGAGCGTTTTTTTATTTCTTCGCTTTCATGGCTACTTACTTTACGTACAACCTTTGCCGGTAACCCGATAACTAGTGATCTTGGTGGAATAATTAAATTAGGCGGTATGACTGAACCACTTCCAATCAAGGAACCCTCTCCAATTATTGCTTCATCCATAATAATACTTCCCATGCCAATTAAACAATTATCTTCAATCGTACATCCATGTATAATTGCATTATGTCCAATTGTAACTCCTGAACCAATTATTGTAGGAGCAATATCTGTTGTAACATGAATTGTACAATTATCTTGTATATTTGTCCTATCACCAACTTTAATGTAATTCATATCACCTCGTATCACTGTACCGAACCAGATGTTTACTTCTTTACCAAGTTCAACATCGCCGATTATATCTACTGATTCAGAATAGTAACATGATTTAGGGATTAAAGGGTATTTACCTCTGAATTTTTTAATCATTTCTCATCTTTTTATCGTATTGAATATATTTAAAAAAATCAAAATTTATTAGTTTTTGCTCCTTGGCTGTTTGGATACAAAGATAAATACCTAAAATACCGAGTACAATATTTGGCATCCACATCGCAATAAAAGGAGATAGTTCTCCTCTATCAGCAAATTCTTCACCAGTTATTAAAAATGCCCAGTAAAAGACGAAAAATCCAAGACTGAGTGCAATATTCATTGCAAAACCACCTTTTCTTGTAATTATTCCAAGAGATGCTCCAATTAGGACAAAAACTAAGCTTGCAAATGGTATAGAATATTTTTTGTATAATTCAACTTTATACTTAGAAATATATTTTTCATAGGTAGAGATAAGCTTAAAGTCGCTATTCAATCCGTTTTTTAGATTTTTCAACCTACGTTTAGTACGAATATATTTTGTATTATCTTCTCCCAGAGAATCTCTTAGTGATGCACTAAATTTTACTATTTGAGAATTAATAAAAGGTAGATTATTTACAGAAATCGAATCTGGTATTTCTTTTTTAATTCGTTTATTAATTCTTTTAAAAATATCTGAAATTTTAATTTCATAATCATTGATTTTATTTTTTATCATTTTACCTGTCATCTCTCTGTCGCTTCTTATTTTACTATCTCTTCTATTTAAACTGAGATTGTCAACAGGTACTAAGACATTGTAACTTTTAAAGTGAATTTCTCTATAGTCCTCTAAGTTATACGATAATTCATGAATTACTCCATTATATAATCTCATTATTACGCCATTGAATACGGTTTCAATTTCACCAGTGTTAGCAGTTATTGTTCTTTGATTACCATTTTTTTGATAATTAAAAATTAGTATATCTTTAAAAATATCTTTTTCTCTTCCTCCAAACATAATTCTATATTCAGGAAGTACATCAATAAAATATCCAACTTCAAAGTCTAAGTCTGGACGTTTTCTTGTGATATCACCTGATAAAAGTCGTGCATGGTGGTTGGTTTCTGGTAAAATAACATTATTAAACCATATCATAATTACGGTTATAATTACTCCAAAGAATAAAGAGGGAAATAAAATTCTTAAATAACTAATACCTGATGTTCTTAGAGCGCTTATCTCGTTATCACCAGACATTCTACCAAATGCCATTAAAGTTGCAATTAGTACTGCCATAGGAACAGCTAGAGCTAATATCCATGCCAAATTCAGAAGAATATATTCAATCATTACAAAAAAGGAAAGTCCTTTTCCTAAAAATTTATCAATTGCTTTGAGTAAAAAATTTGTTAATAAAACAAATAATAAAACAAAAAGTGAAATAAAAAACGGATAAAGATGTTCTTTTAATATATATCTAAATAAAAGTGACATATTATAATTTAGGAGAATTTTAATAGTGTATTGATAAAGTTTATCTTTTCATTTTTAAGTCATTTTACAAATAATGATTTAAGCAAACTTACATTAAGGAGATTATCTATAGAGTAGCATTAAGGATTTTTATAAAAGATTATACTGAAATGATCAAAATCAAAGTAGCATATTGTAATATTATAAAAATTTAATTTTCTTTGAATTTAAATTATTTGCCTTTGGGATTTGATTATTAAAGACGTTAAGTTTTGTGTTTAGATTTCGCTTAAAAATATGAATTCACCAAAAAATCCATTACTATCAGTTAAAAACTTAAAGAAATATTTTCCTATTCGTAAGGGTATATTTTCTAGCATTCAAGGCTATGTAAAAGCAGTAGATGATGTCTCCTTCGATATCTACTCGGGTGAAACCTTAGGACTTGTAGGTGAATCTGGATGTGGAAAAACTACAGCAGGCAGAACTCTCCTTAGGCTGTTAGATCCTTCAGGTGGTACTATTCATTTTGATGGAAAAGACATCACTAAATTAGCGCAGAATAAGCTTCGACCGTTACGTAAAGAAATGCAAATTATTTTTCAAGATCCATACAGTTCTCTGAATCCTAGAATGACGGTTAGATCTATGTTGTCTGAGGCATTATTATTTCACAAAATTGTAGCTAAAAACGAAATTAATATAGAGATTAATAGGTTGCTTGATGTTGTAGGTTTGCAAAAATCTCACGCGGATCGTTATCCTCATGAGTTTTCCGGTGGACAAAGACAGCGAATTGGAATTGCCAGAGCACTTTCTGTAAAACCAAAACTTATTGTCTGTGATGAAGCTGTATCAGCCTTAGATGTTTCTATCCAGGCACAAATCATAAATCTTCTTAAAGACTTACAAAAGGAGTTTGGTCTTACGTATTTATTTATTGCGCATGATTTATCGGTTATTGAATATATTTCAGATAGAGTAGCAGTGATGTATTTAGGTAAAGTTGTTGAAATCGCTGAAAGTGATGTGCTTTACAATAGACCTAAACACCCATATACAAAAGCATTAATGAGTGCAGTGCCTGTTGCCGATCCAGATAAAAAATCTCAAAGAATTGTACTTAAAGGTGATGTGCCTAGCCCTATTAATGCCCCAAGCGGATGCACTTTTCACCCTCGCTGCCCAGAAGCTAAAGAAAATAATTCAATTTTATCTAGATGTCAGAATGAAATTCCCTTACTTAAACTAACAGGTGAAAATCATTTATCATCTTGTCATCTTGTCGATTAATGAGTACAGAATTTAGAAAAGTAGCATTTCATACTTTAGGGTGTAAATTAAATTTTACAGAATCTTCTATGCTAAAAAGTAGAATGATTGAAAAAGGATATCAATCTGTAAAATTTAATGATAAAGCTGATGTTTATGTAATTAACACATGTTCGGTTACAGATAATGCGGATAAAGAATGTAGAAAAATTATTCGTAGAGTAAAGCGGAATAATCCAAATTCAGTCATTGCAGTAATTGGTTGTTATGCACAATTAAAGCCTGAAATTATAAGTCAAATTCCAGGTGTTAATTTAGTTTTAGGTGCAGAAGAAAAATTCAATTTATTAGATCATATCAATTCAATCCATGCAGACTCCCCTGTTTCTGTATTAAATGGAGATATTAAGCATGTTAGAGAGTTTTTTCCTTCTTATTCAAGAGGTGAAAGAACTAGGGCTTTTATGAAAGTTCAGGATGGGTGTGATTATAAATGTACTTTTTGTACAATTCCTTTAGCTCGTGGTAGAAGTAGGAGTCAATCTATTTCAAATACAATGAAAGTTGCACAAAAAATTTCTGAGAGTAATTATAAGGAAATTGTTTTAACTGGTGTGAATATAGGTGATTTTGGAAAAAATACCAATGAGTCATTTTTTGGTTTAGTCAAGGAATTAGAGCAGTTGAATGATATTGAGAGAATTCGAATTTCATCTATTGAACCTAATTTATTAACAGATGAAATTATAGAATTTGTAGCAAATTCAGATAAATTCATGCCTCATTTTCATATTCCACTCCAATCTGGATCTGATAAAGTTTTAAAATTAATGAAGCGAAGATACAGAACAGAGTTATATACAAATCGTATCCAAAAAATAAAATCTATGGTGCCAGATTGCGGAATAGGTGTTGATGTCATAGTTGGATTTCCAGGTGAAACTCAAAGTGATTTTTTGGATACATATCATTATATTGCAGATCTAGATGTATCCTATTTACATGTTTTTACTTACTCGGAGAGAGCTGATACAGCTGCGGTAAGTATGGATTACTCAGTTGACAAAATAGAGCGTGCCAATAGAAGCAAAATGCTTCATATTTTATCTAATAAAAAGAAAGAATTATTTTATACAAAACATGCAAATTCAATTCATGATGTTTTATTTGAGTCATTTTTAAATGGGCAAAATATTGGTTGGACAAAAAATTATATTCGTGTAAATATTCAATCCGATAAAAATTTAGAAAATAAAATTGAAAGAGTCCATCTAAGTAATTTTAAAGGTCAATTAATGAATGGAGAATTAATAATATAAATTGTATATGAATCGACCCTTTGTAGGAATTGCTGGAAATATTGGTGTAGGTAAGACAACTTTTACCGAAATTGTATCCAAGAGATTTAACTGGAAATCATACTATGAATCTGTAATTGACAACCCTTATTTGAGTGATTTTTATGGGAATATGAAGCGATGGAGTTTTAATTTACAGATTTTCTTTCTTCATCACCGCTTTAAAACTCATATTAAAATGACGGATAGTAAATTAGGTGTAATTCAAGATAGAACAATTTATGAGGATGTAGAAATATTTGCTCGAAACTTATTTGAAATGGGGTTTATGTCTAAAAGAGATTGGCAGACATATTGTGATTTATTTGAAAATATGACATCATTTTTAAAAAAACCAGATTTAATAATATATTTGAAAGCCTCAACGGATACTTTAATGTCACGAATTAATTCAAGAGATAGAGACTTTGAACGAAATATAAATCCTGAATATTTACATAGTTTGAATATTTCTTATGAAAAGTGGATTTTAAATTTGACTGAAATACCTGTTTATATTATAGAGTCTGATAATTTTAATATTTTCAATGAGCCTGAAAAACTAGATAAATATTGTGATGAAATACAGGCTAAGTTGGGATTGAAAAAATGAATATTGCTGTATTTGCATCTGGTAGAGGATCTAATTTTCAAGCTATTTATGCTCATATTAAATCCGGTAAAATAAATGCAAATGTTCGATGTTTAATTTCAAATAATCCTAGTGCCCCAGTAATTGGTTTTGCAAAAAATAATAGAATTCAAACCTATATAATTGACGCAAAAGATGATGGACATTCAAAGCAGTTACTAGAAGTTCTTGATAAGCATAATACTCAATTAATTGTTTTAGCAGGATATATGAAGTTGATACAAAAGAATATAGTCAAAAAGTTTCATAATAAAATTATTAACATTCATCCTTCACTCTTACCATCCTTTGGTGGAAAAGGATGCTATGGCATGAATGTCCATGAAAAAGTTTTTAAAAGTGGTGTAAAGTATACTGGTGCAACGGTACACTATGTTAATCAGAATTATGATGAGGGACAAATTATTGCACAGGAACATATTTCTATTTCGCCTGAGGATTCTGCTGAAAATATTGCAACTAAAGTTCTAAAAATTGAACATAAATTATTACCTGAAGTTGTGAAAAAAATTTGTGAAAACCAATTATATTGGATAAACAATAAACCATGGATAAGTAAACTTTAAGGAGTAAAAGTTGATAAAGTCCGCGCTAATTAGTGTCTGGAATAAAGATGGATTAGACGATTTAATTAAATTCTTAGATGAAAATAATATTGAAATAATCTCAACTGGTGGCACTCAAAGGTATATTGAATCAATCGGTGTTGACGTAACGCCTATTTCTGCAATCACAGGACAACCTGCTATTATGGATGGTAGAGTGAAAACTTTACATCCTAAAATATTTGGAGGTATTTTAGCTGATAGAAATAACCCAAATCATATGAACGATCTTAAAGAAATGAACGCAATTCCTATTGATTTAGTTGTTGTGAATTTCTATCCATTTGTTAAGGAGGCAGTTTTAAAAAACTTAGAACTTAAAAAAGCAATTGAATATATTGATATCGGTGGCCCATCCATGATTCGCGCATCTGCTAAAAATTATCATTCAGTAGTTTCGCTTTGTGACAATTCATTATTTCCTGAATTTATTGAATATTTTGAACGTACAAATGGAGTTTTTCCATTAGAATTAAGACGAAAATGGGCTTCAAAAGTATTTGAAATTACAAATATATATGAGTCATCAATATATAATTATTTTTCTCCTGAAAAGGAGCCCACGCCTAAATCACTTTCAATTTCAGTAAATTTAAGTGAATCCTTAAGATATGGTGAAAACCCACATCAAACATCAGGATTCTATACAGAGATTGATAGCAATCTGCCTTGGACTCAATTACAGGGAAAAAAGATGTCATACAACAATTATGCAGATATGGATTCTGCATTTAAAATTATGTGTGAATTTGAAGATAATTGTTGTGTCATTATTAAGCATGCTAATCCATGTGGATTTGGACTTAGTAATTCAATTAAAGACTCTTATTTAAAGGCGATTTCAACGGATCCTATTAGTTATTTTGGTGGAATCGTTGGTTTAAATAAAATTGTTGATGCAGAAACTGCCAAGGAACTTGTAAAATCATTTTTAGAATGTATTATAGCTCCTGATTATACAGATGAAGCATTAGAAATTTTTAAATCAAAAAAGAATCTTAGAATAGTAACTCATTCTAAGGGAAATGACCAACACTTTAACTTAAGATCAGTTGCTGGTGGCTATTTATACCAGCAATCTGATTATTTTGAAGAAGTTATTCGAAATTGTGAGGTTGTTACAATTAAGAATCCGACTAATTCTGAATGGAAAGCGTTAGATATTGGATGGAAATTAGTCAGATTTGTAAAGTCAAATGGAATTGTCATTGCAAATTCTGAGCAACTGTTAGGTGTAGGCGCTGGCCAAATGTCACGTATTGATTCCGTAAAAATTGCTATTAGAAAAGCAGGTGAAGCAGGTTTAAATTTAGATGGAGCAATATTAGCTTCTGATGCATTTTTCCCATTTTCTGATAGTTTAAATCTTGCAGGAAAACATGGAATAAAATCCATTATTCAGCCTGGCGGATCAATAAAAGATAAAAATATTATTAATGAAGCAAATGAACTAGGGGTTTCAATGGTTATGACAGGAAAAAGGCATTTTTATCACTAGGAGTAAAAACTTATGTTAAATCAAATTTCAAATATGATGGCCGGTGGTCATATTGCAATGGATCTAGGAACGGCAAATACGTTAATTTGGATAGAAGGGCAAGGAATTGTAGTGAATGAGCCATCTATTGTTGCTAAAAATACAATTACTGGTTCTGTAGTTGCTGTGGGTGATGAAGCCTATGCTATGCTTGGTAGAACTCCAAGCGGAATTCAGACTATTCGTCCATTGAAAGATGGTGTAATCGCTGACTTTGATATGACGGATGGCATGATACAGGGATTTGTTAAGAAGATGAATTTAAGTCGAATAGCACGTCCACGAATGGTTATCTGTATACCTTCAGGTGTAACGGATGTTGAAAGACGTGCGGTTAGAGACTCTGCTGAAAGAGCAAATGCAAGTGAAGTTCATTTAATTCAAGAGCCTATAGCTGCCGCGATTGGTGTTGGATTAGATATAAGTCAACCAAGAGGACATATGATTATTGATATTGGTGGCGGTACAACAGAAATTGCAGTAATATCCTTGAATGACATAGTAGAGAGTGAAGCAATTAGAATCGCTGGTGATGAACAAAATGAAGCAATAGTTGGTTGGTTCAGGAATGAACATAAATTAGATATTGGTTTAAGGACTGCTGAAAATATAAAATGCTCAGTTGGTTCTGCTATTCGTGAAAAAGGTATAATGATTAAAGTAAAGGGTCGTGATCTTGTCTCTGGTATTCCTAAAACAATGGAAGTCTCTTCTGATGAAATTCGTCAAGCATTAGCAGACACTGTATATCAAATAACTCAAGCTGTGAAAGCTGCATTAGAGAAAACTCCACCTGAGCTGTCATCTGACATTATTGATTATGGTGTGATATTGACTGGAGGTGGCTCAAAACTTAAAGGACTTGACCAGCATATTAGAAATAAAACGGGATTGCCTGTTCACGTCGCGGAGGATCCTCTTTTATCCGTAGTCCGTGGAACAGGAAGAGTGCTAGAAGATATTAAGGCGTACAGTGAAGTCTTAATGTAATGAACGCGTTGCGTCTTCTTTATTTATTTCGAGTTCATGTATTATTTTTTGTTGCTATAATTTTATCCCTCGTATTATACTTTTCAAATGAATCTAACTCTGTAAAATCTGTACAAGCTGATATTGCAGACATAGTATCTATAGTATTAAGTCCAAAAAAATGGTACCAAAATATTCTTAATACTAAAGAAAAAAATGAATATCTAATCCAATCTGTCAGTCAATTAAGACTACTAAATTCAGAGCTAATTCATTTAAAATATGAAAATGACGAATTTCGAAAAATGTTAAACTTTAAAGAATCATCACCTTTGAGCTTGTTAGGATCTACAGTTGTAAATAATCAGTTATCTGGTTTTATTAAAACACTTACGCTGAATTCTGGAAAAAATGATGGCGTGCTGATTAATCTTCCAATCATTGATATGTATGGTTTAGTTGGAAAAACAATTACTGTAGGAGATAGAGCAAGTTTAGTTCAGTTAATAACTGATAAAAATTTTAGAGTATCAGTAAAAACTGGTCAAAATTGGAATTTAGGATTATTTATACCAACTCATGGTAAATTTGGAAACATTGAAGGTATTCCTAAAAGTCAAAAAGTAGAGCCTGGAAATTTAGTGATAACATCAGGGATTTCAAAAATATACCCAAAGGATATTCCTGTTGCAAGAGTTGTTTCTGTTGAAGTTGATCTTGAGCGACCATTTCTTCAAATAGTCGCTGAAGTTAAAGCAGATATATATAATTCAGACTATGTATTTATTATACAATGAGTAAGGTAAAAAATAAATTTGCATTAATAATTTGGATATTAATCTTAGGGTTGCAAACATTTATACCGGCTTTTAAATTTAATGAAATTGTAATCCAAGCTGATTTGATATTAGTTTTAATTACTTTCGTTTCCTTACAGTTAGGAGGTGAATTTGCTATTATTTTTGGATTTGTCAATGGACTTATTCAAGATTTTTCAACACAAAATTCATTGCTAGGTATTTTGACATTATCAAAGTCTGTAGCTGTATATGGAATTCACTTTATTCAAAAGTATGATACGATATGGGCTAGGGAGGTAAAAATGGTATATATTCTATCGGCTTATATGTTACATAATTTAATTTATTATTATTTTTATTTAGGTGCTAATATTCCATTTCTTTCAGCAGGTATTATTGTAGTTTTAATTCAGAGTATAATTTCATTTTTAATATTTATAGTATTTGAAAAAATACTTTTTAAGTCCAAGCTTCTTTAATGCCTTTAAGTTTTGAATCTATCCCTAATTCTAGAAAAATTGGAATACTGTCCATATGTTTTGGTATTTATTTAACACTATTTTTTCAGTATTTTAACCTACAGGTTTTAAATTATCAGAAATATAAAAGACAAAGTGAAGATAATAGTATCCGGAAATTGTCTATAACGGCTCCTAGAGGAATTATATACGATCGTAATGGAATTCCATTAGTTGATAATATGCCAATTTATGAAGTGAAAGTTCGTCCAATTGATGTTACAGAAAAATTCGATTATTCAATTTTATCATCAGAGTTGAATTTTTTAGAAGATGAACTTAAAATTAAAATTCTTAAGGCAAAAAAATCAGGTGCTAAATTTCATCCGCAGTTATTGAAGCGTCATCTAGACTTTGAAATTATTTCAAGATTATCAGAAAATAAACTGAACTTACCCGGTCTTATATTTACAGAATTACCAGCAAGAATTTATCCTTCTGATGCAAAATTGACTCATATTCTTGGGTATTTAAGAACAGTTTCTGAAGTCTTTTTAAAATCTGCGCCACCAGAGTTAAAATATGATTATGATGATGTACACGGTTCAGTAGGAATTGAGCTTAATTACGAATCTATACTACGAGGCAAGAATGGTTTTGAATATCACCTCGTTGATAATATGGGTATAGATCATGGTATTCTTTTAGATGAAACACGTAATTCGCCAAAAAAAGGTAAGCCACTTTATTTAACAATTGATCATCATTTGCAGGTTTTAATTGAAAGTTTATTAACAGAACATATAGGTGCCATTGTATGTAGTAATCCAAAAACTGGTGATATCTTAGCTATTGCAAGTTCACCAGATTATGATTTGGGTTCGTTTGTAGGGCCAATACCAATGGATTTATGGAATAATTGGAATACAGATGAAAAACGTCCACTTTTTAATAGAGCTTTAAATGGATTATATCCACCAGGTTCAATATTGAAATTAGCAGCAGCAGCAATGCTAATGGAAACTAAGAAAGTCACTCCAAATTGGAAGGTAAATTGCGGAGGTGTATATAATTTTGGTAACAGACAATATCATTGTTGGAAAGAAGATGGGCATGGTCAAATGAATTTAAAAGATGCTATTAAATATTCTTGTAATATTTATTTTTATCAATTAATCCAGTATTATGATGTTGATGAATGGGCTAGCTATATGAATGATTTTGGCTTTGGAGAAAAAACAGGTATCGATTTAAAATTCGAAAAAATGGGAATAATTCCTACTCATAAATATTTAAATGATAAATATACTTCTAGAGGGTGGGCAGAGGGTAATTTATTAAGTTTTGTTTTAGGACAAGGTGATGTATTGACAACACCATTACAAGTTTTACATATGATTAACTTAATAGCAACAGAAGGTCAAGCAGGTAAATTAAGACTTGCAAAAATAAAACCATCTGAAATTGATACTTTATTATATTCCGATAGAACATGGACTTTTATTGATAATTCAATGTGGCATGTGGTCAATGGAGAAAAGGGTACAGGAGAAAATGCAAAGCCTGGAATTGGAGTTGCAAAAGGTAAAACAGGAACAGCTGAAAATCCACATGGTGAACCTCATTCATGGTTTGCAGGTTATTCAACCTTAAAAAATGATGAGAAAATTAGTGTAGCAATTATTATTGAAAATGGTGGTAAAGGTTCACAAATAGCAGCACCTATGGCAAAGATAATATTTAATCATTTTGCAGGTCTAGATTATGATTAAACAAATTATTAAGAGGTATATTAACTTTCCAAGGAATTTCAGTATTTCGTTATCTATTTTTTTGCCTGTGATTTTTTTAGTAGGTATTAGTCTAACCATTTTATACGCTTCAAATCCGGATAGTCATAAAATGAGTTCATTTTTTGTAAGACAGACTACATGGCTGGTAATATCTATTTTTTTCTTTTTTATAATACAATTTATAAAACAGCATTTTTTTTACGAATATGCATATATTTTCTACGGAATATTGCTTTTTTTAATTTTATTAACATATTTATTTAAGCCTATTGGAGGAGCTGCACGCTGGATATATATAGGGGGTTTCCAGTTTCAGCCGTCTGAACTTGGAAAAATGATTGTTGTTTTCACTATTGCAAAATATTTAACCGATTTAAGACAGTTAAAAGACATTTATAAATCTATATTTATATGCATGTTATTGTGCTCCATTCCTGCGCTTTTAGTTTTTAAACAGCCAGATTTAGGCACTGCATTAATTTATATATTTGCAGCAATACCCATGTTAGCTTGGCGAGGGTATCGATTTTACAATCTTTTTGTGGTTTTTAGTCCCTTTTTAAGTATTGTTGCAGCTTCCAATCTAACTCTTTTTTCTATATGGATTGGTATAATTATAGTGGTTTTATATGCTACGCAACCTAGGTTAATTAGCGCAATTGGAACACTCATTGCTAATATATCATTTGGCGCTATATCGACAATTATATGGGACAAGCTTTATCTGCATCAAAAAAATAGAATCCTAACATTTATTAATCCTGAATTAGATCCGACTGGAGCTGGTTATCAAATATTGCAATCAAAAACTGCAATTGGTTCTGGAGGTTTAAGTGGTGTTGGCCTCGGGCAAGGTACCCAGACTCATTTGAGATTTTTACCAGTTAAGAATTCCGATTTTATAATTTCTGTAATTGGTGAAGAATTTGGTCTTATTGGGATTTCATTAATAATAATTGCTTTTGGATTCTTGATATATTGGATGTTGAATTATTCACAGATAATTAGAAATCAGTTCGGAAGCTTATCGATTGTTGGGTTTGCCTCCATCTTATTTTTTCACTCTTTAGTAAATATGGGTATGGCAGTGGGTTTATTTCCAGTCACAGGATTACCGCTACCATTTATTAGTTATGGGGGTACATTTTTGCTTTCTATGTTTTTAATACTTGGGGTAACTCAAAATATAATTAATAATAATTTTAAATAGTTACTAAAATTACAGCTTCACATAATTAGTATTTATTAAGTTTTAATTCAAAAAATTAACTTTTAAACAACTTAGTTATTTGAAATGATTTAATCTTAAAGTAATTAGCTGGGATACAACATTATAATTTTTAAATATAATTAAATTTCTTAATTGTTGAGTAAGTCCTAATTCTAACCATAAATTATAACTTTCTATTATTCGAATTTTTAATTTATTTGGCGTGATAACCAAAAGACATTTCTCACTACTGTATCGCTTATTATTAATGAAATAAGAAAGAAATTTATGACTCATAAAATTTGTTATCTATCTTCAGAAATTACACCATTTGCTTCAGCGTATTCTCTTGGAAAATTTTCTAGAAAAATAACCTCCTTATATCATGAGGATCCTGATTTAGATATAAGACTAATGATGCCAAAATATGGTTTTATTAGTGAAAGGAAATACATTTTAAGAGAGGTAATACGCTTAAAAGATATTCCTACAGTCTTTAATAATAAAGAGAAAATGGTGAATTTAAAATCCGCATTCATTCCGGATACAAGAGTTCAAGTTTATTTTATGGTAGATGATGAGTTATTTAAACCTCAGCCTGAATTGATTTATAAATCTAAAAATGGAAGACCATTCAAAGATAATGATATTCGTTTCAGCTATTTTAGTTATGTCGCCTTGCAGACTTTGAAAAATTTATTTTGGGCGCCAGATTTTATTTTTTGTAATGATTGGCAGACTGCTATGGTTCCTAAGATGTTGAAAGATTTATTCCTTGAAAACGAGTTTTACAGTGGAATGCAGTCAGTTTATTTCATTCATTCACTAAATGATATGCGAAATTATTCAATGTCTTCATTGAAGGCAGCTGGTTTAAGTTGCGATAAAAAAAATCTTGATGGAACTATTTCTGCAATCAAGCATTCAGCATTAACTGTTTTAATTGATGACGATAAGGACAGTGTAAAGAATGAAATGGAAAAATGTAAAGAAGTAAAAGATGTTTTTGAAAATTCAAATAATCTCACTTTTAACCTTGCAAAATTTCCAAAACCTGGTGTTTGGGATGAATTAACAGGCTCAATTAAGTCAGAATTACAGAAAATATCAAAATAAATGAAAACAAACTGGCGGTTTTGTAGCTGTCTAAAATTTCTTTTTATTGTACTAATCTTTAATGGTTGTGAGCAAGAGCCATTAATTATAGATACAAATAACGATGGATTAAAAGTTGATGTAATTACTTCATATTCTTTTAATACAGCTACTGAACAAAGAGATTCTTTAAATATCGGTGGTAGCTACAAATTATATCTTGGTCGAGTTGATTCTCTTAGAGAAAGTCAAATTTTATTTGAAATCAATCCTGAACTACTATCAAATTCAAATATTTGCAGTGATTCTTTAAGTATTTTTAATTCAACTATTAGGCTAAGATCAGTTGAAAATATATACACCCCACTAGGTGAGCCTGATAGTGAGCTTGATAATTTTGGTTTAGAAAGAAACAATGAACTCGATAGCACTCAGTTTAGTGCATATTATTTACCAAGCTTGGATTCGTTATATGGATGGAATGAAAATTCAATTTATTTTGATAATTCAATTGATTTTAATCAACACGAATTTATTCCTTTAGGTATTTCATTAAATCAATTTAATTTAAATATTCATTTACAAAATTTATTTATTACTGATTCTATAAATAATACTGCGAGTATTAATCTTTGTAATTTTGAAAACCCTATTTTCATTCTTTTAACTGATGGTAATGAATCACGACTTACTGAATTTTTTTCAAGTGATTTTTTAGGTTCCTCAGTTTTGCCAGTGCTTGATTCACAGGTAGAGTATCTACAAAATATTCAGGTTGAAAAAAATAAAATTGAAATAATATCAATTCAGTCTGAAATTTTAAATGAAAATAATTTTGTGGCTGAAATCAATGATGATGGTTTTTATTCAGGTCAATTTTACAATAAATTACCTGAAAATATAATTAATAGCTCTTATTTGGTTTCTAGTGAGGATATCTCTCAGGATATAGAGCTTTTAAAATTACACCTAAATTTAAATGAGAATTTAGGTGACAGCTTAAGCTCGATTAATTTATTTTTTCGTGGCATAGAGTTTTCAAATCAATTAGTTAGTGGTTCAGTAAATGCAATCGATCCCTCTCAAGATAATTGGGATGAAGAAGATTCTACGGGAACAGAGGGAAATTCCAAATACGATTTAGGAGAATTATTTTTCGATTGTGGCATTGATAATCTTTGTGATCAAGATGAACCAGGATACTTCCCTGATGGATTAGAGAATAATAACACATGGGATGAAGGTGAAGTTTATTTAGACTGCGGTTTTGATATGCTGTGTAATAAGGATGAAGCTGGATTTGATTCAATACTAAACCCTGATCCCGCAGGAGATGACTTTAATCCTGACCCAAACAATGATAATTGGAGTAATAATAGTTTATTAGACTCATTTTACGTTTTTTCTCAAACAGTATTAGTTGATTCTATTGAATGCTTAACAGAATATAATGATATTAACTATTTTTCATACTTAACAATTTTAGACTCTAATATACATCTCGCAGAATTATGGTGTGAACAATCAGACTCTTATTGCTCATCTTGTGATACTTTAATTTATTCTACTTATATCGATTCGAGCTTAGAATATATTCAAGTTGGAACAGAGAATAATAACAAGTGGGATTTTCATGATTTAAATGAAAATGGTATTTTTGATGATCAAGATTCTTTTGAAAATTTTAATGATTTTGGTTTGGATAATTACCCTGAACAGGAAGGCAGCGGTATTAATGATTTTTATGAAAACAATGGACAGTGGGACTTTGATGATTTGAATGGGAATGGTCATTATGATTTAGGAGAACCACATGAAAACTTTACTGATTGTGGAATTGACAATATTTGTGATATTGATGAATTTGGATATAATCCAAATGGCATTGAAGGTAACTCTATATATGATAATGGTGAATATTTTGAAGATTGTGGTTTAGATTTAGTTTGTGGTGAAATTCCAGACATTGATGACTATATATTAGATCCTAATGAAGATAATTGGAGTTACTTAGATTCAACAGGGACAGAAGGGAATAATTTGAAGGATTCCCTTGAAGTATTTTATGATTGGGGTTTAGATCAATTACCCGATTCCCTAGAACTACCCTTTCAATCAACTGGGGGCAGTCTTGATTGTTTTCTTGGCACAAATAATTGGGAATTCTTCAAACAACCATTAGATTCGATTTATGAAAAACCTGAGATTGGGAATAATGATTTAGTTTTATGGGTATCTTCAATTAAAGGAGATGGCGAAGAATTTGAAGTGACAATTTCTATAAATTCAACTTCAGAAATTTCTAACTTAAGATTTGAACTAAGTCATGTACCTTACTTCGAGTCTTCTGAGCAATTAATCAATGAAACTTTAACTAATTCTAATAATTCTATTTCTTCTATAAATGGAGTGAATTTTATAAATGATATATCTTCATATCCAAAGTCAATAGTTGAGATTAATTCATCAAATTTTCATGTAAACTACAGTGATAATTATGTAACTCGAGTTGAAATTGTTGATTTAAATGAAATTATTGAAGAGAATTATAATGCAACCGTATCAAAGGCCTCAATTCATTTTATAATTGATTCTTCTACTACAAATTATGTTGTTTATGATAGTGGGATAAAAGTAATGTTTAGTAAGTTCAATGAATATAATATTGATCCATTTAACTCGAGTAAAACTCTTTTATCATCTCAAATAATTAAAAATCAACTTGAAGTAGAAGTTGATTTTACTGCTGAGATGCAAAAGCTATTAACTGGTGAGTCGGAGAACAATGGTTTTATTTTTGAAGCAAGTGGAGAGTCTAATAATTTTTCACATTTAACATTTTTCAATGAATTAGATTCAATAAGTAATCCAAAACTAGAAGTAATGATTATTAAATGATTAACATAATTTTTATATTATTTAGTTTTATTTTTTCACAGAGTTCAATTTTGAGTATAAGCGGTTTCGGAGAATCTAACTTTTATAAAAATTCTGCTTCTTTAGGTTCTGGTCAAATTGAATTATTCTCTACTTCCCCAAAGTCTGGTAGTCCTTCTGCAATTGCAACTATCTGGAGAAATAGATTTACATCAGTAAACGTATCAAATCAATTTCAAAATTTAAATATTTATGGATATAATTTTTTTACTAATGGAATAAATTTGTTAAGTATTTCATTTCCAATTTCGAAGGATAAAGCTGTTCAGTTTTCAATTAATCCGCAATATTGGTCTCAGTATTCATTAAATGAAAATAATCAGAATGAGGTTTTCAAGTTTGATGGAATAAATTATTCATATAAATCTCATTACTATGGTAGGGGTGGTTTTTCAAACTTTAGTTTAGTTTGGTCTCAAAGATTTAATAAGAAATTTGAATTCGGAATAAGATTCGATAATTATTTTGGAAATAAATTCCAATCTGATTCAACCTTTACTTACAATATATCCCTAAATTCGGAAGGAGAAGACATTATATCTCCTAATTCAATGACTATTACGAATAGTACTCATCATTATCAAGGACATGGTTTTGAATTTTCTGGAAATTATATTATAAATAATTTTTTTAAATTAGGATTTTCTTATAGTCGTTTAGGTCCATTGACAATAAGTAGGAAGAAATATTTCACTGCTGGCTTAATCCGATCTAATAAAATTATAGATAACATCAATATATTAAACCAGAAATATACTTTTGGATTAAAGTATAAATTAAATGATAATTTTGGGATTATAACAGAAGCTAAGTTTAAGAAATGGGAAAGTGTAGATAGTGAATTATTGATTATGAAATCACAACATTATAATCAAGATAAATACTCTCTAGGTTCATACTATCATTTAATTGAGTCTGGAGATGGCTTTTTTAGTTCATTCACAATTCGTAGCGGATTATTTTTAAAAATATTCAAAAATTTAGAATCAGCAGATTTAATTAAAGATTATGGTGTTACTTTAGGATCTAGCTTCAGATATAATAAAAATGCAAATAGTATAAATGTATCTGTTATATTTGGGAAACGCGAGTATGATAAATATAGTATTCAAAATGAACAATATATAGACTGTGTACTAGGAATAGAGGTAGGAGAAAAATGGTTTATAAGAAAAAAATAGTTAGGGATTTATCATGAAAAATATATTATTACTTACATTAGTATATTTAAGTTTTTTTGGATGCACACCACCCAAATCACCTGATCCAAGTGATAATTTATTATCTAGCGAAGAGCTTCAGGAGAGAAATCAGGAATGTGATTTATTTTTAAGTTTTGCGCACACAAATTTTTCTAATAGGGAATATGTAGATGCTGTTTCTAATTTTAGTGAAGTTATTGATCTTGGTTGCTCCGAGAGAAATGCCCAAGATATCTTCCCTTGGATTGGAAGGTCTTATATTGAACAAGGGAAAAATGACTCTGCAAGTATTATGTTTAAAAAAGGAATGAAGTTTTTAGCTGAAGATTCTGATTTTCTTGGAGTTTATGCTTGGAATGAAGGAAAACTAAAAAAGGTAGAAAATCAAATTTTTTTACTTGAAAAGCAATTGTTATTAGACGAATCTAATGTAAAAGTATTAGAAAAATTAAGTGAAATTTATAGAGAAAATGCTAATTATAAAGAGCAATTAAACATACTTTCAATTTGGTTAAGAACTGAGCCTGAAAATCAAAAAGCTATTGGTGAAAAGAAGGCTGCATATAATGCACTTGGTATGGACGAAACGACTATTGATAGAGAACGATGGGAGCAAAGTCCAAGTAATATTCAGTATGGATTAGAATATGCTAATAGTTTATTAGATCAAGGTAAAGAGGATGATATGGTGAGTGTATTGAAAGAATTACTTACCTATGACAGGTCTGAAAAACGAGTACTCAAATTATTAGGTGAAACCTATATTTCAATAAGTAGAGATAGTGATGCTTTAGATGTTTATAAAACTTTGCATAATATAAATAAAACTGATTATTCAATTATTTTAGAGATTACTAAATTGTATACAGTTTTAGATCAATATAAAAATGCATATAATTGGGCAGAAAAAGCAATTGATATAAGTGGTGGTAAAGGAGAGGCATACTTTCAAAGAGCTGAGGTACTTTTTGCACTTGCAGAAAGCTGCAGTGGAGAAGTTTTAACATTTGAAGATAAAATAGTTTATGAATTATCGTATAATGATTATGTGAAATCTGTTCAAAAAGGATTCCATAGAGCAAAATCAAGAAGAGATTTTGTTGGTGATAATAATATTACAAAATCTTCAGATTGGTTTATGCGTCCAGATGGAGAAAGAGATTTTACACCAAAAAGCAATTGTTATGATTGGGTTGATAGGTCAATAAGTAGAAAATAATGAAATTAGTATTAGCAACAGATCACGCAGGTTTTAAGTTAAAAGAGTCATTGAAAAATATTTTAATTAATGATGGGCACAAAATTAAAGATTTTGGTGCGCATCAATATGAAAAACTAGATGATTATCCTGAATATATTGTACCTGCAGCAAAATTTATTTCAGAAAATCGTGACTATAAAGGGATTATTTTTGGAGGTTCAGGTCAAGGTGAGGCCATGTCTGCAAATAGATTTAAAAATGTCAGAGCTGCTGTTTATTATAATGGGCCTACAAATATTATAGAACTTTCTAGACTACATAATAATGCTAATATTTTATCTTTGGGAGCTCGTTTTTTATCCTTGAATGAAGCGATTACTGTAGTTAATTTATGGCTGAATATAGAATTTGAGGGTGGTAGACATGAAAGTAGAATTAAAAAAATTGATAGTTTAAGTTAAAATGGATATAAAAATAGAAGATAAACTTATTCAAAAAGCTATTGATAATGAACTTGATAGGCAGAGATATTCATTAGAAATGATAGCTTCTGAAAATTTCACAAGTCAAGAAGTGATGAAAGTTGTTGGCTCAATATTGACAAACAAATATGCAGAGGGATATCCAGGAAAGAGGTATTATGGTGGTTGTGAGTTTGTAGATGATGTAGAAAATATTGCAAGGGATAGAGCGAAAGAATTGTTTAAATGCGATTATGCAAATGTCCAACCACATTCAGGATCTCAAGCAAATATGGGCGTATTTCAAGCTATCTTAAATCCTAGTGATACTGTTTTAGGATTAAATCTTGCTCATGGAGGCCATTTGACTCATGGTAGCCCGGTAAACTTTTCTGGGAAGTTATATAATTTTATTTCATACGGAGTTGAAGAATCATCAGGCAGAGTAAATTTTGATGAAGTATTAAGAATTGCTAAAGATTGCAAGCCAAAGCTTATCATTTGTGGAGGTAGTGCTTATCCAAGGTATATTGAGTTTAAAGAATTTAGAGATGTTGCTAATGAAGTTGGCGCATATTTAATGGCGGATATTGCTCACCCTTCAGGGCTTGTTGCATCTGGAGTACATCCCTCACCATGGCCTCACTGTCATTTTGTGACTTCAACTACTCATAAAACTTTAAGAGGTCCAAGAGGTGGTGTTATTTTAATGGGTAAAGATTTTGAGAATACATGGGGTGTAATTGCCCCAAAGTCTGGTCGTATTAAAATGGTTTCTGAGCTTATTGATAGCTCTATTATGCCTGGCATTCAGGGTGGACCATTGATGCATGTTATTGCTGGAAAAGCTGTCGCTTTTCGCGAAGCATTAAAGCCAGAATATAATGATTATTGTAAAAATATTGTTGAAAATGCTAAAATATTAGCAAAAGAGCTTATTAATCAAAATATTAAAATAATATCAGGTGGAACGGATACTCATTTTATATTATTAGATTTATCTGATAAGGGAATCTCTGGTAAAAAAGCTGAGTATTTATTAGAGAGTGCTGGTATTACTACAAATAAAAATATGATTCCATTTGATAAAAAAAGTCCTTTTATTACTAGTGGTATACGAATCGGGACTCCAGCCTTAACTACTAGAGGTATGAAAAAAAATGAAATGATACAAATCAGTAATTGGATTGTAGAATTAATTGAAAACCCTGAATCTACTAATTTAATTAAATCAATTAGGAGTAATGTTGAAAAGTTATGTAGGGAATTCCCACTCTACAGATAATTTATGAAATGTACTAATTGTAAATATACTGAATCTAAGGTAGTTGACTCACGTGCTGTACAATCTGGTTCAAGTATTAGGAGGAGAAGAGAATGTCTTGAGTGTAATTTCCGTTTTACAACATATGAATATATTCTACCTACTCCTGTTATGGTAATAAAAAAAAATGGATTACGAGAAGAGTATAATCGTAAAAAATTAACGAATAGTTTTCATTTAGCTTGTAAGAAAAGACCTGTTCCTGCTGAACAAATTTTTAAGTCAATTAAATTAATAGAAGAAAAATTAAGTGCTTTATCTAATGTGGAAGTTCATTCAGAAGAAATAGGTGAACTCGTAATGTATGAATTGAAAAAATTAGATAAGATTGCATTTGTAAGATTTGCCTCAGTATATCGTGAATTTCAAGATATAGGTCAATTTCAGGCTCACATAGACGATCTCTCTACATAGGATTTTATTGCGTAATGCAACGCATTGTATTATTACCTTTAAACTTAATTATTGAATTTTTTGAAGGCCTTGGTAGGTATACAGTACTCATGGCTAAAATGTTTCGCTCTATTGGCTCATTAAGATCTATTTATAAAAGAACATTAGAACAAATGGTAATAATTGGAGCAAATTCAATTCCCATTGTTACACTTACTTCATTTTTCTCAGGGATGGTAACTTCTGTTCAATCTGCATATCAAATTACAAGTAGCTTGATACCTCCAGAAACAATTGGAAGTATTGTAGGAGAAACAATTTTATTAGAGCTAGCTCCGGTAATTTCTGCATTAGTTTTGACAGGAAGAGTTGGTGCAACTATCACAGCTGAAATTGGTACAATGCGTGTCACTGAGCAAATAGACGCGTTAGAATCTCTTTCTTTTGATCCTGTATCTTTTTTAATACTACCAAGAGTTATCGCTGGATCGATTATGTTCCCAATTTTAATTGTAATTGCTGATTATTGTGGGGTAATTGGTGGTTGGACATCAGTTATAATTGATCCAGATATAAATGTTACAACTTATCAATTTTTTGATGGCTTTAAGCAATGGTTTAAAGTTTGGAGTGCATGGGTAGGAATTATTAAAGCGTTATTCTTTGGCTTTGCTATAACTTCAATTGCTTGTTATCATGGTTATTTTACTGATGGAGGTGCAGCAGGTGTTGGAAAGGCAACAACAATGAGTGTCGTTTCATCATGTATGGCAGTAGTATTTTTAGATTATTTTTTATCTTCTATGCTACTATGATTGATATAAAATTATTAAATAAATCATTTGGTGATAAAACTGTTTTAAGTGAAATTTCTTTTGATGTTTTAGAAGGTCAGTCATTAGCGATAGTAGGACAAAGCGGGACAGGTAAAAGTGTATTGTTGAAAAATATGATTGGTCTCATGAAGCCTGATTCTGGGGAAGTATGGATAGATGATGAGCTAATCAGTGGAATGAGCTTTAGAGAATTACAGCTTGTAAGAACTAAAATTGGAATGGTTTTTCAGTCTGGAGCATTGTTTGATTCTTTAACTGTTGGACAAAATATAGGATTAGGTTTAAAAAAACTTACAAATCTTTCAATAGATGAGAGAGAAAATAGAATCTTAGAATCATTAGCTGATGTAAATTTACAAGGTACAGAAGATTTAATGCCTTCAGAGTTATCTGGTGGAATGAAAAAGCGTGTTGGTATCGCAAGGGCCATCGCAATACGTCCAAAATATTTATTTTACGATGAGCCAACAACTGGATTAGATCCAATAATGACAGATATTATTAACAAGTTAATTATAAAATTACAAAAATTATATAACATAACTTCTGTCATTATAACACATGAAATTCGTACAATATTTGAGGTTGCAGAACGAGTAATAATGTTAAATAATGGAAAAGTTATTTATAATGGAAGTTCAACAAAAATTAAAGAAAATGAGATGCCGATAATCAAAAGTTTCTTTACAGGAAATAGTGTAGTAGATTTAGGAGCAGATAAATGAATAATAATAATAATTTATTTAAAATTGGGTTCATTGTATTTTTATCAACAATTGGATTTATTTTAGGAATCATGTATCTAAAGGATATTCGATTACATAAATCTAATTTCACTTTTTCTGTTATATTTGATAGCGCTCAAGGTTTAAATGAAGGTGACAATGTAACAATGCTTGGAAAACGAATTGGTAAAGTTACAAAAACAAGAATTATTGAAGGTCAAAAAATAGGTGTCGACCTATCTATTGATAATTCTTTTGTGATGAAAATCCCAATTGATTCAAAAATTCATGTTAAATCGGAAGGTATTCTAGGAGAGAAATATATTTCAATTGAACCTGGTAAGGATACCAAGCATTCATTGCTTGCCGGAGATATTGTTGAAGGTATACGTGAGATAGATTTTTCAGAGATAACTCCGGGTATTGTACCTCTTACACAAGATTTGGGTGCATTTGCTCGTAGATTAAAAGCAACTCTGGGCGAAGAGCAAAAAGAGAATATTCAAAATACCATATTAAATGTTGAATCCTTAACTAAAGAGATGGTTGATTTTGTACAGGAATATAGGAAAGTTCTATCAGAAGAGGAGCGTCAAAATATTAAACAATTCACTGAAAATTTAAAGGCTTCTACTGAATCATTTAAAAATGCTAGTAATGATTTAGAAATAAATTTAAAGAAAGATTTTAAAAAAATAGAAGAAACTTTATCTGGTATGAAGAAGTTTACAGAAAAAGCCGATGATTTTAACAAAACTATCACTACTTTAAAAGAAAGTTCAGAGATTATTTTAAAAGCAGCTGAAAATTTAGACGCTAGCTCTAAAATATTTATCGAAGTTGCCGAAAAATTAAAGGGCAAAGAGGGTACTTTACCTCGTCTTTTAAATGATAATTCAGTCTACAATAATATGGATAGCCTTACTTTTAATGCTCAGCAGATTATTAAAGAGTTTAATGAAAATCCTGCGAAATATATAAAGGCATATCTAAAAGCAAGAAAATAAAATGATTAACTTTGCTTGTCCAAAATGTAAAATAGTTTTAGAAAGAAAAACAGATTTTTTAATTTGTAATGATTGTAATAGAAAATTTCACCAAAAAAATAATATCCCTATTTTATTAATTAATAGAATGGAACCTTCAAATGTTGAAGGCATTAGTAAAAGCAATGAGGGTTGTGAACAATCTGAATAATAGGGTAAATTTATATACTTTACTCAGATTTAATTTTAACAATTTGAATTTTATATTCAATGTTATAGGAGATTTAATGAAAAAAATTAAACATGCACTTTTAATTAGCTTGGGAGTCATCTCTCAATTAAGTGCAGTAGGCGAAGCGGGCGCTATTTTTCTATTAATAACACCAGGAGCAGGTCCAGCGGGGACAGGTGAAGCACAGGTTGCAAAAGCAGACGATGCATATGCTTCATATTTTAATCCTGCTGGCTTGGCATTTTTAAAAGGTTCAGAAGTTGCATTGATGCATGTTAATTGGCTTCCTAATCTCGCTGATGATTTATATTATGAATACTTAGGTGGACGAACATATATTGATAACTTAGGTACTATTGGAGGACATATAATATTTTTGAACCTTGGTGAACAGACGCGTACGGATGAATTTGGAAATGTTAAAGGAAATTTCAACAGTAATATGTGGGCTTTGACTACAAATTTTGCTACGATGTTAACTGAGAATTCAGGGATTGGTTTGGGAATGAAAATATTCCAGCAGAATTTGATTGGTGTAGGTACTGGCAGTGAAGCAGGTAGAGGAATATCGACTGATTTTGCATTTGATATTGGTTATTTATTGAAAATGAGAAAGCTAAATCTTGGATTAGCAATTTCTAATATAGGGCCTAAAATTTCATTTATTGATGTAAATCAAGCTGATCCAGCTCCAACTAATTTAAGATTTGGATTTCAAGCAGAACTATATAATAATAATTATAACAAAGTCAACTTATTATTTGATATAAATAAATTGCTTGTATCCTCTTATCCAAATATGGATTGGAATAGCGATGGTCTAATTGGTGGATATGATAGTGAGGGAAATCTTGGTATTTTAGGAGAAGAAGATTATGCTTATAACGCAGATGGTCAAATTGAATATGCACATTCTGATCCTTGGTATTCAGCTATTTTTACTTCCTGGTTAGATGATTGGTTGCTTGGAGGAGACCGGGATCTGATTCGACAAGGACAGGGATATAATGCAGAAGATTTAGATTTTAAAATTGGGGGATGGGAGTTTTTTGAGGGTCAATGTAATAGTTCAATTTTAGCAGAAATGAATAATGCTGAAGCAGGTCAAGGAGAATATTGTCAGCCAGGAGCTGCTGCATATGATCCATTTTTATTTGCAGATGGTAAGCCAACCCCAACAGCTCCAATAGGCGATAATCAAGCAAAAAAAGTATTTTATCCTGAAATGTTTGATGAAGAACCATATGAAGATTTAAATAGTAATGGAATCTATGATGAAGGTGATATATTTGATCCGCAACTACATGACTTAAATCAAAATGATCAATGGGATTCTTTTGAAGAATCTGTCTACAATGAATTTGGTCAGATAGAAAAAGGGAAAAGTAAGGAAAGATCAATAAAAACTGAGTTTATTGAAAGTGTATATAATATAGGATTAGAATATTGGTATAGCGAGAATTTTGCAATTAGAGCCGGATATATACATGATGAAGAAGGTGATATCAAGGTTCCTACTATGGGTGCTGGTTTAAGATTTGCTGGGTATGGTTTTGACTTTGGGTATACTGGAGGTGCAGAAGGCCATCCAAGGTCTAATACAATGTTTTTTTCTATAAACATGGAATTGTAAAAAAGATTTGACTAATTCACATAGAATTGTAGTTTTTGCTACCCTCGTTTTCGGGGGTACTCTTTTTTCTATACCTATCATAAATGGCTTAGTTGATAAACAGCAATCTCAAATTGAACTATTAATTGGTCTCAGGGTTCAATTCTCTGAAAATAATTTTGATCAAAGTACGAGTGGTAATGAAAATTTTATATTTAGTCCGATATCAAGCGATATTGAAGCTAGATGTAGCGGATTTATTGTTGATTCGCCTCCACATGATAAATCTTATTTTAAATCTCAAATGTCAGCTGTTAGTAATTATTTCAATTCTGTTTCTAATGGAAATATTCTTTTCGATATTGAATTATCTGACTCTATTTTAACAGCAGATAATCAGATGTCTTACTATGCTGGTAGTGACTTGCTTCTTGGAGACTTATTCACGGAGGCTATTGAAGGGTTTGAAGAAGAAATAGAAAATATACTTTACGATTATTTTAGTGATATTGAGACTGGATTAGAAAAGTCAATAATTGTTCTTTTTCATGCAGGAATTGGACAAGATTTCTCTGTTCCGTTTTTAGATCCTACTCCAAATGATTTAAGTAGTGCATATATAGAAGAATCCATGTTAAGCCAATTTCCTAAAATTGCTGGTATTGAAGTGAGGAGAGGAATTTTATTACCAGAAACCCAAAATCACATTTTTTATGATGCTATTGAAGATATTTTTCCTGGAGAAGTGAGCTATTGTAATTATCAAGTTGGTATGACAGGAATATTTTCATTCTTAGTTGGATATGCTTTAGGATTACCTGCCCTATTTGATGTTGAAACAGGTAGTGCTGGTGTTGGTGTATTCGGTCTTATGGACCATGGATCAAATAATGGTAGAGGTGTAATACCTGCACCACCTACAGCATGGACAAGAATTCATGCTGGTTGGGTAGAACCAACTATTTTAAATGAGAATGGTCAGTTTGAGTTGAAAAATAGAGATATTCAAGATCAAGTATTTAAAATTCCAATTTCAAGTGAAGAATATTTTTTAATAGAACAAAGAGACAATTCAGCAAAAAATAATAATGGAATTGAGGAAATAAGATATCAGGAAAATGACAATTCATTTTTAAATTGGTTTGATGTTTTAAATGATTCTATTTCTAATAGAATTGTAGTTTCAAGTTTAAATGTCATTGAATCCGTTGATAATTATGATTTAGGATTACCAGAAACAGGTATACTTATATGGCATATTCAGGAGCCAATTAATTTAGACAATATAAATTCAGACAGATATAGTAGAGCAGTACATCTAGAAGAAGCAGATGGAGCAATTGATATTGGATTTGAAACATTTAATCCATTTTTCACTAATCATTTGACTGGTTGGGGTGCAGATATGTGGTTTCCATATAATTCGCAATGGGAATTAGCTAATTCAGATTATTCTGACATTGAATTCAGTAATACTACTACGCCAAATTCTAGAAGTAGATCGGGAGTTATAACAAATATTAAGATATTTAATTTTGAAAAAACAGACTCTTCTATGATATTTAGTTTTGAAAAAAATACTGAAATTCCTTGGGAAACTTTATTTGATGTAGAATCTGTGCCTGTTGGCGGAAGTTTAGATAATGTATTTTTAAAATTTGATGAAAATGTTATTATATTAAATGAAAATAATGAATTTTTAGATCTTTGGACGGAAAATGATTGTTTACCTGATTTTAATGAACAATTAATATTAAATCTTAATGGAGTATTTGATTGCATGTCTCGTCCGGATTCTATTAGTGGTTTCTTTAGCAATCATGAAGAATTAGAATACAGAGATGAAGGTATAGCCGTTGGAGATTTAGACTTAGATGGATTAGATGAAATTTTTAAAATAGAAAATGAGTTACTGATTTGTGAAAATTCAAATAGTGTACCATGTGATGGATTTCCAGTTTATTCAGGAAATTCATCTTCAATTTTAATAGCAAATATATTATTCGATGAATATCCTGAGATAATCTTAAAAGATGGATATATATTAAAGATAATTTCCCATACAGGGGAGACCATTGTTCAAGAAATTGTTGATAATAATTATTTTCCCATTATTATACCAAATTGGTCTGGTAATTATGCTGGCTTAATAGATGGAAATAAAATATACAAATTTGAATATGACGAGCCTAATTCATATTGGTTAACAAAATTTGGGAAACATGATGGTACTCCAATATCTTCTGGATATCATTTTATGCAAGAACTATCATTAAATGGTATTTCAAAAAACTTAATATATAATTATCCAAATCCAGTAGTCAATGGTTTAACAACATTTAGATTTTTTAATTATAATGCAAGTTCTGTCGAAATTAAAATTATTAGTTCAAATGGTCAATTTATTGAAAAGTTATATCAAAAAGATTTAACTCAAAACGAATATAATGAAGTTGGATGGAGTTTTCAAAAATTAAATTCTGGGATATATTTAGCTGAAATAAAACCAAATGTTGGTCAAACTTATTTAGTACATGTAATGGTAATAGAAAATTGAGAAAATTAATTATTCTTCAAGTATTAACTTTCTTTGGATTTAGTCAATCCCTTTACAACCATCCTGAACTTAGTTGGTATTCATTTGAGACTGAACATTTTATAATTCATTTTCATAAAGAAACTGAAAATACTGCTAGAGAAGCTGCATCGGTTGCTGAACATGTTTATAAACCAATCACGGATTTATATAACTACGAACCACCTGAAAAAACACATATAATCATAAAAGACACTGATGATTATGCAAATGGTGCAGCATATTCATTTGATAATAAAATTGAAATTTGGGCATTACCATTAGCTTTTGATTTACGAGGTGCTCATCGTTGGCTCCAAAATGTAATAACTCATGAATTTGTACATATCATTCAAATTCAAGCTTCAATTAAATATTCACTAAATATCCCTGGAGGATTTTTTCAATATATTGGCTATGAAAATGAAAAAAGAGATGATGTTTTGTATGGTTATCCAGATAGAATCGTATCTTATCCAATTCCTGGAATTATAATTCCCCCTTGGTTGGCAGAAGGTACTGCTCAATTTATGTACCCTGGTGCAAATTTTGATTTTTTAGATTCTCATCGAGATATGATTATTAGAGACAGAGTTCTAAATAATAATTTACTTACTTTTGCAGAAATGAATTCATTTGGCAAAAAAGGGATTGGTAACGAGTCAATATATAATCAAGGCTTTTCATTTATTATTTGGTTGGCAAAAAAATATGGAAATAATATAAATAGAATGATTTCTGAAGAAATTTCTAAACCATTTCAACTATCCATATCATCAGCATTAAAAAATATAACAGGCGTTTCAGGTGAGGATCTTTATAGTCAATGGGCCCATGATTTATTATCAACTTATACAGCAAATACTAGTCATATAAAAAAGGAAGTATCTGGTGAAATAATTGAAGATAAAGGCGGAGTAAATATATATCCAACGTGGAGCCCAAATGCTGAAAAATTTGCATTTTTGAGTAATAGGAGGCATGATTATTTTTCTCAAACAAATTTATTTATTCATGATATAGAAAGTGGGAAGGCAAAAAAGATAGCAAATAGAGTAGAGTCTAAACCAACTTGGATAAATAATAGTCATATTTTATATTCTCGCCGTTCAATAAAAAACGAAAATGGATCTACTTTCTTTGATTTATACAAGTATGATTTAAATTTAAAAGAAGAAACTCAACTAACTATTAGTGGTCGATTTACAAGTCCATTAGTTCTTGAAGGTATGAATAAATTCATTGCCTTTAAAACAATTGATGGATCTACCAATGTGTATATGAGTGATATTAATCATGTTGATTTACAGCCTATTACGGATATTGATAATGGAACTGTTCTATTTTCAGCAACTTATAATTTTGATGAAAACATAATTTATCTCGATGGTAATGATTTGCATGGTCGTCAATTATATTCTTTAAGTTTAGAAAGTTTTGAATTAATCAAGGTTTCAAATCAAAAATGGGATACAAGAAATCCTGATTATGAAAATAAAAAACTTTGTTATTCAGAAGATAAATCTGGAATCTTTAACATTGTTTGTGAATCCACAAAAGATAAGTTCTTTTTAACTAATGTAATTGGTGGTGCTTTTATGCCTGATGTAAATAAAAATGGTGATGTTTTATTTAGTTTGTATAAAAATGGTGAATACAAAATTTTGATTACAAATATGAATTCTAACTCAAATGAATCAGATATTGGTTATTCATCTGAATATTATTCTAATAGGCCAACTTCTATTTTAATTTCTGATAAAGATAATACAGATTCAAATCCCTATAAAGATAAAATGTCTAGATTGTTTTTCTTGCCAAAGTTGATGATTGATTATAATACAATAAAACCAGGCTTTTATTTATTTTCAACTGAAATTCTAAATCGAATGAGTTTTATAGCAGGAGGATCGTTGAATTCAATAAAGGATAAGGATTTATTTGCTATATTTGAATACAAAAAATGGAAATATACCATGTATTTAAACTTTTTTGGAATTCAACGACATATATTAGATTTTGAAAGCTTTAATGATAGTGATAATGATAATATTTACGATATTGGATCTGAATATAAAACATTTAATGATATTCGATTTACATTGTTTGCGGCAGATATTGGTACGAAATTTCCATTTAAAAACCATTTGATGAATATTCAATATTCATATCAGAAATATAGGCAAAATCAAAAGTTAAAAAAAACAGTACAAGAGACTGCTGCAAATAATATCATAAATACTTTCCCTGCTCAATATGGAGCCGGATTTGATTACTTAAGAAACCATTCAATTTCATTTAAAGGTAGTTTTTCAACAAAAAAAACACAATTCCTAGGAAACATGCTTCCAAAAAATGGCTTTAAAATGGAGTATAATTTGAAATATGATTATAATCAATTTATGGAAGGTTTAGATTTTGATAGTGGTATTTTTAAAACTATTTTCACACCAGAACATACATTTAGAGTAGAATTTGATGCTAAAAAGTTTTTTAAATTATCAGAAGAATTAGATATTAGTGGCTCTCTGAATGGGAAATTTGGATTAATAAGCAATCAATCAATTGATGATTTCTTCTATTACTTTAATGGTGGATTAACTGGTTTAAAAGGTTTCTCATTTTATGATACAACATTATACGGGCCAAATATGTTTTTAACTTCTACTGTGATTCGGAAACCAATTTTTACAGAAAAAAGTATTATTTTTGGGCCATTAAATTTACAGAATATGTCTATTGGCATAATGGCTCAACATGGAGGAGGCTATGAATATATTATGAATGAAATCGTCTCGGGAAAGCCAGCTAAGTGGTTTAGAAAAAATAATTTAGGGCAATCAGCAGGATTAGAATTTAGATTAACTGGATTTTCATTTTATTCATATCCTACTGCTTTTTCTTATGAAGTTCATTATCCTGTTTTAGTAGATAGTGAAGATATTTTACCAAAACATTATTTTACAATTTTATTTGATTTTCAGGAATAAATAATGACCAGAATAACCCTTTTATTTTTTTTATTTGGACCAATTTTTCTTTATTCAGGGAAAGGCTCTGCTGATAATGAGGTTACTTTTGAAGCTATCATAAGCAATTTGAATAAAAAAGCTTTAATAAATCCATTAATTCCAATAAATATTCAAAAATTAGAATTATTAGAAGAAATAGATTCGTTATTTGTTGCAGATAGTTCACTTTCTTTTAATAATGGTATCCCTAGATATAAATATCCAGGTCGAGCGATGTTGTTATCTGCAATTCTTCCAGGTCTTGGGGAATTATATGCAGGAAGTCCGTTGAAAGCATTTTTATTCGCTGGCATGGAGGCCGGGGCATGGTATTTTTGGAAAAGAACTCGTGATAATATGACAACAAAAGAGTCAGAATATAAGCGATTTGCTGATGAACATTGGGATTTTGGAAGGTGGGTAACACATTATTATGACTATTACAATATGCGTAATAATCCTATAAACTCAATGAATTTATATCAATTATACTCTCAAGAGACTAATGGAATCCCAACAATGTTTGGCAGTTATAATAGTAATTTTGAACAAATTATAGAATGGAATGACATAAATAATGATGGCATTCAGGATGACAGTGAAATTATAGAGTGGAATTACACTCATATTAATGATGGTTCACATTCAATTGCATTTTGGGATCCTCGTTACCAAGAATTTAAAACTTTCCCCAAAAATACACCTCCAAGTGCTGAAAGTAATGGGTATTTTTATTGTGATGACTTTAATACTGCATCATTTGATTGTAATAAATTTGTTTTAGATGAGTCTTTTAATGCTGAATTAGATAATTTTATAGTACAGAAAAATCTTCATTTTTATGAAAATATTGGAAAATATAATCAGTTTTTTATGGGTTGGGATGATGCTTTATTTTCAACTGAAAATTTTGATGTTGAAAGTGAAACAGTGAATATTGGAACAGATATTGAAAATTATATAGTTACTGCATTATCGATTGATTTGACAGAACCTTGGAATCCTGATACTTCGACTATCATTTTAACTAATGATTTTTCTTATGATAAAAAGAGTGGTGAATTAACTATTAATAGTGAAATTAATTCAGATTTAGAACGTTTTCAAGTGACATTTACAAAAGCAAGTATATTTGATAATGATGGGTATTTAGTCCCTAAATCACCCAATAAATGGATCTATAGAGATTTAAGAGATGAATATAATCAATTAGGAAAATTAGCTGGTTATGCTATGACGACAGTAATGTTTAACCATGTAATAAGTATGATTGATGCTGTCATCACTTCAAATTTATATAATAGAAAACATAATTCAATAAAAAATATATCTATTGAACCAATTTTAGACACGGATGCAAAATTAGGTGTGGGTGGAATTAAATTTAACTTTAGGTTTTAAATAAATGAAAAGATTTGTAAATATATCATTGGTTATTTTATTCTGTATATCATGTGGAAATAAAACCGACTTATTGGATGAAAATATTTCAGAAAAATTTAATCTTGGGATGAAATATTTTGAAAAAGAAAAATATTTAAAAGCTGAAAGTGAATTCAACTTTTTGATTTTGAGTAATCCTGGATCCAAGTTAGCATTAGAAGCACAATATTATATGGCTGAATCTATGTTTAAGCAAGAGAAGTATGAAGAATCAATAGTCGAATATGATAGATATTCTAGATTTTCTGATGATTTAAAAAAAATTGAACATGCAGGGTTTAGATCTTGTGAAGCTTCTTTTCTAATATCTAATGAATATTTACATGATCAAGGAGCTTCTGCTGAATTAATGGACAAACTTCAGATATTTATTGAAAAATATCCAAAAAGTGATTTTAATCTTGAAATAGAAGTTTTTTTTAAGGAAATTCGCTCAAGACTTGCGAAAAAAGAATATGAGGCTGGAAGATTATATTTAAAGCTTGAAGAATATGAAGCAGCCTTAATTTATTTTAATGATGTAATTTCTCTTTATTACGATACTAAATATGCAGATTGGGCAAGGGTTGAAATTATTTTTACTTATTTGTTACAACAAAATCCAGAAAAAGCGAAGTCTAAATTAGCGTTATATTCTAATAAATTTATTAAAATTAAAAACTATGAAATAGCCTTAAAATTAATAGATGAAATCCAAGAAGGTAGCTTAACATTATCTAGTTTTATCCGACTTTACAAGTGAAAATATATTTTTTAGGAGGAAGTTTTGATCCTCCTCATTTAGGTCATCTACGTATAGCAGAGTATTTTTCAAAAAAATGTGATTTATTTCTTTTTATACCAGCTAAAAAATCACCCTTTAAAAGATATAATCCTATAGCATCAAGCTTGCAACGATTACATATGCTAGCATTGTTAACAGAGAAAGTAAAAAAATCTAAGATTGAAACTTTTGAGTTGGATGGTACTAGTCCTAGTTATACCTACCTTACAATCAAATATATAAAAAAAAAATATTCATCTAATGATTTAAATATGATTATTGGGAAAGACAACTTGAATGGATTGAATAAGTGGAAGAATTTTAAATTCATTACTCAAAATTGTAATATTATATGTGTAAATAGAAATATAAAAGAATCAGATAGTTTATTTTATCCAAAAAATATTTCTTTTGTTGATTTTGATGAGAATGTATCTTCTTCTATGATTAAAGACTTATTAAAAAGTAGTCAATATTTGAAAATAAAAAAAATGATTGACAAAAATGTGTTTGATTATATAAAAGATAATAATTTGTATAAATGAAATTACTCTTTTTATTTTAATGTTTTTTAATTAAAATCTATATTTAAAGGATAATTTCTTTATTTTTACTATTCATAGTTATAATTAACACTTCCTAACTTTTGATATGATACACTTCGATAATATTACCGCAAATTATTCCTCTAATTTAGGAATTAAAGATTTTTCTTTAAGAATAGAAAAAGGTGAAATGATTTTTTTAATTGGCTCCTCCGGTGCTGGTAAATCTACAATTTTAAAGTGTTTGTATGGAGATATCCAGATTCAGAAGGGGGTCATAACATTAGAAGGATTAAATATATCTAAATTAAGTGAAAGACAAATTCAAAAGTTAAGACGAAAAATTGGTGTTATTTTTCAAGATTATAGATTAATTGAACATAGAACTGTTTTTGATAATATAGCCCTTCCATTAAGAATTAATAAAAATTCAAATAAAATAGTTCAACAGAGAACTAAAGAAATCTTGCAAGAAATAGGTATTCCCCATTTATCTGAAAGATTCCCTTCAGAATTAAGTAGTGGAGAGCAGCAGTGCGTTAGTATTTGTAGAGCTTTAGTAAAAAAACCATTAATGATTTTAGCAGATGAACCAACTGGAAATTTGGATCCTCAAACCTCAATTGAGATTTTGAAAATATTAGATCGTATTTCAAAACAGGGAATTACGGTTTTAATGTCAACCCACAATCATTCTTTGATTGAAGATACTAATAAAACTATCGTTTATTTGAAAGATGGTGCCAGGATTTTAAAATGATGTCTACATTTTTTTATTTAATAGGTGAAAGCCTAAGGGGATTATGGCAAACGCGAACTCAATCTTTTACATCCATATTAATGAATATGTTTTCAATTACATTATTAGTATTAGGATTTTTTGTTTATATTAATTTTAATAAATATTTTGATGAATTAAAAACTTCTTATCAAATTGAAGTATTTTTTGAAACAACATCTGATAGTATTGAATGTCAAGATTCATTTAATCAAATTTATTCTCTGCCCTATATTAAAGAAGGAGTATTTATCTCAAAAAATGAAGCTTCAAGAATTTTTAATTATCAGTTCGGACAAAATATTAACTATTTATTTGGAGTCAACCCTTTGCCATGTAGTGGAAGATATGACGTGTTAGAGGCCTATAGAAATATTAAGGGTATGAACAAAATAAAAGATAAAATTTCCATATTACCTAAAGTAGAAGATGTTCATTACCCTTCAAACTTTATAATAAAATTTGATAATCTTTCTTCAGATTTGATTGCTGGATTTATAATTAGTGGATTAATTTTTCTATTAATATCAATTTTTATCGTATCAAATACCATTCGTTTAGTAATATTTGCTAGAAAAGCTCAGATTGAATTATTGGTTTTATTGGGAGCTTCAAATTTATTTATTCGAATACCATTTATTTATGAAGGGATGTTTCAAGGAATAATTGGTGGAGTTTTGTCTGGAGGTATAACTATTCTAATAAAATCGTTGTTTAATTATTTGTTTTATCCTTTTGTAGACTTACAATCAATTGGAAACCTTAAATTATTTTTTTTCTGCATATTATTAGGTCTTTTATTTGGATTAATTGGTAGCTTAATTGGTGTGGGTAGATATTTAGAAAAGAGATAATAATCCGTTTTAATTTTAATAAACAATATCTTAAATTGTATGCTATTGAAAATAACAATCTTAGAGTTAATTTGACTTTAAAACAATTTGTATTTAATTTTTATGTTTAGACAATTTTTATACCTGATAATATTTATTAGTAGTTCTTTTTTAATTGCTAGTGCATTGGTCGGTCGAATACATTCAACAAGTGGTGATGTTTTAATTTATTCTAGTACTAAGGCTAATTCTATAAGAAAAGCAATTATAGGTCGTGGTATATATGAAGGAGATAGAATTACTACCGGAGAGAATGGCATTTCTCAAATTATTTATGATAATGACCATGCTTTTATTAGAATTGAGCCAAATTCTAAAGTAAAATTTAGTTCTGCAGGTTATTCAGATATTATTGATTTAATATCAGGTCAATTATATTGTCAAAAAGCTACTAATGATAAATTTCTTAAAATATTTACCTCTATAGGTCAATATAATACACAAAACAGTCGCTTTTGGCTTTCTTCAAATTTAAATAAATTAGATGAAATTTTAATCCATACTGGTAAGGTTGATTTAAATAATCAATATAGCTTGAGTGATATTCAAGTGAATAAAGGTGAGGCTGCACTTTCTAAAACAAATGGTGAAGTCTACGTTGGTTCATATAAAAGTATAAAATTAGAAAATTTAAAAAAGAAGACGGAAATAATTGAAAACTTCATAGAGCCAGTAATTCTCAAGAAGGATATCCCTAAGATAAATATTTCTGATTTAATTCCACAATATCAATCCCAGTCTCAGATACTTTCAAAAAATATACAAAGCTTTAGAAATTATCGCTTCCAATTTGGTAGTCTATCGTCAGGTGAAAGTTATTTTCAAATAATACCATATTTTCATCAGTTTAATTTTAAAGTTGGAATTTCACTTCCATTAGTTTTTGTTGATAATGAATTTAGGAAAACTGATTATGATGATATTTTTGATTATTTTGATAAAATTAACTATTTAGATTACTTTAATGAAAATAGTCGATACGAAATTCATTTAGGGAAAATACAAAATAAAACGTGGGGACCTGGAGGATTATTATATAATTATAGAAATACTCAAAATTATCTAAATAAAGTAAGAACAGGGGTTGATTTTACGAAATATTTTGGACATAAATTTTTAAATTTCAATGTTTTTATATCTAGTCTTAGGGATTTTTTTGAAGGTGGTGGTGGTCTTTTAGGTTTTAGAACAGAAATGTTTTTAACAGACAGTTTTCCGCTTAAAATTGGAGTAGGATTATTAGCAGATTATAATAATTACTCTGAATTTTCTGAGCTCCAAGATTTTGATACAAGGTCAATTACTGCAACGCTATTTGATTTAAATTACAAATTAATTTCTGGGATAAATAATTATGTTGATATTTATTTTGAGTATGATGAAATTTATTATAATGAGGATATAATTTTCACAAGTCCAGGTAAAGATATTATTCAAAAACCTGGTGCATCAAATTGGATATTAGGCACGGAGATTAAAAGAGGCTCACTAATAGGTAACATTAGTCTCATATTATCGTCTAAAACTATGAATAGTCAGTTTTTTAATTCTTTGTATGATTTAGAAAAAGCCAGATATATTGCAATCCCAAGTGATTCAATAATTAATGTTAACTCTCGACTAAATGATTTGAATAATTATAGTTTAAATAATAATATTGATGAACAGGATGAGACATTGCAGCAATATTTAATTCCTAAAGATGTATATGCTGTATACTCTAATAGATTAAATTATTATGATACTCCAGGGGTAAGATTTTCTGTAAAAAGATTTTTTGGTAATTATGGTTATTTTAAATTTGGTTACGATTTAAAAATAGAAAAGAGAGATAGTCAGTATTTTACGATTTATGATAGTGAAACCTTGACAGATGAAGAGAGGATTAATTTTGAGTATACGCCTAAAAAATATCATAGTTTGGAAATAAATGCAGTATTAGGTGATAAAGTGATTAATGGAATTTCTGGGTTAGAGTTCTTTTATCTACAATATAATGCTCCATCATTTTTTAGTTATTCAGACGTATCAACTAGCGCAGAGATGGGATTTAATATTAGTTTAAGACCAATGCAATTTATGCGATTAATAATTGAAAATAAAATGATTCATTTCGATTATAATTATGATGGTGTAATAGATAAAGCCAATAATTTAAACTTTGAATTAAAATTTTCTTTATAAATGAATAAAAATCAATTAAAAGAAATACTGAAGTTTGATGTAGGCGGTAAAGGTTTTAAATGGGCAGCATATACTTCACTTTTTTGTTCAGGTATACTAGTGTTATTTGGTACTTATTTCATAATTAACTTTTTAAATGAGTTTTAAAGTATTTTCATCAATCCTTACTGGAATGTGTTTAGTTGGGATGTCATTAGGGTATGTTTTGGGTTATTATTTGCACAACGTCTTTGAATCAAATTATGGGGCTTATTTAGGAGCTCCGATGCTTGGTATTGGTTCTGGATTAATATTGTTTGGTGCATTATTTAATAAGCATTATAAAACTTAATTTTATCATCATACTAAACAATCTTAAATTTAACTCCATAGATTTTTTATAATAACTTTAATTTCGTGCTAGGCGGGGAGCTAGTGGTTCCCTGTAACCTGAAATCCACTTTATGCAGGGTCAAATGCCGTAGGAAGGGTTTTGCTGAATTACAATTTTTTTATAAGCGGTGTTGACCTTATCAGCTTTACGCAATATATGGTAGTTAAACCCCGTCAGATTCGGAAGGAAGCAGCGGTAGATTATTTGTATATGTGCCGTGAAATCCTGATAAATAGCTGGCTATCTTTAGATTGGACTAAACAGAAAGCTCAACCTACGGTGCACGAAGGCTTAATATTAGCATGAGTTATCAAGTTTTATCTCGAAAATGGAGACCTCAATTATTTGAAGATGTTATTGGTCAAACCCATATTACAAGAACTTTACAAAATGCTATTTTAAAAGAAAGAGTAGCACATGGATTCCTTTTTTGTGGAGTACGTGGTGTAGGAAAAACTACTACTGCAAGAATTTTTTCTAAAGCGTTAAATTGTGTTAACATAAATAAAAATAATCCATGTAATTCATGTAATAATTGTAAAGATATAACAATTGGAAGAAGTTTAGATGTTTTAGAAATTGATGGTGCATCTAATCGTGGAATTGATGAAATAAGAGAATTAAGAGAGGCGGTAAAATATCCTCCTGCAAATGGAAAATTCAGAATCTATATTATAGATGAAGTACATATGTTGACAACTCATGCATTTAATGCTTTATTAAAAACTTTAGAAGAGCCTCCAGCTCATGTCAAATTTATTTTAGCGACAACTGATCCTCAAAAATTACCTCAAACAATTTTATCCCGAACTTTAAGATTTGAATTTAAGAGAGTTCAATTACCATTACTTAAAGATTATATAAAAAAAATCCTTAACAAAGAAGATATAGAATATGATGTTGAAAGTATAATCCAGATTGCCAAGAAAGGTGATGGAAGCGTAAGAGATTCGTTGAGTATTTTAGACCAGGCAATTGCTTATACAGGTGGAAGCTTGCAAATCGATAAAGTTCAGGAAATTCTTGGAATGATAAGTGAAAGTCTTTACTGTAGTATTTTAACAGATATAATCACAAAAAATAAACAATTAATTGTTTCAGTACATAAAGCATTAAATGCAGGTGTTTCACTTCCAGATTTTATAATTGGTTTTAATCACTATTTAAATCAAGTAATGCTATTGAAAAGTGGGGTAGAAATAGAATTAGAGTTAGCTGAAGAAACTGTAAGTATGGTAAATGAGTATGAAAATTTAAAAGTTTTAGATTTATTAAGAATAATAGAAATTACTCAAAATTTTGAATCAGGATTAAGATATATGAACTATCCGCAATTAAATTTAGATTCAATGTTGATAAAATTGTTATCAATGGATTCAACAATCACAATTTCAGAAGTTTTAGAAGGGCAAGTTAAAAACATACCACTAAGTCCATTCTCTAGTATAAAAGCTAATACTGAGTTTACCACTTCAATTATTAAAAAAAAACAAGTTAAAATAATTAATAAAACAAAAGTTGCAGAATCGGAAAAACCAATCTCTGATGATTTAAATGCAGATATTGTATCTTCTAAAATTAAAAATTCAGAAATTAATCATAAATTAGATTTAAACTTTTTTATAAGAAATTGGGGTGATTTTTTAGACCAAGTTGAGGCTGAACATCCTAAATTTTTAACATATTTGTCTGAAATAAATTTAAAATCATTTGAAAATGATAAACTTACTATTGAGATTAATGCTGAAGATAGGTTTAATGCAAAAGGAATAAAAAAAAATCAGACAGATTTAGAAAGAATATTTAAAGAATATTCAGGTGAAGAAATAAAGTTGATACTTGAAATTAAAAATGAAAAAATGAAAAAACTAAGTGTAAGTGAAATAAAAGAACCAGATAGAGGAATGGAGGGACATCCTTTATTTGAAACAATTATGGATACTTTCGATGGAGAAATAATTAGGAGTTAAATATGTTTCCAAAAGGTGGAATGGGTAAGATGATGAAGCAGGCGCAAGAATTGCAGGCTAAGATGGCAAAGGCTCAAGGAGAGTTGGGAGATATCCATGTTGAAGCAAATTCTGGCGGTGGAATGGTTAAAGTAAGTGCAAATGGTAATAAAGAAATTACTTCAGTAAAAATAAATCCTGAAGTATTAGAGGAAGATATTGATTTATTAGAAGATTTAGTTCTTGCTGCGACAAACCAAGCATTAATTAAAGCTTCAGAAGCAGCTGAAGATAAAATGCAATCTATAACTGGTGGCTTAATGGGAAACTTTAAAATCCCTGGAATGTAATGCTACCTGAATCTTTAGAACAAGTAATAGAAGGATTTAGGCAATTCCCTGGAATTGGTCAGAAAACTGCACGTAGACTTGCATTTTTTGCCTTAAATACGAATGAATCTGCAATCAAAACTTTTGCACAATCTTTATTTAATTTGACTGAAAAAATTAAAAAATGTGAAAAGTGTTTTAATATTACAGAAAAAAAAATATGTGCAATATGTCTAGATGAGTCTAGGGATAAGTGTATTCTTTGTATAGTTGAAACTTCATCTGATATTTCATTAATTGAACAGACTGGATTTAAGGGCTATTATCATGTTTTGGGAGGTCTTTTATCTCCTTTGGATGGTATTGGGCCAGATGATTTAAATATCAATTCTTTATTAAAGAAAACAGAAGCTTTAAATGAAATTGTAATTGCAACTAATCCAAGTGTTGAAGGTGAGACAACTGCATTATATATTGTTGATCAATTAAAGACATTAGATGTTAGAGTTTCTAGATTGGCGCGTGGACTTCCTTCTGGCGGTAATTTAGAATATATAGATGAACTAACTTTATTGCGTTCTATGTCAGAAAGGGTAGAAATTACACTCTAATGCAAAAACATATCCCAAATTTACTAAGTTTTTCAAGAGTAATTTTTACTCCAATTTTTTTATATTTCTTGTTGTTTTCAGAATATACTCATGCAAAGTTAATTTCTGTAATAATTTTTAGTATTGCATCAATTACCGATGCCTTTGATGGTAAAATTGCAAGAAAATATGGACTAGAAACTAGGTTAGGGATATTTTTAGACCCTCTGGCAGATAAATTCTTAGTCCTATCTGCATTTTTTTCGTTTGTATTTTTGGGTGATGTGCATTTTTGGATGGTAATATTAATTTCATTCAGAGATATAATAATAACTATATTAAGAATGATTATGGAGGCAAAAGGCATAACAATGATTACAAGTAAAGTTGGGAAACTAAAAACAGTTTTACAGATAATCATAATAAATATTGTTTTATTCTATATTCTCTTAAAATCATATGGATTTACATATTACTCAGAAATATTTGTAAAGTATAATATCATTTATATAATGATGTTAATTACTACTTTGGTAACTATTTATACTGGTTTCCATTATTTCTATTATAATCATAAAAAATTAAAAACATTATTATTTCAAAAATGATACTACATAAGTTAATCAGCACTTTTTTTTTATCGGAAAACTACCAATAGCCCCAGGTACATGGGGTAGTTTATTTGCAATTTTTATTTGGTGGTATATACCTGTAGATTTCTTTACTCAAATAACCTTTATTTTGAGTTCAATTATTATTGGAACTTACAGCTCACATATTTACGCCAGAAGTTTATCTAAAAAAGATCCTTCAGAGATTGTGATTGACGAGGTTTCAGGTATGTGGATTGCTTTATTTTTTATTCCTCAAAATTTATTGTTATTTATGATTGGTTTTATTTTGTTTCGATTTTTTGATATTAAAAAACCTTCAGTAATCAATAATATACAGTATTTAAGAGGAGGCATCGGAATAATGGCTGATGATATTTTGGCGGGTATATTTACCTGTTTTATTTTACATATTGGGATTTACTTATTTTTTTAAATGCATCTATATTAACTATAGGAAATGAACTTGTAAGTGGTTTTACTGTTGATACTAATTCTGCTTGGTTAAGTCAGCAATTACTTTATCATAATATTAGAGTTAATAAAGTATCTTCTGTTTGTGATGATAAAAATTCGATAAGTTTAGAGTTACAAAATATTATATGTGAAGACATTCATTTTTTATTTATAACAGGTGGATTAGGTCCTACGCATGATGATATTACAAGGAGTGTAATTCAGGATTTTTTTAAATTAGAAGAAGGATTTGATTCTTCATATTATGAGAAGCTAAAATTTAAATTTTCTGAACGTGGCATTATAATGCCAAAATCTAATCGTAGTCAGGCAATTATTTATAATAACTGTGAAATGCTTGATAATCCTAAGGGGACAGCAAAAGGAATGTTTATCAATCATAATACGACAAAAATTTTCATTCTTCCAGGTGTACCATTAGAAATGAAATCAATCTTTCATGAGTATATAGAGAAAAAATTACCTCCAAAAAAACAAATTCCATATTTAACATTAAGATCATTTGGTATTTCAGAAAGTACTCTTGCGGAAAAAATATCTACTATATTAAATAAATGGAATGGTAAAGTAGAGTTTGCATTTTTACCAAGTCACAAAGGTGTAGATTTAAGATTAAATAGTATAGATAATTCTAGATCAGACTTGTTAAATGTTATGAATGAAATATATAGACATAACAGAGAATATTTTTACGGGACAGATGATGATATTTTAGAGTACGTTTTAGTTGGAAAATTAATTGAAAAAAAAATCACTTTAGCTGTCGCTGAATCCTGTACTGGTGGACAGCTCTCTAATTATATTACCTCAGTTAGTGGAAGTTCAAATATATTTAAAGGTGGAGTCATTGCATATTCAAATCAAGTTAAAATTGATATCCTTTCTGTGGATAAAGAAATACTAGATAAAAATGGAGCAGTATCAGATGAGGTTGCTATTCAAATGGCGATGGGTGTTAAAAGTAAAATGAATTCCGATATTGGTATTGGTATAACGGGTATTTCTGGTCCTACTGGAGGTACAAGTGAGAAGCCAGTTGGATTGGTATTCATTGCAGTTTTTGGTTTAGGAATTTCAAAACTCAAGAAATTTATTTTAAATTTAGATCGAAATATGCATCAAGAGGTGACAGCATATATTGCTTTAAATATGATTAGGAGATATTACTTTGAAAAATAAGCGAATATTTATTGGAATACCAGTAAAAGTAAACTTAAATACAGTTGTAGAAATGATTCAAACAACTGTTGATGCTCCATATGGAGACATTAAATGGGTTTATGGTAAGAATTTACATCTTACATTAGCATTTGTTGGTAATTTAGAAGAAAGTCAAATAAAAGATATCATAACAGAGTTGGAATCAATGAATTTTGGTCAGCCTTTCAATGCGGTTTTAAATTACACTGGATTATTTCCAAATCCGGAAAATCCAAATGTTTTTTGGTTAGGAATAGATAAAGGGCGCAGTAGGTTGAATCTTATAGTTGACCAAATTCATAGTATTTTAAATAAGTTAAGTTTACCTATCAATGATAAAAAGTTTATACCTCATGTTACAATTGGTAAAGTTAGGAAAAATATAGATTCATGGAAAATTGGTACAAGTTCTTATTTAAATGCTGTATTTTCACCCACCAGATTTTTAGTTAATTCAATACATTTGTATGAGAGTGCGATGACTGAAAAAGGTGTTAAGTATACTTCAATTGTTTCAAATAGTTTACAATAATAGGATATTTTATGGAATCCAAAACAAAAGATAAAAATTTAGAATTAGCTATAACTCAGATTGAACGACAGTTTGGTAAAGGTTCAATAATGAAAATGGGTGATAAAGCTTCCTTGAATATTGGCTCAATATCTACTGGATCTATCTCTTTAGATGCAGCAATTGGAATTGGGGGTATCCCTCGTGGAAGAATTATTGAAATTTATGGACCAGAATCTTCAGGTAAAACTACTTTAACATTACATATTACTGCTGAAGCTCAAAAAGCAGGTGGTTCTGCGGCATTTATTGATGCAGAGCATGCATTAGATCCTATTTATGCTAAAAAACTAGGTGTAGATACAGAATCACTTCTTATTTCTCAACCTGATACTGGAGAGCAAGCATTAGAGATAACTGAAACTTTAGTTAGGAGTGGTGCTTTAGCTGTTATTGTGATTGATTCTGTCGCAGCACTTGTACCAAAAAATGAACTCGATGGAGAAATGGGAGACTCTCATATGGGACTTCAGGCTCGTCTAATGTCTCAGGCATTAAGAAAATTAACAGGAACAGTTGCAAAATCGAATACATCTGTTATTTTTATAAATCAATTAAGACATAAGATTGGCGTTATGTTTGGAAGTCCTGAAACTACAACTGGCGGTAATGCTTTAAAATTTTACTCATCATTAAGATTAGATATTAGAAGAATTGCTCAAATAAAAGATGCAGATCAAGTTATTGGAAATCGAGCTAGAGTAAAAGTTGTTAAAAACAAGGTTGCTCCACCATTTAGGCAGACTGAGTTTGATATTATGTATGGTGAAGGTATCTCCTTCTTTGGTGATTTATTAGACTTGGCCGTTACAGCTGACATAGTTCAGAAAATGGGTGCATGGTTTTCATATGGAGAAAATAAAATTGGACAGGGAAGAGAAAAAGCAAAGCGTTATTTAGAAGAAAATGATACAATAAGAGATGAAATAACTGAAAAAGTAAAGGCCTTTATGGGAATAGGTGAAGATTAAATATATAATTTTTTTAATTTCAATTTTACTTGGAGAAGATTTTCCTCTAACCGAATTTGACTTTAGTGTAAATATTTATGAAGCTGAAAACGTTTACCCAGAAAAAATGCAGTTTCATACAATGAATAATTCTTATCTAACTATCATGGATAGTTCAATAACAAATCTATGGCTGGTTAAAGTTGAAGAAGTTGGCCTTGATTTTAAAGTAAATCAAGAGCATTTAACTTTTTTTCAAAAAGACAGTTCATTTTGGATTGTTATGGATAAGAATATGCTCGAAATAGATACCTTGAGATGTATTAATGGGCTCAAAGCTGATTACCATGATATTAGATTATTAGAAGATGGAGGATATATTTTACAGGCATATCATGATGTAGTAATTGATATGACTCAGAATATTGAAGGTGGTCATCCTGAAGCGATAGTCAATGAGTTAGTTTTGCAGGAGTTTGATTCTAATCATAATTTAATATTTGAATGGTATGCTCATGATTATTTAGATATAAGTTTATATACGAATCTTAATATAACCAATTCACAATTTACATGGATGCATGGAAATAGTATTGAAATTGATTTTGATAATAATTTAATTATATCTAATAGAAGAAGTGATGAAGCTATAAAAATTAACAGACATACAGGAGAGGTTATTTGGATTTTAGGTGGCCCTGCTAATCAATTTAGTATTTTAAATGATAGTTATTATGGTTTTTCTAAACAGCATGATATACGCAGATTAATAAATGGAAATATATTAGTTTTTGATAATGGAACAAATCATAATCCTCAATTATCGAGGGTATGTGAGTATGAATTAAACACAGAGAATATGACTGCTGAATTAGTCTGGGAATATTCACATCCTGAGCAATATGTAGGTTTATCCATGGGTAGCTCTCAGCGACTATCGAATGGAAATACTCTGATTAATTGGGGTAATTTACAAAATTCTGGATCAATTATTACGGAGGTTGATTACACCAAAAATATTGTAATGGAAATTGAATTTTCACTAGGTTTTAATATCTACAAAGTTAGAAAAAATGAATGGGATTTCGATATTAATTTAATTAAGGGTGATATTAACTTAGATAATTCAATCAATATTATTGATGTATTGAATACTGTTCAAATCATTTTAGATACTCAAAATGTTTTAGAAATAATTGAGCTGTATAAATTAGACATGAATTTAGATGGACATATTGATGTCACTGATTTGATTTTCTTAATTAACATCATCCTTGAAGAATAATAAGATATATCAATTAATCATTTCTTCCATCTTAACTTGATAAATTAATTTTTTTATCGATTATACTTTCTAATTTCTACATTAATTTAAAAATTTTCTTACAAAAACTAGTTTTGACTCTACCCGTAAATTCCTAATTATATAGATTTTACTTGTTATTATAAGTCAAGATTTCACTAATTAAATTTAAATCATAATATAACTACCATAGTATAATTCACAGGAAATTAGCATTAATAATGAATCTTTTATTATCAATTGTAATACAAACTAAATTTTATAAGATATGAACTTACTTTTTCAAAAGATATACAAGAATTAAATAAGTTTAGTATTTAATTTCATATTTAATAATTCAGATTTTTTAAATTTAAATAATATTTTGATATTAGAATAATTGTTCTACCTACATACAAAAATTCAATCTTTCAGTAAATTATAAGTATTTTAAATAATTAGTGATTTACATCACTATTACTGAAGAATATGAATATTTTATTTTTAATTGAAAAAAATATTATTTGATTATATTATTTATTCATATATTCAATACCCTAAAATTAATGTGGAATGGTTAGGGTTAGTATAGTATTGTATTGGAAATTATAATTTTACAGCGGAAGTAAAGTTTACAAAACCAACAATATACATTAGATTTAAATTTGTATTCGGCTGGCAGTCGAGAATTTTAAGAAAAAGTAAAGATGGAGGAAAAAATGAAAAGAATTAAAAATACAATAACTTTTCTATTTATGTGTTTAATGGTTTTTTCTTTTGGATATTCATCTAATTCTGTTGATTTAAAAGATCAAATCGAAAGAAAAAGACAGAATCAGATGCATCCTGAGCAGGAAAAAATCAATTATTATTTTAATAATTTCGGTTCAATCCCTGAAGAATCAGAGCTTACAATTATTAATAATAGAGATTGTGATTCTGATGACCAGACAGAGTATAGTTGGTCTTGCGGTAATGGATCTTGGGGTTCAGAAATATCTTGGCAATTATCAGCTTCAGGAGATACAACTGTAATTGCAAATGGTGGTGCTCCTACAGCTGGTACAATTTGCTTAGCTGATGGCGACTATACTTTAACAATGATTGATTCATATGGTGATGGTTGGAATGGTAATGTATTTGTCGTATCTAGTTTAGACTCAACAGATGCAACCGTATTTGCATCATGTACGTTAGATACTGGTTTAAATGGTGAATGTTCTTTTTCTTTAGGTGGCGCTCCTCCAGTTAGTGGGTGTACTAATCCTAATGCGCCTAATTATGATGCAGATGCTGTTCTTGATGATGGAAGCTGTGAAGATTTTTGTTTAGGGAATCTTGACTCGGGTTCTTGTGGATATTTTATGGACTTGGGCGGATATACATGTGAGACATTAGAAGGATTTGGTTATGATTGCACCGCTTGTGCAGATGCAGGCGTTTGTGATGCTCCTTTAGAGTGTGCTGAAGGTCAATTTATGTGTTCAAGTGGGGATCAGTGTATTCCAGAATCTTATTTATGTGATGGTTCTTCAGAATATGGTAACGCGGGTTGGGGACCAGATTGTACAGATGGTTCTGATGAAATTTTAGAAGATTGTTGTGCTGCAGGCGCTCTTTCATATGAAGGATATTGCCCTGATGTAGGAGATGTACCTGGATGTACAGATGTTGAGGCATGTAACTTTGATGAATTAGCTACTTTTGATAATGGCTCATGTTTATTTAATGATTGTAATGGAGAGTGTGGAGGTGCTGCTGTCGAAGATTGTAATGGTGTATGTGGTGGTACTGCTCTAACTGATGCATGCGGAGAATGTGAAGGTGATGGTTCTGCTTGTGCAGGTTGTGCAAATGCAAGCTACTATGCTGATTCATATTGTGATGCAAGTAATAACACAGCTGAGTGTAATTATGATGGTGGTGATTGTTGTCCTAGTGATTGTTTAGATCCTGGAGCTAACGATCCTAACGATTTATATGATTGCGAAACTAATGGTGGAGATTGTTTAGATTGTATTGATCCAAGTTCAGCTGATTTAGCTGAAGGTGGTGAGTGTGATCCAAATGTTGATCCTCCTACTGCTCCAACAGGTTTAGCATGTGAAGGCGGATATGATGTTGTCGATGGTCCAACTATTAATTTATCTTGGGATGCCGTTGAAGGTGCAGAAAATTATGAAGTATTTTATTATTTACCGAGTTGTGAAGAGCAAGGTCTGGTAACATGTTGGGATGGTACATGTGCTGAATCTGAAGATGACTGCTCAGTTCAAGGTGAATGTGCAGAAGGTGAAGTCTTAGACTGCGCTGAAGGTGATTTTGATTGCGTAACAGCTGCATGGATAGGTGATGGATATTGTGATGGTACTGCTCAAGCATATGGAGCAGATTTATGCTGTTTTGATTTAGATGGTGGTGATTGTACTCCAGCTGAATGTGGAGATACTACACCGGTTGATTGTCCTGCTGAATGGAATGCCTGTTTAGCTTCAATAGTTGATACTGAATACTATGAGGCATGTGCGGATCCAGACTGTACAGGTGGTGCAGGGGGATCTTGTGATGGATCAGTTGTTCCATTTTTAACTGATGAATGTGGTGCTGCAGCAAATAATATTGGAGGTGGCGTTTGTCCAGATCCATGTGGAGGAGACGCTGGTACTGGTTGTGCTGTTGGCGAATTTGAGTGCGGTGATGGTTCATGTATTCCAGGTTCATACTATTGTGATGGATCAAGTGAATATGGTAATGCATTCTGGGGGCCAGATTGTGCAGATGGTTCAGATGAGGTCCTAGCTGATTGCTGTGATGCAGGAGCAGCTTCTTATAATGGTTACTGTGGTGGCGATACCGGTGGTGATGATGCTGGTGGTGATGATGCT
>NZIV01000012.1 GCA_002689995.1 Fidelibacterota bacterium
GGAGAAGGTCCCAAGGGTTGGGCTGTTCGCCCATTAAAGCGGCACGCGAGCTGGGTTTAGAACGTCGTGAGACAGTTCGGTCCCTATCCTCCATGGGCGTAGGAAATTTGAAGGGCTCTGTTCTTAGTACGAGAGGACCGGAATGGACGAACCTCTAGTGTACCTGTTGTCACATCAGTGGCACCGCAGGGTAGCTACGTTCGGTCGGGATAAGCGCTGAAAGCATATAAGCGCGAAACCCACCCTAAGATGAGATTTCCCTTACCTTCGGGTACTAAAGGCTTCCAGTAGATGACTGGGTTGATAGGCCACAGGTGTAAGTATAGTAATATATTTAGCCGAGTGGTACTAATAAGCCGTGAGGCTTAATCAATTTTTCCTTATTCCTATATTGGCAGACGCTAATCATACAGCAAAACTCACGAAATATTATCCGGTGACTATGGCATAGAGGTCACACCCGATCCCTTTCCGAACTCGGAAGTTAAGCTCTATAGCGCCAATGGTACTGCACGGGAGACCAGTGTGGGAGAGTAGGACGTTGCCGGTAACTTTTAAAAAGCCTCATGAATATCATGAGGCTTTTTACTTTCCAATCTATATCTAATTATATTTGTGACCAATTACCTTGTTTTACGCAAAAAAAAATAATAATTTTAATATAAATATTCCATATACATTATAAAGGTTATTCTATTGATTTCTTCTAAATTTAAATTATTTATAATTAGTTCTTTTATCGGACTTGTTCATGCAGAATGTTCTAATCAGATAGGGCAATCATTCGGCGGCGCAGATAAGGATTTTTGTATTCAAGAAGAATATTTCAATGAAAATCGTATTGTATCATTTTATGTCTCGAGCTTTGATTTTAATACTGGTGAAACTGATATTGATTTTTTCAGATATAGAATCGTTCAAGACTACGATCAGATAAATCCAATTACAACCAGAAATTTAATTTTAGATTATAAGATATCGATTTATTCACCTCAGTTAGGTTTTTATTCTAAACAAAATATTTTTGAAGGAAAACTAAAAGTACTAAGTGTCGATAGAGATGTTGTAATTCATAATTCGGATTTTTCGATTTATACAGATATGATTAATGGTTTTAGAGTAATTCCTCAAATAAATTCTTTCCCATCTCAAACCGTAATGGACAATATGTTGTCAACGATTATGCAGACTGGTAAATTACCTGATGGCACATACTCATTTACCGTTGAACTATCAAAAGAAATTAATGGTCAATTAGAACCTATGGATAAAATTGAACGCTCTATTGAAGTTTATTCTCCTGTTTTTTTAGAACTTTTAACACCTGGAGGTAGCCTTTCGGATACTACTGATACGAAAATATTTTCAACTTATCCTGTTTTTCAATGGGTAACTGATTATTGTCCTGATTGTAATTATGGAATAAGAGTATGCGAGTTTTCTCCAGAAAAACATAGTTCAATTTCTGAGGCGCTTGACGATGTTTCAAATATACCATTAACTCAAAGTATTGATTTTTTTGAAATTGGAAATATTAATTCATTTCAATATCCAACGTCTGGTGTCATTGATTTGAATCCAGGAAGTTATTATGCTTGGCAAATTGAAAGAAAATTTGAAACAACAGTTGGACCAGAATCTTCCCTTAGTAATATTAATGTTTTTAAAATTGAGTCTCCTGGTATCGGTTCAGGTGGAGGTTTAGAGGTAATTCAAACTTTATTAGGTGATGGTAAGTATAATGAATTATTTGGCCCTGATGGAGAATTGAGAGGATTTAATCTCTACGGTGGAAGTATCTGGATAAATGGAGAGGAATTTCCTGCAAACCAATTAAATCAATTAGCCTCAAAAGTTCAACAAGGCATACTTAAAATAAAAGAGGTTGAAGTAGAATAATGAAAAAACTACTAATATTATTAATAACATTTTGCTTTAGTGCGGATAATATTGCTTTAGTTACAAAGTCTAAAGGAGATGTGAAATATAAACAAAATCAGTCAAATTCAGATTCAAACTTGAAAATGGGAACTCCATTATTTAGTAATGATTTAATAAAAACAGGTGGCGATGGCTTTGCTATTTTTGTTTATCTTGATGATAAAAGTATGATAAAAGTTCAGAAAAATTCAGAAATGTATGTTCGTGGAAATGTCGACAAAGGTGAAATTCAAAAAGAAATATCTATGAATAATGGTTTGTTTAAAGCCAATGTACAATCTCAAAAAGGCGGAGCGTTTACTATAGTTACACCTACTTCTGTTGCATCTGTAAAAGGTACGGAGTTTTGGGTCGTATCCAAGGGAGAAGAAGGAGGAGATCAGTTTTTTGGTTTAAGTGGCCTTGTAGAGATTAGAAATAAAAAATCAAATCAAGTAACGAGAGTAACTAAAAGTAAAACTGCAATATCAAGCCCAGATGGAGGGCTTGAATTACGCAATACAAGAGCTGGAGAGTTACCGGTTGATGACACTGAGATAGAAAGTGAATCGGGAGCAAAAGGCTCTGGTGACACTCAAGAAATTCGAATTAAATTCGAAGATGATTCAGGTAATCAAAAAGACTTAATAATTAAAGCTGTTGAATAGTAAATAATTAATAAAAATCCCTAAATTAACCCCATGAGAATCTGGGTATTTTTTATTTTCCTATTTGCTGTTCAGTTTGGACAAATCATTTATCATCAGCCTGTTCATATTGCTCCAGCTAGTAGTGATCTTCCTATCGAAGCTATTATCGATGATTATGGTTATGATATAGATAACGCATATATATTTTTTCGTACTTTTAATCAATTTGATTATATTCAAGTTGAAATGTTACACATATATGGTGAACTTTGGAAAGGTATAATACCATATAACTTCCTCAAATCAGATTTATTAGAATATTATCTTGTTGCAGAAGTTTCAAATGGAGGAATAATTAGTTATCCATTACAATCACCTTCTGATAATCCTTTGAGAACTCGAGTTGATTATAATTTTATTCGTAAACCCAATAAAGTATTAGTAAGCAGTTCAGATAAAAAGGTATCTTCAACTGAAATAATTTCTGGAGATGACTCTGGTGCGCTAATTCTTTCTCCTGAACCTAATGAATTCATTCAACAAGATGACGTAATGATTGCAGTCTCATTGATGGCTGTTGAAGACTTAGATTATAATTCAATTAACGTAGAAATAAATGGAAGAGATTTATCAAATAATTTATCAATTCAGGGTGATATTGTTACAGTTATTCCTGATAATCTTTCTGCTGGTACTTATTTAGTGAAATTATATCTTAATAGTAATTCTGGAATAGCTTATGAACCTGTAGTTTGGAAATTTGTAATTGTACTAGGAGAAATACCAAAAGAAAGAAGTGTATTTAAATATTCTGGAAGATTAGCTGCGGATAGAACCCAAGCAAATATTGATCAGCAAAATTTTGATATAAATAATTATAATTTTGAATGGAAAGGTGTATGGGATTACGCAAATTTAAAAATAAAATCTAAACTAACATCCTTAGATAATCCTATGCAACAGCCAAGAAACAGATACACAGCAACTTTTACTTCTCCATATTTAAATTTAAAATTAGGTGATATTAATCCAAAAATTAATGAATACGCGTTTAATGGATATAGGGTTAGAGGATTAAATTTCGATTTAAGTACGCGTTTTTTTGATTTCAATTATGTAAAAGGACAAGTTCTGCAATCTTTGCAAGGAGACCCATCATATGATGCCATGTATGTAGATTTAGATAAATCTTCAATTCGAACTATTTCAGGTACAGAAATTATAAATGACACAATAAATATACCAGATACTTCATTATTTTCTATAACTGAATTTATAGATGCTGTGCATTCAAATCCAGTAAATAATGAATTTGATCAAACAGATTCAATTCATTTTATTTTTAACCGTAGCGATTATGAGTTTCAGCAAGATATTGAGGCTTTAAATTTAAGTTTTGGTATAGAGAATAGTTTAGAATGGAATATTAATTTAATCAAAGTTAAAGATAATCCTTCTTCTGTAAATAATTATCTTGGCGATGCTAATATTTGGTTAAATAAATCAAGAAGCATTCAAACAATAAAGACAGGATTTGAAGAAAACCCTGATTCTACTTACATGGAATATGATGAATATAAATTTATGGAAATGTTCTTTAGTCCCGATACATCATTTAATTATAATGTTACAGAAATAGTTAATTATTCGTCAATTTCTGGAATTATTGATACTATAGATAATTATGAATATTTTGATGAGTCTTATGATACACTTCAATTTTATGAGTTTTCATTTGCAGACTTTTTTCAGTATGATAGAAATATATTAAGAGATGATATAAACTTCTCTTATGAATTACTAAATAAAGATTGGAGCGGAAATTCACCACAAGATAATTTAGTTATAGGAAGTGATTTTAAATTTTCATTTGATAGACAAAAAATTAATATAAATTCTGGTTTTGCATTAAGTATGTATAATCAAAATATTTGGGATCCAATAATCTCTAAATCAGATTTGGATACCTTATTTGATGAGACTGTTGATGGCTATATAGGTCGAATTTATGATAATAATAACATTATTTCATCAGGAATGAGTTTAGATGAAATTGATTTAGATCCTGAAAAATACTCAAAATATTTCCATATAAATTTCAATCAAATTCCAATTTCACCAATTGATTTATCAAGAGGCCAAATTGGAATGAATGAATTAATGACAATGCCATCTTTGTTATATTTTTTAAATATAAGATTATTCTATGGTGGACATTCAATTAATTATGCATTTAGACAGGTTGGACCTGAGTTTATTTCGCTTGTTAACCCATTTATTCAAAAAAATATTAGAGAAACCCAAATTTCAGATCGTGTTGGATTATTCCAAAATAGACTATACTTAAATTATAAATGGAAACACTCTATAGATGGTATAGATCCTACAATAGAAAATATAATGGAATCTAATAATCATGATATAAATATTAACTTATATCCTGGAATTGGACTGCCTACATTCAGCTTTGGTATTGGTATTCAAAAGCGTACTAATGATATTACAGAAGTTGATCCTGAAATTATGTTGTTATTAGCCCAATCACCAGATACAGTAATTAATTGGGATGGAGAACATACTGATACACGAAAGTTAAATGTATTAGTGACAAGTCAAATAAGTTTTTTGGGTAATCATAATCTAACATTTAATATCTTTGAATCGAATAAAATTGATTACCTGGCTAAAACGCATATAAAATTAAATTCTGATTATATATCGCAATCATCAGCAAATAAAACTTACAGTTTGAATATTAAATCAAAATTATTCCCTAAATGGGAAACAACCACATTTATAAATGCTAATAAATATTCTCTTGGAGAAGGTGTTTCTTTTCAGGAACAGGATGTATTTTTATTCGATTTTAGCACAACTTATAAACTTAATAAAAAAATAAAATTCTTAAAAAATGGTATAAATTATACAAGTGGTTCTGGTTTGAGTAAATTTTCACAGTTTGCCTATAAAATGGGTTTTGAATATGAATTCATTGATCAATTAATATTTCGATTAAATTATGAACTGCGATATAAAACTATCGGTTCTAGCTCAACTAAAAATTCAATGGTTATTTTAAATTTAGGGTATAAGTTTTAATGAAAGAGTTTTACACTAAACATGAAGCCTTTATTATTGGAATTGGGCTTACAATTGCTTCTGCATTACTTACTGTTTTTCTGCATGCAGCCGGACTTTTTGATAGTTTTGAATTCTCTACTTATGATATGAGAATGAAAATGCGTGGTCCAAAATCTGGTTGGATGGCTGCTAATCCTATTCCTTATGATGCTGAAAAATTTGAGGATTTAAATAATAATGGAATTTGGGATACTGGTGAACCATTTGAAGATATTGGAAATGGTATATACGATTTTGGTGAAAAGTTTACTGATACCTTAAATGGGAAGTGGGATGAAGGTGAAGATTATATTGATAGATTAAGTGGAGTGTATGAAATTGGTGAAGATTATACCGATAAAAATAATAATGGTCAGTTTGATTCAGCAGAAGAATTAGTAGACTTAAATGGAAATGGAATTCGTGATTCTGGTGATCCATTTGAAGATTTAAATAGTGACGGTGTTTGGTCAATATTTGAACCATTTATTGATTCAGATGGAAATGGTTATTGGAATTATACAGAACCATTTACAGATTCAGATGGAAACGGTTTATGGACTTTTGAACCGTTTGAAGATTTAAATCAGAATGGTGTATATGATCAAGATGAAAATTTTGAAGATTTAAATGGAAATGGATTATGGACAGCAGAACCATTTGAAGATTTAAATCAGAATGGTGCTTGTGATGAACTCTTCTTAGATTACGATCAAAATGGTATTTTGACTACGGAACCTTATACTGATGTAGATGAAAATGGATTTTATACATTTCCAGAACAATTTTTGGATGAAAATGGAGATGGAGTATGGAATAAATCAGAAGAATTTATAGATGCATTTAATCAAAAATATGATGAAGGTGAAAAATTTGAGGATAGACTGAATAAACAATATGATCAAGGTGAGCCATTCATCGATAAAGGGAATAATAGATATGATAATGGTATAAATGTTGTTTTAGTTGATTTAGATGATGAATCTTGGAGATTAATACCAGAATCATGGCCTTATTCAAGAGAGAAAATTTGGTCGAGAGTAATTCGGAACTTATCAAAGGCAGGTGCAAAGGTAATTGCATTTGATATTGAGTTTGATAAACCTGATCATAAATCCGAAGAAGCAGTAGGTATTTTAAGAAATTATAAAGATGTGACTGGTTTTGATGTTGATGCTGCTTTAGCTGAAAATTCAAAAGTATTAAAGCATGGAGATGATGCTCTTGCTGATGCTGTTATGTTTGCAAAATCAAAAGGGACTGATGTCGTTTTTGCATCAAAATGGGTATCTGAAGCGACAAGGTTTCCACCAGAATATATAAACCATCCTTCAGAAAAAATATTAGCTGCAGATCCCAAAGAAGGATTAATTAATTCAATAGACTCAAAGGTAGATGCTGTAGCGAGAGAATATTTACTATTTATGACATTAAATAATATGGAAAAAGATTCAACTATGTACCTCTCTTTTGCGGTAAGTTCGGTAAGAAGCTTTTTTGATATATCTGATAATATTTTACCCCATTTTGATGCTAAAAATCAATCTTTTGAATATGGCCCAATAAAAGTTAAAACAATTGGGCAGACAAACACTTTCTATATAGACTATTATGGACCTGCTTCAGCAGCAAGTCCATATGGGAAAGCATATAATACATTTTTTAGATATCCATTATCAAATATTTTAGATGATGAAGAGTTTGATATGGGTGATGAGGATTCAGATTGGATTTCTAATTTTGATTCTACAAGTTCTTTAAATCAAATGATGTTAATGATTGATCCTAGTTGGGAAGTAATGCAAAGTCCATTTAAAGATAAAATTGTAGTGATTGGTGTTTCAGCTGAGATTTTTCATGATGTGAAAACTACTCCATTTTTTAGTTATAAAGGTAAGCAACATTTGACCCCAGGATTTGAAATGCATGCGAATGCAATTCAACAGTTACTAGATAATACTTATGTTAAAGTAAAAACAGGCTCATTAATGTTAAACGATATTTCTAGATGGAACCATATATTTATTATTCTAGGATTAAGTTTTTTAACATTCCTAGTTATTTTTAAACTGGATCCTAAATTAGGTGCATTAGTCATCATATTAGAAATTATTGCTTGGTTGAGTTATTCAATTGGTGGTTTTTCAGGAGATTATTTATGGCTATTTAGATTCATACCTGGGATGGAGATTTCGCCCATACCAATTGAAAACCCTGTACTCATACCAGTTATTTTTCCAATGGCTACAATATTTTTAACTTATGGTATAAATGTTGCCTATAAATTAATTTCAGAAGGTAAAGATAAAGCCTTTTTAAAATCTGCTTTTGGTAACTATATATCTCCCGAATTAATTGATCAAATGTTTGACTCAAAACAAGAACCTGTATTAGGTGGTCAAGAAGGTTATAATACAGCATTCTTTTCAGATATTGCAAGTTTTTCAACATTTTCAGAAAAATTATCAGCTTCTGATCTTGTTGAATTATTAAATGAATATTTAAATGAGATGACTAATATATTATTAAATAATAATGGTACTTTAGATAAATATATAGGTGATGCTATTATTGCTTTTTATGGATCTCCTGTTGACTTAAAAGACCATGAATATCTTGCTTGCATGACTTGTATTCAGATGAATGATAAACTTGAAGAATTGCGTCAAAAGTGGAAAGGTGAAGGGAATCGTTGGCCTGAAATTGTTCATAATATGAGGCATCGTATTGGTGTGAATTGTGGAGAACTCGTTACTGGTAATATGGGCTCTGAGATGAGAATGAATTATACTATGATGGGCGATACTGTTAACCTTACAGCTAGACTAGAATCAGGTGCAAAACAATATGGTATTGAAACTCAAGTTGGTAGTAAAATTTATGAAGCTACAAAAGATAGAATTACTTATAGAATTTTAGATAATGTTATAGTCAAAGGTAGAAGTGAACCAGAAAAAACTTATGAATTGATATCAGAAGTAGGAAAGGAATCAAAAATCTATCAAGAATTATTACCTATTTGGGATGAAGCATTAGAAAATTATAATAGTATGAATTGGGATAATGCAATTGAACTGTTTCAAAAGTGTGATAGTTTAGAAGAAGACTATATTGGGCGACCTACAACACCAAGTAAAGTATATATCGAAAGATGCAAAAGTTATAAAATAGCACCACCTGTTAAAAATGGTGAAAAGTGGGATGGTGTATTTAAATTAACTAAAAAGTAAAATCAATAATTATTTTTATTTGGTAAATATTATCCAATTAAGTAAGGATTATTAAAGTATTGTCTATTTCTCAAAAACGTATCTTATGGGCTGATGATGAAGTTGAATTTTTGCAGCCTCATAAGTTATTTCTAGAAAAAAAAGGTTTTATTGTTGAAACAGTAAATTCGGGTGAAGATGCAATTGAATCTATTAAAAATAATTATTATGATTTATTACTAATAGATGAAATAATGACTGGAATTGATGGATTAACTACTGTAAAAAGAATTCGAAATCAAAATATTGATATTCCAGTAATAATGATAACAAAAAATGAAGAGGAATGGTTGATGGAGGAAGCTATTGCCGGCAATATTGATAACTTTTTAACAAAACCAGTAAATCCAAGTCAAATTTTAAGTGCTTGTAAAAGTGTACTTCAATCAAGACAGATACAAAGTGATTATACCTCAAGAGAGTACATTGCTGAGTTTCAAAAAATAAATGAATCAATTCGGGAAATTTCCTCATTAAATCAATGGTATGAAGTATATGATAAATTAGTTACATGGTCCTTAAAATTTGATAGATACGATCAAAGTGGATTAAAACAAATTTTTGATGATCAATTTAGTGAAATCAATGAAGCTTTCAATCAGTTTATAATTAAAAATTACCATAAATGGATTAAAAAGGGTAAAACCGAAAAATTTGTAACTAATATTTTTAATCAACATTTAAAACCTTGTTTAAAAAAATCAGAAAAAGTATGTTTGATTGTAGTAGATTGTATGAGAATGGATCATTTAAAAATATTATTACCATTACTTTCAGAATATTTTACAATAAAACATGATTTCGCAATTTCTTTATTGCCAAGTGCAACACCGTATGCCCGTAATGCGATTTTTAGTGGAATGTTTCCAATTGAAATTCACTCAAAATATCCTCAAAAATGGGATGAAATGATGAAAAATGAATATACTCATAATCAATTTGAGTCATTCTTTTTTAGAGATTTATTAGATAGGAATGGGTTTGAAAATAAATCAATGAAATATTATAAAACTGTCACAATCGAGGATGGCCAGAACTTAGAGAATCATTTTTCTGAATATAAAAATTTAGATGTGATAGGAATTGTTGTGAATTATATCGATATACTAGGTCACGCAAAATCAGAATCGAAGGTGATTGGTGAATTATTGCATGATGAGTCTGCATATAGAGATGCTGTACAATCCTGGTTTGAAAACTCTTGGCTAAATTCAATCTTAAAAGAAATTTCAAATTGGGGTCATAAAGTTATTATTACTAGTGATCATGGAAGTATTCGAGTTGAAAAGCCAACAATGATAAAAGGTGACAAAGATACCTCTGCTGGAATTAGATATAAATATGGACGAAATATTTATGCTCCTGAAAAAGGTGGTTTAACAATAACAAAACCTGAAAAATATGGTTTACCAAGAGTAAGTCAGTTTAACCAGTTTATTATTGCAAAAAATAAACATTTCTTCGTTTACCCAAATAATTATAATAAGTTTGTAAATAGATTGAAAAATAGTTTCCAACATGGTGGAATATCTTTAGAAGAATTAATTATACCTGTTACTAAATTACAAGGTAAAAATTGGAAATAGGGTGGAATGGTGGAATAACTAAATCTCCAAAAGAGACAATATCTTTAGGAAAAAGTTTATCAAATTATATTGATATAGGAGATATTATTTCTTTAAATGGAGAACTAGCATCAGGTAAAACAACTTTTATGAAAGGTGTTCTGTCTGGATTGAATTATACTCATGATGTTACATCACCTACATTTACACTGGTAAATGAATATAACTCTTCACCTAAAATTATTCACATTGATTGTTACCGAGAAAACAATTTAAAAAGATGGATTGGCCTCGGAATTCACGAATATCTTGATAGTAATACAATAGTTTTTATTGAATGGGCAGAATTAATTAAACCACTATTACCTGAAAATATCATAGAAATAAAATTTTCTCACAGTGGTGAAAATATTAGAAAAATAGTACTTAATAAATGACTAAAATTTTAGCTTTAGAAACATCTGGATCAAATTGTGGTGCAGGTATATGGATAGGTCCAGAATTGATTTCAATTAGAGAAGAGACTGGATATAAAATTCATTCTGAAACATTACCTGAGTTCGTTAAATCTGTCCTAAAAGAGTCAAATATAACCCTAGGAGAATTAGATGCAATTGCAATCTCTGCTGGACCTGGCTCTTATACAGGTTTAAGGATTGGTATGAGTTTTGCCAAAGGCCTAGCTTTTGGTTCCAATATTCAGCTATTTGCAATTAATACAATCTTTTGTATTGAAGATTACTATAAAAATATTGAAGAATTTTCAGTCTTAGTTTATTCTCATGCTGATTTTATTTATAAAAAAAATAATGATTCAGAAAGATTCGGTAATATTATTCAGACTAAAATAAAGGATGTATACAATAATTCGTTATTATGTGTAAATTTTCCCAAAAATAAACAAACTTTACCAAATTCAAAATATATTTTACCTTCGGTCAAATATATTGGTGAGTATACTATAAAAAACTATTTAAAACTAGATAAATTGCAACTGAATGAAATATCACCAGGATATTTTTCAGAATTTGATATAAGGAAATAAATTACGAAAAGTCAAAAAGTAAAAATGAGCCATTTGGCGGAAATTATTAAAATTGAACAGGAATTATTTCATCAGCCTTGGTCAAAACAACATTTTCAAGAAGAAATTGAAAAAATATCTGTATCAAAAAATTGGGTGATTACAATTAACGGTGAAGTCATTGGTTATGTATTTGGTTGGATGATTGATAATGAATATCATTTAAATAATATTGCTGTAAAAAAACAATTTCAAAAAAAAGGTATTGGAAAAAAATTGCTTTTGGAGGTAATTGAATATACAAAGTCACAAAATGGTTTATTAGTTTTTTTAGAAGTTATGCATAAAAATAAGCCAGCTATTCGATTATACGAAAAAAATGGTTTTATTGCTGTTGGAAAGAGAAAAAATTATTATACTAAAGGTAAGCATGCCATACTATATACCTTGGAGTTAAGACATGGCTGAATGGTTTAGAAGGTCAGCAGAAAAAATTATTACATATGATAAACGAGAAATTGCTGAGGGGACTTGGATAAAGTGCCCTAAATGCAGTACCGTAATTTATCACAAACAGCTAGAAAAAAATTATCATGTATGTATAAGTTGCTCTCATCATTTTAGAATGAAAAGTACCGATTATATACAATTATTATTCCAAGATGCGTCAATTCAAGAAATTGGTGAAAATATTGTTTCTAAAGATCCACTAAATTTTAATGCATCAAAAAGTTATAAAGATCAAATTAAAATATCAAAAAATAAAACAGGTTTAACTGAAGCAGTAAAATCTGTAAAAGGTGAAATTAATGGAATACCAATTATTGTATGCATAATGGATTTTTCTTTTATAGGTGGTAGTATGGGTTCAGTTGTAGGTGAAAGGATTAGTAGAGCAATTGATGTCGCAAGAAAGGAAAAACGTTCTTTAATAATAATCACATCCTCTGGTGGAGCAAGAATGCAGGAAGGCGCTTTAAGCTTAATGCAAATGGCTAAAACAAGTGCAAAATTAGCGCAATTTTCTAAGGAAGGAGGGTTGTATATTACAGTTTTAACTGATCCTACTACAGGTGGTACTACTGCAAGTTATGCAATGTTGGGAGATATAATCCTAGCTGAACCTAATTCTTTAATAGGTTTTGCAGGAGCAAGAGTTATAAAACAAACTATAGGTGAAGATTTGCCAGAGGGGTTCCAAAGAGCGGAATTCTTGCTTGAAAAAGGATTTGTTGACCATATAGTTCATAGAAAAGATTTAAAGCAAAAGCTTTCATTTTTAATTAATTTTTTTAATAATTAAGGATAATATTAGATATGTGCGGAATTGTTGGTTACATAGGGAAAAAAAATTCTAAAGAAGTAATTTTAAAAGGGCTATCAAGATTAGAGTATAGAGGATATGATTCTGCGGGTATAGCAGTTCATTCAAATGGTATAAATCAATTAAAGACCTCGGGAAAAGTTGCAGATTTAGATGCAAAATGTATAAAAGAAAAATTGCCAAAATCATCAATAGGCATTGGCCATACTCGTTGGGCAACACATGGAATTCCAAATGATACTAACGCACATCCTCATCAGGATATTACAAGAAATTTTACTTTAGTACATAATGGTATTATTGAGAATTATTTAACTCTCAAGAAATATTTAGCCCAAAACGGAATTGAATGTAAATCCGATACCGATACAGAAGTTTTAGTTCAATTAATTAGTTATATTTACAATAAAGATAAAATAAGTTTTGAAGAATCTGTAAGATATGCATTAATGAAAGTTGTTGGTGCTTATGGAATTGTAGTCCTTTGTGGAGATGAGCCAGACAAAATCATTGCAGCAAGACATGGAAGTCCTCTTGTTTTTGGTATAGGTGATAGTGAATTTATTATTGCATCAGATACGTCACCAATAATTGAATTTACTCGTAAAATAGTTTATTTAGATGATGCTGAATTAGTAGTCTTTACAAGAGATGATTATTACGTTAAAAGTATATTAGAGAACCATATTATTCTTAAAACAGTAAATGAAATTCAATTTTCACTTAATCAAATTGAAAAAAATGGTTATGATCACTTTATGTTGAAGGAGATAAATGAGCAATCTAATTCAATTGCAGAATCAATGCGAGGAAGAATAATTATTGATGAAGGTAGAATTAAGCTAGGTGGGTTACAGGAAGCAATCCAAGATATTTTAAATGCAAAACGTATTATAATTACTGCATGTGGAACTTCATGGCATGCAAGTCTAATTGGATCTTTTGTAATTGAAGAACTTGTTAGAATACCTGTAAATGTTGAATATGCATCTGAATTTAGATATAGAGAAACTATAGTTGGACCAGATACTGTTCTTTTTGCTATTAGTCAGTCTGGAGAAACTGCTGATACTTTAGCTGCAATAAAAAAAGCTAAGAGTTTAGGTGCCTTAACAATTGGAGTGGTTAATGTTGTCGGAAGTTCAATAGCCAGAGAAACAGATCATGGAGTATATATTCATGCCGGGCCTGAAATAGGAGTTGCATCAACTAAAGCATTCACATCTCAAGTCACAGTATTGAACTTAATAGCAATTTTACTCGCACAGGCTAAAGATAGAAACATTAAAGAAGTAGCAAATTTAGTTAATGATTTAAAACTTCTTCCTGAAAAAGTTGAATTGATATTAAAGCAATCAAAAAAAATTAAATCGATAGCAGATAATTATATAGATGCTGAAAACTTTTTATATTTAGGACGTGGTTACCAGTTTCCGGTTGCTTTAGAAGGTGCTTTGAAATTAAAAGAAATTTCATATATTCACGCTGAAGGTTATCCTGCAGCAGAAATGAAGCATGGCCCAATTGCCTTAATTGATGAAAATATGCCAGTAGTATTTATTGTTAATGAAAAAGGATATGAAAAAATAATATCTAATATTCAGGAAGTAAGAGCACGTGGTGGAAAAGTAATTATTGTAACTTCAATTGACCAAGAAGAGTTACATGAATATTCTAGTCATGTAATTCATGTACCAAGTATTCATCAATGTATTTTACCAATCTTAACAACTATACCATTGCAATTATTAGCATATTATCTTGCTAAGGCAAAAGGTTGTGATGTAGATCAGCCACGTAATCTTGCTAAATCAGTCACAGTGGAGTAGTGTGGTTAGTGTTTGAAAATTCGTGGAATAAACTCACACTAAATGTCAATTATCAAGTAAGAACACAACAATTATACACAGATAAACAACACTCTCATTATTCAGATTATCAAAAATATTTGTAC
>NZIV01000013.1 GCA_002689995.1 Fidelibacterota bacterium
AGATTTAGATAAGTCTATTAATTATGGCTCAAAAGAAGTGCTTTTTCCGTTATCATCATTATCGAAAATTAAAAAGTTCAAAGGTATTACTATTCCTGATTTGGGCGTTCCAAATATTAAACCAATAAAAAGTTTATATGGAAGATTTAATAATTTGATAACAAAAAATAAAAATAATTTAGAAAATTTAAGAGATTCTATAGAGAGCTTTTTTGAGGAATATAACAATAATGGATTCTTAGGATTCTTAACATTAATGTTCTTACCAGTTGCTGGAGAAAGGATTTTGACTCCGATAGCAAAAAATTTAAATCTAGATTATAGTTTAAATTTAATGAGAAGGAATCCTCATTTCTCTGGAAAATGGTTTTTTGTATCTTCTTTAGGAAATAAATATAAAATCAACAGGAGTTTTAATATTTTAGAGTTAACCAATATCGACGATATTTTTGAAGATGATTATATTCAACCAATTAAGGGGTTTGACATTACAAATAATTCTTTACTATATAAAGCTTTTCTTAAATCAAAAAAACCTGGTCTATTTTTAGATGCTATACAAAGAATTCAATTTGAATATCAAGATATAAGTTCTTTTGAAATAAATTGGAGTAATTGGATTAATGAAAATTTAATTACCCATATAGATAAAGAAAATAAATATAATAGAGTATTGTGTAATAGTTTAATTAACTTAATAGATAAAACTAATTCAATTGATATTTGTATAACCGACATTACTATTTTTGCTCATATAGTTGATTGCTGCGAAAATCTTAATCTTCCAATAAACAAATTAAATATTTAATTATATTGTCTTTATGAATAAAACTTTAGAAAATTCATTAATGAGATTATTGGCAATGGGTAATCTTATTGAGCCATTAGCAAAACTACAGGGAGAATTAAGATTCGTAAATGAATATAATTTTGGGAACCAAAATGTTGATATTCCAGATGAAAAAGCTATTCAAGGATTAATGAATGAATTAAAAATTAAAGATAGAAAAGATTTAATTAAATGGCAAAGAATAAATTTATTAGCCACTGATGCATTAACTCTTTCCGAATATGCTCAATTTAGATACAAAAGAAGATGTATTATAGAGAAGTTAATAGAAGGAAACGGAGAAGCCTTATTCTTAAGATACAAAGATAGATTAGATAGGGTTTTATATAGCCTTATAAGAGTCGCTGATGAAGATTTGGCTCATCATATTTATTACTCTATAGAATCTAATGAAATAGAATTTGGAGATGCATCATCAAAATACAGTGATGGACCTGAATCTAAAACTCAAGGTATTATTGGTCCATGCGATCTTTCCGTCCCACATCCTGATATTTCTTCAAGGCTTCGCAATGCTTCTCCAAAACAATTATTTAAGCCATTTGCAATTGATAAATGGTTTGCTATTTTGAGATTAGAATATAGATTTGATAGCGAATTTAATGAGTCTACAAAGTTAATATTAGGTTCTATGCTATTAAGTTCAAAAGTTAGAAATATATCGTCTGAAATTTATAAAGAATCAATAAATCAATTTACTGATAAATGAAATTAACAGAAGAAAAACTTAATAATATTTTAGAAATTTTAGGAAAGGATTTTCAAATAAATACAATAAAGATTGGTTCATTAATTTATAGCTCGATCGCTTCAGGAGGTCTGATAACAATTGTTAAAAAAGGCTCTATAAGAATTATTGATAATTTTCAGGTATTTGATTCACAAACTTTAGTTCTAGATAAATCTCCTTATTTGTTTGGCTTTGCTGAGTTTGTAAATATTCAATTAAACGAAGAAGTTAGAGCCAATGAAGAATGTGAGATAATAAACTTTAATTTTGAAGATATTGAAAAAGATAAAATTAGTTTAATTTTTAATTTGTTAAGAAATAGTCTTTCACCCTATGAAATTACATATCTAAAAAAAGTATTAGAAGGTAATAATTCAATAAAACCTTTTTTAGAAAAAACAAATTTCTTTGAACTTCTAAACAATAGTAGAATTATCCCCAAATTAGATAATCTTTCTAACAAAAAACAGTTGATTTTTTTAGATAATAATTATTTAGGTTTCTCTTATGGGCAGGTAATCACATCTGAAATTTGTAAAAAATTCTTTTTAGATTTTTGGCCAAGAATTGTAGAAGTTAAAATAGATGGATATTCTAATTTAAAAAATATTATAGAGAATGAATCAGATAAAAAAGGAACTGGGAATAAAACTATTATTAAAAATAATGATAGTTTCTCAATACTAAATATCAAAAAAAATAAAAATAAAGAACAAATTAAAAAAATTGAGAATGAACAAAAAAGAAATGAAAAAAATGGTTTTAATTTAATTAGAGGGAAAAATCGTGAGGAAAGCTATTTTGCTTGTATTTCAATGCTAATCGAATATTTTGAAATGCCTACGCGCTCAGAAAGTATCAAAAGAGGTGCTCAAATTATTGAAGAACAAAAAAAATCATATAAATTAAATCTCGTTAATTTGCTAGATCGATATGGATTATCTGTGAGGATAATTAATATTAATATGGACAACCCCTTACTTGTTCCAGCTCCAACTATATGGATTGACAAAAATAATAATTGCAATTTGATTTTAAAAAGTACTTCAAGATTTCTTTATTTGTTTAGCCCAATAACAGGTATGAACCTCTTAAATATTGAGGATTGTAGAAAAAAGTTTGAAGATGCGACTCAAATAATAACAGTAGAGGTTGGTTTAAATACTCCTAAAAAAAGATTTAATCTCGGATGGATGATACCTTATGTTAAAAAATTTAGAAGTCAATTAATAGAGGTATTTGCGGCAAGTTTTCTGACACAGTTATTTCAGTTAGCAACTCCAATGTTATTTCAGCAAATAATTGATAGGGTTTTATCCAAAGGTGCATCAGAAGCGCTAATGCCATTAGTTATTTTGATGATTGTTTTCAGTCTCCTCGAAATAATGTTTAGTAGTTTAAGGACATTTCAGTTCGTAGAAATATCAAATCGAATAGATATTGGAATTGGATCTGCTATTTTATCTAGGATGCTCAGACTTAATGCGAGATTTTTTGATTCAAGACCTGTAGGAGAACTTTCCAGTAGATTGAATGAGTTACAAAATATTAGAAGTTTCCTTACTGGAACAGCTTTAACAGTAGTACTAGATGCTATATTTTCCGCCCTTTATTTTTCAGTAATGATTTTTTACACCCCTTTACTAACTTTCATTGTTCTTATTTCAATTCCTTTGTTATTTTTAGTTACTGTTGGTGTTACTCCCATTACTCAAAGGTTAATAAGATTAAGAGCTGAGGCTCAAGCAAGAACTAACGCTCTTTTAGTTGAAATCCTTGGAGGGATTCACACCATTAAATTACAGAATGCTGAATTCAGTGCAAGAAGGCAATGGGAGGATAGACATTTAGGTTCCATTAACCAAGGATTTAAAGCAATACTCGCAAACACTTCAAGCCAAAATGCAGGGCAATTGATTAATAAATTAACAAATATTTCTGTTATTGGTGTTGGTGCTTGGCTTGTGATTAAAAACGAAATAACCTTAGGCGAACTAATTGCATTCAGAATAATCAGTGGAATGGTAACCACCCCAATGCTTCGTTTGTCTGGCTCATGGCAGCAATTTCAAGAAATGCAACTTTCATTACAAAGAGTCGGCGATATAGTCAACCAACCTATGGAAGTTTTGGAGAATGAAGATAAAAATATTGAAATGCCTGAAATTGGAGGGACAATATTAGCCAAGGATCTGAGTTTTAGTTATTCATCATCATCACAACCGGTTTTAAATTCCTTAAATTTGGAAATAAAGAAAGGCGCATTTGTTGGATTAGTTGGTCAAAGTGGATGTGGTAAAAGTTCCTTTTTAAAAATGATTCCTAGATTATATAGACCAACTTCAGGTAAGCTTATAATAGATAATTTCGATGTAACAAAAGTAGATTTATATAGTTTAAGGAATCAAATAGGTTTTGTTCCTCAAGATTGCATGCTTTTTGAAGGAACTGTTTTTAGTAATATAGCCTTAGGTAATCCTGAATCCTCAGCTGATAATGTTATTAATGCATCGAAATCAGCATGTGCGCATGATTTCATTATGAACCTCCCTTATGGTTATGGAACGCCTATTGGAGAAAAAGGTGCTGGTTTATCTGGAGGGCAAAGACAAAGAGTTGCTCTAGCAAGAATGTTATTAGAAAATCCTAATTTGGTTGTTTTAGATGAAGCGACATCTGCATTAGATGTTGATACAGAAAAACAAGTTGTTAGAAATCTTAGAAATGAATTTAAAGGTAGAACTTTACTGATGATTACTCATAGATTATCTTCAATTAAAGATGCCGATCAAATAATAGTAATGCATGAAGGTAAGATTGATTCAATAGGGAAGCATGAAGATTTAATGAAAGAAAGAGGTAGGTACTATGCTCTTTATCAAACTCAATTTAATGAAACCTAAAGATGTTTGATGAGAGAATAAGAAAGCTTAAAAATAAATCAAAATATTATTTTGAGAAGATAAAAATATCAGCACTTGATCTTTTTGATAAAAGAAAGATAAATAAGATAAAAAAGCTATCTAGTAAATTTATTAATCAAAATAAATCATATTTAAAAGTTTCAAAAAAAATAAAATATACGTCCATTAAAGCTCTTAATAAATCAAAAAGAAAAATCTATAAATATTCGAAAAGTTATATCAATAAGTTTTTAGACAATAATTATTTAAAAAATATCTATTCTTTTTTAAATAAGAATGTTCCATTTCTAAATAGTTCAGACAAGAGTTTTTCTGCAGACTCAACTCTTCTTCCCCCACCACCAATCTGGTCAAGAATATTTATTTGGACTCTTGGTACAGGAACAATCACTTTATTTCTATGGTCAGTATTCACAAAAATTGAAGAGACTATAATTTTAACTGGAGAGTTAACTACGATAACCCCTGAGGTTCAAGTCAGCGCAATGGATCCTGGTAAAATTACCCAGGTTTTAGTATCTCCCAATCAATTTGTCGAAAAGGACTATATTTTATTAATTTATGAAGATGACGAGACTATGGCAAGGTTAATCAGTGCTCAAAAAAGACTATCATTTATTGAGTTTCAAAGAAAAAATCTTTATAAAACTTTTGACTTTAAGTTAAACCAATTAAGTAATCAGATAGAAATTAAGGAAGATATTTTTTCAAGACTTTCCAAATTAGAATCTGAAGGAGCATTCTCAAAAATTGAATTAATGCAAAATCAATCAGAGTTAAAGAATTTAAAATTAAATTATGAATCTAGTTTTGTAGAAAAAGAGAATGCTCTTTATCAAAATGCAGAACAATTAGAACAATTATCAACTCAAATTATAGAGTTACAGGCAAAAGTCAATCGATTTAAAATAACTGCACCCGTAAGTGGCTATATTCAGAATATTAAATATCAAAGTGTTGGAGAGAGGATAATGGCTAATGATATTGTCATAACGATTGTCCCAGATAATGAATTGATAGTTAAAGCATCAATCCCCTCAAGGGTTAGTGCACCTATAAAAGCAGGAATGTCCGCCAAAGTAGAGGTAGATGCTTATCCTGCTGATGATTTTGGAGGAATATTAGCTGAGGTCCTTACAATATCTCCTACTGTATCAACGGAAAACTCATCAGGTGTAAGGCAAAGATCTTATATTGCTGAAATTAAACTAATTTCTCCTGAAGTCCCTGAAAGTATAGATTTCTCTCTCCTAAGATCTGGAATGGCTACAACTACAAAAATAAAGTTAAGGGAAAAGCCTATAATATCTTCTGCTTTTACAATTCTTACTGATATTTGGGATCCACTTGCTGAGGAGAGATGAAGTTATTCTAAGGGGGAAATTGGATCAAGCTCTTCTTTTAGTTGATTTGCAATTGTTTGCTTAGCGACTGTTAATAATTTTAAATTATCTTCCTGCATTTTTATTTGTGCATCTGATACTTGAGCAGCTTTTAATAATTCTTTGGCTTTGTCAGGGAGAGAATTAATGTCATATTTTTTGCCATTAAATGTAAGTGTAGGATTTTTTTGATTAGAGTCCAATGATTTCTTCTATAAAGATTTAAACTTTACATTAAAAGTTTCTAATTATCAACATAAAATTACAGATGAATATATTATTGTGCAATTCAAAAAAGTTTTTTATGTGAAAATAAATAAAAGAATTATTTAAAATAAGTTTCTATTAATTAGTTTATTTAAGAATAATTTTTCCTTACTTTTTTTATGAAAGTAATCTAAATTTAATCATTTTCATTTTTATTAAGGTACTTTTTATAAAGTGGTTTTAAATTTTTTAATATCTCTTCCAGATATTTGTTAGTGAATTTTTTCATTTTATATTTCCTTGGATTCCTTCTCATTTGTTCCTTCCCATAAGTGTTGTTACTATGAGCTATTGCTATTACTGTTTTAAATGGGTCTAGCTGTTCCATTGGTATTTTGTAGCCCTTTAAAAATTCTTTCTCTTCCCCACATTTACAAGAATCATCATATCTCGTATGTTTTAGTAATTCTTTTTTAAAAGCAAATGTTGCTGCAGTTGCATGATTTTTTCCAAAGGGGCCTGCAACCCAGGTCTCGAATCCCGACAAATATAGGACTGGTAAAAGAGTGGATCCTCCTATTAACTTATTAGTTTTTAATAAGCTCTTAACAGCTGTAGAAACTCTTGATGGTGGATAGTAATCGTCATCGTCAAAGTAAACTACAATATCTCCATTGCAAAGCTTATGTGATATGTTTCTTTTCTCTCCTATTGTGATTTTGATAGGTAACCTTTCATAATAAATTTTTATATTGGTTGATATGCTTGGTTTGTATGAATTATTTTCATCACTATCATCAACAATTATCCATTCCAATAAATGATGGGGATAATCCTGCGCTTTTACAAATTCCTCAGCAATTTTGAGGAAATCTGGTCGATTAAAAGTTACTGTGCATATACTTACAGATGGTTGCTTCTCTATTATGGAAAGCTTAGGTTTTTCTAAAATTAATTCAGGAGCATCAAAATTTATTATGGATGATTTCTTGCTGGATATTTGATTTTCAATATTTGTACTAAAAAGCGGGATCACTATATTTTGCTTAATGTTATTTTTTTTATCTGCTATAAATTTCTTGACTTCGGAAAAACTATCTAAAATATCCTCAACCATCTCTCCCTTAAAGTAATAAGATGCGTTACTTTTTAAATTTTTTAGAGAATATTCTTTTTCCCATAAATTTGCTTTAAAAACATCTATTGGTTTAATTCCATAGTTTCCAAAATAATCATAAAATTCAAAATTATTTCCTACATGATCTTTTGATAATTCAATCCATACTGCGGGTATTTTATAAGAATGAGCAAAAATAATTCCTTCAAGAGAGGTTGAGATAACAAATTCACAATTTTGAAGATATTCTGAAAAAATCTTAGGGTTCAAGGATAAACTTATTATCTTTCCTCCATAATTTTTTCTATAAAAATTTATTTTTGAATCTCTCTCTTCATTTTCATTTACGATAATTCCAAACTTGTAATTTTTGCTTTTGGTAACAAAACCCTTAGGTATATCAGCTGGATAAATATTAGAAAAAAGTATTCCAGGATCACCACATTTACCACTATTGTTTAAAAATTGTTTTTTTAAAAGTTCTTTTGTATATGGCCCTCTTTGTAAAAATATTTTCTTAGGCTTTTCATTAGCTTTTGAGTTTATTAATTTATATCCTGATCCACAGATAATTGAATTTTGGTTGGCATCTTGTAAATGATTTCCGCAAATTAATAAATTTGGTTCGTTCTCAGCTAAATCAAAAGTTACTTCAAAATCATTTCCAATATATTTTCTAAAAACTTTTTCATTAAATTTTTTAATAATTTGAGAACTTTTATATGTATTTTTTAATTTGTACATTTAATTTTTCAAATATTATCTTTAATTAAATGATATTAACAGCAATTTTTAATATGTACTAAATATCTAAGTATTTAAAAAATAATTATCTTAATAGTTGGACAGATTTCCCAAAAGTCCAAAATATTATATTTTTATCCCACCCTTATCCCAGAGGTGTTTTTGCCATTCTCTTTACCCCAATCGGGGAGACAGGATTCGAACCTGCGACCTAGTGCTCCCAAAGCACCCGCTACGCAAATTGCGACAGTAGAACAAATAAACAAGTGAGGCTATAGCTAGTTAGTTAGTATTAATAGAAATTTTATGAGTCTTAAAAAGTAGAAAGATATAGCAAGGTAGTGCATAAATAAGCAAAATCTCGCTCAAATCTCGCTCACAAGAAACCTAGTGTCGTATGAGCACTAGATCATATATGTTTTTAATCTATTGATTGACAGAGGATCTTATTGAAGCAATGGAAATTATTGCAAAGTAAATTTATTCACACTCATCACTCTTATCAATCCTCAATAATATACACTAATGATACATAATTGTATGCTTTTATCCGAAAATCCTCGTAAATAAGTTTATTTCTTTACATTTGTTAACACTAGTGTTATATTTCTTAATATAAGTTCCAATTAAATTCATGAGCTCAAACAAAGTAAAAATCCTCGAAACAAAAACAGTTGAGAAGGAAAAGGTTATAGCTGAGAAGCTTAACGGCAGATTTGCAATGATGGG
>NZIV01000014.1 GCA_002689995.1 Fidelibacterota bacterium
AAATGGAATGCAGAAGGATACCCAAGTGGAGTATACTTTGTCAAGTTAGATGCAGGTGAGTTTACACAAACACAGAAGTTAATGTTGGTTAAATAAGATTTTATCATAGTTGTAAAAGAAGAGTGCCCCAATAAATGGGGCGCTTGTATTTTTCCAATTGCTTTCATTTTAGATTCCTCCAAATCCTGTTAAATATTAATACCTCTTTAACTTTAATCTTTTGACGATACTCACAAAAAGTATTCTGCACTCCAACCTCACAAACTAAATATCTTAAAATCCACCCATAGGGGTTATGTTAATTATTTTTTAAATTATTGATATGTAAATTATTAAAAGGAAATAATCAATGAAATTTGAATATAAAATTATTATAAATGATACTAAAGGCATATTCTCTAAGAAGGTTAATAAATTGGAGATTGAAAATGATTATAATAAATATGGAAAAGATGGCTGGGAATTAGTCTCTACTTCAAGTAATAATGATGCTGGTTATACAACACAAATTATTGCAACATTCAAGCGAAAATTAAATTAATTATAAATGAAAAATTATTTAATACTGTTTACTTTAGTTAGTATTACTTTTTCTCAACAATATGAAGATGAAATAATACTCAAAAATCGTAGAGTAATTAATGGTATTATTATTGAACAAAAGCCAAATAAATATATAAAAATAAAATCTGGGGAACATATTTATGTATTTAAGATGGATGAAATTGATATTATTAAAAAAGAATTAATTACTGAAATGAATGTAGGTAAATATGATCCATACACGGGAGAAAAATATAAAAGTAAAACATATGCTGAAGAGAAAATAAGGAAAAATAATTTAGAGCATATTAAAAATAATCATTCAATCGGAATTGGTATTTCAAATAATAAATCATGTAATATTATTCAATATACGTATGATTTAAAACTAACAAAAAATACAGCAGTTTTTTGTCTATTGGGTTTTGGTAATTTTTATGGTCTTGGTTTAACTTGGCAAAGTAATTATAATGAAAATGGTTTTATGATTGGTTTGAGTGGAGGAGCTGATGTAGGTAGTAGCCCATTTATAAGTTCTGCAATTTCTTATCAATGGAGACTTGGAAATAGTTCTTTTTATCTTTCTTTAGGATTATTGCAGTATTATTATCAAAAAACATATTATTATTATCACAATGGTAAAAGTGATTCAAAAATGGAAAAAGTAATTTTCCCGATCATTTCATATGATTACAGATTTTAATATTATTCAGACATTAATATAGCTATAAAAGAGATGCGCCCCAATAAATGGGGCGCTTGTCTTTTTCCAATTGCTTTCATTTTAGATTCCTCCAAATCTTATTTAATATTAATACCTCTATAACTTTAATCTTTTGACGATACTCACAAAAAATAATCCGTGTAAAGTTTATTTAATATTTTTTTAAAAAGATAATATTGAAATATATTTTGGCAATAAATTTTAAAAAAAAGGAGAAATAATGAAAATAATAATAGCTTCAAGCTATTTTTTATTGACTAGTTGTGCTACTATTTTTACTGGAACTACTCAAAAAATAGTTGTTCAGTCAGTCCCTGATGGAGCAACTGTTAGTGTAGATGGTATGCAGTATGGTCAAACACCTATGGATTTAAAGATTTCAAGGACAGTTTTCAGTGATAAAACTTTAATAGTTGAGCTAGATGGCTATAAAACAGAAATGTTTATTTTACCTAAAAAATTTAATTATGTCTCTATTCTTAACTTTTTTAATTGGTTAGGTTGGGGAATAGATGTTATTTCTGGTGCAGTTGTAAAATATGATAGAGATTATATTATGCTCAACATGAAATCAAATCAATTAAATTCATATAACTTGCACGAGCTCAATAAAAATGATTTGGGATATTATATTCTACCTGAAGAAAGTAATTCTTTTGAAATCGTTGATAAAAAAAATAATATGAAATTAGTTTTTACTGAATAATTTTATTAACCTATTTCAATTTATATTATCACAATAAACGCTTTTAGTTTGAATTTAAGGAGTAGAGCACCAAAATATGTTCATATCTGAGGAGGAGGAAAATGAATAATTTGGTGCTCCTTAACTTTATATATACTAAACGTCTTGCTAAAAGATTTGTTCCAGCTATTAAACTAACCCTCCATTTTCATGTAAAAAATTAGGTAAAGAATTTGATGAAAAAGAAATTTACACATTAATCAAAGAAGCTGAAAATATTGAATTTAATTTAAACTATCATTTATATGAACTATTAGAAGATAAATCCTATCTTGAAACTGCCTAAAACCAAATCCAAGAAAAAGCAGATGCCATGGATGATGAATTAAAAGAAAAATTCATAAATTATTTCATCCCAAAACAAATCATAGAAGAATATAATAAGGTTTTTAATTAAATCTATTACTAACACAAACTATATATTAGCTGATAATATTGGAAGATAAGTGGTAGAAACGGGTAGTTAGATTTTATTAATTTTCAAGTATGAAAATAAAGAATATTATGAATAACCAAAAACTTTTAGAAAATTTACCTGATCAAAATCCAAATCCAATAATAAGAATTTCATTAGATGGTGAGTTGCTATACTTTAATAATAGTTCTAAATACATAATTAAAATTTGGGATATTGATATTGGTGATATATGTCATAAAAATATCTTTAAAAAAATTAAAAATACTAATAAATCAACAAATTATTTTGAGTTAAAAATTGGGATTATATATTATAAATTTTCTTCAGTTTATATTAATGAACTTAAATACTATAATATTTATGCAACGGATATTACTGCTGTAAAAATCATCGATAAGTTTCCTGATAAGAATCCAAACCCTGTTATTAGATTAAATAAAATATTTGAACTAACATACTTTAATCAAGCAGCATTAGAATTCATTGATTTTTACAAGTTAAAAATTGGTGATTCTATTATTAAGCCAATTTATAAAAAAATTAAAAATTCAAATAATATTAATGAAAAACAAACAGGGAGGATAAGGGTAAATTTTAAAACTCTTCATTTCACAATATTACCCAAAAATGAATTTGATTCTTATATAATTTATTTTACAGATATAACAGCAAATATAATAATTGATAAGTTTCCTGATGAAAATCCAAATCCAGTTCTTAAATGTGATAAATCCTTCATATTAAAATATTATAATAGGGCGTCTCAGTATTTAATTGATAATGAATATTTTAAAGTAAATGATCATATCCCTAAAGATTTTATTGAAAAAATAAAAAATAATGAGATGTCTTTTGAGAGGGATATTAATGAAAAAGTTTATTTTTTTAGAATAGTTTTCATAGAAGAATTTGAGTTTTTTCTAATATATTGTACAGATATCACAGAGTCTAAAGATAAAGAGTTAATCTTGTTAAAGTTATCTAAATACTTTTCTCCTCAAATATATGATTCTATTTTTACGGGTAAATTAGATGTTAAAATAAAAAGTACAAGAAAAGATTTGTCTATATTTTTTTCTGACATAGTTGGTTTCTCGACATTATCTGAAAAATTAGAACCAGAAAATCTTACTAGATTAATTACAGATTACCTAACAGAAATGACTAATATTGCGATAAAATATGGAGGTACTGTTGATAAATATATTGGAGATGCTATTATGGTCTTTTTTGGAGATCCAGCTTCAAAAGGAAAGATAAAAGATGCATGCAGTTGCATTAGTATGGCTTTAGAAATGAAAGAAAGACTTAAATATATCAACCAGCAATGGGTCTCCTCTGGTATATCAGAAGATTTAAAAATTAGAATAGGTATAAATACTGATATATGCACTGTAGGGAATTTTGGATCTAATAATCGATTAGATTACACAGTATTAGGAAATGGAGTAAATTTAGCATCAAGACTCGAGAGTATTGCTTTAGAGAATCAAATACTGATTTCAGAAAATACATTTAATTTGATTAAAAATTATTTTAAATGTTCCTTCGTAGATGAAATATTTGTCAAAGGTAAATCTCATGCATTAAATATATATACTGTTGATGGGCATTTGTTTGAAAAAATAGAACAAAGTAATATAAAATATAAATCCAACGGATTTTCTTTAAAAATTGAAACTAATAAAATCACTAATAAGAGTAATATACTCAAACTACTAAAAAAAGCTATAGACAGATTAAATAAAAATTAAATTTATTTTTAGTATTATCTGATAATATTGGAAGATAAGTGGTAGAAATAGGTAGTTAGATTCTATTAATTTTCAAGTATGAATAAACAAATAAATCTTCTACTAATCCTTATATCTTTTTCCTTCTCTACTATCTTAAATGTAAATGGAGAAGAATATACAACCATCCAATCTGCAATTGATGCTGCAGAAACAGGCGACACTGTCCTTGTTCATCAGGGACTCTATTATGAGAACCTTGATATAGATAAAACCATTACACTTGCAAGTTTAGCTATGTATGATAACTTGGATACATGGTATGAATATGAATCTATTACTGCCCAATATGAGATAAACAATGATAATATCGTAAATACCATTATTGATGCTTCTGAAGCTGTAGATGAAAACTTTACGAGTGGTATTGTTGTTCGTTCTCCTGAAGATGAATGTATATCTCCCGTTATCATGGGCTTTACTATAAGAGGTGGTATGGGAACAATGGTAGCGGAAGATACTGAAGATGGTGAAGTTAATAGAAAAATAGGAGGAGGATTATTCTCCTATATGACCAATGCAGATATACATCATAACCAATTTACTAATAATGGAGACCCAAGTGTTGAAAATGGCGGAGCAGTATATGCTCAGACAAGTACTGAAGATTGGGGTTTTGATAATCGTTCATCAGGTAGACCGAGATGTGAAATCAATGAAATAAACATCCATGACAATTTTTACAGAGATAATGATGCTATATATGGAAATACATTTTCTAATAGAACCTTTACGAATGAGATAAACCTTACCAATAGTTTATTTGATATATACAATTGTCCTGAATCTAATGTGACAGGAGTATGGGTAGATATACAACCTGAAGCAGAACCTGACTATTCTGGAAGTCAAGGAGACTTGTGTGCAATTACGGATGATGTATGGGTATCACCAATAGGGAATGACTATACAGGACTCGCCACCACAAACAATCCAATTAGAACAATTAAATACGCTTTAGAGATAATAGCACCATCTGATGATAATCAAATTACCATATATCTTGATGAAGGTACATACTCACCATCATTAACTGGAGAGACATTTTCTTTACTTTTGATATCTAATGTAAACCTTATTGGAGCTGGAGAAGAACTAACGATACTTGATGCAGAGCAAACTAAAGGTGTAATGTATATTGATTACTGTGAAAATAATATCATATCAAATCTATCTATTTCAGGTGGTAATACAGATAGTGATTGGTATAGTTTTAGTGGTTATGGCGGAGGGGTTTATTTAGAGAGTTCTAATCCTATATTTAACAATATAACTATCTTTAATAATATGGCAGATTATGGGGGTGGGATGAATTTATTATATTCTAATCCTACACTTAATAATGTAACTATTTTTGATAATATAGCAGATTATGGAGGTGGGATGCATTTATGGGAATCCAATCCCATATTTAATAATGTGACCATCTCAAATAATACAGGTGGGTATTATGGCGGAGGGATGTCTTTAGGAAATTCCAATCCAACTCTTATTAATATGACCATCTCAAATAATATGGCAAATTATGGAGGTGGGATGAATTTATGGGAATCCAATCCTAAACTTATAAATTCCATTATATGGGATAATAATCCTGAATCTATTTATTTAGATTTTGATGAAGAACCTATTATTATTTATAGTGATATTCAAGGAGGCTGGGAAGGTCAAGGTAATATAGATTCTGAACCACTATTTACTGACCCTGAAAATGGAGATTACACATTACAAGAAATCTCTCCTTGTATAGATACAGGAACTGCATATTTAGAGATAGATGGTGAAGTTATAGTAGACCTTGATGGATCAGAATATATAGGTTCAGCGCCCGATATGGGAGCATATGAATACAATACATTATCAATAGATAAACCTGTTGAAATATTACCAATAGAATATTCATTAGAATATCCATATCCGAATCCATTTAATCCAATTACTAATATTAATTATAGTTTACCTAAAAATAATAAAGTAATGCTTAAACTATATAATATTAATGGAGAGTTGATAAGTACTCTAGATAATGGACTTAAATCAGCTGGTAACCATACTATAGAATGGAATGCAGAAGGCTACCAAAGTGGAGTATACTTTGTGAAATTAGATGTAGGTGAGTTTACACAAACACAGAAATTGATGTTGGTGAAGTAGATGAAATTAAAGATTTTAGTGTTTTTATTTACTTTTTCATTAGCCCAAGAAGTCGGTGATGAATGTACTTTGCATAATAGTGAAATAGGGTTTTTGGAATGTAATTTAGCTTGTTATCCTATATCGTTATTAGAAAACATTGGAAATGGTTCATGTGATGATGGAATTGATTGTTGTGAATTAAACTGTCCAGAATTTGATTGCGATGGAGGTGATTGCATAGGTACATATTATGAATCAGATTGTGAATTATTTGAAGAATGTTCTGATGGAGATATAAATGATGATAATGAAATTAATGTTCAAGATATTCTATTAATTGTAAATTGTATTTTAGAAAATAATTGTGAAGAATGTTCTGATATAAATGAAGATAATACAATAAATGTTATCGATATTCTTATTGTTATTGATATTATTTTAAATCCTCCTAATTTAGGAGTTATTGATATTGATGGAAATTTATATCAAACCATTCAGGTAGGAGAACAATTATGGATGAAGGAAAATCTTAAGGTAACACATTATAATAATGGTGATGAGATTTTATTTATTGATAATAGTCAATTATGGAATGATTATGATAATGGACAATACACTCTATATAATAATGACGAGTCAAATATAGATTTACACGGTTTTCTTTATAATTGGAGTGCTGTTAATGATGAAAGAGGTATTTGTCCCTCAGGTTTTCATGTGCCTACAGATAATGAATGGGGAGAGTTAGTATCTTTTTTAGATACTGATGCCAATCCTAACGCTGAAAACCATGATGAATTTGAGAGTATGATAGCAGGTGGATTATTAAAAGGAATAGGTACAATTGAAAGCGGTGATGGCTATTGGTATGAACCAAATACTGGAGCAACAAATTCAATTGATTTTACGGCTCTTGGAAGTGGTGTAATTCCTGATGAAAATGGTAATTTAGAATCTTTAGGTTACTATATCGGATACTTAGCTTTTTTTTGGACATCTACTGAAATCAATGATAACTTAGCATGGAGTAGAGAATTAGCATTTATTAACACAACAGTACATCGCCACTCTTTAACTAAAAATTATGGACTATCTGTTAGATGTGTACAGGATTAGTTTAAAAAGAGACTAAAAAATCCCCTTTTAGTTGCAACTTTTATACCTGTTATTTGGAGAAATGTATAATGGAAAATGAGTGTCTACTAATACAATGAATATCTTTGACAAATTAATTTAAATCTTTAGTAATTATTTTAAATAAAAAAATAAGGAAAGAACTTTTGGAAGATAATGTAAATGAAACTACAGAACAACCTAACTTAATAAATGAATCTAATGGAACAGGTATACTTGCATCTAGATGGAAAAGATTAGGAGCATCGATAATTGATGGTTTATTAATGATGATTGTTACTATACCAACTATGTATTTTACAGGTGGTTTTGATGGGATTTTAGATGGGATAAAACCATCCATAGGTTATAATCTTATGATGGCAATTTTTGGAATAATTGTGTTTATACTTATTAACGGAAAACTACTTATTAATGATGGACAAACGATAGGTAAATTTTTTTTTCGAATAAAAATAATTACTCTTGATGGAAATCTTCCTTTAGTTAATGAACATTTGCTTAAACGTTATGCTATTTTTTTTATTCCTGGACAAATTCCATTTGCTGGAGGACTATTATCATTGATAAATGTTCTTTTTATTTTTGGAGAAAAAAAACGCTGTATCCATGATTTAGCTGGTGGCACGAAAGTAGTTTTAGTTTAAATTTATTTAATTGGTTGATAATATATTTTATTTAGTATAATAAATAACAATACTCAATTGGAGTATACTTTGTCAAGCTTAATTCAGGTGATTTTACAAAAACTCAGAAATAGATGTTAGTTAAGTAAGATTTTATTATAGTTGTAAAAAAAGAGTGCCTCAAATTAATGAGGCACTATATTAGGTAAGTCATCAAGGTTTTTTTCCTATATTCTCTCAAATATTAAAACCTCTTTAACTTGAATCTTTTGACGATACTCACAAAAAATAATTTACATATAAACCTAATTTAATCAGCATAAACTTATTGATATTGCAAGGATATTTATTGTTGGTTTAAATGAGTATTTTACATATAATATAATCATTATGAACAAAATAATTATATTAGTTTTTATTAGGTTATTATCTGCTGAATATTTTCAAATTGACTCGCTAATAATAGGGGGTATAGAAAGAAAGTATTATGTATCTAATCCAGATGATAATAATGAACCTACTCCATTAATTATTCATATGCATGGACTTACTGGCACACCATATGGAGCAAAGAATGGAACAAAGTTTGATATTTGGGGTGTAGATTACTCACAGATTACAATGGTTTATCCAGAGGGGATGTTGAATACCAATGGTCAGAGTTCATGGAATGTAGGTACATATTGGGATCAAAATAATTATGACGATGTTGGCTTTATTAGTGCTATGATAGATAGTATTTCGGAAGATTATAATATTGATCTTGATAGAGTCTATGCTTGTGGTTTTTCTAATGGGGGCTATATGGCATATAGATTAGCCTGTGAGTTATCTGATAAAATTGCTGCATTTGGTTCAGTTACAGGTAAC
>NZIV01000015.1 GCA_002689995.1 Fidelibacterota bacterium
AATTCATCTATTATGTAAAATGATTGAGCCGTTGATTGTACCCATTCATTAAATGGATCAAATAAACAACTATTATCATCTTCTACAGCTTCCGGATTGTAGTTAAGTGCTAATTCATCAATACATCCTGTAATAGATTCAACCTCACCTGCAACTAAATCAGGAATATTATTATAACCAAAATCTGCCCATGCACAGTCTGATTGATTTCCACTAGAATCATAACAAATATTAAATTCTGCATCTAGAGCTTCATCACCTTCAGCATCATAAACTACAAAAGATGGTATGTCCGCAGGAATTCCAAATTGAGGCAATCCTCCAAAACAATAATTATCAGTTCCTTCTGTAACACCATCTGTACCCATTACAACAAGAGTAGTATTGGCACCTGACCATTGTACAGAACCAACCTGTACTGATGAAGAATCGTCACCACAAAATGCAGCAATTACATAAAGTGAATCTTCTCCTGGAATTGATTCACCATCAACAATTAATTCATCTATTATGTAAAATGATTGAGCCGTTGATTGTACCCATTCATTAAATGGATCAAATAAACATTCATTTTCTGAACCATAATTCAATGCATTTTCGTCTGTACATCCTACTCCAACCTCTTCCTCATCACAAATACCATCATTATTTTCATCATTTAAGCAATTACCATCACAATCATAAAACATTTCAGCAAATACACAGCAAGAGTTGTCACTATTACAGTCAATAGTTGCAGTTTCATCATAATTACATGCATTCATATCCGTACAACCCTCTATATCTGTATTTCCAATTAATGAAATACAGCTACCAATATTTACATCTAAAGTGGTTGCATCATTATCAGAAAAAACAACATTTACCAAACACAGCTCATCTTCAGTTGGTGAATATGTTATTTCTGTTAAAACATAATTTTCTCCACTTGGTATTGAAGTACCGCTGAATGAAAAACCAATTAATGTAGTAGAAGATGTTGAAATAGTCCAACCAACAGCCTGAGATTCACCTCCACTAGCACCAGTTAATTCTACTCCAGTTACACCAAATTGTACACCACTTAGTTGAACAGATGAATTATACATAACTTCAACAGAGTTATTATCTAAATCAATATCCCCAAAATATATCTGTTCTGATTGTGAGAACATAGCTGATAGTGATACACAAATAGTTAATAAATACTTAAATGATTTTATCATTTTCTTTTCCTTTTTAATTATTTTAATATTTAACAAATCTTAAGCCTACATTATTATAACTTTGTTCGGGTTGAATTTCACCAAAACCCCAAGTTTTTAATTCATTATCATTTTGAGAGTGAGAGTATGAACCACCTTTAACTAAAAATCTAGACCCTCCATCATTTAAAGTCTCAGTCCATTCTCTTACATTACCAGACATATCATAAGCACCATAATGTGATGGACTATTAATGGTTGAATTTTGACCATTATAATAACCAATAGGTGTCGTCGCTAAATAGTTACCTTCCCATGGGTCATTACTATTTGAAAAATTTGAATTTAATTCAGATATAACATCTGAACAAGGCATAATTAACTCAACGGAAGAACATTCAAACTCCTCACCTACAAGAATATCACATGCTACAGTTCCATCTGAACATAAAAATTGAGACCATGGATAATTTGAAGCGGACATTCCTCTAGCAGCTTTTTCCCATTCTTTATCTGTGGGTATCTGTAATCCATTATCATAACTATACTGATAACTACCAAACCAGGTTATACCTGTTAAAGGATGATTTTCAAAACCTTCATTAATCATGAAATCATTACCATCATATAAAATTCGACTATTATTAAAATTAAAATACATTTTTTCACCAGCAAAAAATCCTTCGCCAATATGATCAAAATAGCCTTTAATAATCTGATTATTCCCTGAATTTAAAATTATAAAATTATTAATATGTTCTCTTAAATATTTGACATATTGCACATTAGTAACAGGATATTTTAATATTTCGTAATCATTTTCCATAAATAATGTATCTAATTCTAAAGGTGTTCCATAGGAATATTCTCCACTAGGAATTTCAATCCATTCAAAATCATCAAACCAGATTCTTACGACATTACTAGAATCTGACATATTATATCCATCTGTTATAACTACCTGATAATAATTACTTATTTCATCTATTTCGATTTGATATAATTGTGATTCAACTTGAGTATAACCTAACAAATCATTTTCTCCATAAACATCAATCTCAATAGCATCATCCATTTCTATATTATTTGATTTTAAAACTGAATAATGACTGAAATCTTCATTATCACTCATTGCCCACTTTAATTTAAAAGAATTATTCATCGTAAAGTAGGGTGAATATAAATTCACTGATTCAGGTAACGAATATCCTTGATATTCAAATAAATGCGATGCTTGACTGCGAGAAGATTTATCCCAAAAGTCTGTAGTTTTTATCCAAAAATAATTATTTTGGATAAAATCATATCTTGGTTGTCCATCGTTAAATTTTGTTGATACTGTTAATGAATTTCTTGAAAAATTTGTAATTTCAAACTCCTCTTCAGCATCATTAAAATTAGGTGTAATTGAATGATAAATCTTATAATTTTTAAAATCAAAAGTATCAATAATTGCAATTGGTGACCAAGTAAATGTAATAGAGTCTGGATTAAATTGAATATTTTCGAAATTTGGTACTATTGGACTAGCATTTACAATTTCATAACCATGTACATTTGGCGTTGATTGCCCCCAATAATCCCATGTAATAATATCAAAAGTGATAGGCGAAGATAAATCAGGAGAATCAATATAAATATAATTCGTGGAGAAATCATTAATAAATGCATATTGTTCAACGCCATCTTTTATAATTTCATAACCAATCACATCATTTTCTGTTGTCACATCCCATGTTACAAGCATATTCCTAGTATTGTAAACAACAGTATCAATAACCACTGGTAATGGATATGGGTCTAAATTATGTGTTGAAGGTAACCCCATATTTGAAAGATTAAAAGTATCAGCAACTTCGACTTTAAACCAGTTTTGTATTGTAGGTGTTAAACCTTGATTCACCTCAAAATTTAATGAATGTGATAAAATATTTTCATTACTATAAATAGCTATCACTTCATAGTTTTCAGTTAGGAAATTTTCATTCCAATGATAAAGTGTATAACTTTTAAAATCATTAGAATTTGATTTATCCCATGAGACTGTCATCTCTTCAATACTATATGTTATACTATTTATATTTACAGGTTCAGGTGAACCTTCTACAACAGAATTAACAATTTCACTTGAAGAATGATATCCAAATTCATCAATTACTCTGACAAAATATTCAACCCCCGTGAAAGGATCAATATCTATATCCTCGTAATATGTTCTTAATCTATCATTAGTTTGTAAAATTGTAATCCAATTTGGCGAATTTGTAATAGTCCTTTTCTTCAAAATATATTCTTTAAAATCAGACTCATTATTAGGCGTCCAACTAATCTGATTCATTCCATTACTATATGATACAGATATAATCTGAGGTGTTAAGGGCGCAGAGTTAGAATTATCTACAGATAAAGAAATAGGAGATATAAATTCGTCACTAAAAGAATAGTTATCTGAAATATCTATTGCTTTAATAGTAATATTATATACTACATTTTGAATAAAAAAAGGATTTCCATCCTCTTTATTAATAGTTGTATTTAGATCAAAACGATATGGAGCAGAATTATCAATCATATTATTATAATGCTCACCATCGAGCCAAAGATGGAGTTCTTTTACTTCAACATTATCTTTAACAATACATGATATCTCAACAATTTGTGCAACTGGATTTTCTTGATTTAGTTGAACAGAAATAATTTCAGGAGGAGATACATCTTTCTCTTCCGTGACTGGATTATCACATGATGTTAAATATATTGTTAAAAATAATAATAAAAATTTCATGGAAATAGTAAATATCACTCGATAGATATAGGCAATTTTAAGGTAAAATAGATTTAATTAAAAAATAGTTTATCAGTTATTTTTAAATTTATTCCAAATTTCATCCATTTCCTCTAAACTTGCTTCTGATAAACTTTTATTCTGTTTCTCAAGTTCTTTTTCAATATTATGAAATCTGTATTCAAATTTAGAAATCGTATTTTTCAATGACGACTCAGGTTGAATTTTTAAATGACGAGATAAATTAACAAATGAAAATAATACATCACCCATTTCTGATATAATTTGCTCGTTATCTTTAGATTCAATTGCATTTTTTAATTCTCCAATTTCTTCATATACTTTATCCCAAATTGGTTTTAGGTCATTCCAGTCAAAACCAACCTCTGCGGCTTTTTCTTGTATACGAGATGCTCGAGTTAAAGCAGGTAATGATTTTGGAACACCATCTAAAAACTTTTCTCTTTTCTTTTCTTTTTGCTTTCTTTCTTCCCAACTCAATCCTGTATTTATGTATGATTTATCAAATATTTCAGGATGTCTATTTTTTAATTTTAAATTAGTATTTTCAAATATATCAGAAAGATTGAACGCTTTTTTTTCCTCATAAATTTGGGATTGAAAAAAAAGATGCAAAAATAAATCTCCTAATTCTTCTTTTATTTCAGAATATTTTTCCTTTTCAATAGCCTCGATAACTTCATAAGTCTCCTCTAATAAATATGGTATCAAAGATTTAGATGTTTGGCTGGAATCCCATGGACATCCACCAGGATCTCTCAAAACTTTAATCGTTTTGTATAATTCAGAAAATTTATGAAAGCTTTTTTCCAATATTACTAACTAACCTCTTTTTTTTTAATTATCATTGGCTCTATTAATACTTTTTCAATTCTATGGCTATCCATTTCTTTAACGGTAAACAAATGTTTATTATACTCTAATTTTTGACCAATTTTTGGAATATTTCCAAATTTTGTAAAAATAAAACCCCCCAGAGTATCATAATCTCTATCTTCAGGAAATTTCATTTCTGATTCTTCCTCTAAATCATATATTGAAATTTTACCTTCAACAATATAATTTCCATCGTCTAATTTATAAAACTGCGATTCTTCTTTATCATATGGATCTCGGATTTCACCAATAACTTCTTCAACAATATCTTCTAATGTAATAATGCCCTCAGTACCACCCCACTCATCAACAACTATTGCAATATTAGTTTTTTTAATTTTAAAATCTTTTAATAAATCATCAATACTTTTATTTTCGGGTACAAAAAATGGAGAACGTGAAATTAAATTTAAATTTATTTGTGGTCTAGAACCTGTTAAATATGGTAGGATATCTTTAGCAAATAATACTCCTTTTATATCATCAATATTCTTTTTGTAAATTGGAATTTTTGAAAATTGTTTATCTTTTATAACATCCATCACCTCATCTAAAGAAGCCATAGATGGTAGAGCAACCATATCTACACGTGGTGTCATAATTTCATGTACATTTTTTTCATTGAAATCAAAAATAGACTGAATCATTTCTGATTCTTCTGCCTGCAAAGTTCCTTCTTCTTCTCCGACTTCTGTAAGAAGTTTTAACTCCTCTTCAGTATCAAACTCTTTTTCTTTTTTTATAGGTAATAGACGGACAATGCCATTGATTATTGAATAAATTATTAAAACTAATGGTGTTAATATAACTGACATTAGTTTTAGTGGTAAATAAAAGATCTTTACAAATTGCAGCCTATTTTTATTTGCAAATAGTTTAGGTAAAATTTCTCCAAATAAAAGGACTCCAAAGGTTACAATAAAAACATCTAAAAACAAAATTAATGAAGGAGAATAACCTTTTTCCTGTGCAAATTCATGTGTAATTATAGCAGCGATTGATGCAATAATAACATTAATTATTGTATTACCAGTTAAAATAGATACTAATAATTTTCTCGGATTTTCAAGTAATTTTCGTATTTCCATAGGAATATCTTTTCGATGAATTTTTAATTGGAATAGGGCAGTTTCTGAACCAGAAAATACTCCAGATAAAACTAATAAAATCATAAAAAGAAAAATATATCCCATTATGAATAAAATACTTCTGGATATTTATCTAAATATAAATTCTCTAAATAAGTCATTTGAGATTTTCCTTCATCAGTTTTATCATCAAATCCTAATAAGTGTAAACAACCATGAATTAGAATTCTTTTAAATTCTTCTTGCGGTGTTAAATTAAACTTACAGGCATTTTCAAGGATTCTATCCCAGCTTATGTAAACTTCACCATCTATATTTTCACCTCTTTCTTCCAAATTAAATGTCATAACATCAGTAAATACATCCATATTAAAATATTGACATTTCAATTTTCTAAGATAGTCGTCTGTAACTAAAATAAAATGTACATAACCACTTGTTATTTTATTATCGAAAAATATAGATTCCACGCACTGCTTAATTTGGTTAGAAGAAAAAATAGGTAAAGGTTTATATACCTCAGAAATATTAATTTTTATCATGCATAACTTTTAACAGTTTTTAATATTTCTCTTGAGATAATGATTCGTTGAATTTCACTTGTCCCTTCTCCAATTTCTAAGATTTTAGCATCTCTAAAAAAACGTTCTACATCATATTCATGAATATATCCATAACCACCATGAAGTTGAATTGCATCTGTGGTTATTTGCATCGCTTTTTCACTAGAAAATAATTTGGCCATTGCTGCTTCTTTTATAACATCAACTCCTTTATCTTTTAGATATGCAGCATTATAAACTAAATGTTTTGAAGCTTCAATATTTGTTGCCATATCTGCTAATTTGAAATTTACTCCCTGGAAATCTGCTATTTTTTTTCCAAACGCATTTCTTTCACAAGAATAATTTAAAGCTGCTTCATATCCGCCTTGTGCAGTACCTAAACTTAAGGCACCAATAGTAATCCTACCTGCGGTCAAAGTATTAAGAAATTGTTTAAAACCACTTTTAGGTGAACCAATAATATTACTTTTAGGAATCCTCATATCCTCAAAATATACTGTTCTGGTATCAGATGCTTTCCAACCCATCTTCTTTTCAGGTGGACTTAATCTAAGTCCATCGGTCCCTGTTTCAACGATAAATGCCCCTATACCCTGAGATTCTCCATTTTCAATAAATTTAGCAGTAAATGTAATTAATCCAGCATAACCTGCATTAGTACAGAATATTTTTTGTCCGTTTACAACAAATTCATCACCATCTAATACTGCAGTTGTTTGTGTATTTCCTGCATCGCTTCCTGCATTTGGTTCAGTTAATCCAAATGAACCTATCATTTTTCCAGATGCAAGTTTCGGAATATATTTCTTTTTTTGTTCTTCAGTCCCGAAATAATATATTCCTCCAGTACCTAGCGAAGTGTGTGCCATCATTGTGGCTGCAGTTGAACAACACACTTTTCCAATTTCTTCAATTGCAATAACTAATGCTCTTGTATCCATTCCAGTGCCACCATATTCTTCTGGCCAAGGAATTCCCATCAAACCTAATTCGGCCATTTTATTGACAGATTTATGAGGAAACTCTCCAGATTTATCGATTTTTTGCGCTAAAGGCTTGACTTCGTTTATTGCGAATTCTCTAACCATTTCTCTGAGCATCAAATGCTCTTCATTAAAATATAAATTATCCATAACTACCATTTAATTGCAGCAGATGCCCATGTAAAACCAGAGCCAAATGCTGCTAATATAATATTTTGTCCTTTTTTAATTTTACCTTCGATTAATGCTTCACTAAATGCTATTGGAATTGATGCAGCTGTTGTGTTGCCTACTCGATTTATGTTTGAAATAATTTTGTCCATAGGTATATTGATTTTCTTTGCAATAAACTCTATTATTCTAATATTTGCTTGATGAGGTATCAATAAATCAATATCACCAGAACTCATATTATGAGCATCCAATGCTTCCATAATTATTTCAGGAAACCGCTTTACAGCATTTCTAAAAACTTCCCTTCCATTCATGTACAAAAAATGCTTGCCTTCATCTAATATTTCTTGAGAAAGACGAGGCGAATCAATTGTAGATGGACTTTCAACCCAAAGTTCTTTTGCGAATTTCCCTTCAGAGTGAATGTGAGTAGATAAAATGCCTTTTCCTTCATCTGTTGACGTAAGTATAGCCGCTCCTGCACCATCTGCAAAAATCACAGCAGTATCTCTTCCTTTTGTTGATAAGTCTAAAGTTGTTGATTGAACTTCAGCCCCAACAACTAAAACATTTTTTGCTTCTCCAGTTTTTATATATTGGTTAGCAATTGATAAACCATAAACAAATCCTGAACACTGTACTCGTATATCTAATGCTCCAATTGTCTGAAAGCCCATTTTATCTTGTAATAAACAACCTGATCCAGGGGCATAATAATCTGGGGTTGAAGTTGCAAATATAATCAAATCAATATCCTTAACTGAAAGATTTGCCATTTTCAAAGCATTTTCAGTAGCTGGAATTGCTAAATCTGAAGGACCTTGTCCGGGAGAAACGTAATGTCTCTGTTTAATACCTGTTCGTTCATAAATCCACTCATTTGAGGTATCCATAATTTTTGATAAATCATCATTAGTAATAATTTTTTCTGGTAAATAATGCCCAATACCAGAAATATAAGCTTTATACATAATTATAGTTCCCTAGTTTAATATCTTTAACTTCTAATTGAATTGAATTTTTTCCATTCCATTCGTTCTCACCTATTTCGAAAACTATATTAATCGGTTCTCCTGATAACAAATATTCATACTTTTCAACCATATTAAAACCAATAGCCTCATAAAATGAGCGACCATCATGTACTGTAAATTTGAGAGTATCACTATTTTTTCCTATAATTCTTGGAATCCCCTTTAATTTTACTTTTTTTGATAAAAATTTAGGCCTAGTATTTCCTGGACCATAAGGAGACATAGATTTTAAAAATTTTATAAATCTAGAATTAATATCTTTCATACTTAATTCAGAATCGACTTTTAAATAAGGAACTAACTGTTGATCACTTATAGATTCTTCTGCTAATTCTTGAAATACTTTACTAAATAACTTCATATTTGATTCTTTAATAGATAAACCTGCAGCCATTGGGTGTCCTCCATATCCAATTAAATAATTTGAGCATTTTCCTAAAGCCTCGTGTATATTAAAACCAGGTATACTTCTGCATGATCCACGACCAACTCCATTTTCATCAAAACTTATAATAATAGCAGGCTTATTATAGCACTCTTTTACTTTTGATGCAGCTATACCCACAACTCCATGGTGCCAGTTTCTTTTGCTAAGAATAATTACTTTTTCTTTTTTGAAATTACTATTTTCTTGAACCATAAAATAGCAATCCTCAACTGTATTTAAAGTTATATCCTGTCTTTTTTTATTTTCCTTTTCTAAATCTTCTGCAATTCTTTTAGCTAAAAGAGGATTATTAGTCGTTAATAATTTCACAGCTCTACCAGCATCTCCAAGTCTTCCTGCTGCATTTATTTTAGGAGCAACCCAAAAAACTAACCGACCTATCGTAACCTGTTTTACTGATAACCTTCCAGAAGTTAATAGGGCATTTATGCCAAGATTTTGTTTTAATTCAATTCTTCGAATTCCATCAGCTGCAATTATTCTATTTTCATCAACAATTGGTACTATATCAGCCGCAATTCCTAATGTAACTATATCTGTATATTCCAAAGCTTTACTTTCGTCAATCTCCATTTTTTTACAAATAGCCAATATAAGCTTTAAAGCTACTCCTGCACCGCATAAACCTTTAAACGGATATGTACATTCATCCTGATTTGGATTAATTATTGAATAAGCTTTTGGTAATATACTGCCCTGTTTATGATGGTCTGTAATTATAATATTTAGATTTTGGGTATTGGCATATTCCACTTCATCAATTGCAGTAATTCCACAATCACAAGTAATAAGTAAATCAGCACCAATATTGATAGCAAAATCAATTCCTAACCTTGAAAGTCCGTAACCTTCATTTATTCTATTTGGAATATAAAAATAGACATCAACTCCAATTGATTTAAAAAAAAGATATAATGTAGAAGTAGCAGTTGTTCCATCGACATCATAATCTCCAAAAATAACAATAGATTTATTATTCTCAGCTAATTCTTTGATATAGTTTACAGCTTTTTCCATACCAAGCATTAAAAAAGGATTATGTAATTTTTTCAAATTAGGATAAAAGAAATCTTTTGATATTTTTCTATCTATTATACCCCTTTGTGCCATAATTATTGCAATAGATTCAGGTACATTAAATTCATTAATAATTTGGTTTACTTCATCTTTTAAAGATTTTTTTATTTGCCAATTATAATTCATTAAAATATTTGGAGTCGATTTATAAGCCGAATTCTGTATTCTAAAATAGAACGATGGTTATTCATCTTGATTAAATTTCACAATTTAATTCATGCGATTTACCCGCCCTAACTGCGGACAACAAAGGGCTACTCAATCTTGCTCCGGCTGGGGTTTGCCCGGCTTTATCAGTCACCTGATAAACCGGTGGTCTCTTACACCACCATTTCACCATTTTCTACATTGTAGATGTTTATTTTCTGTTGCACTTTCCATTCAAAAGATCCTCCTGTTAGGAGGCAGCCTGTCCTGCGGAGTTCGGACTTTCCTCCCTATATATATAGGGAAACCACCCAAACGACTCCAATTTAATCCTCATTTTCCCAAAATAATATTATACCACATGTATGACAAGTAATTATTTTATCACCCTTCCTAATTTCAATAACAGTTTGAGGAGGTAAGATATTATAACAGGAACCACACGCATTTTTATGGACAGTAGTTATCCCTACTCCTCTTCTTCCACCTCTCATTCTATTATAGAGAGATAAATATCTATTATCAACTTTTTTTTCTAACCCTAATCTTTTATTTTCTAAGGATTTAAATTCTTCCTCAGATTCATTTAAGGCTTCTTGTAACTCTTCTTCACATTTTTTTAGAGAAATATCTGTTTCATCTAGTTTAATTGTATTTTCTTTTAATTTTTCAGATATAACATCTTTTGAACTATTTAATTCATTTAAAGAGCTTTGAGTAGTTGATAATATTTCTTTTGAATGATCGATTTCAGTTAATAAAGCGTCATATTCTTTATTTGTAGTTACTAAATACAATTGTTTTTTATACTTGTCTAGTTTTGTTTTAGTATCATCTAAAGTATGTCGTTTTTCTGTTAATCCTTGTTCAATTTCTCCGAGATGAATATTTTTTTCATCATTTTCTGATTTTAATTCTCTAATGAGACTTTTTTGAGATTCAACCATTTGCGGTAAATCACCTTTAAGATCCTCAATTTCTTTAAGTCGGTAATCTACATCTCCCAATTGAATTAATACATTCAGATCGTTATTCATAAGCTCCTGATATTTTTATACAAAAAATGCACCCTTGACAAGGTGCATTTAAATCTTAATGTGAATTTATTATTTCTTTTTCTTTCCAGAAAAAATAACTATTTTATATTTTAATTTGTTGATTTTTAATTCCAATAATCTAGAGAAATTTAAGCAAAAATATCTATCTTATACAAGATTGATGCTTAATTAATATGTGAAAATTTTAATCAATTTAAAGTTAGTATTCTAAAAATTCACCATTTTTCATGATATTAATCATTCTATCAGATCCTAGCCAATATGGAATTTCATTAATAGATTCAATATTCCAAAAAAGTAAATCTGCTTGATAATTCTCTTTAACTAAACCAAGTCTATTTTCTAAGTTTACTGCTTTAGCTGAGTTATATGTTACGGCTTTAAAAGCTTCTTTAATAGTTAATCCACAGTACAAAGTTGCTAAAAACATTGCAATAGAAAGATTATTTAATGTGGATGAACCTGGATTAAAATCTGAAGCTATGGCTACCTCTAGACCATTATCTATCATTTTTCTTCCATTTGCATATTCAGACTGACCTAAAAATAAAGTTGTACCCGGAAGTATTGTACCAATAACACCAGAATCTGCCATTTTTTGGATTCCCTTATCAGAAACTGCCATTAAATGATCAGCAGATACAGCGTTAATTTCAGCAGCTAATTCGGCAGCACCAGAATCAATAAACTCATCGGCATGAAGTCTAGATTTTAATCCGTATTTATTACCAGTATCTAATATTCTTTTTGATTGTTCAACTGAAAAATAATTCTTCTCACAGAACACATCACAATATAAAGCTAATTTTTCTTCTGCTACTTTTGGAATCATCTCGTTGCAAATTAAATCAATATATCCATCCTTATCATATTTAAACTCAGGTGGAAATGCATGGGCAGCCATAAATGTAGGAATTATATCAACTACACAATCTTCATTTATTTTTTTCAAAACTTTTAAAGATTTAAGCTCATCTTTTAAAGTTAATCCATAACCAGATTTAGCCTCTATTGTTGTTGATCCATGTGAAAATATTAACTCAATATTTTCTAATGTTTTTTCATACAACTCATCAAAACTTGCATTCCTAACGCTATTTATTGAAGATATAATGCCACCACCAGTGTTAGCAATTTCAGTGTAAGACTTACCAGAAATGCGCATATTAAATTCATTTGCACGGTTATTGACAAAAACTGGATGCGTATGGGAATCAATAAATCCAGGAGTTATGCATAGGTTATCTGCATCTATTTCTTCATCAACTTCAGGAACATCTTCACACAAAGCCTTAATTATACCATCATCAATTAAAATATTTTTATTACAAATTTCCTCAAACATATTCTTATCAATATTCCAAGTGAAAATAGATTTTATATTAGTAATTATACTTTTCATTTAAACATATTTATCATTGGTAATTTTAAATCTCTTTCTTTAGCAATTTCTACAGCTTTTTCATAACCAGCGTCAGCATGTCTCATTACACCTGTTCCGGGATCATTAGTCAAGACTCTATTCAATCTTTCTTTCATTTCTGAAGTACCGTCAGCAACAATAACAACTCCAGCATGTATAGAATAACCCATCCCCACTCCACCACCATGATGAACAGATGTCCAACTACTTCCACCACCTACACTTAACATCGCATTTAAAATTGGCCAATCAGCGACTGCATCTGATCCATCTTTCATCGCTTCAGTTTCTCTATTTGGAGATGCTACTGAGCCACAATCTAAATGGTCTCTACCAATTACAATTGGAGCACTTAATTCACCACTTGCCACCATATCATTAATTACTTCACCAAAAATATTTCGTTCTCTATATCCTAACCAACATATTCTAGATGGTAATCCTTGAAATTGAACCTTTTTTTGTGCCATTTTTATCCATCTTTCAAGGGATTTGTCTTCAGGAAATAATTCTAAAATTTTCATATCTGTTTTATAAATATCTTCAGGATCACCTGATAGTGCCACCCATCTAAATGGTCCTTTACCTTCACAAAATAATGGTCGAATATACTCTGGAACAAACCCTGGGAAATCAAATGCATTTTTAATACCTGCATGCATTTTAGCTTGTCCTCTAAGGTTATTTCCATAATCAAATGTAATGGAACCCATTTTTTGTAATTCTAGCATTGCTTGACAATGCTCTCCCATTGTTCTATATGATTCTTTAATATATTTTTCAGGATTTTTTTTTCGTAGTTCATTAGCCTCTTTTAATGTCATACCATTTGGAATATATCCAACTAATTCATCATGAGCTGAGGTTTGATCAGTCAAAATATCAGGTACAATTCTTTTTGCTACCATTTCTTTTATAACATCAGCTACATTGCCTAACAAGCCAATTGAAATTGGTTTACCATCTATTTTGGCCTTATTGGCAATAATCATTGCTTCATCGAGTGTATTCGCTTTTTTATCGAGGTACCTAGTTTCTAGTCTTCTTTCAATTCTATTTGGATCTATTTCGATAGAGATATTTACACCTTCATTCATTGTAACGGCTAAAGGTTGTGCCCCACCCATTCCACCTAATCCTGCAGTTATCGTTAATGTGCCTTTTAAAGATCCTCCAAAATGTCTTCGTGCAACTTCAGCCAAAGTTTCATAAGTCCCTTGTAAAATGCCTTGAGTTCCTATATAAATCCATGAACCTGCTGTCATTTGTCCATACATCATAAGTCCTTTTTGGTCAAGATCTCTAAAATGTTCCCAATTTGCCCAATTTGGAACTAACATAGAATTAGAAATAATCACTCTTGGTGTCCATGAATGTGTTTTAAATACGCCAACAGGTTTACCTGATTGGATTAACAGAGTTTCGTCATTCTCCAAAGTTTTTAATGTATTTAGTATATTTTCAAAACAATCCCAATTTCTTGCAGCTTTACCAAGACCACCATATACGATTAATTCTTCTGGTATTTCAGCAACATTAGGGTCTAAATTATTTTGAATCATTCTATATGCTGCTTCCTGTTGCCATCCTTTACAACTTAATTTTTTACCTATAGGTGATTTAATTATCTTTGAATTCATTTATTATCCTAATTTATAAATAATTTTTTATGTAATGGTGTGAACCAACTTAATTCGTTAACATGATTATCATATGAAAACAAACTAACTCCGCCAAATCTATGCAGTTTTACTAATGCAATTTTATCAGCTGCATCACCAGCATTTTGATTATAACAACCAATACCCATAATAATATTTTTATGCAATTTTTGTGGAATTCGCTTTAAAATTAAATATGAATCTCTGTTGAAATACTTCATTTCTTTATAATAATTCATTGGAAAAACATAATCAACAATACCTTTTTTTAACCAACTCCCCCAATCCTGTGCAAATCTATTTTTTGCCTCTAACAAATTTGGCTTAACAGCAACGGACAAAATAATGTCATTACTCTTCTTTTTAATCAAATTATAAGAATTTTTTACTAATAAAGTGATACGACTTCTTTTAAATTTTTCCCAATTTTTGTCTAAGTTATTAACTTTAAAATGATTTAATCCGACTTTATTATTTCCAAAATCACTATCTTTAAATCTAATATAATCTAAATGAATACCATCGATATCGTAGTTATTAATTATTTCATTAATAATTTTTAATAAGTAAGGATTTACATTAGGATTAATTGGAGATAAAAAATGATTAGAAAATAAATTATTTATATTTATGAATGATTCATCTCTCCAACTTTGATTTTTATTTATTAAATGTAAATTATCAATTGGTCTTACCTTACCTGACCAAATAACATACATATTGATCCATGCATGAATATTTAAATTTAATTTTTTGCTAGCATCTGTAATATATTTTAATGGGTCAAAATCTTTGTCTATGAAATAAGGTTTTGATATAAATGAAGAGTTATAAGCAGCGTTATCTCTACTACGGACCTGAACTAATAAATCCGAATATCCACTTGAATGAGCAAATTCTAAAACCTTGTTAATTGACTCCTTACTACTCAATGTTTCAATTTGAACCCATAGAAAAGAACTAAATTTTTCATTACCATATGTTTGAAAACAAAATAGGGCCATGATAACCATAGCCCTATTTATAAATAATTTAATTTCCAATTGATTAATTAAATGATTTTGCCTTAATAATTTTATTTTTCAACGACTTCTGCTTCAACTATATCATCTTCAATTAAATTTTTAATACCTACAAATTCAATTAAAGATACAGGAGCATTATCATTCTTACGATTACCAAGTTTAATGACTCTAGTATAGCCTCCTTGTCTTTCCTTATATTCTGGTGCAATTTCGTGAATTAGAATATTTGCTACTTTTTTCCCTAGAGCTCCAGGTATTTTTTTTTGTATTAATCTACGACCATGTAAATTTTCTTTTTTTGCGTAAGTCACTAACCTCTCAACATAGCCTCTAAGTTCTTTAGCTTTTGCATCAGTTGTTCTAATTCTTTTATGAAGAACCAAAGACGAGGCCATATTCATCAATAAGGCTTTTCGATGACTTGCAGTCCTATTTAATTTACGTCCTTGCTTTTGATGTCTCATTGTCTAGCCTTCACTTTCAAGATACGCATTAACATCCATGCCAAATGATAATCCCATACTATTTAATTTCTCAACTAGTTCAGTTAATGACTTTCTACCAAAGTTTTTAAAACGAAGCATTTCGCTTTCTTCTTTATTAACCAATTCACCAATTGTTCTTATACCAGCCGCTTGCAAGCAGTTATGACTTCTAACTGAGAGCTCCATCTCATCAATACTTTTGAGTAAGATTGATTTAATTTCAAGTGTTTCATTCATTTTTTCTTCATCAACAGCTTTAATTTCTCTTGAATCAGAAAATAGAAACAATCCTAGTTGATTTCTTAAAATTGATGCAGCATGATTAACAGCATCTTTAGGATCATAAGCCCCATCAGACTCAACCTCTAATGTTAATTTTTCATGACCTTCACGTGAAGCTGGAAGTGGCTGAACATCATATGCAACATTTGTAATAGGATTAAAAATACTATCAATAAAGATAGTTCCTAAAGGTGATTCATCTCTTTTATTTTTTTCAGCAGGACTATATCCCTTACCACGAACAACCTTTATATCAATGGATAATTCAGCATTTTCAGTTAAAGTTGCAATATGAGAATCTGGGTTTAATACATCAAATTCTTTCAAGGCATCACCAAGATCTTTTGCTGTAATTTCTCTTGGCCCTTTTAACTGTAATGTAATGGTCTCATTTGCATCACCAACATATTTAAACCGAACTTCTTTTAAATTTAAAATAATATCTGGTAAATCTTCAATCACCCCATCAACGATAGAGAATTCATGTGATACACCATCAATTTTAATTGCACTTATAGCAGCTCCAGGAACAGAAGTTAGTAATACTCTTCTTAAACTATTCCCAACTGTAAGGCCATAACCTCTTTCAAAAGGCTCTGCTACAATTTTAGCATGAGTATCTGAATTATCTATTACTTTAACCGAAATATCAGGATAATGCTTATCTTTAGTTGTTATCAATTATATGTCCTTATTGTTTACAGGTGGTATTTAAACATTATTTAGAGTATAATTCTACAACCAATTGTTCGTTAACTGGTTCTGGAATCTCATCTCTTTCAGGTACATTTTCAAAAGTACCACTTAATTTTGCTTTATCAAGAAATAACCATGGCATTGGATTTTCACCTTGAATTCTTCTCATTGAATCATGGAATATTTCTGCTTTTTTACTTTTATTTCTTACTTGGATTATATCTCCTTGCTTACAACTATATGAAGGAATATTTACAATTTTATTATTTACCATAAAGTGCTTGTGAGTTACAAGTTGTCTAGCAGACCTTCTAGTATGAGCTAAACCTAAACGATATACAATATTATCCAACCTAGTTTCAAGCATAATTAAAAGATTATGACCTGTAGGTCCAGATTTTGCTTGAGCTTTTTTAAAATAATTCCTAAACTGCTTTTCTAAAACACCGTAAAGGTATTTAATTCTCTGTTTTTCTCTTAGCTGGACACCATAGTTAGATAATTTCCTTCTTCTTGATTGTCCATGTTGTCCCGGAGGATAATTTTTCCGCGGGGAAGCAAACTTAGGAGATTCAAAAACTGGAAATTCTAATCTTCTACAAAGTTTTGCTCTTGGTCCTCTAAATCTAGCCATTAATTACACTCTTCTTCTTTTTGGTGGTCTACAACCATTATGTGGAATTGGCGTAACATCAACTATCGAAGTTACATTTAAACCAGTTGCTCTTAATGCTCTTATAGCTGCCTCTCTGCCTGAACCAGGTCCTTTTACTCTAACTTCAATAGTTGCGAGTCCCATTCCCATTGCTTCAGTAGCAGCCTTTTCAGCTGCTTGCGTTGCAGCAAATGGAGTGCTTTTCCTAGATCCTTTAATACCGGTGCAACCAGCACTTCCCCATGATATTACATTTCCAAACTTATCTGTTAATGTAATAATCGTATTATTAAAAGTTGATTTAATGTGAGCAACTCCCTCTGGATCAACTTTAATCTTTTTCTTTTTTTTACCTTTTACAGGTCTAGCCAAAGATTATCTCCTCAGTTATTTAACTTTTCTTTTGATAGCTAGGCCTTTTTTCCCTCGGCGAGTACGAGCATTCGTATGCGTCCTCTGTCCTCTAGCTGGCAACTTCCTTCGATGCCTTAGCCCTCTATAACTACCAATATCCATCAGTCGTTTGATATTACGACCATTTTCAGATCTTAAATCACCTTCAACTTGAAAGCTGCTTGCGATTTCATCTCTGATTGCAAGAACATCCTCTTCAGATAATTCATGCACTCTTATATTATTATCAATACCAATATTTTTCAATATTTGTCGTGAAAGATTAATACCTATTCCATAAATATATGGAAGTGCGTATTCTACTTTTTTATTTCTAGGGAGGTCAACTCCAGCAATTCTTGCCAATGCTTTTTTCCTTAACCTTGTTTCTGTTTATGTTTTGGGTTTTCACAAATCACGCGAATCACACCATGCCTTTTAATAATTTGGCATTTATCACATATCTTTTTTACAGAAGCTCTTACTTTCATAATTAATCTTTATACCTATATGTAATTCTTCCACGAGTCAAATCATATGGTGATAATTCTAATTTCACCTTATCTCCTGGAAGAATTTTAATAAAATGCATTCTCATTTTTCCTGAAACATGAGCTAATACAATATGTCCATTTTCTAATTTAACTCTAAACATTGCATTAGGTAATGTTTCTTCAATTATTCCATCAATTTCTATGGCTTTTGTTTTTGCCACTATTTCCTATTTAGTTAAAATTATAGGTTTATCGTCCGTGACTGTAATTGTATGTTCAAAATGCGCTGATGGCAAACCATCTTCTGTACATATAGTCCAATCATCACTTTTAGTATATACTCTTTCTGTACCTAAATTAATCATCGGTTCAATCGCAAAGCACATTCCCGGTTTAATTTTAGGCCCCTTTCCTTGTTTTCCAAAATTTGGTATTTGAGGCTCTTCATGTAATTTTTCTCCAATCCCATGTCCAACCAACTCTTTAACAATTCCATATCCATACTCTTGAACATGTTCCTGAATAGCAAAACCAATATCGCCAATATTGTTACCAGGTATAGCCTTTTCTATTCCTTTGTAAAGGCTCTCTCTAGTAACTTCTAAAAGTTTTTTAACTTTCGTATCAACATTTCCAACCTGAAAAGTTTTAGCATGATCTCCATAAAATCCATTCATATATGCCCCGCAGTCTATACCAATAACATCTCCATCTTTTAAAGTACGTCTACTCGGTATTCCGTGTACAACCTCATCATTGATTGAAACACATAAAGTCGCTGGAAATCCATATAAGCCTTTAAACCCTGGTTTAGCACCTTTAGACCTAATAAACTCTTCAGCTTTTTTATCCAATTTAATTGTTTGAATCCCTGGTTTTACTAGGTCTTCAAGCATGAATAAAGTATCGCGCACAATAGCACAACTTGCCTTTATTTTTTCAATTTCTTTTGGACTGCGAAGATTTATCAATAATCTATTCTTTTTAAATTAAAACCTACGACGGCCTTTAATTTTTCCAGATTTTAAGAATCCATCATAATGGCGCATAATTAGATGGCTTTCAATTTGCTGCAAAGTATCTAGTGCAACACCAACTATAATCAATAGACTTGTACCTCCAAAAAAACTTGCTAATGAATAATCAATATTATCATTAAACCAAATCAGTATAGCAGGTAAAATCGCTACAAAAGCTAAGAAAACAGAGGCTGGTAAAGTTAATCTTGTTAGTATATTATCTATGTACTCTGCAGTGCTTTTACCTGGCCTTACCCCCGGTATGAAACCTCCTTGTTTTTTCATATTATCTGCTACATCTACAGGGTTGAAGGCCATAGCTGTATAGAAATATGTAAAAACAATTATTAAAATAGCAAAAATAATTGAATAAACAGCATGTGTTGGAGCAAACCAAATTATTAATTTTTCTCCAAACCAATTACCAACAGGAAAAAATGAGGCTAATGTATTAGGGATAAACATTAAGGCCTGTGCAAAAATTATAGGCATAACACCTGCAGTTAAAATTTTAAGTGGTATGTGTGAAGCTTGTCCACCATATACTTTTCTACCAACAACTCTTTTAGCGTATTGAACGGGTATTTTGCGAACACCAGTAGAAACATAAACCACAAATGCTGTAACTATAACTGCCACTCCAATCATCATGATTAAAAATAGCTCATTAATTATATCTTCCTGCAATAAGCGACCTTGCTGGGCAATAACATGAGGTGCTCCTGAAATTATTCCTACCATTATAATAAGTGAAATTCCATTACCAATACCATAATCTGAGATTTGTTCACCCATCCACATAACAAAGATTACACCAGTAACTAAAATAATAATAGTAGTTAGAATGAAACTTACACCTGGATTTGGAACCAAAGGACCTTGAGCCGTTCCAGGGTAACTAGTCAAAAAAATAGCTACTCCAATTGATTGTAAAAATGCTAATAAAACTGTTCCATATCTAGTTAGCTGAATTATCTTTTTTCTTCCCTCTTCACCTTCTTTTTGTAATCTTTGAAAGTAAGGTACGACTGCACCCAACAATTGAATTACAATTGAAGCAGATATGTAAGGCATTATCCCTAAGGCAAAAATTGATGCTTGAGAAAAAAACCCACCTGCAAACATATCATACAAACCTAATAATGAATTAGAATATTGGCTCATAACAGCCTGCAATGCATTTGTATTTATTCCGGGAACAGGAATATGGCCTCCTAATCGATAAATCGCAATTATCATTAAGGTGAAACCTATTTTATTTCTTAACTCTTCTACTTTGAATATATTTATAAATTTTTCAATCATTTATATATAACTTTTCCACCTGACTTTTCAATTTTAGTAATTGCTGATTGACTAAAGGCATCAGCTATAATTTCAAATCCTGTACTAACTTCACCATTACCTAATATTTTTACAGGTAGATTTTTTTTATTTATTAACCCTTTTTCATATAAAATATCAAAATCAATTTTTTCTAATTCAAGTTTTGCTAACTGATTTAAATTAACAATTTGAAATTGCTTCATAAATGGATAATTAGTAAATCCTCTTTTAGGCAATCTCCTCGAAAGCGGGGTTTGACCACCTTCAAAATGTAATTTCGATTTACTACCTGATCTAGACTTGTATCCATTCATACCTCGTCCAGCAGTTCTACCCCATCCAGATGAATTTCCACGTCCAATTCTCTTAGTTTTTCTTATAGAACCTTTTGCAGGAGATAATGATCCTAAATCCATTTTATACTTCCTCTACTTTTATTAAAAAACTAACTGCATTTATCATGCCACGTATTGCAGGAGAGTCATTATGGATTACCGAATGATTAATTTTTTTCAATCCTAAAGCCTCAACTGTTGCTTTAGTTTTTTTACGATACCCTATCTCACTTTTATATTGCGTTATTTTCAGCTTTTTATCAGCCATTTTTTTTTCCATTTAACTGAATAATTCTTTTACAGTAATCCCTCTTTGCCTAGCAACTGTGAGAGGATCTCTTAATGATTTCAATCCTTTTTCAACAGCCCTTACAACATTGATTGGATTTGTAGATGCTGTGATTTTTGATAAAATATCAGTAATTCCAACTTGTTCCATAAGAATTCGAACTGGTCCTCCAGCAATTACTCCTGTACCTGGAGTTGCAGGCTTCAACATTACCTTTGAAGAAGCATATCTTATGTTGATTTCATGAGGGATAGTTCCATTCATGAGATTTACTCTAAAAATATTCTTTTTTGCATTTTCTTTAGCTTTATTAACTGCAGACATAACGTCATTCGCTTTTCCAAAACCAATACCTAAATGTCCTTTCCCATCACCTACTGCAACTACTGCATTGAAACGAAATCTTCTACCACCAGTAATAGTTTTTGAAACTCGATTTATTACGACAACTGATTCATCTTTCAATTCTAATTCTGATGGATTTACTATGTTTACCATTTTTTTCTCCATTAAAAAGTAAGCCCACCTTTACGCGCAGCTTCTGCAAAGGCTTTAACTCTTCCATGATATTTATATCCATTTCTATCAAAAATTACTTCTGTAATTTTTTTCTTTTTTGCTTTTGAAGCAAGTGCATTTCCAACAAGCTCACTCTGCTGTATTTTACTATCAGCTGACCTGATAGATTCATCTATATCTTTATCAATACTTGATACAGATACTAGTGTAGTATGACTATTGTCATCTACGATTTGTGCGAAAATATTCCTATTAGAACGATATACTACTAAACGATTCTTTGTACCTTTGAGTAGCTTATGCTTAACACGAGCTCTTTTATTCTTCCAACGAGACTTTTTTTCTCTTTTAGCTTTCAACATATTTAACTACCTGCTCCAACTGACTTACCAGCTTTTCTCCTAATAACTTCATTCAAATATTTAACACCCTTACCTTTATAAGGCTCAGGCTTTCTAAATGACCTAATTTTTGCCGCAACCTCACCTACTTGCTGCTTATCAATTCCTTCAATAATAATCTGCGTTGGCTTTGGTGTTGTTATATTAATTCCTACTGGAACTACAAAATAAATCGGATGCGAAAAGCCAAGATTCAGTATTAAAAAAGGAGACTTCTTTGCATCTGCAGTGAATCCAACACCATTTAGTTCAAGCTCTTTTTTATACCCTTCCGAAACACCATTAATCATATTCTGAATAAGTGCCCTTGTTAAACCATGTAATTCACGACTTGATTTTTCATCGTTATCTCTATTGACTTCAATAATTTTATCATTCAAATCGATTTTAATTACCGACTGATATTCATAGGAAAGCTCTCCTAATTTACCTTTTACATTAACTGAATTCCCTTTAACACCAACAATCACGCCTTCAGGGATATTTATAGGTTTTCTACCAATTCTTGACATTCTTTAATACCTAATTAATTTACCAAACTTGGCAAAGCACTTCACCACCAACCCTCAATACTTTTGCCTTTTTATTTGAAATAACACCTTTCGAAGTTGTTAAAATTGAAACCCCCATTCCGTTTAAGACTCTTGGTAGTTTAGATGAGCTTGCATAAACTCTTCTACCCGGTTTACTTACACGGCTTATATGATGGATAACTGGCATTGAGCTATCGTCATATTTTAAAAACAACCTAAGAATACCCTGCTTCTCATCTTTGATGAGAATAAAGTCCCTAATAAATGCTTCTTCTTTTAAAACGTGTGAAATACGAATTATTAAATTTGACGATGGAATATCGACCCATTTCTTTTCTGCTTGCTGAGCGTTTCTAATTCGTGTTAAAAAATCTGCTACTGGATCATTTAAAGACATATATATTCCTAATCTACCAACTTGCTTTCGTTACACCAGGAATTTCACCCTTTAATGCCAACTCACGGAATGAAATTCTAGATAAACCAAACTTCCTGTAATAAGCTCTTGGTCTACCGGTTAAATTACATCTATTTCTTACCCTGTGAGGACTAGAGTTCCTAGGTAATTTCTCTAATTTTAATCTGTATAATTGCTTTTCTTCAAAAGAAATCTTAGGATCTTTAATTTTATCAAGATATTCTTTCCTCTTAGATGCATATTTTTCAACTAAATTTTTTCTATGAAGATTATGCATTACCTTAGCTTTTTTCGCCATTATACTTTTACCTCAGTGTCTTTTGATTTTATACTTTTTCTAAATGGAAATCCAATCGAATTAAGTAATTCATATGATTTCTCATCGGTTTCAGCCGTTGTGACAACAGTAATATTCATCCCTCTAATCTTATCGATTTTATCATAGCTAATTTCTGGAAAAATTATTTGCTCAGTAATTCCAAAATTGTAATTACCTCTACCATCAAAACCTTTCACTCTGAATCCTGAAAAGTCTCTAATCCTTGGACATGCAATCGCAATAAATCGATCCAAAAACTCAAACATTCTCTGACCTCTTAGAGTAACTCTTACACCTAAAGGATCTTTTTCTCTAATTTTAAAATTTGAGATTGCTTTTTTTGCATAAGTTACTACCGCTTTTTGCCCTGATATAGTTGTCAATTCCTCAAGGGCGTTTTTAAGATTTGTAGAATTATCCTTAGCATCTCCTAATCCAACATTAATTACTATTTTATCAAATTTAGGAATTTGCATTGCATTTTTAATTCCAAGCTTATCTTTTAGATAAGATATCGATGTATCATGATATTTTTTCTTTAATCTTGGAATATATTTATTTTCGGTCTTAGCCATATAATTATTGAATTACTTCACCTGTTTTCTTAGAAATTCTTACTTTTTTATTATCTTCAAGGATTTTATATCCAACTTTTGTAGGTTCTCCATTAAATATAAGAGTTACATTGGAAATATTTATAGGCATTTCTTTTTCTGAAATACCTCCTTGTGGATTTTCTTGACTTGGTCTAATATGTTTTTTAACAACATTAATACCTTCAACTAAAATTTTATTTTTCACTGGATAAGATTTAAGCACTCTTCCTTGCTTTCCTTTATCAGTACCTGTTATAATTTGAACTGTATCACCCTTAATAATTTTCATTATATAACCTCCGGTGCTAAAGAAACAATTTTCATATATTGTTTTTCTCTCAGCTCTCTTGCTACGGGACCAAATACACGAGTACCTTTGGGTTCATTATTTTTATCAATTAATACAGCAGCATTTTCATCAAACCTAATATAGGAACCATCTTTTCGTCGCACTTCTTTTTTTGCTCTAACGACAACGGCACGCGATGTCTCACCTTTCTTTAATGTACCTCCAGGTATAGCTTTTTTAACGGTAACTACTATCATATCGCCTAAGCGGGCATATCTTCTTCCAGTACCACCTAATACACGTATACATAGAACTTCTTTAGCACCTGTATTATCAGCTACTTTTAATCTACTTTCCTGTTGAATCATCTTATAATCCTATTTTAGGCTTTCAGCTTTTTTAGTAACTTCAACAAGACGCCATCTTTTTAATTTACTTAATTGCCTTGCTTCAATAATTCTTACAGTGTCTCCCGCGCGCGCTATGTTAGATGGATCATCAGCATAATATTTTTTATTTTTTGAGACGAATTTTTTATAAACTGGATGAGCAAACCTTCTTGTTACCTGTACAACAGCTGTTCTATCCATTTTTGATTGCAATACGAGCCCTATTAATTGTCTTCTCCCAGAATCAACCAACCTTATAGCTCCTTTCCTCTTATACCCAAATCAAACTCTCTCAATACAGTTTTAATCTGCGCAATTTCTTTACGAATCTTACTAATTTGCTTTGGATGTTCTAATTGCTGTAAAGCTTTTTGAAATCTCATATTCATTAAAGATTCATTGTTTTCTTTTAATTTTGTCTTTAATTCTTCAGTAGATAATTTTTTCAAATCTTGTTTTTTCATCAAATTGATTCCCTGCGAGCAACCATTTTAGTTTTAATTGGTAGCTTATGACCGCATTGAGTAAATGCTTCATTTGCCAATTCCTCATCAACACCATCAATTTCAAACAATATTCTACCAGGCTTAATAACAGCGACCCAATACTCTGGAGCACCTTTACCTTTACCCATTCGAGTTTCTGCTGGCTTTTTTGTAATTGATTTATGGGGAAAAATACGAATCCATAACTTTCCAATTTTTCGAACTCTTCTTGAAATTGTGATACGAGCAGCCTCAATTTGACGGCTGGTTATCCATCCGGCCTCAGTTGCCTTTAATCCAAATGTTCCAAAAGACACATAGTCACCAGTCATTGACATGCCTTTCATTCTGCCTTTTTGAGGCTTTCTATATTTTACTTTTTTAGGTGCTAACATTTAAATTAATTCCTATTTCTTTTAGGCAAAATCTCTCCATGATAAATCCAAACTTTTAGCCCTATGATACCATATGTAGTATTGGATTCTACATGAGCATAATCAATATTTGCTCTTAAGGTGTGAAGCGGAACTCGTCCATCACGATAGGTCTCACTCCTTGCAATTTCAGCCCCATTCAATCTACCTGAAGCACATATTCTAATACCCTCAGCACCCATACTCATTGTTGATTGAATTGCTTTTTTTATTGCCCTTTTATATGAGATTTTCTTTTGAATTTGCTGGGCAATATTTTGACCAACTAATTCAGCAACCAGCCCAGGACGCTTAACCTCATTCACATTGACTTGAATTTTAGAGTGAATTATGCCACGAAGCTCTTTCTTTAACTTCTCAACTTCTTCACCGCCTTTTCCTATAACAATACCTGGCCTAGCGGTATAAATTGTTGCTACGACCCTTTTTGGTGTTCTTGAAATTTCAACCTTAGATACACTTGCAGTTCTCAATCTACTTTTAATATAATTCCTAATTATTATATCTTCATGTAATTTTTCTGAATAGTTTTTTTCATCGAACCAAGTAGAATCCCAAGTTCTATTAATACCTAACCTTAATCCAATTGGATTTGTCTTCTGTCCCATAGACTATTTTGTACCTTTTTGAGAAATAATAATCGTTAAATGAGAAGTCCTTTTTAATATTCTTACTGCTCTTCCCATAGCGGCAGCTCTCCATCGTTTCATCATTGGGCCACCATCAACAAAAGCAGTTTTAACGTAAAAATTATCTACATCATAAGCTTCATCATTTGTAGATAGATTTGCAATTGCTGAGTTTAAAGTTTGTAAAATAATTTTTGCAGCTTTTTTATTTGTATACTTTAAAGTATTAATCGCTTCATTGACATTTTTACCTCTTACAACATCTAATACTTGTCTTATTTTATAAGGTGACTGCCTGAGATGTTTTGCTTTTGCAACTGCTTCCATTTTTATCCTTATCTATTACCCGCATGCCCTCTAAACAATCGAGTGGGGGCAAATTCACCTAGTTTATGCCCCACCATATTTTCTGAAACATATACTGGCACAAATTTATTACCATTATGTACAGCAAAGGTGAATCCTACAAAAAGAGGTGATATTGTTGTTCTTCTTGACCATGTTTTAATAACCTGCTTTTTACTACCAGCCATTGATTTGACTTTATTCATAAGCTTTCCATCGATGTAAGGTCCTTTTTTAAGAGATCTTGCCACTTTTACTTCCTCCTTTTAACGATTAATCGATTGGAAGGTTTATTTTTCTTTCTAGTTTTGTATCCTTTTGCTAAAGTACCCCAAGGAGAAACTGGATGCCTACCTCCTGAAGTTTTTCCTTCTCCCCCTCCATGAGGATGGTCTACTGGATTCATTACGACACCTCTAACTTTAGGTCGTCTTCCAAGCCATCTTTTTCTACCGGCTTTACCATACACTATATTAGCATGATCTCTATTTCCAACCATACCAATTGTAGCAATACACCCCTCTGTAACCATTCGCATTTCACCTGAAGGAAGCTTTAAAGTTACCATACCATTTTCTTTAGCCATAATCCTTGCATAAGCACCGGCACTCCTAGCCATTTGGCCACCCTTACCTTCTTTAAGTTCAATATTATGGACAAGCATACCTTCAGGAATAATTCCTAACGGCATAGCATTTCCTGTTATAAATGCAATTTGAGACTTCGATGAAGATACTTCATCTCCTACTTTAAGTCCTACCGGAGCAAGTATATATCTTTTTTCACCATCACTATATTCAAGCAATGCTATTCTAGGAGTTCTGTTAGGGTCGTACTCTATGGCTATTACAGCAGCAATTATATCGTATTTATTCCTTTTAAAATCAATAATTCGATATCTACGCTTGTGCCCACCTCCTCTTCTGCGGCTAGTTATTCTTCCTAAATTATTTCTTCCACCGGATTTCCTTAAAGCTTGAGTCAAAGATCTTTCTGGTTTAGATTTTGTAATTTCTTCAAAAGTTGGAACAGACATAAATCTTTGCCCAGGAGTATTTGGTTTTAATTTTCTAAGTGGCATAATTACTCCTGAAAATCTCCATGAAGTATATCTATTTTACCTTTGGAAAGGGTAACAATAGCTTTTTTCCAATTTGCTCTACGCCCAGTTGTTCTTAGAACTTTACCATTACTTTTTACTGACATATTTTTTATTTTGCCCTTAACATTTATAATTGCAACTTTTTTAACTTCTACATCAAATCTATTTTCAACTGCTCTCTTTATCATCAATTTGTTTGATGTTTTTGATACCTGAAAAACATGTTTATTTGTTGATCCTAATAGACTGCTTTTTTCACTCAATATTGGTCTGATAATAACTTGGTCCATTTAATACCCTAAGATAGCTGGTTGTTTAAAAGTTCAATACCCGCTTTATCAAACAAGACAATCTCGCAATCTAGCAAGTCATAAGCAGATGCGTCTGCTGCTTGCAATATAGAAACATTCTTCAAGTTTCTAGCACTCAACCAAACATTTTCATCTAAATCACCTGCAAGGATAGTAACCTTCTTACTTGATAAGTCAAGACTAGATAAAATATTCATAATATCTTTTGTTTTTGGTAAGTCTAGTTTAAACTCATCTATAACCATTAACTGCCCTTGCGACATCTTATCAGACAAAACTGATTTACGAGCCAATCTTCTAACTTTTTTATTGACACGGATATTATAACTGTGAGATTTAGGGCCAAATGCAGTTCCACCATGAACCCTAGATGGGTTTCTCGAAGATCCAACACGAGCTCTTCCCGTCCCTTTCTGTTTGTATGGCTTTTTACCAGATCCACTCACCGCACTTCTATTTTTGCTTTGATGAGTACCTTGATGTAAAGAGGCCATCTCTGATTTCACTGCAAGATAAACACAATGCTCATTTGGCTGTATGCCAAAAACTGCTTCTGAAATTTCTACAGATTTCTTAGTCTTATTTCCTGCTAAATTGTAAATATCTAATTTCATTTATTTATATATATAATTCCATTTTTTGGGCCAGGAACTGCACCTTTAATGAATAACTGATTATTGTCTAAGTCTATTCTCACAACAATTAGATTTCGAACTGTTACTGTGTCTGTGCCGAATCTACCGGCCATACGTTTACCCTTCCATATTCTCGATGGATCAGAACCCGCACCAACGGAACCAGCAGACCTCATAACGCTATTTTTACCATGAGACCTTCTCCCTCCACCAAATCCGTGACGCTTCATTACTCCTGCAAATCCTCGCCCCTTAGACACTCCTACAACATCGACATAATCACCCACCTGAACTGAATCAACACAGATTTTTGAACCACATTTGATTTCTTTGTTTAGGACTGGGAATTCTTTTAAATATCTTTTCCCCATTGTTTTAGATTTCTTTAAATGACCAGCCATAGGTTTTTTAATCTTATTTTCAGGCAAATCTAAATAACCAACTTGCATTGAATCATAGCCATCATTTTCTACTGTCTTTAACTGAGTTACAACACACGGTCCGGCTTCAATCACTGTTACAGGGTAATCCAAACCATCTTCATCAAATAGTCTTGTCATTCCCATTTTTTTACCAATAAGCATAAATCTATTTCCTATGTCCTTATCTCAATATCAACACCTGCAGGCATATCTAACTTCATTAGCGCATCAACAGTTTTCGATGTAGAATTCATTAAGTCAACGATTCTCTTATGAACTTTTAATTGAAACTGCTCTCTGGATTTTTTATTTACATGAGGAGAACGATTCACAGTATAAATACTTTTTTTTGTAGGTAAAGGTATCGGCCCCAGTATAACGGCACCGGTATTTTTAGCTGTTTTTACTATTTTCTCTGTCGATTTATCTAAAAGCATATGATCATATGCCTTTAATCGTATTCTAATTCTGTTTAATGCCACGAGAAAACCTTACTCTATAATTTCTGTTACGACACCAGCACCAACAGTATGACCACCTTCACGAATCGCAAATCGTAATTCTTGATCCATCGCAATTGGTGTAATTAAATTTATCTCTAAACTTACATTATCACCAGGCATCACCATCTCTGTTCCTTCAGGCAAAATAACTTCACCTGTAACATCTGTTGTTCTAAAATAAAACTGAGGCCTATATCCCTTGAAAAATGGTGTGTGTCTTCCACCTTCTTCTTTTTTAAGAACATAAACTTCTGCCTTAAACTTTGTATGAGGAGTAATTGACCCCGGAGCAGCCAATACCATACCACGCTTAATCTGCTCTTTATCTACACCTCTCAATAATAAACCAGCATTATCACCAGCCTGACCCTCATCTAAAATTTTACGAAACATTTCAACACCAGTACATACACTTTTAAGATCAGAACCGAAACCAACAATATCAATATCCTCACCAACCTTAATAATACCACCTTCAATTCTTCCCGTAGCAACTGTGCCACGACCTGTAATTGAAAATACGTCTTCAACTGGCATTATAAATGACTTATCAACATCTCTTTCTGGCTCAGGAATAAAACTATCAACTGAATCCATTAAATCATAAATACACTGAGCATCATCTCCAGAGCCTGAATTCAAGGCATTTAGAGCAGAACCTTGAATAATTGGTGTATCGTCACCAGGAAAGCCGTAACTATCCAATAATTCTCTAAGCTCCATCTCGACAAGCTCAAGCAATTCAGGATCATCAACCTGATCACACTTATTCATAAATACAACAATAGAAGGAACATTAACCTGTTTTGCTAAAAGTAAATGCTCTCTCGTTTGCTGCATAGGACCATCTGTGGCAGCTACAACTAAAATAGCTCCATCCATTTGAGCGGCACCGGTAATCATATTCTTAATATAATCTGCGTGACCAGGGCAATCTACATGAGCATAATGACGACCCTCAGTTTCGTACTCTACATGAGACGTATTAATTGTTATACCACGCTCCCTTTCTTCAGGAGCATTATCGATTGTATCAAATTCTCTATGCTCAGCAAATCCTTTCTCAGCTAAACAACGTGTGATTGCCGCAGTCAAGGTAGTCTTACCATGATCTACGTGACCTATCGTTCCAATATTTACATGGGGCTTTGTGCGCTCAAATTTTTCTTTTGCCAT
>NZIV01000016.1 GCA_002689995.1 Fidelibacterota bacterium
TCCAATGGCATTACATCAGATAGGTAGTTTGACAGGTGAGTCACCGCGTATTGTTGTGAATCAGTTTAGTTTTGATACACCGTATCCAAATCCATTTAATCCTGTAACAACGTTTAAATATAGACTGCCAATTGAAACAATGGTCTCTTTAGGTATATATGATATAGAAGGTAGAAACATTAGCACACTTTTTGAGGGTAGAAAAACTGCTGGTATTCATACGATAAAATGGAATGCGGAACATTTTTCAAATGGAGTTTATTTCATAAAGATTGTTGCAGGTGATTTTGTTAAGACACAGAAGCTGATGCTAGTTAAGTAAATTAAATTTCAATAAAAAAAATGCGCCCCATTAAATGGGGCGCTTGTTTTTTTCTAGCTACATTCATTTTAGATTCCTCCAAATCCTGTTGAATATTAAGGTATATTGAACTTCAATCATTTGATTTAGGTCACTAAATTTTGCTCAATTATAATTTTCATATGACAAAACTATAATATAATTTTTTCAATTACTTATTATTTTAAGCTTAATATTTATTTGATTTTTTATTTTATGGGATAGAACGTATTGGTTCAACATATGATCTTAATATAATTAAATCATTCAAAATAGTTGGTAGAAAAAAGCCTCTAACTACATTGCAATTAGAGGCTTTTATATTGTGACCCGAGTGCGGCTCGAACGCACGACCCACGGCTTAAAAGGCCGTTGCTCTACCAGCTGAGCTATCGGGTCACTAAACAAAAAATTTAATTATTAAAATAACTGACTTAAAAAAGAGTATAAATTTACAATAAAGTCATCCATACATTTGAAGTGTTTTCTTTATTTTTATATGTATCACTTTGTTTAATTATATTTTTTTGATATTAATTATCATCATTATTTAAGTATGTTTTTTAAAAAGGTAAAATTTGTCTTAAAATATATGACAGATTAACTAATTTATAAATTTAAAGAACGTTATTTTAATCCAATTTCTTTCAATCTTTCATTTAAATACTCTAATGCAGAATATTTTTTAGACAACTTTACTTTATCATGTGGATGTAGAAATAAAGGCATTGATAGTCTAGATTGATTTGGAATTTCTCCTTGGGGATTAATAACCCTATGAATTGTTGAAGGGAAATATCCATTTGTAACCATCTGAAGCATATCTCCCGTATTTACAGCAATAGTACCTGGATCGCATGATACATCATGCCAGTTTCCATTAACATCTAGAACCTGAAGGCCTGGCTGTGTACCTGCAACTAATATAGTTAAAAGATTAATATCTCCATGTGCAGCAGCTCTAACCATTCCAGAAGTCTCATCTCCTTTTAATGGTGGATAATGAATTATTCTTAATAAATTCCTTGGGCTATTGTTTACCATTTTAGATAGAGGGATTGAGAATTTATTAGTAATTTTTTTTGGTGTATTTTGTTCAACCCAAGAGAGTAGAGTTTCTGCAATAATACTCAGTGAACTATATAGTTCTTTTGTCGAATCTGAAACAAATTTAGGATATCGTCCCCAAGGATAAATATGAAAAAATTCTTTTAAATCTTTAAATTGACTATTTTTAGCATTTTCAGATAAGAAAGGAAAATAACCGTCTTGTTTTATTTCATCAAAAAGATAATCGTGTTTATAGTTACTATTAAAAAAAGATTTCCATTCAGAATAAATCTGCTGTATTTTTTTTAATTTTACTGGATGATTTGATATAACTGCGAATCCGGTTTCTTTTAGAGAATTAGTAAATTGTTCGGAAGCAGTTGGTGAATTAAAGTCAACTGTTTGTACATTCATTATGAAAATTATTATTAATAAAAAATGCAGACCAAGTATTAATTAGTTTTGAATATAAACTTTTAATTTTAGCTAGGCAAAAAAATGAAATAATAATTTATTGAAAATAATTACGATTTGATACGATTTTATTATCTGATTATTTAAAATTTTTACCAAAATTACTAATTAAAATTTAGAGGTAGTTTTACATGAAATTTTTTTTATTTATATTATCAATTACATTTGTATTTTCTTCAGAATGGATACAATTTAATGAATCTCAGGTATCAAGAAATACTTTAGTATTAAAAATTAAAGATAATTTTGCCCCTAAGATTGGTTTCGAACCTTCTTTAAAATTATCTGATTTAACAAATATTTCAAATTCACTACCCGAAATTGAGAATTTTAGACCACTCTTTAAAAATGTGAAAAATGACCTTCATTATCAATTTAATCTTCATAAATACTATTTCGTAAAATTAAAGGAAGATAAGATTTCAGAAGATATAATTTCAAAATTCTTAAAATTAGATTTTGTTGAAAAAGTAGAATTAAATTCAAAAAATAAAACATTTATTACGCCTAATGATCCTTATTATTCAAATCAATGGGATCATAATAATTATGGTCAGGTTACTAATGGTACCCCAGATGCGGATATAGATACTGATGAAGCTTGGGATATTAGTACTGGTTCTGAAAATATAATAATTGCAATATTAGATTCTGGTGTTGATTTGGACCATCCTGATTATGAAGATAGAATAGTAAACGGTTATGATTTTGCAAATAATGATTCAAATGCAGATGATGATAATGGTCATGGGACCGCTTGTGCAGGAATTGCTGCAGCGAAGGGAGATAATGGAATTGGTGTTGCTGGTATTTGTTGGAATTGTAAAATAATGCCTGTAAAAGTTATGGGTAGTGATGGCACAGGTCAGGACACAGATATAGCCGAGGGTGTTGTTTGGGCTTCAGATAATGGAGCCCAAGTAGTAAGCATGAGCTTAGGTGGAGGAATGTATAATAGCTTCTTTGATGATGCAATTGATTATGCAACAAGTAATGGTACAATAGTTATTGCAGCTACTGGAAACGATGATTTTGGTACAATAAGTTATCCTTCACGATATGATAATTGTGTCGCTATTGGAGCAATGTCTCCATGTAATGAAAGAAAAAATATGACATCATGTGATGGTGAAAACTTTTGGGGAAGTAATTATGGAATTGGTATTGATATCTTAGCACCAGGAGTAAAAATCCCAGCTACATCAATTGGGGGTGGATATACAAATCAATTTAATGGAACTTCCTCAGCTTGTCCCCATGCAGCAGGAGTAGCAGGTTTGATTTTTAGTGTTATGCCTAATGCTAGTCCCATCGATGTAAGGACAATCATGCAAATTCAGGCAGATGATATTGGTGCAATGGGATATGACCTAGAGACAGGATTTGGACGTTTAAATGCTAATAAATGTATAAGAAATTTACTGGATACACCGGACTTAGTAGTTAGTGATTTTGATATCAGTTTTGTTCTTGAGTCTGAAGAATCTGCTAACTATTACTTTGTAATAGGAAACGCTGGTGAAGTTGACTTAGAATACCAAATTAATCAAGAAGGATATTCTTGGAATGATTCTAATGAGGCTTATTTTATAAATAATTGGATAAATATTGAAAATATAGGTGATGAAGTAATATTTCAACATAATGATCAAGGAATTTCTGGTATCTCTATAGGATTTGAATTTCCATTTTATGGTAATAATTATTCCTCTGTTGTCGTTAATCCTAATGGATGGATTGGATTTGGTGAAGATAGTGATGCTTGGGATAATACAGGTCTACCAAATATTGACGCACCTAAAAGTGCTATCCTAGGTTTCTGGGATGATTTGAATCCTATAAACGATAATTGCAATTCAACATGTTCCGGTAATGTATTTTATCATTCAACACCTGAACGATTTGTAGTTTGGTATCATGATGTCGCGCATTGGGTAACTACAGATTATCCAAATAGTACAGTTAATTTCCAGTATGTTTTATATCCTGATGGAAAAATTGAATTGAATTATAATAATATTAATGGAGCTGCATCACCAACAATTGGAATTCAAAATGTAGATGCTTCAGAGGCTGTATTAATTGATTTAAATCAAGAACCGACAACTAATCTATATGTATCGAATAACTTCAGTGCTTGGATGTATCAGTTTCCAACCTGGCTATCGGCTAATATTTCTTCAGGAGTATTAGGAGGAGGTGAAGCTGTTGAAGTTATATTTACAGCTAATTCTGCAAATTTACCAATTGGTAATTATTCTAGTTTGTTTTGGATGAGTACTAATGATTATAACAATCCATTAGTTAATATTAATGTGAATTTAGAAGTATCAGGGGAGATAAATCCTTGTGTGGATTGGACCACGGGTGATTTAAATTCAGATGGGACGATTAATATTTTAGATATTCTTAGAACTGTGAATATTATTTTATCGGTAGATAGCACAAATTTAGACATATGTGAGTTATGGGCTGCAGATTTAAATTTAGACGAATTAGTAAATGTTATGGACATCATAAGTATAGTAAATATAATTTTAACACAATAAAATAATTTAAAGTGGTTTAATTAGATTTGGATTTTTTTCCAACTACCATTACGTACTTTCATAATCATAAATATCATAAATAGTCCAAGATGGAGTGAGAATGCAAGCCATGGACCCATGTATCCCCAATTTAAAACTATCCCAGTTAAATATGCTACAGGGAGGAAAAATAAATAACAAAGTAAAGAATCTACAACTGAAGGATATAGTGTATTCCCTGCACCTGTAAGCGCAAACCATAATGTTATTGCTACTGCATCAAAAAACTGAAGAATTCCAACGATTCTTAATCCAGGTATACTTAAAACGATTAAGTCGACTTCTTTAGTGAAGATTGGAATAATAAATTGAGGGAATAAAATAAATATTATGCCCATTGACCCCATAATATAAAGTGCCCATCTTATACTTTCATATATTGTAATTTCAGCTTTTTCAGGTTTATTTTTACCAAGATATTTACCCACTAACGTGGCACAAGATTGTCCAACTCCAATAGCAGGCATAAAAGAACCATGCATAATTGTAAAAACAATTTGTGTTGACGCAAGTTCTAAAGTTCCAATTAAACCCATAATTTTATAAAAAATAGCAAAACCGCCTGTTACAAAAATCTCTTGAATTGCTTGTGGTATTGCTAACGTTATTTGTCGTTTGATCATAATAAGATTAAAATTAGTAGAAAAAACTACAAACTTATGTTTTATATCTTTTTTAAATAAGTAGGTAAAATAATAAAATGTTGAACAAATTGAAGCTATAAATGTTGCAATAGCTGCACCTTTTACATGTAATTCTGGAAAATCAATTATAGCCCAAATAAACCAAATTTTTGATATAAAAATATTATCAAAGGAATTAAAGTAAGCTTTTATGTTCTCAGAACCATATATTAGTCCGATATTAAAATAAATATTAATGATATTTGAATAAATAGTAACCTTCATGTGAATTTTGGGCTTTTCAATTCCGGTATAAAAACCCATGAATACAAAGCTAGCTAGTGTTGTATAAACACCCAGAAAACAATATTTAGTATAGTCAATACATAATTCAGTTACATTTGGATCTGAAATAAATATAGTTACAATTTTTTCGGTATAAGAAAAACTTATAATAGAGATTGGAACGCCGATAATAAATGCTAAAAGTTGACCATTTCTAAGTGCGTGTCCACAATCTTGATATTCCTTTTGACCTAATCGTCTTGCACTTAAAGTTTGAGTTGCTGTTCTTAAACTTATACCGAGAGACATTAAAACCCAAACTATCATTGAACCCATCCCCACTGCAGCAATTGAATTTGGACCTAAACGGCCAACCATTACCATATCAATTAGGCCCATTAGTACACGACTTATATTACTTATAATTACAGGAATTGATAGTAAAATAATCTCATTAGAAATCGAAGCATCACGTTTTAAAAATGACATTTAACGATTAAATACTATAGTTCTACCGTTATGCAAAATTATTCTATTATCTAAATGTGCTTGTACTGCATTTGTAAGAACTATTCTTTCAATATCTTTTCCAGTTCTTATCATATCTTTTTCAGAATAAGTATGATTGATTGAGGTTACATCTTGCGTGATTATCGGACCTTCATCGAGTTCATTAGTCACATAGTGAGCCGTTGCACCAATCATTTTAACTCCACGTTCCCATGCCTGCCGATATGGTCGAGCACCTTTAAATGCAGGAAGAAATCCATGGTGAATATTGATTATCTTCTGCTCATACTTTTTAACAAATTTTGGCGATAAAATTTGCATATATCTTGCAAGTATTATTAGGTCAATTTTATGTTCTTCTAAGGTTTTAATAATTTGAGGTTCAATTTCTGATTTATTTCGCATATTTATAGGAAAGCGTAAGTATGGAATATTAAACTTTTCAGCTACATTTTTTAATAACATATGATTACTTAGAACCATCTTTATAGTACAATTTAGATCATTTGTTTGATGTTTAATTAGTAGGTCATATAAAGGAAGCTGTTCTTTGGTTACAAAAATTGCGCAGTTATTTTTTTTATTTGATTTTTTTATTGAAAATTGCCCTTCAAAGGTTTGGCCTAATTTAGTTAATTCTATTATAAAATCTTTATTCTCATTTAAATCGAACGCTGAAAGTATCACAATCCTCATAAAGAAATAACTACTTTTATCTTCAACATGTTCTTCCATAGAGATTATATTTAGATTTTGTTTAAATAGCCATCCAGTTATTTTAGCTACAATACCCCTTCTATCAGGAGATTTAAATAATATTACATATTTTTTCATTATTTTTTTTATTTTAGATTTTAAATAATAATTCCGACAGAAAGTTAAGATTATTCTGATAAAAGATTACAAATTTATTCTTGTTAAAGAATAAAAAATTGTAAATTTAAGGATTGTTAAATTCCTTTAAAAAAGAGGTAGACCTTTTAATGAAATTCATAAAATATTTATTAGTATTCTTTTTCCTTTCTAAAACCTTATTTTCAGAAAATAAAATAGTATATTTTAATGGCGGGAAAGAGTTTTTAGGATTAAGTTTCCAAAGTCGTTTATTTTCGGATTCTGATGTCGGGAACTTAAATTTTGGAAATACAAATAGTTCATCATTTTTAACAGCAAATCAATTTAGAGCAAATCCTGCAGTATTGGGTTATTATTCAAATTTTTCAATTTCACTAGATATGTCTCCAGGGTTTGACTTTAATGGAGTATCTACTGCTGATATGATTTTAGGTGAAGGTGAGTTTGATAAATTATTAAATGATGGACTAGTTAGCGGCTTACAGGATTCAGAGATGGCTGGTGATATATTTGATCCTGAAGATAATACGAAATTTAACGAAAATAACTATGGCATTGATTTCAACCCATTTGTATCACAAAAAAGATCTATTAATGGATTCAGCGTAGTCCTCGCACCACCAATTGGTTATAAGGGGGAGTATGGTCAAATTGGTATCTCTCATAGATCTATAATGGATGTTGATTTAGAATTGTTAACAGGAGGAGTTGCTCTAACAATTGAAGATGCAGATACTACTTCGTTAATCCCAACAGCTGTTAAATTACCTCTCACAATTGATATGGGTTTAAATTTAGGGATTAATTTCAGTGAAACTGATTTCGCCTATGGAATAGATCTTGGACAACTATTATTTGATTCAGAAGATAAGTTTACCTTAGGATTTGGTCTAAATTATTTAAAAGGTGGAATTTATAATAATACTGTTTTGACAATAAATGGAATGATACGCCAAATTGGAGAACAAGATATAACAGCTTTTTTTAATGATCCGACCTCATCCTACAGAAATACACTAAATGATAGCGTTTTAATTGATTTCTCTGGAACTAGTTTTCAGCCAATATTTGGTATGTCATATAATAGAAATTCATTTTTTATAGATTTATCCTACTCTGGAAATATGGAAATGATTATGGATGGAAGTTTGAATATAACAACTCATACGATGGGTGCTTTGAATTTAAGTCCAAATGATGAAGATTTATTTGATGATCTTAATTCTAATGGTATTTATGATGAAGGTGATAATCTTACACAGGACTATAATGGAAATGGTGAATGGGATAAAAAAGAAGAGTTATTTGACATGTTTTTATTAAAGCCTTCTGCACTTACATTTACAAATAGAACGCAGTATAAGAGTAGTGCGCTAATGTTTAAATACCCTGGAAAAGTTGCATTAAGCTTTGCTTATAAAGGAAAGTTTTTAAAATCTGTATTGGGATTTGAAAAACCACTTGGAGAGTTCTCTATGCTATATGAGTGTGATATATATGAGGATGGACAGCGAAAAGAGGGAAATAATTTTTTAACCTACTGCCCAGAAGAGGGTGAGTGTGATATCCAGTCAGAAATTAAAAGTAAATCTTATGAAATTATTGCAGCACAAAATCTTATTGGTAAATTTGGTTTAGGTTTGGGTCGATTCTATTTAGGTGGATCATTTATTTTGGGTGATATCAAGTTTAATGGATTATTAGATAGTGAAGGAAATCCTATGGAAGATAAGCTTGGAATCCCATTGGGAGGAACATTTGGGATGGGATTAAATATTCCATTTACTAGTAAGTTAAATATGGATATTTCATTACTCTCATATCCAGGTTTAGCTGGATCAACTACATTTACATATAGCTTTTAGTCTTGAAAATTTTACGGAGAAAAATTATGAATAGTATTTTTAAATTAAGTTTCTTTTTAGTATTTCAAGTTTTGTGGTCATTTGAAGTAGATGGAAATCAATTAAATTCTGCATTACTAAATCACCCTCAAAACAGAGAAAATGAAATAATTTTAACCTCAGTACCAATGGCTATGTATAAAAGTTTTGAAGAGTTTACTATTACATGGATTAACATGTCAGGTGATTTATCTGGTACACTATATGTATCAAGTACTCCTGGAGGCTCAATAATTGAAAATTATAGTGAAACAAGTGCAAGTGGTTTAGGTGTTGTAACAACTACTCCGGAGCAAATAGGCGTCAGTGTTGGATTATATTATGCAATAATAGCAAATATAGAGATGCAGACAACTTCACTTGAGTTTCAGTTAATTGTAGAGTCCCAACAAAGTAATCAAATGATAAGTCCCTCAGGTGATATAACTACAAGTACTCCTGTTTTTAGTTGGGATCCTAATCCGGGAGTTCCCTATTATCATTTAATATTATCAGATAATCCATTTGTATTAGCTGAAGATGAAGATGGGAATATGACAGTTTCAGGCGCACAGGCAATTTGGCAAGTTATTACTCCGGAAACATCTATACAATATGGTGATATAGATCCATCAGGAACAATTATAAACGATACGCCTCCTCTAGTATCGGGGATAACATATAATTGGTTAGTTATGAATAATTACGGAAATAATCTTTTATATTCTTCACAAGTAGCGAGTACACCTGTTGAGTTTCAATATATCACCGAAGTTGTTTTAGAAAGCCCTCAGCACATTAATCCAGAGTTTGCCCCAGTTGATAGTCCCATAGAAATAGTTGATCAGGATGTTATAACATTTCAGTGGAGTGAAGTGGATGGGGCAATGACCTATCAAATATTTCTTTCTGAATTAAGATTAGAAGCTGGTAGTGAAATTCAATATCCAATTTGGAATCAGGTTACAACAAATAATTTAATTGATTTTAATGCATCATCTATTTTAATTGATGCAAAATATGCATGGAAAATAATTGCTTCAAGTGCTGATGGAATAAGCTCAATTAGTGACTTAAGTTATTTTGATTACGATATTTCTTATGGTAGAGTTAGAATAAATACCATATTAGTTGATGATGATATTTCTTATGGTGTTGGATTTGCATCAGTAACTATTGATCCTATTGAAGGTTCTGGAGATATAGTTCCAATTACAGTTGATGAAACAGGTAGTGCATACAAAAATTTACCTCTTGGTGTATATTTAGTTACAGCAGAAAAGCCTGGCTTTGAGATTGCTCAGGATACACTATATTTATTTGACGACCCTGAATATGATCCTTATGCAATATTTGGATCTGATCCATCAACTGATCAATTAGGCGCATCTTGTTATGAAACTATCAATATTAATATGGAGTGGTCACCTGGAAATATCTATGGAGATGTAGTCAACTCTGAAGGAGTACCCATTGAATCAGCTACTGTTATAGCTGTTAATGTAGAAGGTGATGAGAGAGTAGCAAATGTTTCAGGCGGAGGATATTCACTATCAGTTTCACCTGATGTTTGGACTATTTATGCAGAAAAAGTAGGCTACCAATCTACCAATTTTTTTCAGTATTCTATAGCTGGTGGTCAGAATTTTGCAGCAGAAACATTGATACTTGAAGAAAATAATAAAAATATTACAGGACAGATTACAAATACGGGTGGAATTCCTTTATCAGGGGTAATGGTAACAGCAAGTTATCAAAATCAGTTGAGACAAGAAATTACAAGTTCAAATGGTAGTTTTGTATTTGAAGGTGTATCTGTTGGTGAATGGTCTATATTTGCTGAAAAAATTGGATATTATTCACCACCATCAACTTTAATAGAGATTACAGACCTTTCCTCAGAGAATACTCAAATAGGAACTATAAGTTTGTCTCCGCAGGCAAACATTGTAAACGGAAATGTAAATAATACTGTTGTAGGTATATCAGATGTAGTCATAACTGCTACACCTTCATCAGGATTACCAATAACTACAAATACAGATGAATATGGAAATTATTCAATCAATCTGCCGGAGGGCAATTATCAGTTTTCGGCATTTAAACCTAATTATTCTTCCCAAAATACTCATGTATTAATATTAACTGTTGCAGAAACTGTTGATGCAATTGATTTTGTTTTAGTTCCAAATGAAAGTTTTATTACGGGAAAAATTACAAGTAATAATCTTGGCCTTTCAGGTGTAACAGTTACAACTAGTGAAAGTACAGATATTAGTGATGCTTTTGGTAATTATAGTTTGTCAGTTAATCCTGGTACTTATGAAATAAGTGTACAAAAAACGGGCTATTCTAGTTCAGGGAGTCAAATGATTTCAATTGGAGCTGGACAAACAATCACAGACATTGACTTTTCAATGAATGCTAACGCTAGTACAGTTACTGGCACAGTTTATGCAAATGGTTCAACAGTATTTGGCGCAGCAGTTAACGGTTTAAAAGTAATTAGCCAAGACCTATCCGTTGAAATATCTGGAGTTTCTACAAATTCCTATGGTGACTTTCAGCTTGATTTACTTCCGGGGAATTATAAAATATGGGCTGAAAAAACTAATTTTATAACTGATGAAACAGACAGTTTAAATTTAATTATACAACCAGGGCAATCTTATGCTGATCAGAATATCATATTAACAGCATATGAAGCTCAAATTAGCGGTACTGTAATAAAAAATAATGGCGAACCATTGAGGAATGCTGAGGTAATTATTCGAGAGGTAGGACAAATTGATAATGTAATTTCCACGATAACAAATATTCAAGGTGGTTATAGTGTAATAGTAACTCCTGAAAAGTCTTATGATATTACTATATCTAAAGAGGGTTACTCTACAGCTACTCATGTTACTGATGGCAATATAGATATTGGAGAAATCATTCAATTTTTTAGTACTGTTGAAGCTTTGCCTGCTTCTATTGATGGATTAGTAAGAGACAATCAAGGTAATTTTCTTTCAGATGTTACTATTTCAATTAATAGTGAAACTAATGCTTATCAATCCGAAACAGGAATTTATGGATATTATTCTATTAATGTTACAGATGGAGAATATAATTTGATTGCTGAAAAACCTGGATACATTAGTTCAGGTACTTCAATGACGATTTTACCTGGTCAAGAAATTGAGTTCGATTTTGTATTAGAACAAAACTTTTCATCGTACTTTGGAGTTGTTTCAAATTATAATAATAATTTACCTCTTGAAAATGTAACTGTTATTGCGACTAGGTCCAGTGGAGGTGGTGGTACTACACAAACAAATGCAGATGGAGAATTTGAACTAACTAGCTTACTACCGGGTTCATATACAATAGAATATTTATTAGATGGTTTTCAAGGTCAATTATTACAAAATGAATATCTTCCTGGGGGTATAGATTTAGATAAAAGTATAGAATTAGTTCCTTTTACTGCGTCTCTTTTAGTTAACGTTAATTATAATTCAGCTGGATTTGGAGGAGTTACAGTTACTGCTGAAAATCAAAATAATGGAGAGATTCTGTCTGCAACTACTGACAATCTTGGTAACTGTGAGTTTGTTGGATTATCTTCAAATCTAGTATCATATTCTGTTTCAGCGAGTAAAATAAATTATTTTTCTGATCCAATTTTAGTGAATATGACGCCAGATGAAAATGAATATTCTTTAGTATTTAATTTAGAGCTCATTAATAGTAATATAACTGGTTCTGTTGTCGATTTTGACAATACGTCAATTGGTCTTAGTGATGTTACCGTTTCAGCTATTAGTAGTGATGGCTTTAGTGGGCAAACAAGCACAAATGCATCAGGAAACTATGAAATCCAAAACTTAAATCCTGGTAGGAGTTACCAAATTTCTGTTTTGAAAGAGGGTTATACGAGTTTAGAAAGTATAACAATTAATTTAAATGGTGAAACTGTTGATGCTGGTGAAATCACAATGACTCAAAACAATAGAGAAATTTTTGGATTTGTTAAAAACCAAAATGGTGAGACATTAGAAAATGTGAACGTTACAGCACAGGCTATTGGATTCGATCTGAATGTAAATACAAATTCAAATGGTGAGTATACTTTTACTAATTTAGCCCCTTTATTAGATTATTATATATCAACACAAGTTTCTGAGCAGGGGTGGCAAAATGCTCAATTACTCATTCCATTAGAAATTGAATCTGTTGCAGCATCTGATTTAGTCATTCAGATTGATGATTCTGAAATCACTGGAGTAATAACAGATAATGATAATAATGATTTATTGGTAGGTGTTCAGTTAACAGCTTTAAATACTGAAACCTCTCAGATATATAGTTCAACATCTCAACCTGATGGCTCATTTAATATAAGCCAATTAAGTGCAGGATTATATAGTATTACCGCGACCTTAGAAAACTATGAAACAGTAGTTTTTGAATTAACCGTTGGTGAATTAACCTCATCATCATATCCTTTTTCGATGACATTCAATCAACCATTAGATGTTTCTGGGTTTATTGTTGATACTGATGGAAGGTTCGTTCAAAATGTACCTTTAACATTGGTAAATAATTCACAAGTATTATCCATAAACTCTGATTCATTGGGAAATTTTCAATTTGAAAATGTATTTCCTAATCGTCAAGCTTCAATTACTACAGGTCTTTCTAATTATGATTTTGATAATAGTTCCATTGAAATCCAATTAGGTAATACCAACGAGAGTGGTATCGAAATAATGATTGATATTCACACTGTATCTATACAATTAACTATTTTAGATGCAAACCAGAATACAATTGAAGGTGCTGAAGTTGAATTAAATTTAAACTCAGGTGAATCTGTAAATGTAGTTAGTACAAATACAGATGGTGATGCCTTATTTGAATATCTTTATGAGGGAAATTATTCATCTACAATTTCAAAATCTGGATATAATGATTATTTTATTAGTTTTGGTTATGTATCTGATGATTCGACAATTACAGAGACCTTACAACTAGAACCAAAAGAAGGTACAATTGGTGGATTAATAACTACTTTAACTGATGGATATGGAGAAGTTTTATTAGCAAATGTTACAGTAGAATTAGTAAGGATTTCTGATGGTGATACGTATTATCAGTTAACTAATCAAGATGGATCTTTCGAATTTGAAGAACTAGTAAATTTTGAAGAATATAATTTAGCTGTAAATAAGATGGGTTATGAAACATATGAGACAACTTTTATATTTGACAATTTAGCTCCTCAATCGTTTAATATTTCCTTAATAGTAAATTCAAATACTATCGTCGGGCTTGTAAGAGATGAAGAAGGTTTACTAGTTAATGAAATAGACGTTTATGCGAGAAATTTAGATGGAATTTTAACCTCCACACAAACAGATGAAAATGGTGAATTTGTATTTAATGGTTTATCAGGGTATTATGATGTTTGGTCTGCTAATGATGATAATAGTTTAGTAAGTCCATATACTCCAGTTTCTTTACTAGCAGAAGAAGATTCTTATGTCGAATTAGAACTAGGTCCTGCTAGTAAAATCCTGGGAAATATATATTATAATGAGTTTGGACTCTCTGGAGTTTCAGTTTCTGTTGAAAATATAAATACAGGTTCATTAGTTAGTGTTTTTTCTAATAATGATGGTAGTTTTGAAGTGCCGGGATTGCAAACAGGAATCTACAATTTACTTGTATATAAAGATGGATATTCAGTAATTGGTGATTTACCCTCAATTTCTATAACTAATTTGGGTGAAAACTTTAATATAAATAATATTCAAATGACCTTTACTGAAAACTCGCTTGCTGGTACAGTAGTTAATTCAGAAACAGGTTTAGGAATTGCTTATGCTGAGGTAAGCCTGTTCAATGATAATCAGGAATTACTTGCTAGTGAAAGCACTGATGCAGGAGGAGGATTTATATTCTCAGGATTAGTTGATGGCAATTATTCCATATATGCATCTCACCCAGGATACCTTGAGCTAGTAAGCAATTTCCAAGTAATATTGTCTGGTGGTTCAAGTGAGCCAATTTTAATTGACTTAGAAGCAAAATCATTTACAATTTTTGGATCAGTTTATGATACCGATTTTAATTTACTTGAAGAAGCATCTGTTTCAATTTTTTCTGAGGATACATTGATTTCAATGACAGATACAGATTTTGATGGAAATTATGTTTTTGATGGATTACAAGTAGGTAATTTCGATGTGATTTCTACAAAATTTAACTATGATACTTCTAGCGCAACTATTTCGCTTACAAATCAAAATAATATCACGGAGAGAAATTTTTACTTAACACCAAATCCTGGTGCTGTACTTGGAGAAGTATTAATTAATAATTTATCAATTTACCAAGGCTATTCAGTCAATATAAATTATGGAACTGTAAAACTAACGAATGTAACCACAAGTCAAATTTTAGAAAATTCTTTGAGTAGCACTAACTATTTATATGAATTTACTGATCTTAATGCTGCTATATATGAATTAACTATTGATGTAGAAATTGAGGTCATGTTTAATAATTCATACTATGAAACTATTACTTTCACTGATCAGAAAAACATTGAATTAGGTATTGCAGAAAATTATGAATATAATTTTGAATATAGCTTCAACGCAGATGCAGTTAATTTATCAGGATTAATTCAGATGCAGGAAATTATTGAAGAAGATACTATTCTATATAATGTTAATGAGGGCATGGTTAAAATTGGAGAAAATATTACTGAAATTCAAGCAGGAAATTATCAATTTTATAACTTAGAATTAGGAACTTATGATATTGAAATATCAGCTTATTTTGATGATGAAACATTCTCAATCATAATGCCTAATGTAGATTTGACAAATTCAGGATCTGAGATTTTAAATTATATTTTTGACTATAAACTACCAACATTAACTTTAAGACTCACTGAAGATGGAATAATACCTATTTCTTCTGCAACAGTACAGATTATTTCAGATAGAGAAGAATTAACATTAATTACTGACGAAAATGGTGAGTGTTTAACAGCTCCACAAATGCATACAAATACAGAGTATATAATCAATGTATACAAAGATGCTGGTACAATAGGACAATTTATACCAGCAGCTCCATTCATGGTTATTTTCGAGGATTTAGAAAATAAATTAGTTGACAAAATTTTACCACTTCAGTTTAATCTTAGTCAGATATCAGCTGTTTCCGCAACAGAAGATATAAATATAGAATTGAATATCGTAGAAAATTATTCTAATAGTGTAATTATGAATTATACTAATGTATTTGGTTCTCAGTATGAATTATCTATTTTAAATGATGGTAATATATCTATTCCAGCACAAGGTCAATCTGGTGAAGTTCAATTTTATTTTTATTCACAAGATTTAGAAAATGAAATGTACTTTTCAAATATTTCTAGTCCCTATACTATTTTAATTACTTCCGAAGGATTAATATCTGAAAATTCATCTACCATGAGTCCAGTAAATCCAATTTTTGCTTACGGTCAGGAGGTTGAATTCAATTTAAGTATATTCGATGATATTGGTACTTATTTAAATAATCAAATCTCAGATGTAAGTTGGTCCTTGACAAATTCTAATTTGGGAGAAATTTCTAAAGATATAGATGATCCAACTAAAGCATATTTTATTGCGGGAAGTGGAAATGGCGATGATATTAGTGGTGAAGTAAGAGCAGTAGTCACACAGGGTACTAGTGAGAATAATATAACTATTCAATTAGCTAATCAAATAGTTATTAAAAACTTAATGTTATCTAGTTTACTTTTATCAAGTCATAATCCAATAGATAATGATGAGACTGCTTTTATTGCAGTGACAGCTTCGGATTCATCAGGCATTACAATGACAGTCGATTATCAAATTAATCCACTAAATGACTGGAAAGGGGTTGTTGAAAAAACCAATGGCGGAATACTTGTTACGCCAAATCCAAATTTTATTGGATTAATTGAACTTGAAATATCAGCCTTGAATATAAATCAAGAATATGTATTAGGTTATGGAAGTATAGAGATTTATGAACAAATAACTCCAGAAGATCCTCCAACAACATTAATAGGAGAGAGTGGATTTCAAATAAATATTCCAAGTGGAATGCTAAAAGAAGAAACTGGTTCAGCAGAATTATCCTTGACAATAAATGAATCAGTTCCATCTTTAAAAGCTTCTAGCGCTTCAGCCAGTTTAGCAAGTTCCGTTGTTGACATAAAAAGTAACAAGCCTGAATCAGGTTTTAATTACTTACCTGGAATTACTTTTTCATCCGAAAATTTAAGTTTAAATGATCCAATGATTGCATATTGGGATAACAATAGATTACTGTGGGTAGAATTAAATCAAACAGGAAATGAAAGTTTAGGACGATCTTTAGTTAATGAAATATCTGTATTAGAAATTCCTGGATGGAATGAGTATGGACTACTAACTAATTCAGATCCACTAGGTATATATGACATTGATATTCGTCCAAATCCTTTTACACCTAATAATGATTTTGGATCTCGAATTGTATTTAGACTATCTTCAAATGTAGGTAAATCAATCGATTATAGTGCTTCAATCTATAATTTAAATGGCACTAAAGTGAGAACTTTAGTTAAAAATATAAATGTCCCTAAAGAAAATTGTTCTATGAATATAATACTAGATGAACTTAATGAGTGTTCATTAGATGAATGCTGTATAAAGTGGGATGGGAAAACTGATAAGGGGAATATTGCAAGAAATGGGCGCTATATAGTGAAAATTAATGCTAAAGATTCAGATGGGAAAAAAGAAATTGTAAAACCAATCGTTCTATTTAAGTAGAAAAAGGATATAAAATGAAAATTAAATTAACTGCTATAATTTTAATTATTTCTCAATTTATTTATGGGAATAATAATTTATCTAATATATCAGGTGCGTTCACAGATATAGGATATAGTGCTAAAAGTATCTCAATGGGTTTAACTCAAGCAAATTTAAATGAAGGTGCACTTGGTACTATTTTAAATCCTGCAAGTTTAATTAAAAATGAAAATAAACATTCTGTCTTTTTAAATAGTTTTAAATTAAGAAATTTAGATAATTATTTGATTCTTTCTTATTCAACAAGGATTATTAAAAATATTCCACTTGGTGTAGCATTTATCTCAAATGGTGATAAACTATGGAAAGAATCCCAAATGGGTCTTTCAACGGCTTATAAATTAATGGACGGTTTTGGAATAGGATTAACAGCAAAAATTTTAAGTATATCAGCAGGGAATAATGATGATGGACAAATTCAAATTAATGATAGTGGCGAATTGCAAGTTAATGGATCTGGATTTGGTTTTGGGATAGATGGTGGTTTACAATATAAATTATCAGATAATCAACAAATTGCCTTAGTTTTTAAAAATCTTTTAAGTTCAATAGCCTACTCTTCATCTGGTGGTGGGGGTGATGCTGAGGGTGATTATAGTGAAAGTCTACCAAGTAAATATATTATTGGATATAGTGTTCAAAATAAATCTATAACTATGCTTTGTGATATTATGAATGGATTTGGGAATGATAGTCCTTCAGAAATTAGAATAGGAACAGATTGGAATCTTTATAGAAATATAATTTACTTAAGATCTGGAATTCGTTCAGAATTAATGACAGGTCAAAATAAAATGTATGGATTTGGATTTGGATTAAATTATAATCCTAGAGATATTGGTTTTAAAATAAATTTAGGTTATTTTATTAGACCAGAATTTTTTAAAATGAATGAAATGAGAATTGAATTAGGGTTTAATATGAAATAATAAACACAATTATCTTAAATGATATAAATATAAAATTAAAAGTATTTAACTTATATTATAATTCATAATTAGAAAACTTAATATAAATACTAAGTATGTTAAGAAATTACTAACAATAGTTAAATAAAAAAGCCTCAGACAATTATCTGAGGCTTTTTTATTTATTACTTTTTTTATGTAATTATTTTACTAACATAATTTTTTCAGATTTTATCTCATTACCAAATTGAACCTTTAAAATATATAATCCACTTGGTTGATTTTCTGCATTCCAATCTATTGAGTAATTACCTGCATTAATAAAACCTACAAGAGATTCTATTATTCTACCATTTACATCATATATTGAAACATCCACTAATCCATCAATTGGTAAATCATATGTAAATGATGTTACTGGCTTAAATGGGTTTGGGAATGCTGGATTAAATTATAATCCTAGAGATATTAGTTTTAAAATAAATTTAGGTTATTTTATTAGACCAGAATTTTTTAAAATGAATGAAATGAGAATTGAATTAGAGTTTAATATGAAATAATAAACACAATTATCTTAAATGATATAAATATAAAATTAAAAGTATTTAACTTATATTATAATTCA
>NZIV01000017.1 GCA_002689995.1 Fidelibacterota bacterium
AGAACAATCTTCTTCAGCTGTTCCACCACATACGCCATTACAATCTTCCCCTACCACGCAATCACCATCACAGCTAAAGCCTTCTGCAGGGTACTCACAACTACCATCACCTACATTTGCTTCTTGATTATAATTACAGGCATCTGCATCTATACATCCATACATAGTATCTCCAAAATTTTCAAAACCAGGAGAACCACCAATATCACTGCTTATGGTCCAGTTACAGGAGCTATTATTATCAACATTTACATCCATCAAAACAAGTGAATAACCATCTCCATCAGCTTCATTAGGCCAAGGATGACCATCATCATATGTAACATGATCTTCTGGATCATGATGTGGATTATATATTATTAATGTGGTATTCTCACTATTTGGCAACGTTATATCATCATGCCAATTTTCTAATGAAAAATCATATATTGAGTGACCTGAAGATATAATTTCATAAGAAAATGGTGCTATTGTATGATTGTGATCGAATTCTACTAATAGCTCGTGATCCGACCACCAACCCCAATAGGTAACCATGTAAATACTATATCCGTCTAAATTTACTTCATGACTACTATTATTAAATATTTCAATGAATTCATGATTAGAATCAGGACCCTCTAATGTTTGATCCGGATTATAATGAATTTCATTGATTACTATATTTGCAAAAACAAAATTGAATATCATAGTGATATAGATAAGGTATTTCAATTTATTTTCCTTTATTAATTATTTTAATCTTAATTCTTTTATTTCAATTAATTTCTTAGGGCAGACTGACTAAATACTTATAGTCTCTTTTATCTATCTTATGTACTTATTTACTATTAATTTATAATCATATTTACAGCTATCAAACATTAGTCAGTTACTAATTAATATTTTAGGTTTAATTTTTAAATTATCAATTTATTAATAAATTAACTAAGTAAATTTAATAACAATTCAAAAATGATTGCAACACAAATGAGCGTATTGAGCGTTATCATTTTGTAACAGGGTTTAGTTTATATAAAAAAAGATTCATTAGAGACATTTACATCTTAATATATTTTTTTAATTTTATATTACCAATTATTTAAATTTAATTGTTCCCAAATAAATGGAATGATATCATCGCTATATGCACCAAATGGACCGACAGGCACAACGTGAGAATTTGAGGGCTGAGAAACTAAAGCTGCATGGTTACCTGAATTTATTATTGCTTCATAAAGTGGAATTACATCACCCTCCCATGTTAGCCCTGTAACAGGATCATAATCCTCGGAATGCATAATTAAACAACTTGCATCATCTTCATCAAAATTAAATGGTTCGATTTCAAATGCTGCTCCCGTGGAAATAGCTGCCGAAACCTTAGAAGAAAAATATATATAATCACTAACCATTCCTAAGTCAGAAGTAATATCATTTTCAATTGCATTTATTAATGAAATAAATCCACCAGCAGATGTTCCAATCGTAACAACTCTATTTGTATCAATATTATAGATGTAATCTTGAGATTTTAAAAATCTAATAGCATTCATTGCGTCCTCAACCGCATGAAAAACTGCCTGCAACTGATTTTGCCCTGATTCGATCTGATAAGAATATGGAGTAAGTCTATAATTTATTGTACATCCTATATAACCTAATTTTGCGTAATCTTTAGTATCTTGTAATCTACTTTCTTTGCTACCTCCTGAAAACCCTCCTCCATGAATTAATATTACTAGAGGAAGTAGTTTATTTTCTGGATTTGGAGGTATCGCAATATCTAATTCTAGTAAAATAGTATCAAGTAATTGATCTTGAACCTGATTTTGATTAGAAGAATATTGTAATCCATTCATATTTGATCTTTTAGAATAGACTATATCATAAATAAATGTTAGCTCTTCATCTTGATATTGCTGATTAATGAATAATCCTGATTCAGGTATAGTTTCTTGATTTAAAATCTTATCAACTAGTAGTACAATATCTAAGACATTTAAAAAACCATCGTCGTTTATGTCTCCATTTTCATTAGCCGAATCATTTAAAATATATGATACTAACAAAACAATATCTAAAACATCTAATGAGCCATCTTGATTCAAATCGTCATTTTCTGTGCACAAATTATTGATATAATTATAATCTTCTCTGAATAGGGTTGAATGAATAGTAGCATATTCAGTATTAATAAAATCAACTACCTGACCATCACAATAAAAATCCATTTGGTAGCTAACTACATTTCCAAAAAAGTTATCTATCGTGATTATATTATTTTCAATAAAATAGGGGTTTGGTGAACCTCCTGCCTCTTCGATACTTCCAAAGTTACCATCAATACTATAAATAGAGTACCTATAATTATTATCAAATTGGTACATTATATTATCTTCATAACCTACGAGATGCCACCTGCCTTCAATACTATTTTGAGAAAGTAGGTTTGTTAAAAAAAATGTAATAGTTATTATACTTTTTAAGTAATTCATTTTTAATTTAGAATTATATTAATTAATAAAACTATGTCTACAATATTCAAAATACCATTTTCATCTAAATCAGCCAATTCATTAAATTGAGAATCTAATACCATGGAAATCATAATTACTATATCTGTTATATTTATGGTATCATCATCATTTATATCTCCTAAATATTCACAACTGGCATCATCTATCAGAGCACTTTCATTATAATTAATTGCAAATTCATCAGTACATCCAGAACAAGTGGAGTCATCTCCTCCACATAATCCACAGGAATCAATCAGAACACTACCAAAACAATTCCCTGTACAATCTTGATCACTATTTGCAGTATGACCACTAATACCGCCTGAACACACACCGCATTCATCTAAATAGGCATTTCCTCCAATAGTACCAAAACAATCAGCTAATCCTACATTCAAATTAATAGGAAATTGAAATATTGTAGAATTAGGATCATTACTTTCTATATTTAAGATTGTACTATATGAACCAATATTGAGATTACCTGAATTAATAGAATAAATTAAAAATTTTGATTCATTTGGGAAAATACTTCCTTGGAACTGATTAAAAGTCAACCATCCATTTTCTGCAGGGAATACTAAATTTTCTGACGCTCCTGGTGCCGTCATAAACAAACTTGCAACAGCTCCACCACCATCTTCATAATATTCCATTGCTAAATTATGATTACCGGTATCTAAATCAATTTCACCATATCTACTAGTAGGAGCTTGCGAAGACCAATGATCAATTACTAAAATATCGTCAATGTAAAGCCTAACTCCATCATCAGTGTATGATCTAAAACTATATAGACCACTACTTTCAATAAATAAATTACCAGTCCACCTTACTTGATAATCATCCTCTGGAATTAATTCATCTGGACTTCCATTACCCCAATTAAAATCAATTACTTCATCTTCTCTTGTAAAAATTAAATCTCCAAAATTAGGAGAACCGCTAGAACCAGGGTTTGAATAATATTCTCCTATAAAAGTAGAATTCTGCTGTATATCAGAATCTAATAAGAGGTTATAATTAAGAGTAGATTCACCATTATTTATTAATATTAGTGTGTCTGTATAATCTTCTCCAAAAGCTAAACTAATATTTAACTCATTAATATCAATGTTGATCTGTGGAGGTAAATCAGTTTCAATGCAATTAATGTTAGAATTATCAGAATATTGGTTATTATAAAATGATTGAAATTCGTAACAATACTGAGTAGCATATTGTAAGTCAGAAATCACATAATTATCAACTATTGGAATGAATGTTTGAATATTTTGATTTCCTGTAACTACATATTGAATATCATTATTAATTCCATTACAATCACTAAAACAATCAAGTATCTCATTAGGACTGCACATTCCATCACCACATGATAAATCAAAATTTAGTTCTGAATAAGTTGTCCCATATTGAAATTTTGCGGGAATAAATGATGCATTCAAATCATTCCCAACAAAATCTGAAAATACTATTTCTGTTGAATTTGAAATTTTAATTTGTGATATTTCACCATTATTAATCTCTGGATCATAAGAAGCAGAGATAAAAAATAAATCATGTGTTCCTTCAGATATAGTATTACCTGAAAAAGAAAATCCAAGAATTATATTATCCTGTTCCTCTATTAAAAAATCATTTGCTTCTGCAGCACCACCATAAACACTATTAATTTCAAATTGATTTAATAAAATATCGTCAGAATTTATTTTAAATTGAAATCCTGCAATTGGCTCATCTAAATTCTTAATTTTTATTTTAAATATTAATTCACCATCACCATCATCAGAAATAATTTCAGGATAAAAAATAACATCATAGCCAATCATCGCTGAGATTGAGTTTCCTTCAGTTAATAAAACTACATTTTCGGGTGAATCTAATCCCCAAAAACATGAACCATCTTCTACCTGCGCAGTAGGATCAAAATTTAAAGCATTAACATCTGTACACCCACTTAAAACTGGCTTGATATTTATAATTGCAGCTTGATCAATAATAAAATTATATCCACTAGCATTAAGATTATTTAAATAAAAATAACCATTAGAATTTCCACCCCAACCCCAGTTACAATGGAAGTAATCTTCTCCCTGATAACCATCTATATTCCATGCATGCCCTCCTCCGGAGCTACTATCATATGCCCTAAATATAATTGGCCTAGATTGATGTAACTCATTTTTTAATAATTCATTCCATTGAAGATCATTATAATCTGACTTATAAACTGCAGAAATATCATTATTATACTGAAAATGGTCAACTAATGCATTTATTGCACTATTAGCTCCCCATACGACATATGCACCAGAAGCGTCACTTCCATAATCCATATTTACAGAAACACCCGATTCATAAAGTAATAGTTGAGAAGCATTTGTAGCTTGATTATCTTGCATATTTTGATAATTATAAAAAGAAAAGTTAAAATCAGTAAAAATTTCACCATAATCATTGTGATAATAAGAATTTTGCCCTACACCATTTAATGGATATTGCCAGTAGTACATTACTTGAGCCATGCTGACTGCTACACATCCAACTAAGGTATTACTTGGACAAAGGTTATTCCATGCACCTCCTTGATCCCAATTTGCGGTAATAAGAGGCTGAATATTTCTAGTTCTATCATAAATTAAATTAGATGATAAATATTTTCTCCATTCTGATTCAGTTTCAACACTAGCTCTTATATTATTATTAATGATAAATTCTAAACCTTTTTGCCAACTATCTAAAATCTCTGAAAACTGCGGTGGAATATTTTCAATATTTATTACATTATCAGTACTAAACGCTAAAATAGGAATAGCTCTATCGTCAGCAGATATTACAGCAAAACCATTTAAATAAAAATTAATAATATATAAATTGGTTCTTTTAGAACCTAATTTAATAACATCATTTATTATTAATTTTGATGGTTCTATTTCAGTATGCTCAAACATTAGATTTTTTGCTACATTTATTGCATCATCTTGTGTGACTGGTGCTGATAATAAAAGTGAGGTAAATAAAATTAAAAATTTAATTATCATATCATAATTTAGGTGCTAATAATACCTAATATGAATAATTAAATTGTAATTAAGATTTAATTATTTCCTAAATAAAGATAAAATTTACTATTGGATATAATTAATTACACAAAAATATTATTGGGAAATAAATATTAATGTAAATTAAACTAATAAATAAATAGTCACATTTATTAGAAAAAATATACTTATAAAAAAAGAAGCTTATTTAAAACCATCAAATGAATAACAATATAAAATTAATAAATAGAAAACACTTTTTTAAAAAAATCAGTAAAATTTATTTTAGTATAATTACATTAATAAGCTTCCCATTTTCTATGAAAATTAAATCTATGGAAAAAAATAAAATGTTAAAAATTTCAAAATTACCTAAAACTGGACCTTGGGATACCTATGATCCATTCTTATTCTGTGTTCATCATAATGACAATTATCCGAAAGGAAATAATGATATGGGACCTAACGATAGTTTAAATGATAGAGAGATTGGTAATGATTTTTCTAATTTAAATGGTTGGAGTATGTATCATGGAAAAAATATACCAGGTTTTCCTAGGCACCCACATCGTGGCTTCGAAACAATTACAATTGTTGAAAAAGGGTTAATTGATCATTCTGATTCATTAGGATATTCTGCGCGCTATGGAGATGGTGACGTTCAATGGTTGACTGCTGGTGATGGTATCCAGCACTCAGAAATGTTTCCACTTTTAGATACTAATGAATCCAATCCAATTGATTTCTTTCAAATATGGATTAATTTAAAATCAAATAATAAAAGAGTGAATCCTAATTTTTCAATGTTTTGGAAAAATGAAATCCCTAAAGTTATTGAATTCGATAAAAATAAATTTAAAATAGAAATAGAACTTATTGCTGGAAAATATAAAAATACTAAAGCTCCTAATCCTCCATCTGATTCTTGGGCAAATGATAAAGATAATTTTGTTAATATATGGAAAATAAATATGGGTAGCAATGCTACTTGGGAATTACCTAAAGTAGATTTAGGTATTTCTAGAACATTATATATTTATAATGGTAATGGTATATTTATAAATAATCAAGAAATCAAATCTGGGCATATGATTCAATTAAATACAAATGATAATATTTTAATTAGTGCTTTAGATAAAGAAGTTAAAATTCTTTTACTTCAAGCTAGACCAATTAATGAACCTATTGTAAAATATGGACCATTTGTTATGAATACTAGACAAGAAATTCAAGAAGCATTTAATGACTACAATAAAACATCATTTGGCGATTGGGCTTGGAATAATGACGGCCCTGTTCATGGAAGAGAGTATAAAAAATTTGCAATTGGAGATAACTAAATTACTTATTGTTTTATTTTATACCCTTTACTAAACATCAAAGTTGCAAGGCCCGAAAAAAGAATTACAAAAACACTACTAATAAAAACTGATAAATATGGTGACGAATCATAGACTCCAAGCATACTAAATCTCATTCCGTTTATCATCCAATATAATGGATTAATCATAGAAATATTTCGCAAATATTCTGGCAACATATCAATAGAATAAAACACACCACCTAGGAATGTTAATGGTAAAAATATAAAATTTGAAAAAATTGCAATATGATCCCAGCTTTGCCCCCATATACCTACTATTACACCTAGAGCGGAGAAAGCCCACGAAATTAAAATTAAATTAACCATGGTTAAGGGCATATTTGTAATAGATAAGTCTGCGAAAAACCAACCAAATCCAATTACAAGCATACCATTAAGAAATCCTCTAAGAATGCCACCAATCATATAACCTATACTTAGTTCTAGTCCATTAAGTGGTGTAATTAATAAATCATCAATAAACTTTAAAAATTTCGCCTGCATTAAGCTTGAAGATGAGTTTTGATAAGCATTATTAATAGCATTCATTGCAACTAGTCCAGGTATGATATAATGTATGTACTTAATTTCTTTAATTACTCCAATACGTGAACCCAGTGTTTCACCAAATACAACAATATATAAACCTGATGATATAATACTTGGTACTAATGTCTGCTTATATAAGCCAATAAAACGCCAAATCTCACGTTGAATCAATGTTAAAAATGGGCGATTAATCATTTAGTGATCTTCCAGTTAACTTTAAAAAGACATCTTCTAAATTACTTTTTGATATATGGATATCTTCAATGCTTAAATTATTTTCTTTCAATTTTTGTATCCACCAAATCATTTCTTTTTCAGGATTTTTTGAAGGAATATGTAAAACTCCATTATTGTATGAACATTCCTTCTTTTCACTTAAAATATCTAAATTAAAATTTTGTAATTTAATTTCTAACTTTGAACTACCCATAGATTGAATTAAGGCAGTCGGTGAACCTTCTTTTATAATTTTACCTTTATCAATAATTGCAACTGTATCACATAGGTTTTCTGCTTCTTCTATATAATGTGTTGTAAGTAATATAGTTTTACCTTTTTTATTTTGTTCTCTTAAAAATTCCCATAACATATGCCTTAATTCAATATCAACACCTGCTGTTGGCTCATCTAAAACTATCAGTGGTGGATCATGCATTAATGCCTTGGCAATTTGTAAACGACGCTTCATCCCACCAGAAAGCTGTCTAGCATTATTCTCTGCTTTTTCTTTTAATCCAAATTTCTCTAATAATTCATCAGCTCTATTTCGACCATTCTTAAAACTCATACCATAATATCCTCCTTGTAAAGCGAGCATATCTCGTATATTAAACCAAAAATCAAAACTAAGCTCTTGTGGTGCAAGTCCAATTAATTTTCTTGCATTTCTATAGTCAGTAACTGTATCGTGACCAAAAATTTCACTTTCGCCATTACTTTTACGTACTAATCCAGTTAAAATATTAATAGTTGTTGTTTTTCCCGCTCCATTTGGACCAAGCAATCCAAAGAAGCTACCTTTTGGTATCTCAAGGTCTAAACCATTTAGAGCATAAGTTTCACCAAAATTCTTTAACAAACCTTTTATATTAACAGCGAGCTTAGACATTAAAATTTCTCCAAAGTAACAATATTCTCAATATGGGGTGTATGCGGAAACATATCAACAGGCTGAACAAACTTTATTTTATATGAATCTTCCGTTAAAAACTTAATATCCCTTACTTGTGTAGAAGGATTACAAGAAATATAAACAATCCGTTGAGGCGATTGTTCAAAAATTTGTCTTATTGTTTTTATATGCATTCCTGATCTTGGAGGATCAATTACAATTACATCTGGTTTTGGCAAATTTTCTAAATCATCATTTTTTTTAAAAATATCCATTAAATCTCCACCGTAAAAGCTACAATTATTAATATTATTTAATTTTGCATTTCGCTTAGCATCATTTACTGCAGATTCTACTAATTCAAACCCAATGACTTGCTTTGCATTTTCAGCAATAAAAATAGAAATAGAACCAGTTCCACAAAATAAATCATATACTATTTCATTACCAGTTAATTTACATTCATTACGAATTAGTTTATATAATTGTTCCGCCTGAATTGTATTGGTTTGAAAAAAAGAATTTGCTGATATTTCAAAAATATATTTTCCTAACCTTTCATTTATAACAGACTTTCCGTGCAATAAATACTCAGATTGGCCTTGAGTTGTTCCTGCATGCCTTGAAGTAATATTATTCACGATTGATTTAATGTTTGGAAAAAATTCGGTTAAATTTTGAATAATTGGTGTTAGTTTATTTTTATTATACTCTGAAGTTATAAAATTAATCATTATCTCATTCGTATAATAGCTTTTACGTATAACTAAATTCCTTAAAAATCCGACATGTTTTCTAACATCCCAAGTTGTTAATCCTAATTCTATAGATAATGCTTTTACTCTATTAAGAATATCATTACACTCTTCATCTTGAATATGACATTGAGAAATGTCTAGGATTTTATCAAAACGTTTGGGAATATGTAAACCTAAAGCTAAAGGTAAATATGGAGAAGATGAATCTTCATACCATATATTTGAAGAATATGTAAACTCCATTTTATTACGATAATTCCAAATATTTTCACAACCAATTATTGGATTTATACTTATTAATTGATAACCACCTATTCTTTTAAAGATGTCTTCAACTTGAGTTTGCTTTTGATTTAATTGTTCAGAATAATTTAAATTTTGATGAACACAACCACCACAATATTTAAAGTGAGAGCAAACTGGATTTACAAAATCTGATGATTGCTCTATTACTTCTAAAGATAAAGCCTCATAATATGTTTTTTTTTTCCGTGTTATAGCAGTGAGTACTGTTTGATTTGGGACAGCACCTCTTACAAATACTACTTGATTATTATGCTTTGCAACACCTAATCCACCAAATGCGATAGATTCAATTTTTAATTCTACATTATCACCTTTTCGTAGTTTTTTCAAATACTAACCTCTTGAATCTTCAATATTTTTTTTAATTAATTTAATTTTGGAAGAGATATTATTGAATGATTCAGCTTCAGCATATATTCGAATTATCGGCTCTGTATTTGATTTACGAATATGAATCCATTTATCTTTCCAAGTCAATTTAATACCATCACGTTTGTCAATTTCTGCATTCATAAAATTATTTTCAATTTGCTCTAATATTAAGTCTGCATCGAGTCCATAAATGCTAACTTTATCCTTAACTAGCTTATAAGTAGGAAATGTCTTACAAATCTCTGAAACTGAAATATTTTGATTTGCAAATTGATTCAAAACTAAAGCAGTAGCAACTACAGAATCTCTACCTAAATGAGATTCTTTTAAAATAACACCTCCATTACCTTCACCTCCAATTTCTGAGTTTAAAGATTTCATTTCCTCTACAACATTAATTTCACCAACTTTTGCTCGAATTATTTCTACATTATGTTTTTTACAAGAAAATTCACTTAACTTGGAAGTAGATAAATTTACAACAACAGGTCTTTTATTTTTAGTAGTCTGAAGGAATCCATCAATTGCAATCGCAAGGGTATATTCTTCTCCTAATGGTTTTCCATTTTCATTTACAATTGCAAGTCTATCAGCATCTGGATCAGTTGCTAATCCGAAGTCAGCTTTTTCTAAAATGACTCTTTGAGATAACTGAGAAAGATTTTCAGGTATTGGCTCAGCTCCTCTTACAAATTCACCATTACTACTACAGTTAATCTTAACTACAACACAATTCAATTCTTTTAATAGCTTTGGAATTATTTCTGATCCTGCACAATTTACAGCGTCAACTACGACTTTAAATCTTTTAGATTTTATTAATTCTACATCTATACAACTTATATTTAAAGTATGTTCTAAATGTTCTTCCCACAAATTTTTATTATTTGAAAATTCACCTATAGATTTACTATCAATAGAAACTTTTTCATCTGCTTTATCCATAATTAATTGTGTTTTCTTTGGATTGACAAAACAGCCTCCTTCATCCAAAAACTTTAATCCATTCCATTCTGTTGGATTATGACTTGCAGTTAAAAGTAATCCACCTGAGTATTTTTTTTCTTGTACTAAAAATTGAGCTGTAGGTGTTGGGATAATACCACAATCAACAACATTAAACCCAGCTCTTCTTATTGCCTCAGAACAAGTTTCAATATAATTAATACCATGAGGACGTCCATCTCTCGCAATGAGAATTGTTCCCTTCTTTTGCATAGAAAGAAAAGCATTAATATGAGTGATTAAAATATTATTATTAAATGATGTTCCGGCAATACCTCTCAATCCGGATATACTGCGAATTAATGGATCCATGAATTCCTAATAAAAAAAAATCCAGGCAATACCTGGATTTTTTTTAAAATTTAAAAATATACTTAACGTCGATTCTGAAGAACAATACCCTTTGCTAATAATTTAGCTTCTCTTCTTATTCTTTTTGCTGTTGCTCGTTCAGCCATTCGTTTTAAAACACTAGGTTTTACAAAGTTCTTTCTTTTCTTAACTTCTCTTAGAATTCCAGCTTTTTCCCACTTTTTCTTAAAGCGTCTAAGTGCTTTTTCAAATGGCTCATTATTTTTTACGGTAACTTCAACCAATATAGTTTACTCCCTTTATCCTAAATATGATCTTAATTTTTTACTTCTGCTGCGATGACGAAGTCGTCTGATCGCTTTTTCTTTAATTTGCCTTACCCTCTCTCGAGTCAAGTTAAATTCTTCACCTATTTCATTCAATGTTAATGCATAATCTCGGCCAATACCAAAATACATTTTTATAACATCTCTTTCTCTTCCTTTTAAAGTTTCTAATGAATTTTCAACCTCTTCTTGAAGCGATTCCATCATTAAATTCTTATCAGGCTCTGCCTGCTTATTATCTGGAATAACATCTAATAAACAATTTTTATCTTCATCTGAAAATGGCAAATCTAGAGAATGATGTCTTCGAGAAATTCTTACTGCATCAGTAACCTCATGAGGCTGCATATCGAGTTGTTTTGCAAGCTCGTCTTCTCTTGGAGGTCTTTCAAATTCCTGTTCTAATCTTTCAGATACTTTATTTATTTTACTGATAGTTCCAACACGATTCAGTGGTAGCCTAACAATTCTTGAATGTTCAGCAAGTGCTTGTAAGATGGACTGTCTAATCCACCATACTGCATATGAGATAAACTTAAAGCCACGTGTTTCATCAAATCTTTCAGCAGCTTTGATAAGACCTAAATTACCCTCATTAATTAAATCTGTTAATGGAAGTCCTTGTCCTTGGTAATCTTTAGCTACACTAACAACAAATCGAAGATTAGCTTCTGTTAATTCAGTTAAAGCTCTTCTACTACCTTTTTTTACAGCAATAGCTAATTCAACTTCTCTATTTGGATCTAAAGGATTAAAATTTCCAATTTCCTGTAAATACTTACTTAATGAACGATTTGCATCGTTACCAATTTTTTGAATTTTTGCCTGTTTCTTCTTCTTTTTAGCTTTTTTTGTTTTAGCTTTGGTTACTTTTTTGTCACTGACTTCTTCTTTTTTCTTGATAGCCATAAATCCTTAGATGTATATAAAATTTCTTAAATTAAAAAGCGTTTAAATTACAATCAATTCTTAACATGTCACAAGAATTAACTATTTCTATGTAATCGTGAATTGAACATTCTTCTGGTCGTTTTTTACCATATTTATCCATCATATTTTCTTTTAAATATGGCTTAATTGTATTTTTTAATATTTTTCTTCTTGATGAAAATGCAATCCTAACAATTTCCTTAAAATTTTTAATAAATTGATTTGAATATTTTTTTATATCATTTTGAGTTATAGAAATAATTGCTGAATCTACCTTTGGTTTTGGCTGAAAAACATTTGGTGAAACTATAAATTCTATTTTTATATTTCCAAAAAAACCAGCTGTTACTGTTAAACGTCCATAGCTTTTTTTACCAGGCTTAGAAGTAAGTCTTTCAGCAACTTCTTTTTGTATCATAAATACACATTTTTTCCAACGGCCCATTTCCAAAATTTTAAACATGATTGGAGTAGTAATGTAATATGGTAAATTCCCAATAAATTTTATATTTTTCGACATTGAGTTTAGATTTATTTTTAAAAAATCTTGATTTACTACTTTTACATTAGGAAATGATAAATTTCGAATCTCATCTGCCAATAATGGATCTAACTCTATAACGGTTAATTTCTTACAACTTGGTGCAATTAATTTAGTCAAAGCTCCATATCCAGGACCAATTTCTAAAACTTCATCGTTTTTTCTTAATTCAAGAGATTCAACAATTTTACACTGAATATTTTGGTCAATTAGAAAATTCTGTCCCCACTTTTTACGTACTGGAAATTTCATTAAATAGATGGTAAATTGAAAAATGATTTTGTATTGGACTGCATCATGTTTGAAAATTCTTCAATTTCTATTTTTTTTAATTTTGCAATAAACTCTGCTATGTGGACAACATTTTTAGGTTCATTCCTTTTTCCACGAAATGGTTTTGGTGCAAGATAAGGTGAATCCGTCTCAATCATAATTTTGTTTAAATCAATTCTCTCTATAACTTCATGAAGACTTTTTACAAATGTTACCATTCCTGTAAACGAAATATGTAATCCTAAATCTAATATTTTTTTTGCAAATGAATAATTACTTGCAAAACAATGAATAACACCATAGAAATTTTGAGAATCTATTAAAATTTGGTATAAATCTACATCTGATTCTCTATTATGAATAACTGCAGGTAAACCTAAATCCTTTGCCAATTCAAGTTGATCTCTAAAAACTATTTTCTGAACTTTTTTATCTGCATAATCATAGAAATAATCCAATCCCATTTCACCAATTGCTACAACTTTTTCATGCTTAGAAAATTCTTCTAAAACTTGGATATATTTATTATTTGTCTTTTCAGTGTCATGAGGATGGATACCACATGTTGCAAATATTTGAGAATAATTTTCCGATATTTTTATAGCTTTTTCTGAAGTTTTTAAATCTGTTCCAACACATATTAATTGCGAAACTCCGGAATCAAGTGCTCTTAAAATAACTTCATCTAAATCTTCATCAAATTGATTATCATTTATATGACAATGGCTATCAATATATTTCATCATTTATCTATTCTTGGAAATGGTGATTTTCCAACACCCAACTTAGTATTTTCAGAAATTAGTTCAACATCAAAAATATTTTCTGGATATTCTTGTCCCAACATTTCTAAGATTAAGTTTACTTTTGTCGGCATAACAGGGTGTAACAATAAAGCATTTTTATACAAAACATTAATAGCAACATATAAACATGTGGCTGAAGGACTCTTCGGTACTTTACTTTCTTTTACCTGTTTCCATGGCTCTCTTAATTCTAGATATTTATTTAAATTACGAAATACACTCATAATCATTTCAATTGCATCATGAATCTTTAAATCCTTAATTGCTTTACTTACAGCTTTAGAACAATTAACTGAAAAATTTAAAATATTTTTCTCTTCATTTTCAAATCTTCCAGGCTCAGGAACTAACCCATTAAAATGTTTACGAATTAAAATAGTAACTCTATTTACAAGATTTCCAAAATCATTAGCTAAATCTGCATTATATCTACTCATAAAAGCATCAAAGCTATAGGTTGCATCTTGACCTAAAACCATATCTCTCATTAAGAAATATCTTAATGAATCTACACCATATTGATCTGCTAAATCAAGTGGTCGAATTACATTACCTAATGATTTTGACATTTTCTCATCATCGGTAAGCCACCAACCATGGGCAAAAATTGACTTTGGAAGTTCAACTTCCAATGCCATCAAAATTGTTATCCAATAAACTGAATGTGTTGTTAATATGTCTTTACCGATTAAATGGTAACTCGCTGGCCACCAATTTTTGAATTTTTCATCATCTACCCCATATCCAATCGCAGTTATATAATTTAATAAAGCATCAAACCAAACGTAAGTTACATATTCAGTATCAAATGGGATATCAATACCCCATGAAAGTCTAGATTTTGGACGACTAATACATAAATCATTTAAGGGCTGTTTTAAAAATCCAAGGACTTCGTTTGCCCTTTTTTTCGGTAAAATAAAGTTAGAGTTATTTTTTATATGATGAATTAATTTTTGCTGATAATTTGACATTTTAAAGAAGTAATTTTTTTCTTTTATTTTTTTTACTTCTCTAAAATTACCTTCCTCTGCTTCCTTTTCTGTTATGAATCTTTCCTCAGAAACCGAGTACAATCCTTCATATTCAGCCATATAAATATCACCTTTATCAAAAAGTAAATTAAGTACATCCTTAACTCTATTAGTATGTCGAATCTCAGTTGTTCGAATAAAATCGTCATAGGAAATATTTAATTTTTCCCAGATTTTCTGAAAACGTTGAACAAATTCATCAACATGTTCTTTTGGAGATACAGATCTATTTTCTGCTGCTTGCTGAACTTTTTGTCCATGTTCATCTGTTCCAGTTAAAAAATATACGTTATTATCTAAAGACTTATTATATCGTGCAATTACATCTGCTAGAATTGTAGTATAAGCATGGCCAATATGAGGTTCATCATTTACGTAATATAAAGGGGTTGTTAAATAGAAATTTGCCATTAATAAATTCGATTATTTTTGATTATGCTAACTAATAAATTTACTCTATACTTCATAACGATAACAATTTTTTAGTTTTGACCTTTTATAGTTAGATAATTAAATAAAAATAATCCAAATAAATACTGCTAATCATAAAACTTATATTATAATTAAAATAAAATATATAATAAGGTGATGATTTTCATAAACATAGATTTAAAATATTTCAAATAATCTCTGGCTAAAAACAATTGATATTATTTAATATTTAGTTTATGGGAGTTATATGAATAATGAAGTAATTATTGAATTCTGGGGTGTCCGTGGCTCAGTACCTAGTCCGGGACCAAATACAATTAAATATGGAGGTAACACATCTTGCGTTTCAATAACGCATAAAAATAAAGTTTTAATTTTAGATGCAGGTACAGGAATTAGAGATTTAGGAACTGAACTAATAAAATCACCTGAAAAAGATATTTTTATCTTATTATCACACTCACATTGGGACCATATTCAAGGATTTCCATTTTTTAAACCTATTTATCAACCAGGTCGATCAGTATATATGTTTCCTACCTTATTAAAAAAAAATGTTATATTATCTTCATTAGTTGAACAAATGGATGGTGTACATTTTCCATTAACACCAGATCAAGTCCCATCAAACTTTGACTTTATAACAAATAATCCCCTTGATTTTTTAGCTAAACATGGTTTTAATATTATTCCTGTTCATTTAAATCATCCAGGAGGTGCGATGGGATTTAATGTTAGAGTTCAAAATAAATTAATTTGTTATTTTACAGATAATGAAATTAATCCACCATATCCTAAAAATATTGAATATCATAAATTAATAGAAGAATGTCAAAATGCAGACATACTGATTCATGATGCTCAATATATAGAAGAGGATATGCAAATTAAACATGGTTGGGGCCACTCAATTATTCGAGAGGTCTCAAAATTAGGTCATGATGCTGGAGTAAAAAATATTATCTATTTTCATCATGAACCTGAAAGAACTGATGATGAAATAGATGAATTTGCAAAAATTGAAAGTGATTGGCTCAAAAATAAAAATAGTCAAACTAATCCTATTTTTTCTTATGAAGGCCTGAAGATCACACTATAAAATAAATATGAAATTACATAAAAATCCAGAAAGAAACTATTTTATTGATAAAAAATTTTACCTTAGTGATGAAATTTTTAAAAATTCTGTTGGAAAGATTTTTAGAAAAAATCCTTTATATATCGGCCATAAATCAGCTTTTAATCCCAACATTGGTCTTTATCCAATATCAGTTTATCCTGAATTATTAAATGAAGAAATAATATTAAAATTCCAAGATAATCAATTAAATGAAATTTTATCAAATGTTTGTACGCATAGAGCTCATTTACTATTAGATTCTCCTTGTAGAAAAAAAACTTTTCAATGCCCATACCACGGTAGAAAATTCGATAATAATGGAAAAGTAAAAAGTGCTCCAGGATTTGATAATCAATTAAATGAAATAAAAAAGAATGAAAATCTTAGTAAATACTCATTTATTGAATTTTTAAATTTTTATTTTTTAACAAATACCGAAAATTCAATCTATAAAATAATTCAAAACTATTCGAATTTATTTAATTGGTTCCCATATAAAGATTTAAAACCGGAGAAATCTAATAAAAATAATTTTGAAATTAATGCACATTGGGCTTTATATGTAGAAAATTATTTGGAAGGATTACATATTCCTTTTATCCATAAAGGTTTAACTAAAGAAATAAATATGAATAATTATAAAGTTGAACTTCTTCCAAAAGCAACCTTACAAACTGCCATAGGAAAATCATCAGAGAATACGTTTTCAATTTTTGATAATTGTCCTGAAAAGTTTAAAAAAATTGCTGCATTTTATTTTTGGATTTATCCAAATATTATGATAAATATATATTCATGGGGTATTTCTGTAAATATAATTGAACCAGTTTCTAAAGAAAAAACATTAATACGTTATGAAACTTTTTTATTAGATTCTAAGAAACAAAAAAAAGGTGCAGGTGGAAATCTACATAAGGTTGAATTAGAAGATCAAGATGCAGTATTAAAAGTACAAAAAGGGTTAAAATCTAGTAAATATTTTCCTGGAAAAATTTCCTCCATTCATGAATTAGGTGTAAATCATTTTCATAAGTTATTAACCAAGGATTTATATCGTTAATTGGAATTTAATTTTAAAATAAAATTATTACTTTTTGTTGCTTTAGTCTCGATAAGCTCTTCTTCTATAATTGTAAAATATTTAACAAATATTGATGCAATTCCTATTGCATTTGCTAGAATGGCCATCGCAGGAATAATTCTTTGGTTTTTTAGTATAATTAAACCTCAGGGAACACTATCTAATAAAACAAGATTATTAACCCTTATATCTGGTATATTCTTAGGAATTCATTTTGCATTTTTCTTCTCAGCCGTAAAAATGACGTCTCTTGCTAATGCAACCTTATTTGGAACTTTAGCTCCTATTTTTACTGTTTCTCTTAATTATTTATTTTTTAATATAAAAATTAATCCAAAAATTTTGGTAGGTATAATTATAACTATCATTGGTGGAGTTACCATGTATGGATTTGAAGTTAAATTAAATTCAGATGGCTTTAAAGGTGATATATTTGCAGTGATTTGTTCTTTTTGGATGGCTTTAGTATTAATTATTACAAAAAATATTCGTAACAATTATGATACAATAATTTATAGTAGAATGCTTTATATCTCTGCTGCATTAACATTATTGAGTATTATACTTATTATGGATATTCCTATTAGAAAGCCTAATACTCAAGAAACAATATTTCTTCTTCTTTTAGGATTTATTCCAAATATACTTGGACATAGTATGTTATATTATGCGATTCGATTTTTACCATCACATACTATTGCTTCAATTCCTTTAGGTGAACCAATAATCGTATCCATATTTGGACTAATTTTATTTCAGGAAATTGTACCTTTTTCAGTACTGTTTGGTGGAGGTATTATTTTGATTGGTTTATATTTAATTCTAAAAAATTCAGAAAGTGATAAGAATTAGAGATATAAAGTATGTTATTTTTAAAAATTAATTTCTACAAATAATAGTCCCCAGCCTAAAATAAATAATACACCTCCAATAGGAGTAATAGCACCTAACCATTTAATATCAGTAATTGATAAAATATATAAACTACCAGAAAAAATAATAATACCCGCTAAAAATAAATAGGTTGGGAGTTTGCTATCTACTACATTTAAATATATTAAAATACCTGTAATTATTATTGCTATGCTATGAAACATTTGATATCGAACAGCTGTTTGAAATATATCTAAAGATTTATTTTGCGTTAATATTTCTTTTAAACCGTGTGCACCAAATGCACCAATTACAACTGCTAATAATGAAATAGTAATTCCAATTTTTATACTTAACATGATCTTCCTTCATATACTACATAACTTGTAGGTGTTTCCCATAATTTTACAGAAGATAATTTCAGTCCTGTACCATACTTATCTTCAAACTTTTTAGATATATTTTCAAATATATATTTTGCAACATTTTCCGCAGTGGAAGTAAATGTAACTTTAACCATTTTATGACCTCCGGAGTTTTTAAAAAAATTAATTAATTCCTCATCTTTATCCCAAACCATAAAACCATGATCTAGTTTATCATGAACTTCTTTTTTTGCAATTTTTTTTATATCTGCAAAATCCATAACCATTCCATATTCAGATGTTGAACTTGCATTTACTAAATCACCTTCAACTGTAATTTCGGCTTTATATCTGTGTCCGTGTAATCCCTTACAAACTGATCGGTGATTTAATATTCGATGTCCCATATCCCATTGAATGATTTTTGTAATTTTCATTTAATTAGATTTCTTTTAGTTTAATATTAAAGTTTCTTTTTTTTGCTTCCAATATAAATTCTGAGCCTTTCATAATTTTTTCAACTGGAATTGCACCTTTTATTTTATTTCTTGTTATATGAATTGCAATTATTGAAGCATGCCATCCTGTCCACTTTTCCATAGCAGAAAATTCAGTTATTTCATCATATAATTCAATAGCATCAAGTTGAATAGTTTTTTTAATTCCATCCTTAAGTCCTGATCCGATTATTCTCATTAAACAAACATCTTCAACTCTTTTTGCATTTATTTTTGGTTCAAGTAAATAGTGATAAAATTCTCTTGGTATAATATTATTTTCTTTAAATTGAATAGGCTCTAAACTAAATAAACCTAACCTTCTATATGCAATCATATCATTCCAATGACCTTTATATCTTAGTGTTTTATTTTCAAGAGTAGTCAGAATATTTTTAAAAGTCCACGGCATAGTCGATAAACCTCCAGATGTAACTGCCGCTTCTAATTCACCATATTTATTAAATTTTAAGTTTTCTAAATCTGAGAAACATTCTACTTCCGTAATACTTGATTTTCTTATAAATGTTGCAGAACCATCATATTCATTAGTTAAGCCATTAATATTAAAAAATAAATTATAATTCCATGGTTCAACTGGATTTTGAGGTAAACCTCCATCATAAATTTTAATTATTTTAGGAGAATCAAACTGTTCCATTACTAACAATGATAAAGTTATATTCATTCCAGGACCCATTCCGCAATCAGGAGTTATTCCTATTCCTGAACATTTAGCATCTTTATCTTTTGATAATTGGTTTTTTACTATATCTGTATTTCCACCAAGATCTATTAGGTTAAAATTATTTTCTATTGCAACATCTGTTATTAATTCGTTAAAAAAATATGGTACAGCTGAGATTACTGTATCAATTCCATTTAACATTTTAATTAATTCTAATCTTTTTGTTACATTTAGTTTTTGAGGTATAAATATATCACTTTTTAATAAATTATTTAACCTATTTGCCGATCTCACTGCTATATCTAAATATTTATCGAAAATATATATTTTTTTTGAATTTCCATTAATAGCCAAGTCATATGCAATAGCTTGGCCTTGTCTTCCTGCACCTAATACAGCATATTTATACATAAATTTTTCCTTAAAAAAATAAAGCCTCGGTAAACCGAGGCTTTATTCTGTAAAATTAATTTACTAATATGATTACTTCATCAACATAACTTTTTGAGTAGCAATCTTATCACCTTGCTCAACTTTAACAAGATATACACCACTTGGTATTACTTCTGCATTCCATGTTACTTTATGGAATCCAGCATTTAACATACCCTCATGGATAACATCAACAATTTGACCCATTAAGTTATACACTTTAACAGAAGTATAACCATCTACGTTAAGAGATAATTGCATACTTGTCACAGGGTTGAATGGGTTTGGATATGCATCAGTAAGAGCAAACTCAGCAGGAGTAGCTAAACCAGAAGCAAGAGGATCATTACCAACAATAACAGTAATATTATTTAATGATTCTGTACTAACTACAATGCTTGTTTCTTCTCTCATATCAATTACATCTCCATTGATATACATTTTAACTTCATAAGCTTCATCTAATTCATCCATTGTCCAGCTTAGCTGTACATCTGAATTAGAGTTTGCTGAATAACCATTAATTACCCAGGCCTGTCCTTCTTCTGGAGAAATCATTTCTTTTGTATTTTTCCAATAAGTCATTCCATTAGATTCTTTCATATAGATATCTAAATAAGAATCAGCCATTGTAATTACAGGTATGTCTTCAGTATCTTCACCATCTTTGATATCATTTGATGCATTATCAGATAAACCAATTTTAATAATATCACCTCTAGCATCACCATCTATAGACTGAGCTTCAATATTCATATTCCATGTAAATTCATCAGAAACTTTACTTTCTCTTGCTGCATCAAATGCATGAGGAGTAACGTTTAATGTACATGATTTACTAACATGAATCCAGAAACCTGTCCAAGGATGAAAATGGTTTGATTCAAAATTACTATATTGATCTGTACCTAAGACTTCACCACTTACAATACCTAAAGTTTGTGCTTCAGCCCATGTATGTGTACCAAGTTCATCTGTAACCTCTAACATATCTACACTTACAGGTCTAACTAATTTAGGAGAAACTAAATTCCATCCTCGACTTAATACATGATCTGCATCAGCTAAATTACCATCATGAGTAGTTAATACTCCACCTGACATTGTAAATGATACTAAGTCATGATTTAAGCCTAAGAAATAAGCTGTTCCATGTTCATATGGTGTACCAGGACTAAATGACCCATTTTGACTAAACCATACATAGTCACTACCTTCAGAGTAATCTGATAATCCAGCTAAGAATAGATTATCCATTGTATTTGGAGGATCTGCCGGTCCACCATCAAAATATAATGGTGATCCAAATACATGCCATCCTTCATAGTTAAACGGATGATGCAAGAATTCTTCTGAAGCTGTAAATGTAGCAGTTGATGTACAACTACCTTCTTTATCATAACCCCAGTAATCTCCAGCATCTTCAAAACATACTTCAATTGACTGACCATGATCAGTTTCCCATGCTGTAACTTCATAACTAAAGTCAACTGCATCCGGTCCTTCTACAGAGGCACCATCTGGTCCTGCATATCCATCATCATTTGAACTTGTACCTTCGTATGTAGTATAAGAAGATGTAACTGAAGATACATTATGTCCACCTAAACCATCTGCTGCTGAAAACTGAGCTGCTAATGTATTTGTCATTTCACCAGCTGCATATATTTCAGCTGACATATCACTACTTAATGTCAATTCTGGCTTAGCCTCTGTTGAATGTGATACAACATTACCAGTTTTACTAGCTGCTCCATGAGAATTAGAAGCATATACTCTATAGTGATATGTTGTACTTGCATCAAGTCCTTCATCTAAGAAATGAAACTTTCCATCGCTACCACGACCCATGTAAAACCATTCACCATCATCTGAAGCTTGAGCATCATTTGGATTTTCACAATCATCTGAATAGTTATCATAATCATCAGCTTTACCATCACAAGTTGAAGCAGAATACTCACGTACAACACTTAATGTTGTAATATTTGACCAACTATTTACGTCTGTTGGAGTAGTTGTTCTCTCAACATCATAATGAGTTGCACTCTCTTCATATTCTTCTAAATCAAAATATTCAGAATGATCATCATCTACTGGATAATCACGGAAATCTGATGGATTCCATGATAATGTTATGTAACTCATTCCCTGATCAACTACATCTAATGATGAAACATGAACAGGTGATGGTTCAGGTAAAACTGAGAATGAGTATGATGAACATGATAGCGCATCGTTAGTTGGCTGAACACTCATATCTACCTGGTCAGTAGCTCCATTTGCTGCTGAAGCATACATTAAGTATTCATAACCATCATAGTCATCTACAACGCATGTTTCAACTGTATGTGTTCCTACTCCAAATTGTCCTAAAAATTCTCCGCTACCAACTACACAACCACCGGCACATGATCCAGTTGCTTCATCAACTACATCACCATTCATAGTTGTAGTGTAAAACATTAAATCACCATCTAAATCTGATACAGATCCTAAAGATATTGTTACAGTTGCTGCATCTGATCCTGAAGGTATATAATGAACTAAACCATTATCTGATTCTACTTCAAATTCTGAAGTTGCATCGTAAACACCTTCATTCATTGCTCGTGTATTTGGTTCAGGTAATACATAAAAACCTCTAGCAGCAGTATTTTCTGCGCCATAGTTATCTTGAACAGTTAAAGTCCAAATATTACCACTTCCACCAGCAGTTCTTTGAGAATGATTTACAGCATGTGATTCAGGTCCTGGATCAATTGCCGGAGCAATACCATTTTCATCGAATGCCCATAAGCAATCATCACTACATGGTTCACCTTCATCATACTGACCATTCATATTAAGATCATTATAGGTCATACCCATAACAGCTTCTGACCAATATCTATCATGCTCTTCACAAAGTGGATCTTCGCTATCACAATCTGGATCATAAGAACCATTATGTGATAAAGTAACTGATGCTCTATTATCATCACAATCTTGATCTTCATAAGGTACTAAATCATCACAATTATAATCATTATCACCATTATGAGGTACCTGCCAGTATCCACCACCAACTTCATCTAATTGACCTTCAGGTACAGAAACTTCTGCAACTGGAGCTTGGTTTGGCTCAGGTAAAATCGTAACTGTTACTGAAGTATTTATAGTGTTAGAACCATTACTTCCGTTAGTTAACCAATCATCATCAGTTACAGCTAAATCAAATGTATAGCTAGAACCGTTACCTGAATTTGGTTCAGTAACTGTAAAAGATACTGAAGATGCATTTCCATCAGCATGATTTGGATTATCTAATTCTAAATCACCACTCCAGCTTGCATCTAATAAATAACCTTCATGGTCTGTATACTCAGAACCTAATGTTATTGTCATTGGAGTTCCAGATTGATCTAATCCATCTGCATCTGTACCACCATCACTTAATCTTCCAATACCATCATGCGCAGTTGTATATGTATGGTATAAATGTACATCATCAGATTCATCTGTTACCAATCCTTCATCAGTTTCTGGTCCACTACCAGCACCATCTGCATCAGATGATATAACAGAACCACAATCGTTATTATATCCACCATCATTATTACATAAATCTGTAAATGTTGGATCAACATTACCTACAGTTGTTAAACTAGTAGATGTTGAAGCACCAACACCAGCTCTACTTTCAGCAGTCACTGTATATGTATATGAGGTTGTAAATTCTAAGTTAGATTCTGAATCACCTTCACTTCCATCGGTAGAAACATCTCTTCCACCTGTTTCCATACCAGACTCACCTCTTTCACTCGAAGAAGCAGTACTATATGCTGTTGCAGGATATCTTTGTTCAAAATCATTACATTTAGTTAATTCATAACCCTGTGATCCAAATTGAGGACCTTGAGATTGATCGTTATAATTTATACCTTCAACAACCACTACATCACATGAACTATCTGTCGCCCACGAAATACTTGAACTTGGCTTCCATTCTGAACCTTCTGCATCTTCACTCGCAGAAGTAGAACTTGTTAAATCATCAGCTGCTTCAGGAACTAAATTACCAACAATAAAGTCAACTGTTACTGGTACACCTGATTGAAGTGTCAAAGGAATATCAGTCACTCCCTCAATCTTGTAATAGTCTCCATCATGACCGCCACCATTAACTAATGCATAAACTGGCACATAATTTTCAGGACTTAAATCAGTATCTAAGTTATACAATCCTTGAGGTGAAATTGTAAGAGTACCTAAACCACCAACCTCTGCAACTACTACACCATTAAATGTTGTTGTATTATTTGAAGCATAATGTTCATCTCTGTATGCTCTAATATCATAAGCCCATTCATGGCCCCATCCAGTCTGTTCATCCCAATTATTAACTATATAGAAATGAATTTCATTGTCTGGATTTGGCACCATTGGCTCAGGAACATCCCAGTAAGCATCAAAACCATCAGAAGCAACAGGCATAGGTGCGCCATCATTTGTTAATGCATCTTCTGGATTTGCATGATAAAAACCTATTCTATTTTGTGGGTCTTCAATTAACTGAGTACCTAATACAGCCATTTTAGCAGAAATATCTAAAGCCCAAACTTCACCCTCTGGTGGTTCGTTTGTCATAATCATTTCTGTAGTACTTGTAACTGTTCCATATTGGCTAACACCTTCAATTGTAACGCTATATTCTGTTGAAGCGCTCAAACCATTTATATTAACACTTGTTGCACTAGAAAGCCCTGTACATCCAGCTTCATCTCCATCAACTTGCTCAAAGCATGCTTGATATTCCCATACTGCATCAGCATAACTTTCACCTTCTGCAAACTCAACATTAATTGAAAATGTTGATGGTGTATTATCTAACATAGATACACAACTATCATCTGCTTCACATGCAAATGGTAAAGTAGAACCAAAACCAGATGCAGTGCCATCGCCACTTGCGTTGTAACCTGTTACTGTAACTTCATATTCTTCACCAGCCATCAATCCGCAAACAGGATCAACGTCTGAGCCATCAAAATCAAAAACTCCAGAAAAATCTGTAGTGATACAACCTTCTTCAGCTGTAAAACCATCAATAGTCATTTCTGGTAATGGCATCGTATATACACATTCTGTTGTATGTGTAACACTTCCACCTTCAGCATCAACAGCACCATTATCTTCTGTTACAAATACACTTCCTGATGCATCAGTAGTATTTACTAAAGAATATGTTCCATCACAAGCTTCACCATTACATGTAAAACTTGAGTTTCTTGTACTAGAAGATTGGTTTTTATAATTATTAAAGTAATTAATTCTTTCTTCTCTATTCATGGTCTTGATAGCATCCGCAACAGGGTTATCATCAATAACTATCATTGATCCATCTGCTGCAGAACCTCCACCACAAACACAACACATTTCATTTGAAATAAAATCATCGTCATCGTAATTACCACACCATGATGGGAAACTATTATAAGCAGCACAATCATCACCATAAGGATCTGTAGCACCATTATCTGTATCTTCACAGTTAGTATCAGGTCCACCGCCACATGTTAAATCATCGTATAAACCCTCATCACAACATGTATCTAATCCTTCGTCTGAACCGTCTAAGCAATCTGGTCCCCAAAATGCATTACCAAATTCAGAAGATCCATCACAAAAGTAGCTAGCAGGAATGCATTCACCACTACCACATTCAAACTCACCATCACCACAAGCACTAGGAGCACCAAAAGTTAAAGTAGTAGTTCCGTCCGCTTCGTATGCATAAGAACAATCAACATCAGGAGCTTCATAAGTACATCCTCCTAAATCTACAGTACCATTAGCAACAAAATTGCTTGCACTAGCATCTAAACAACCACCATATTCACAAAGGCTATTATCAGCATTTAAATACGGAGCACCCATTGATGAGTTTAATGCTGTAATTGACTCGTCACCACAAGCAGAAAAACCACCACAAGCAGCATCACTCGTACCTACAGCGTCAAATTCAGCTGCTGCAGAACCATCAGCGTAATTTGATAATTCACAACCAGCACCATCAGCACAATACTCTTCTACTGGTCCAAATAGTGCACCATTAGAACTACAAAGATCGGTAGAACCAGAAATATACATAGCGCCATACTGTAAGGCATTACCAGTCTGTAAACCTGAAGCAGCTACATTGTAATACATTTTACTTTCACTGTTATCATAAAAATTAAAAGTTATTTCTGGTGCAAACGCTGCATTAATTGCAGGATAACCAAAAGTAGCCTCTGTAGTACCATCATTTAATTCTATAGCTAGTGTAACGCCACCATTAATACTAGGCATATAACTCCAACCAACACATTGGCCATTGTACATTGCACCTAAAATATCACATTCACCACTATCACATACACCTGTAGCACCGCCTTGCTCACCGCTATCTACAGCATCACCATTTAAGGTGATTTCATCAAAAATGATAAATGCCTGTTGAGTTGAACCTGTTGGTAACCATTGGTCTCCAGGTCCATGTTCTGGGGAATATCCTCCAGCAAATAACCCCGTTGTCAATATACTTAACAACAAAATCATAACGTTCTTCATTTTCCATTTCTCCTTTTTTAAATTAGAAATATTTTTCATAAAAGGTTTTCTCCTCTGTCCTATTTAATCTGCCTTTAAGCTCGATTCTTACTAAAAAGAAAATTTCTTAAAGCAACCGCAGAAAATTTATAGCTTCTAACAAATTGTAACAAACCATTTCTGTTAAATTAAAATATGATTTGATATAAATCACTTTCTCTCTATAAATCGAAACTAATTAAAACTAAATTCTTGAAATATTTTTTTGTATTAATATGCAATTTATTACAAATTGTAAAGAATCTAACTAACGATGTTAAAATCATTACACTACTAATTACAAGTTATTTTTTTATTATTTTCTATATATCATTTCATTATCACCATCTTCTTTGTAATTGTAACCTTATTATTTTTTAATACGTATATATAAAGGCTTGCTGCTACTTTCATACTATCAGAATCAGTACCATCCCAAACAACTTTATGATAGCCTGCACCAATCTTACTATCTACTAAAGTTTTTACTAAACGACCCATAATATCATATATAGCTAAATTAATATAAGTATCTTCAGGAATTGCAAATTCTATACTAGTTGTTGGATTAAATGGATTTGGGTAGTTTTGACTCAAAAAATATTGCTCAGGAATTGCATCCATCTTATAAACTTCAACGCTTCCTCTACTTATGGGATTTATTCCATAATATGGAGAATCAAAGTTAGACTCAATTCTTAATTCTCGATTTAAATCTTTACTCCATAATCTTAAATCAATTTTATCACCCAGATTATACCCTTCAATTTCAACTCCATAGCTATCAAAACCTCCGGCTGCTATAAGCATAGCGGAATTATTATTTGTAATTTTAACTCCACCTACAAACCGACCATTAGCATAAGCGCCAATTTCATCTCCTAAATTAAAACTACCTCTCAATTGATCAATATAAATTGGATGAGATATTCCAGTATTCAATTGAGGGTAATATTCAGTTTTTCTTGCCTCCGCTTTTGATTTGTATTCGCCAAGGTCTATATAAGAAGCCAGCGAACCAGTAGGATAAGTAAATTCGATAGCCTCATCTCCCGAAAGATAAACTTGATAAGCCTCTCCAAAATTCATTTGAGTTAAAGACATTTCTCCAATTGATGGTATATAATATTCTCCTTGATCATTTTTCACTAATAAGATATTATTTTCTAAACCATTAAATACCTCTGGTACGGTCATTGGTAAAAATGAAAAATATGGCATCAAATTAATTTTCCCCGGCTCAAGCAATATTATCTCATTCAAATCTATTGGCTGGCCTGAAATTGGTATAACTTGCTGTTCATTTCCTGCAACTATTGCACGGTAGCCTTCAATTGAGCCCAAATCACTAATTTGGTTAACTGAAAAACTAGGTACAAACCACTGACTATTATCATTCGAAACAACTAAGACATCTGTATCAGATAAAATTGACTCAATATTATTATCCTCAGGAATGACTCCAAATGAAACTAGATTTTGCATCATTGGACTCAATTCAATATTAACAGAGACAATTGTAGATACAGTTATCTGACTTGAATATGTCATCACAGGAATCAAATTTTCATCAATATCAGAAAAGACAACATCAAAAATCTCTAATTCAGACATACCTGATGATACGCCTTGTAAAGTCAGTGTCATGATAGGTCCACTTCCTGGCTGAATTACATCACCAAAACCAACAATAATTAAATCGTTATCAACTTCATTTGCATCAATAACAAAACCCGTCGTTCTATCAGTTGATGATATTTCAATAAAACTTACTACATCCGGAGTATCTGTTATATAAATCTGAAAACTTCCAACAGCAACGTCATTTGTTAATGACAAATTTACTGCTATCTCTTCACCTGTATTTAATTCTCCTCCTGATAATGATAGCTCAATAGCACCTTCTGGTACAACTGTTATTGTACCAGTATTTGCAAATAAGGGAATCGCTTCTCCTTCTGCATTACCAATATAAACCTCAGAAAAGATAATATTTATATCCTGAGGACTCAATACATAATCAGATGTACAACTAATATTTAGAATTGGTCCTTGCCCAACAGGCAGGGGCTCTCCATTAATATCAAATCCAACTATAATCAATGATCCATTCTCTTGTAAATTTGCTTCTAATAAAAATCCTTCAGACCTTGGTGTTAGAGATACTTCACCAAAAGATATTAAACTAGGATCTGGATTAAGAGTAAACTGAAAGCCTGCAACTACTTCCTGATTTTCTAAATTAATCGAAAATTCTGCTTGACTACCAGCATTCATATCAAAACTTGGTCCCTCAAGCACAGAATAGCCTGCAGGGTCTGGTACTGTTCCACATTCTATAGAAGTTGGATTAGACTCCCCCTCTGAATAAACTGCTTTAACTTTATAGCAATATTCTTGATTAAAATCAATCTCACTATCAAAATAATTAGTTTCAAGTGTATATGATAAAAACTGATTATCTTTATATATATTATAGCCCTCAAGCCTATCCCGCATATCTACAGGTTCAAATCCTGAATTATCAATAACATTTTTTTCTGAAAACCCAATACCATCACCCTCGCAGTCAGACCCATCCCATCCCCACTCTTCGCACAATAAATCAATTCCATATCGACCATCATCACACCAACCATCACCAATCCAATCTAAATTCTCATTCCTAAAACAGAAACCAATACAATCAGTCATTCCAGAATAACTTTCATCTGTGACACAATCAGTAGCAATACCTTGACTTCCACCATTCCCAGATACAACATATGCTCCCTGGCAACTCCCATCAGGAGCATCCCATGAGAGCCCAACATAATCCTGACCAACTTCAGAATTAATCATTAAATTTTCAGGTGGACACATTGGTCCTGCATCAGGTGAATCACATACTTCAGGTGTCGGTTGCGATGCACCTTGATCATAATTAGCAACTATATGATAACAATATTCTGTACCATTTTCTAATCCATTGTCAATATAGTTATATATACTAGGATCTAATTCTACTATTTGATTTCCATCTCTAAACATTTGAAAGTTTATAAGATTACGTTCTTCAATTTGTATTGGCTCTCCACTATAATTACTACCATCTGCTGTAACCCAATCAAAATCATTAATCTCTAGTCCAGACTTTGACTCTTCATATCGAATACTTTCAGAAATTGGATTTGGGTTAACACCTTGAGCCAACCCTGACTGTGTAACATTTATTTCAAATGTACCTTCAGAGCCACCAAATCCATCTACTACTATATAATATACACCAGGATTTAAGGATACACCCCATAATCCACTAGGTGGATATGGAGCTATATAATCAGGACAATTTGTATAATCGTCATCAATGTATTGCCCTGTGGTTGTTTCTACACATTCATCATTCGCGGTGAAAATTTCAAGCTTTGTATCATAATCAGTTGTCATCCCACACAAGGTGACATCAATAACTGTAGGTGAACCAAGTGTCAACATGTATGAATAATCTGAACCTTGAGAACCTTGAACCAACCAATCATCTCCCATCCCTACATTTGATGATATATCACTATACGGTAATTGAGGAATAACCGCATCAGCACATAAATTAGTACCAGGCTCATTCCAATTTAATTCTATAAAACCATTCCCAGGTGTTGTTGTCAGTCCTAATGGTGCAGCTAGCACCCACATACCACACGATTCATTTGTTGGCATTGATTCACCAGATGAATATACACCCGTTACTATGTAGCAATATTCTACATCATTTTCAGCAGAAGTATCAAAATATTCTGACTCTGAAGATGATGCTAGATAATCACCATTCCTGTAAATATTATATTCGACTAACCCAAGACCACCACTCTGCCAAGTTAAGTGAATTTGACCTCCTTCACCTACTACATACAAATCTGTCGGAGCTATACCTGTAATTGGTGTAGCACATGCTTCATTGGAAGGCTCTGAATCGCCTTCATCATATTCTGCATAAACTCTATAACAATATTCAGCGTTGTTTTGCAGCCCTTCATCAGTAAATGTTAAAATTGCAGGCTCAGTGTTTCCTACTTCTTGCTCTTCTCTATGAATTCTATATCCAGTTAAAGCTCTATTAAGGGGTGAAGTATTATTTAAGGCCGCAACCCAAGAATCTTCATGACGCTCTATATTTATTTTTTCTAATTCATAAGCCTGATTTTCTTTAAAAGATTTTATCAATCTTTTGTTAAATCCATCTCCAAAATTAGAATTTTGCACAGTACCACCAACTTCTGTTACATGAAGTTCATAATTACCTTCTTGGGCACTATAACCATCGACAACAATATAATAATCTCCGTATTCTAAAGCCACATTATATAAAGCAGACTGATTATTAGTACAATTTTCCCATGCATCATCATTATAATAACCCGTTGTTGTTTCAACGCATTCCATATCTGCTGTAAAAATTTCAAGTTTTGTATCATAATTAGTTACATCACCGCATAGTGACACATTAATACTAGTTGGATTATTAACTCTTAATAAATAAGACTGATCAGCTCCTTGTGATTCCAATCCCCAGCCTTGTACCAACCAATCATCTGACTGCCCAATTGTACTTCCCTCATGATCGTATGGCAATGATGGAATTATAAAATCTGCACATGCGGGTAACGCTGTTGGCTCATCCCAATTAAGGGTTACAGATGCATCTCCTGCATTTGCAATAACCGCCATAGGTGGATCTAGTTCCCAGCGAGCACACATTACATTTGTTGGCATAGATTCACCAGATGAATAAAGAGAGGTTATATAATAACAATATTCTTGATACACCTGCGTAGCCTGATCAAAATAATTTATTTCATTTGTAGATGTTAAATATTCGTTATCCCTATAAATCCGATATTCAATAACAAGGTCAGAGCCACCTTCCCACTCTAAATCTAATCCTCCATTCGAACCAAGTACAAATAAATTAGCTGGAGCTATCCCTGTAATCGGCGTAGAACAAGAATTATTAGATTCCTCAGATTCTCCTTCTTCATAAACTGCTGTCACAGCATAGCAATATTCAATATTATTTGTTAATCCTATATCTTCATATTCAGTAATATCTTCATCCACATTTGTGATAAATTGGTTATCTCTGTAGATATTAAATCCAAGTAAATTCCTAAATAAATTTAATTCAGTAACTGGATTATTATTTATTTCTCTAATTGTTGTGATTAATTCTAATTCTTCAATATTTTCAGGAATTCCACCTCTATCTCCAATTACAGGTATATTGTAGACAGAATTAGAAATTGCTACAATATTACCATTTGGGCCAAACTCAATACTTTCTTCTGCTTGAAACTCACCACCAGTATAAAAAACAGTTCCAGCTAATGATAAATTGTAATATCCCTCTCCTTCAATGCAACATATCCCATCTCCAAAGGTATCAAAAATAGTAAAAGTGTAATTGCCAGGGATTAATTCGACTTCCCAAGAATATAAAGTAAAATCAGCAGTCATTTCAGTAGCAGCATCAACACTAGCGACTATCTCATCTAATTCATTAATTACCTGCCATGATGTTTCTGTAGGATAGCTATCTGTCATGATTTCAATACTAAGCGTCATATAAGACCCCGGTAAATCCCATTCTAACTGGACACTAGCATCACCAGCTTGACTTTGTAGTCCAATAGGAGTCATCAAGTCCCATTGTGAACATGCAGTATTTGAAGGTTCAGACTCACCTAAGTCATATACCGCACTAACATGGTAACAATAATCTGTATTATGTATTACATCTGAATCAATAAATTCCAATCCTACAGTCGTTGCTAAATATTCACCATCTTTATAAATATTAAATTCATTTTGAGCATTATCAGGATGTGATTGCCATGATAAATTCAATTCACCAGGACCTGGAATAACTATAAGATTTTGAGGTGTACTTAATTCAGTTTCAATACATGCAGTATTTGAATAACCAGAGGACCCTTCATCATAAACGGCAATAACATTATAACAATAAGTTTCTAAAAATTCTAATCCGGCATCATCAATATAATTAGTTTCGTCCGTTAGGCCTAATAATTGGTTGTCACGATACACTTCATAATTAAGTAATTCAATTCGCTGACTATTATTTACTATTTCTATCTCATAAGCAGCTTTACCATTATCAGGAATAGGATTATTTAAATTATAATAGACATCATCTACACAATCTCCAGTATATGGATCCAAACAATCTCCACCATCACAAGAAAATTCATCACAATTTAAAAATATATTCCATGTTCCATCATCACAAAGCCCATCACCAGTCCAACTATTTACAGTTGATTGAGATACGCACTGTAAATTACAATCAAAAATACACTGATTATTGTAATCTGTACAACCTTCTTCGCATGGCTGGCCAATTGCTAAAAATCCTTCTGGAGTATCCCAATCAAGTGTTGAAACAAGTCCATCAACAGTTGCTGTTAAATTTTGAGCAACTTCAAAGTACTGATCTACTGTAGTAGCGCATACAGAAGCTGATTGCTCAGATTCAACGAATGAGTCAAAAGCGGAAACTGTAAAACAATATTCAACTAATGTTTCTAATTCATTAACAGTATAGCTAGGTAAATCTGATTCACCAATAAAAATGCCATTTTGATATATTCTGTAACCTGATATCTCTGCTTGATTTGGGTGAGTCCAAATTAAACTCACATTCTGATATCCTCCGGTAGCAACTAAATCAGAAGGTGGAAAAATTGGTGGAGGATTCTCCCCAGACACCTCTACTAACCCTTCTGTAGCATTTACATTAAGCGGAGTTCCCATCAAATCCGAAATAAAAAAGTCTGAAAAACTCATATTGATTGAATTAGTATAAATAGAATTGGAATTAAAAGTTGCAGTCAGTACTGGGCCCAGACCTTGCTCTAAACCTTGCCCTGTCATATCGAATGCAATAATAACATTTGTACTTGTTTCAAAATCAATCATCATATGATCTGTTCTAATAGTTGATTCTACATTAATTAAATCTAGCTGATCAGGAAAGTCGTTTAGAATAAACTGAAAACCACCAATAATATTATCAGGATTTGCTATAGATACTTCAAGCGAAAATGTATCACCTGCATTTATACTTCCATTGTTGATAGATAAATCTATTTGTGCATTTAATACAGTGAAATATATTAAAAAATTTGAAAAGATTAATTTAATTTTTGTCATAGAAAATACCTCTTTTTAAGAATTATTTAATTCTAAATTTTTTATTTTTTATTTTTTGGCATCAGCGGTTTGAAAGGTATTACGGTAGTAGTAACTTTTTCTCCACCTCTACCTGCCATAATAGGATTAAAACTTATCTCTGTTTTATCATTGATAGGTTTAAGTGGTTTTAAAGATAGAGTAAATAAAATATTTTTACTTATTTTATTTGACTTTGAAGGCTCAATAACTGCTCCAGAGAAGGAAAATCCTAGCATGGTTCCTTTTTTTCCTGCGCTCATGTTAAACCCTGATTTCTCTCCATTCCCACCTGTAATAGAAATTATTTCAAAATAATCCTTAGGTAGTAAGTCTAATTGAAACCCAGCAAGAGGCACCTCATTTATCATGTAAACGTCAGCTAAAAAGGTTCCATCTTTCTGCTGCTCAAATGACTCAATTCCTATCTCTATTGAAAAACTAAATACTATAAAAGTTATAAAAAATAAAATATGTTTATTATGTGTAAAATTTTGCATTGAATCCTCTAAATACTATAATTTAATATCTACTTATATTAGGGTATTAGGAAGGAATTTTACAAATGCAACATTAACAATTACTCAGAAATTTCTGGCTTATTTGATACTTTCTTCTTGCTATTATATCTGTTTTTATTTTTAAATCTATTTTTTCTATTTACGGGTATTTTTTTTTCTTGTTGTTTTTCTTTCGGAAATTCTAATACTAACTCTTTACGAATTTTTTTTGGCCCATTTCCTGGCTTGGACGAATATTGAGTCAGCTTCCATACTTTAAAACTTCGAGCTTTAGAATAACGATTACCATTTATATCTATTATAGGTTTTTTTAGCCACTGTTCTAATTGTTTCAAAGTTGAGGATGTTTTATTTTTAACAGATCTTTTCATAAATTTCCTTACAAATTGACCGTAATTAATATTCATTTTCCTAAAGTCAACACTATCAATATTCAGCGGCTCTTTCCCTGTAAATGGATCAATCCTCTTATTTTTAATAGTTTCTATATCTGTTACTAAAATAACATCACTTTTGAGTACACTAGGAGCAAACATCTTCCAATTTTGCTTCATACGCAAATAACGCAACACTTTCCTACCTAGCTGTGTTTCCTTAAAATTGTAATCAGATTTATATGGTTCATTTACAATTAAAGATTTTTGTATATTTGCTATAAGTAATCCGATTATTATTGAATTTATTATTATAATTTTTGGCCACTTGAGAACATTTGATTCTATATTTTTCTGCTTAGGCTGTATTAAAGGTTGCTGCGGAACACCACACGTATTAAGCCCTAAGGAACTACTTATATTTGCTCTGTTATTCGCAATAGTTCTATAACATAAATTGACAATTAAATTTATTCCAGGTATAATTAATATCCATCCAAATAAAAACCCAAATGGAAGTCTATTTAACAGCTGAAAAAAAGCATTGTGATGCGAATATATAATATTTGAATCGTTATTTTTAAATAATAAAATAGACCGTGTTCGAATATCATCATATTCAGTATTTACCCATTCATTTCCATAAATTGTAACTTTATTAAATAAATCTAATCTTTTTATAATTCTAACTACATAATGACAAAAACCACAATCAGAATCATAAATCAAAGTTATTGGTGCACCATGAATTTTCTTAAGAAAAAATTTAATGAAATTAAAATTTAAGCTAGTTAATAATAATATATCTACAGCTATCATAATCCATGAGAACGAACCAATATCCATGAATAAACCTATGCATAGATGAAATCCTATTAAAATTGTAAAGCAAATAGCTCTGATATATTTTGTGAATATTGGAATAAATATTATAAAAGGAACACTCATTTCAATAATTAAAGTAATCCATGTTAAAAAAGATTTAAATTCTTGAGAAAAAAAATCTTTTGCCCAATATCCAAGAGGTGTAAGAAAAGAATCTAATTCAAAAAAATAATGAAGAGAAGTTAAGTTATTCCAAGTATCACCTGTTTTTGTTTTATAATTAAAGAAATAAATCATTGCAATTTGCAGTAAACATGCAAAATAAGCAATAGAATATATCTTTTTATTTACTTTATTATAACTATTTAACTCAATAATATTATTTTCAACTTTTTCTTTTAAACTTTTTATAATTGAATCAATACTAAAAGATAGTCCCAATGGAAGAAAAACTGACCAAATAATAAAATTATTAACAACCATATCACCGCCATTCTCCAAGGTAGTAACTTTGTTATGAAAACTTAGGACAACTATTGATGCTATAATCTGGGATAATTTAGTTTTATAACCAGCTATAAAAAATAAACATGCTAATAGTCCAGTATATAAAAATAACTCTACTTCCCACGGCTGATTAAAAGCAGGCAATAATGTAAAAGGTAATACTTTATATGGAGACGATAAAATGTATGATGTAGGGAAAATACTTTTATTTGTATAAAATAAATGAATGACAGATAAACGACTCCAAAGATCAAAAAATAGAACACTACCAAAAATAATTCTATATAATCCCAGTACTCGTATATCTACTTGAAACAGTGCATTTTTTATTGCATTTATAATTGCCAATTTCTATCCATTTATAAATTGTAAAAAAGAACCCCGATCGTATGATCGGGGTTCTAATATTATCAGATATTTCTGAAATTTACTTTAGTAACATAACTTTTTGTGTTGAGATATTTTTACCAGCTTCTGTTCTGATTAAATATACACCACTAGATAAATTACTTGCATCCCATGAAATGCTATGAGTGCCAGCAGTTAAGCTATTACTATATATAGCATCAATCATTTGTCCAGTAACATTATAAACATTAACCTTAACCATACTTTCACTAGGTAAGTTAATATTTAATACTGTTACAGGGTTAAATGGATTAGGATACGCATCACTAACAGAAAATTCTATCGGTAATGAATTTACAGTAACATCAATTTGATTTTCAGAATTTAATACAATTGATTCCTCAATTGTAAATTCACCATTCGGAGTAAATAAATACTCGCTACTTGGCATTACAACAATTAGAGTTGTTTTGTTATCAATCGTAGAATAATCAGCAACCCAAGCATCTTGAGTTAATTCTAAACTAAAATCGCTGTCATGTGATAAAACCATTTGAATTGCACTTAATTGTCCATCAGCGACAATTGAAACATCAGTACCGATGTTTAATTTTGCTTCGGTAGCATCTGAAGTGCTATTCATTGGATTTAAGATAATATTAATTATAGCAACAATGTCTGAAACATTTATGACTCCACCACTATCCATATCACCACACTCAACGCCATCAGTAGAACCACTATTATTCAAAATAGATCCAACTAATAAAACAATATCAGAAACATTTACATTTCCATCATTATTTGCGTCACCGGCAACACAGTTAGGGCCACAACCAGCACTTGTACATGCTGCATCTGACCATGCAGAAACTGTTGCTGTATTACTACTAACTGCTCTTACTTCCGCACAGACATCTACACCTTCATCAATACCATAAAGTAAGAAGTCTGTAGTAGGAGAATTAAACGAACCACTCCATGCTTCACCATCAAGACATGCATCACAAAAAACATTAACTTCATAACTAATTACTCGATTATTAGGAGCAGGATTCAATAAAATACTTCCTTCTACATCAACAATCATTGGAGGATCAATAAGATTAAATACTGATCTTCTATTAGATTTAATTTGATTAATAAAGTCAACTCTATCATCTCTATCCATTGTTTTTATTGTGTGGGCAATTGGATTATCAATAATAACCATACCACCGTCACTAGTAGTTCCACCTCCACAAACACAACACATTTCATTAGATATGAAATCATCGTCATCATAATTACCACACCATGAAGGGAAGCTATTATATTCAGCACAGCCATCACCATATGGGTCTACAGCACCATTGTCTGTATCTTCGCATGAAGCTCCACCATCACCACCACCAGTATCACCACCA
>NZIV01000018.1 GCA_002689995.1 Fidelibacterota bacterium
ACTAATATTAATTGCCTTCAAAGATTCAACACGATAAATTAAGCCTGTCATGTAAGTCGATAATGGGCTTAGCGCAACATAGTTATGTATGTTAGATTCCATTATTCTTAAACTAGGCTTCCAGTAATAATCATTTGTGCTTTGATCAAATATTGAACACGCAATAACTTGAGTATTGTTATCTATATTCTCAAGAAAATTTAATATATTTTTATGATTCATTTTATTGACTCTATCCTCATCGGACAAAAGCATGCAAAACTCTGCATTTGTTTCATTGAAAAGTTTTATGCTATTTGCTTGAGGTCCTCTATTTGATTCAAAACAGTCATAATTAACTCTGGAATCAAAATCTCGAAATTTTTCTAAATTTGGTTCGTAACCATTAGAGTTACATCTAACGGTCAATCTTTGATCGTTGCAATCTATAATACTTTCAATTGCAGCCTCAGCGCTTTCATTCCTATTAAAGGTAGGTATTAGAATTTCTAAAAGCGGCTTCATATTTTTAAAATTTTGCAGATTTATAAAGACATTGAGAAATAATCATATTATATATGTTTTAGAAAAATTATATTTATGCTAATTGAATAGTTGTGATAAAGAATAATATATAATAAATCAAATAAAAGATTTAAAGCATTGAATTAAATTTTCTAAAACTTATATTAAGTTGTTTTTGATAATTAAAAAAAGTAGTTAAAAATTTTGCAAAACTTCTATAAAAATAAAAAGATACTTATTACTGGATCATCTGGGTTCGTAGGCTCATGGCTTTCAGTCGCGCTTCACGAAATGGGTGCTTCCTTATATGGAATTAGTCTAGAACCAAACACTTCACCAAGCTTATTCAAGTTATTAAATCTTGAAAATAAAATAAATCAAAAATATATTGATATCTGCAAATTTAATAAATTAAATTCTGCTATAAAAGAAATTTCTCCAGACATCGTATTTCATTTAGCTGCACAACCATTAGTTAGAGAGAGTTATGAGAAGACTATCGAGACTTTCAATACAAATGTTATTGGTACCTTGAATGTCCTTGAAAGTTGTAAAAATTTAGATACAAATGTGAATTTTATTTGTATTACAACAGATAAATGTTATGAAAATAATGAATTTGGAGAAAGGTTTATTGAATCAGATCCTATGGGAGGAAAGGATCCCTATAGTGCATCAAAAGCATGTACAGAAATCTTAACAAAATCACATGCCCTCTCTTTTAATAGTCTTAAGTTGTGTACTGCTAGAGCTGGAAATATTATTGGTGGTGGTGATTGGGCAAAGGATAGAATTGTAACTGATATTGTTGAATCCATAGAACATAAAAGAGATATCGTTCTAAGAAGTCCAAATGCAATTAGGCCATGGCAACACGTGATTGATGTTGTAAATGGCTATTTAAAATTAGCAATTTATAACTCAAATAAAAAAGATATATTTGACTCATTTAATTTTGGTCCTCAAGAGGAAAATGAAATTGATGTAGAAACATTAACAAATAAATTTATATCAAATTGGAATTCTTGCGACTCAAATATAGTTATTGAGACTAATGAAAATTTACCTGAATCGAAAATATTGAGATTAGATTCATCTAAAGCTAATCATATTTTAGATTGGGAACCTTTGATGGATATTGATACCACTATTAAGGAAACTGCTGTTTGGTATGAAAAATTCTTTTTAAATAAAGATATTTATGATTTTACAATCGAACAAATAAATAAATATTTATAACATCTCTCTTATATCGTTTAGGTGCAAGTCTGCATCTTTTACATATTTACCGTATCCCCAACCTGCAAAGATAAATTTAATATTATTTTTCTTAGAGGCAAGAAAATCTCCCATAGTGTCTCCAATATATGCAGTGTTTTTAGGATTAATTTTATAGTCTTTAATTGTTTTTGAAATCAACGTGCTTTTATCTTTTTTTGACTGATCATTTGGATCTACAGAAAAATAGTTATCAAAAAGCTCACTAATTTTTGCATTTTTTAACATTTTCTCAGTTGGAGCAATTCTTTTATTAGTAATAAGCATTAAATTTTTTTTCTTTTCTAAAATCTTTAATGTTTCTTGAACTCCTTTGTATAGTTTAGTTTTATAGCAATAATCAGAATCATATAACTCTATAAAATTTTCAATTATTTTATCTATTTTAACAGTATCTTTTTTTTGAACTAAATTTTTGAGTGTTTCTTTGAGAGGTGGACCAATTATTGATTTATTTAAATCGTCTTTGATGTCAATATTGTTAAGCTGAAGAGCTTTTTTAAGGCAAAGTAAAATTTCAGGTGCAGAGTCAAAGAGTGTTCCATCTAAATCAAAAATTAGATTATTCTCAGAGATACGCACTTATAAACTTATCATGTGTATTGTTCTACAAATAGATCAATACTTTGATATAGATGATTAATCATTTCATCATCAAGCCCATGATGACAAGCTAATAAAATTCCTTGTTTCATTACTCTATCAGCATTTACAAAATCATCAGCTTTACCAACATATTTTACATTTTTCATCATTGGTTGACGAAGAACATTCCCAGTAAAAACTACTCTAGTTTGAATATTTCTTTTTTCAAGAAAAATCTGCATATCAGTTCTATTAAAAGGAGCATCTTTTTTTACAACCATAGGGAATGCAAGCCAACATGTGTATGCTTTTGGATTTTGCTTTGGAAGAGAAAAGTACTGAGAATATTTTGATAAAAACTTTAAATGGGAATCAAAATGTTTATTTCTTAACTCCATGTTTTTATCAAGCTTATTAAATTGAACCAATGCAAAAGCAGCGCTTATCTCAGATGGTTCAAGCTGATATCCAAGCTCTTCAAAAACAAATTTTGCATCATACTGAATTCCTTCTAATTGAACATTAAATCTATTTTCAATAGCTTCACTTTCAACAAACAACGACGAACTTCTTCCCCATGATCTTAATAGACTACATTTATCTGCTACCGATTTATCTGAGGTAACTATCATTCCCCCATTTCCGGCCCCATTAATAATATGAGAACCATAAAAGCTTGTAATTGCAATATCGGCATAACTCCCAGTAGAAATTCCATCATAAGTGGCGCCAATAGTATCTGCTGAATCTACAAGTATTTTTAAATTATATTTATCAGCCATCTCTCTAATAATTGGCCATTCGCAAATGTTTCCCATCAAATCTGGCGCTACAATTGCTGAGGTATTTTCATTTATCTTTTCTTCAATTTTTGTCTCATCAATACAATAAGTATCTTCTTTGACATCAACGAATACAGGTACTAATCCACTATTAACAATACAGGCAACAGTTGTTCCAAAAGTCAAAGCGGGTGTAATAACTTCAGAACCTTCAGGTAAATTAAGTGCCTCCATTGATAAATAAAGAGCAGAAGATCCAGAATTTACCATTATTCCATAATCATGTTCATACTTTTCAGCTACTTTCGCTTCAAATTCGCGAACATTTTTAGACATTTGAGTGGTTGTTTTTAAAACTTCAACAACGGCATTAATCTCTTCATCTCCATGAACGGTTGAGCCGTATGGCACTCTTATATAATCATCCATTTTTAATCCTTATAGTCTTTTGAATAGGATAATTATAAATCAAAAATTGTTATTTATTAAATATGTCATGTATGTATTTAAATTACATATTTTTGTTAATTGCTTTAGAATATTCGTTTTGACTTTACAGGAAAACTTATGAAAGCTGTTATTTTGGCTGGCGGATTAGGAACTAGATTATCTGAAGAAACCTATGATAAGCCGAAACCTATGGTAGAAATAGGTGGTAAGCCGATACTTTGGCATATCATGAAAATATATGCATCACATGGCATAAAAGACTTCATTATCTGCTGCGGTTATAAAGGTTATTATATAAAAGAATATTTCTATAATTATGCACTCCATAATTCAAATATTGAATTTAAATTGTCTAAGAATGACTTTAGTCTTTCAGATAACAATGCTGAAGACTGGAATGTGAAATGCGTTGATACTGGTCAAGATACTCAGACTGGTGGTAGATTAAAAAGAATTGAAGAATATATACCAAATGGTGAAACTTTTTTATTCACGTACGGTGATGGAGTTGGTGACATCAACATTACAGATGTAATTAAAAATCATAAGCATTCAAAAAAAATAGCCACAGTTACGGCTGTCAATCCGCCAGGCAGATTTGGAGTTCTCGATATTGAAGCTGACGGAAATGTTCGTAAGTTCGATGAAAAACCAAAGAAAGGTCAAACATGGATCAATGGAGGTTTTTTTGTACTTGAGACTGATATATTTAAATATATTGAGGGTGATCATATGCCATGGGAGGATATGCCACTTAAGACAATAACAAACGAAAATCAATTAAATTCATACAAACATAATGGCTTTTGGCAGCCAATGGACACAATTAGAGAAAAAGATATTTTAAATAATATGTATGAATCAAATAATGCTCCATGGAAGTTGTGGGATGATTAAATGCATTATCTTTGACGTTGATGGCACCTTAGTTGATTCATCCTATGGTCTATTTGATAGTTTCTCTTATGCATCAAAAATTGTTGGCTTGAAGGCTCCTGAAAAGAGTCTTTTTAAAAAAAATATTGGTCCTCCAATAGATAAAATTTTTAATAATTTTTATGGGGATAAATCTCATTTAAAAGAAAATTTCATAAAATCCTTTAGAAAACATTATGATAATAAGGGATATCTTGGATATAAAAAGAAATTTGATTTAAAAAAACTTGAAGAGATAAAAAATAAAAATATTTATCTAGGGATAGTCACAAATAAGCCAAGCATGCCTACAAAAAATATTCTTAAAGACATGAGTTTAATTGATGTGTTTAACATGATAACTTGCAAAGATACTTATAACATCTCATATGACAAAAAAGATAATTTAAAAAAAATTATTTCAATAATAAAACAAAAGATTTCTATAAGTGATTCAGAGTTTGTTTATGTTGGAGACACTCGTGAAGATTTTGATGCAGCAAATTATTGTGAGATATCCTTCGCTGCTATTTCGGACGGATTTTATAAATGGAAATCCTTTTCAGGTAAAAACATTTATCCCTCTTTAGATAAATTTTTGGAACGACATCTTTAAAATGAAAAATAATTACAGTGATAAGCTTTCGCAGTGGTTAAAGGACGAGGGTTATACTCATTGTTTTTTTATTGCAGGTGGAAACATAATGCATATTCTAAATTCCTTAAGAAAAGATTTTGTTATGATCCCATTTGTGCATGAGGTTGCTACAACAATGGCATGCGAATACTTTAATTTAACCGCAAAAAAGAAGAAGTTATCTGGGAAAGCCTTTTGCCTAGTTACTGCTGGTCCAGGAGTTACAAATGCGATGACCGGTGTTGCAGGAAGTCATATTGAAAGTAGGGAATTATTAATAATTGGTGGTCAAGTTAAAACATCTGACTTATCTAGGGGTCTAAGACAAAGAGGAATTCAAGAAATTGATGGGGTTTCTTTAATGGAACCAATAACTAAAAAGAGTACTAGATTAGAAGAGCCAATCAATGAATTTTCTTTCAAATCATTATGCAGGCTTTCTTCAATAGGAAGACCAGGAAGTGTATTTATTGAGATTCCATTAGATGTTCAAGCTTCAAATAAAAAAATTAGTGACTATAAAGATTTGAAACTAAAGATTGAAAAAAATATTTCACATTTAAAAAGATTTCCAGAAGTCATAAAAAGATTAAAAGAAGCTAAAAGACCAATAATATTATTAGGTGGAGGTGTACAAGGAAATCAAATCATTGATTTACAAAAAAATCTTTCAAAAATTGGCATCCCAGTTCAAACAACATGGAATGGCATAGATCTTATAGACTCGAATTTTAAGTTATATTATGGAAGGCCTAATACTTGGGGCCAAAGATATGCAAATTTAATAATACAACAAGCAGATTTCATTATATCAGTTGGATCAAGACTTGGACTGCAACAAACAGGATTCAATTGGAAAGAGTTTGGTAAAAATGCATTTAAAGTGATGGTGGATATTGATAAGGATGAGTTGACAAAGGGACATCCTCAAATTGATATTCCTATAAATTCAGATAGTACAAAGTTTCTAAAAAAATTATTTACATCAAACTACGGTTTTAAAGATACTTCAGGTTGGATAAATTATTGTAACAAGATAAAAAATCATTTTCATTTAAGTGAAAGTTGTAATAATTCAAAAGGTAATTTTATTAATCCATATGATTTTTCAATTCTATTGTCTGAGAAAACATCAAAAAATGATACCATCATTCCTTGCTCAAGTGGTTCAGCAAACACTACTGTTCAACAAGCTTTTTTACAAAAATCTGGGCAAGTAATAATGAACACAAAAGGAATGGCTTCGATGGGTTATGGTCTTTCAGGAGCTATTGGTGCTTCCCTAAAATTACCTAAGAATAATACAATTTTAATTGAAGGTGACGGTGGCTTTATTCAAAACATGCAAGAACTTGGAACTGTTGAAATAAACAAATTAAATTTAAAGATTTTCATATTCTTTGATAACGGTTACGCAAGCATAAGAATGACACAAAGAAATTATTTTGGTGGAGGATATGTAGGTTGTGATGAGAAAACTGGACTTGGAATGCCAAACTGGAAAAAACTAGCTAAAACATATAACATGGCATACATGCTATTAAGCAAGAGAAATTTATCTAAAAATCTTGACGTGATTTTAAATACAAAAGGGCCATTTTTATCAATCATTCCAATAGATCCAGAACAAACTTACTTTCCAAAGATAACAAGTAGAATCACTAAAGATGGTTCAATGGAGAGCAATCCGTTACATGAAATGACACCGGAAATAACAAACGAAGAAAGAAAAAAATATATGCAATTTATAGGAGATTAAATGAACGTTATTGAAAAAAGAATGGTTGAAGTCTTAAATAAATTATCAAATGAGTTCGGGGTCTTTGAAATTAAAGCAGAATTTGAGGCTGAGGCTAGTAGGATTGAGGAATTAATGAGATTAAAAGATGTCATAAGTACTGCAAATCTTCCATTAATTGTAAAAATTGGAGGTGTTGAAGCAATAACAGACATATACATGGGATTATCTTTAGGTGCTAAAGGCATTGTTGCCCCGATGGCCGAAACACCGTTTGCTGTTAGTAAGTTTTTGAATGCCATTGATACTTATGTTGCAAAAGACAATGCCAATGATATTGAATTTGCTGTTAACATTGAAACAAAAACAGCATGTGAAAATTTTGACGAAATCCTTAAATTAGACAAAATAAGCAGTTTATCTAGCATTACAGTTGGTAGAGTTGATTTGGTTGGATCTTATGGTTTCGGTAGAGATAAAATAGAAACTCAAGAAATAACTGATGTTGTTGAGAAAGTTTTCACAAAATCAAAGGCAGCAGGATTTAAAACTGCCATGGGTGGCGGCATATCAACAGATGCCATTGAAAATATAAATTATTTTACTGATAAAGATTTAATAGATAAATTTGAAACACGAAAAGTTGTTTTTAACGCTAAGGACACTCGTCCAGTTATGAAGGATGCTATTTTGCATGCTGTTGAGTTCGAATACCTTTGGTTGGTGAGTAAAAGAAGGTATTACGGAAATGTTCATGCTGAGGATGAAAAACGTATACCAATGATTGAAGAACGCATGAAAGCTGAAAACCATCCCTTGCCAACTTTCTAAGTTATTAGAAATCTTTATAAAATTTATACGTCTTTGTTATTGATGATTTTAGATCATAAGACTCCTTATAACCTAAAGATTTCAACAATGTTATGTCTGGCAGATAATAATTAGCTTTTTCAGGATGAATGCTTCGTTTATCCTTAATTATCACATCATTATTTTCTAAAGTTTTAGATACTAATTTTGCTAAATCCTCTATAGAAATCTGTTTGTCTGATCCAATGTTGATAGCCATAGATTTTTTTTGAACTAAACTCAAGAGTATAGCTCTTGCCATATCTGACGCATACATATAACTTCTAACAGGAGAACCATTTCCATTTACCAATATAGGCCTAGAATTAATGCAGTCATTTATAAAATTTCCTATAGCAAAGTGTTTGTCCAGTGGAAGATATGGGCCAACAAATGCAAAACATCTGGCGTTTATAATATCAATATTATTTTGATCTCCAAACTGATTCAAAATAGACTCAACAAGAGCCTTTGAGAGACCATACATTGAGCCAATGTTATTAATATCTATTAAAGAATGATCAGTTTCTCTTGCTCCATTTTTGTATTTGGATATATCACCATATACAGCTCCAGAGCTTAAATGTATTATAGATTTCGTCTTAGTGGTAACAAAAGTTTTGAATAGGTTAAAGGTTCCACTAATAAGAGTTTTAGATAAAGTTTCTAAATTTAATGAAAAATCGTATGTTGCGTCATTCGCTCCTAAAACTATATAGTCAAAATCAATTTCAAAATTTTCTAAATTATTAAGGCTTCTTATATCGGTTTCTATAAAGTGGATATTTTCCTTTGGTAAACATTCTATAAACTTATCTATAAATAATTTTTTATTTCTTGTAAGAATGTATATCTTTATATTAAAGTTGTTTTCAGAGTTTAGTTGATGAAGAGTTGCGACTAACCATTTTCCAATAAAACCAGTGCCGCCTGTAATTAAAAATGTTTTGTTTTTAAAAACTTCCTCATGGCATGAAAGCCCCTGAACTGCATAATTTAGGTCTTCTTTTGGTATAAAAAACATATCAAAATTTAATATTCATAGATTTAAAATTCTATTTCGCTTAAGCAAGTTCGTAATAAAAATCATCGTAATTGCAAAAATAGTTATTACATACAAAATAGGCCTAATGATGGATGAGACGCTGACTGTTCCAACTACAAAAAAGAAAGAAAAATGTAAAAATAACAAAGTAGAAGAAACTCCAAGAATATGAACGGCTGAAGAATAATCTTTGCCCAAGTTGCTTAAGTATAAGATAACTCCAGGTAACAAATAGAGAATCTTATAATCACTAGATGGAGCTGGAAATCCAACCATCATAATTCCAATTAATAACATTACGAATAATGGATTTAAATTTTTTCTAAATACAAGCATGCAAATTGTAAGAAAAGTCATCCATATCATTTGGAGACTATTATAAAATTTATAATATCCTTCGAATAATATTTCAGGATAGCTCATAAATTTTAAAAAACCTAAAATTGGGAGCCATGGATCACTAAAAAAACTCATAGCACCTTCACCCAATACATATATATTCTTGTATTCGTTATACTCAATTAAAAAATAATTTATAAAAGATAAAAGCGTTAGATTGTAATAATTGATAGATAATAAAGTCAGTGCTACAAACGTAATAAAACAACTAAAAATACTTCTATAATTTTTTATAGCAATAAGATAAATACAAAAAGCCAAGGGAACCAATTTGATTGCTCCAGCAATGCCTATTAGAAAGCCAGGAATAAAGCTATCATTTTTTTTATAATTTAAAATATTAAGCAATAAGATTCCTACAAAGATATCAAGATTTCCTCTAAAAAAAGCATACAAAAAAGGATGGCTAAATAATATAAAGATCGCTAAAAGCATGAGCTCTCTTTTGTTAATTAACAAAGAGCCTTTAAGCTTAAAAAATGTATAAAAAAATAAAAGAAATAAAATAATGTTATAAACAATAAATGCAATTTCTACTCCAAAAAATACTAGTGGCCTAAGAATTAAGTACGCAAATGGAGGATAATTTGATGGAGCAAGATATGGAGGGCCTTCATAAGGTTTATCATACGGGTTCTCTAGAGCAGAATAATTAAAAACTGATATAAAATCGCTAAAGGGTTGATAAAATAATTCAAAAAAAAATAAATCAAATTGACTATTAAAAAAATAAATATGGATAATCCCGCTCATGCATACTAAAAAAAATAACAATATTTCAATCTTAATTATTGATGCAAGATCAATTTTTCTAACAAAATTTATCATTTCATTAATCGTAATCTTACAAGTGTGAAAGCATACTTAAAAATAAAAAGTACTAGGTTTCTTTTAGACTCTCCAGTTATTCTTCTTTTAAATGTATAAGGAACTTCTTTAATTTTAATTTGATTATTTAATTTTTTTAACTTAAAGAGAATTTCTTCCACCATATCAAATTCATTACAAAGCAAACTTAGTGATTTTAAGTCCTGTAATTTATATAGTTTGAAGCTATTGGATACATCTTTGCAATCAAGTTGTAAGATTATTCTATAAGAAATATTTAACACTCTGCTCATAAAATTAAGTAGCTTACTATTTTCTGTGGAGCCTCCTTTGATATATCGTGAGGCTATGACAACATCATTTTTTATTCTGTACTTCCATAAAATCCTGATAAAATCAGGTTCATGTGATCCATCGGCATCCATGATTACAAGATATTCTCCAGAAGCATTTGCAATACCTGATCTTATTGCATCTCCATAAGAGTTACCAGGCTTTCTAAGGATATAATCTACCTTATATCTATTGCAGACATCTAATGTATCATCAAAAGATACTCCAGAATCCACTACTAATATTTGATGTTGAATATCTAAGATTTCAAGAGATTTTTTTAATTTAGGAATAATAATTTCAAGATTTTCAGCCTCTTTATATGCAGGAATGAGTATTGTTAAATCCATTTTTATTTTCTTATAATTTTGCAACCCAGCTTAACATTTCATCTAAACCTTCATTAGTTGAAACTTTAGGTGACCAATTTAATTCATTCCTGACTTTATTTATATCTGCAATAAACACTTTTTGATCAGATGATCTCCATGGTCCATTATTAACATTATAAGAGATATCTAGCTTTTCTTTTATTAGGTCAAATAATTCAAGAAGCGACAAAGAATTTAATACCCCTCCCCCAATATTGTAAGCCACACCATATTTTTCGGAATGAATTGCCTTAGTGTAAAGATTTACAAGATCATCACTAAACAAAACATCTCTTACTTGTTTTCCATCTCCAGATATATCAAACTCCAGTTTAGAATTATTATTCTTTGCTTCTATTGCCTTCATAACAAACCAACCAATCCAGCCCTGATCAAACGTCGAAAATTGTCTTCTACCAAATATTGACGAATGTCTAAAAACAACTGATCTTATGCCAAAATTCTTAGCATAATCTAAAATGTATTGATCAGCTGATCCTTTTGAACAACCATAAGGAGAACTCATCTCTAGTCTAATATCCTCAGGAATGCCATCTTCATAGCCCTTGATAGAGTATCTTGTTGCATGCTCTATATAATCTAAATGCTCTAAGTCTCCATAAACCTTATTTGTAGATGAATAAATAAATCTAGTTTGTGGAAGATCTTTTCTGAGAAGTTCTAATATCTGAAGAGTGCTATAAGCATTAACCATAAAATCTCTGTGGGGATCTTCAAGTGAAGTAGTCATTGCAACCTGCCCAGCTAGATGAAGGATAATATCAGGATTAAATCTAATTATCTCATCTTTATATGACTCTATATTAACAATATCTTTATGTATAAATTTAAAATCATGCTCTGCATTAAGCCAATCTAGATTTTTTTCACTACCTAATCTCTGCAAATTATCAATGATAAGGATATTGTGCTTATCGTTAAGTAGTTTATGTGCAATGTTGGATCCTAAAAATCCACAGCCACCTGTTATTAGAATATTCATGATTTTAATTCGCCTGCGATAGTTAACTCCAATCCTTTTTTTAAAGAAACCTTAGGTTTCCATCCTAAAGATGAGATCAATTTCAGATCAACCTCAGACTCCATAACTTCATTTTCTCTATATGGAATTGCGCCAAAATCTAACATCGTATTATAGTTTAAAGTAATCTCTTTAGCTAAATTGACAAAATCATATATTGATGTATTTTCTCCGCTGCCTATTTGCAATTCATGAATAGATCCTTTTTTAAAGTTGTTGATGTTTTTAATAATACATTCAAATGCCGAAACAACATCTGCAATATAAATAAAATCCCTTTTTTGTTTGCCTTGTGTTAAACGAATTGTCTCAACATTATTAATTAACTCTCTTATAATAAAAGACGTAAATTTTCCGTCACTATCGCCTGGGCCATAAAAATGTTCTAAAGAAAGATTCAAACAACATATTTTATTTTGAAAATAATATAACCAATCTAGAAATTGATTTTTTGAGAGTGAGTAAGAATTAACTCTTTTATCAAGAATAGTATCTGTATTAATAAAAAAAGATACGTTTGCTTTGATAGAGCTAAGTAAGATAGATAAAGGAAAGGTTAGGTTAGTTTGCAAAGTATCAAGAGTTTTATCATCACGACCATAATTTGTTGCGCAATGAATAACACCTTTAAAATTACTTGACTTTATAAATCTATCAATATTTATTTCACTGAGTGAAATATATGAAATTTTTTTCGAATTTACCTGTCTTTCTAAGGGAGGAGGGTTTCTAGAAATTGCAACTATTTCTAAATCCGTTTTTACCAAACTTTTACATAGATGATAGCCTAAAAAACCTGTTGGGCCAGTTACTAATAATTTCATATAAATTAATAAATTTTATTATTGTGATATGGTAAACCATATTTCAGCTATATATATATTAATAAAGCATTTAAAATATATATTAACAAAGCATTTAAACACAAAAAAATTGAAAACATTTATTTCTATTAATATAAGACAGAGTAACTTTATAAAATTTGCTTTTGTTGGATCATGTGGCTTGATCACAAATTTATTTATATTTTATGTTTCGATAAATTTTTTAAAGTTTAATTTGAATATTTCCTCAGTATTAGCATTTATTTTTGCAAATTTTCAAAATTATATTTTTAATTCTAAATGGACTTTTGTTAAATCAAATAAAAAAATAAGATCTAAAACATATATAAAATTTTTAATTTCGTCTTTGATAGGAATTGGTTCGAATTTAATTGTTCTTAACACAGTTGTTTTTATGTTTGGAGAAAACGCAAAATTTTTTGGTCAAATATTTGGTATTCTAAGTGGGTCTATATTTAATTATCTATTTTCAAAATATTTTGTATTTGAAATGAAAAAATAATTTACTTTTGAAATAATTTCTAAGAAAAACTTAAAAGTTAAATTTGTCAATTTAATGTTGGTACCCGAGGCCGGACTTGAACCGGCACGATATTTCTATCGAGGGATTTTAAGTCCCTTGTGTCTACCAATTCCACCACTCGGGCATATATTAGATCACTCCTCTTCGTCGCTATTATATTTAATATTTTGTTCTATTTCTCTACTTGTAAGATCATTATACTGTGCTCTAATACTATTATTAATAATATTTGCTTTCTTAAGTAAACTTAATTCATAACCAATCTCTTTTGAGAACTCTATGAGAGCGCTAACGTCTTTTGGAAAACAAGGACCACCAAAACCATATCTTCCATCTGGGCCAGGCACATTCATATGTGAACTACCCATTCTTTTGTCTTTTGACAAAACTTTTATAAAGTGTAGCCATTTTTCTTGGGAGCCTAAATTATCAAAAACAGATTTCATTTCATTAAAAAACACAACTTTAAGAGCAAGAAAAGAATTAATTGTATATTTGATAAGCGAAGCAGATACTCCATCAGTAATGGTGTGATCATGACAAATACATTTTGTATGATTTTTATAGAATTGTGACAATTTTGAACAATTATCAGAATCACCACCAAAAACAATTATTTCAGAATTGATAAAGTCCTCATCTGCAAAATTTTCTCTTAAAAATTCTGGATTTATAACTAAATTTTTTGTTATCTTTGAGAGATCATTTACATTTTTTGGCAAAATTGTACTTTTTATAACAACTAACATGTCATTATTAAATTTATTAATTTGATTTATAACATCATTAACAATATCAATATTTTGGGTTCCGTCATTATTCATAGGTGTTGGTAAACAAATAAAAACAATTTCGGGCTCATGATTTGCCAAATCTCTCATATCTGTATTTAATTTAGGATCTATTTCAATACAATCGACAGTACTTTTAAGACCATTTCTTAAAGCCTTACCGACAAAACCAAAACCAATAATTCCTATTTTCATAATATTTGGAGGCTGAAGCCGGAATCGAACCGGCGTAAACGGCTTTGCAGGCCGCTGCATAACCACTCTGCCATCCAGC
>NZIV01000019.1 GCA_002689995.1 Fidelibacterota bacterium
AAAAAATGGTAATTATGGTCTTTGGAATATTTCTGTTGGACATTTGTATATTATTGGGAGTATTGGTTTTATTTCTGAAATTTATATAAAAAATAGTTTTTATTTTTTTAGTTCTTTTTGGATTTTTTATGGGTTGGGGACTTTATATTTTGATATTACAAATTTTGGATATAAAAGCTTTTCAAATGGATATTTATTTATATTTTTCTGCTTTATGAATTTTACCTATTTCTATTTTTACCGAAATCACATTTTTTTGCACGTTCAAAAAAATATACTAACAATTGATAAAATCTTTAGTAAAAAAGTAGAAATTAAATTAAATGAAATAGTATCGATCGATGAGAAATCAAATATATTCTATTTAAATACTAAAGAAGATACACATGTGATTAAAACAAAAAATCATATTTCAGATATATCATTAAAAGAACTAAGAGATTTTTTTAATGATTTGAATACTAAACAAATTGAAAATTAACCATCTTTATCAAGAGTAATTTAAAATACTCTTTTGAATAGACTTTTTCTTTAGATTATAAATATAAAACTAAAAATAAATGAGGAGTAATAATGATAAATTTTAAATCAATTATTATAGGATTTTTAAGTGCAAGTTGTATTTTTTTATTTATGGGAATGACTGATAAAGAAATAAATCAAAAGAAAAAATGGTTGAAAGAGTTTCCTGAAAATGGAAGATATTTGCCTGTGATGAATAGAGATAGAGTATGGATGATGGATTCAAAAACAGGGAATTTTTATACTTCTAGATTGAAAGAAGGTGATCAAACTGGCTCTTGGACTTTAGATACAAAATTATCTAAATAAAATCACCTTTAGTGGGTATGTCGGTATCTTATTAAGTTAAGGCCATGAAAAAAATATTTTTATTAACATTTTATTTTTTATTTATCATTAATATTTTATTTTCATCAAACATGAATAATAATTCTGGTCTAAACAATACTATTAGTAGAGAAAATGTTTTAGATATAATTTTTGAAAACTCTTTTGATTATTTCCAACTATTAAGAAATGATAAAGGAATATATAGAGATGCATTACGTTTTGATGGAAATCATTTTCATCCTGCTTCAGTAGCAACAATAGGTATGGGATTGATATCACTTTGTATAGCTGACCAAATGGGGTGGATATCTAATGCAGATAGTTTAGCTGAATTAACATTATTTTCAATAACTGGGCAAGATACTAATTTTTTTAATCCAGATAGAAATTTAAAAGGTTACTACAGACATTGGATTAATATGAATGATGGAGGACAAGCTTGGAATAGTGAATATTCTAGTATTGATACAGGGATTTTAGTTGCTTCTGCCTTATTTTGTAAAAATTATTTTAATTTAAATAGTTTAAATGAAAATATTGAAATTTATGTAGATAGTCTTTGGCATTCTATCGATTGGTCTGCTTCAATTCAAAATGCACAAACTGGAGGTATTTATAGAGAATTTAATTTTCAAGGAGATGGTTTAAGTAATTCAATTACACTACCGTTTAATGAATATATGATTGTAGCATGGCTAGCTAAAAATCAAGAATATGAAAATAACTTGAGCAGCGTAGCAAACGAGCTATGGAATAATTTTTATGAGCATCCAGATAGTTTACCTAAAATAGATTACGGTGGTATTTCTTTACTAACTGATAATCCGAATTATTATTTATCTAGTTTTGTAATACAATTCACTTATTATTTATGCAATGACTTTTCAACTAATGAAGACTATATTTATTATATGTCAAATGCCCGACAGGCTGACTCATTATGGTGGTCACTAGAAACAAATATAGAGAATTTTGAGTGGGGCTTAGGAGCAGGAAGTACTATAAGTTTTGGTTACCATGCTGATGCAATTGAAAGTAATTTAGATTATATGGTATCACCACATATTATAGGAGGCTTTATACCTGTATATGAAGAAGGTAAAATTAATCTTATAGATCTTTACGAGAGTAATACGGGAGTTTATAATTCTGATTTTACTGATACTATTTTGTGGAGATATAATATTTTTGATGATTTACTTCAAGTTCAAGATATATCTGGAGTTGATTATTCAACAATGCTATTTGGGTTAGCAACCCTAAATGAATATCTTGGTTCAGATTTTTTTTCATTATATAATACATTTAATCAATATTTATTAGGTGATGTAAGTGGAGATGAAGAAATAAATATAATAGATATATTATTATTAATTAATCACATAATTAACATTGATATTTTAATGGAAATACAAATACAATCTGCTGATTTTAATCAAGATGGAGTGCTAAATATTGTAGATATTGTTCAAATAGTTCAATACATAATTAATCATTAAACTTTAATTTAATTCTTAAGGCTAATTAAATATGTTTGACTTAAAATTTAAAAATAAAAAAGGGACTAAAAAAGTCCCTTTGAGTTGCAACTGTTATACCTATTATTTGGAGGAAGGTATAATGAAAAATGAATGCTTAATAGCACAATAAATATATTCGACACATTAATTTAAATCTTTAGTAAATATTTTTAAAAAAAATGCGCCCCAATAAATGGGGCGCTTGTATTTTTCCAATTACTTTCATTTTAGATTCCTCCAAATCCTACGGAAAGTTAGGTACTATCTAACTTTAATCTTTTGACGATACTCACAAAACTAATATTTCTCCCACACTACCAAGTTGAATGAGTTGAAATCTACCTTTTGAGGAGGCATAGATAAGTGGTGAAAATAAGTGATTAAATTTTATTAGGTTTAAATTTAAATATATTCAATATATCTTATTGATTTTATGTACTTTGTTAATCATATTATCAATAATTTGTGTCTCTTCATCATTTAATATGATGTTTACTAATTCAATAATATCTAAAATATTAACTAGTTCGTCTAAATTTATATCAGCATTTAAAAAATAATGATCATTTAAGATAGAATTTATAATTTGAATAATATCTAAAACATTAATAAAACCATCGCTATTAACATCGCCATTATTAGTATCCTGATTTAAACCTATAATTTCTGAATTACAGTTACCACCAGGAGGTATTAACCAATTACAGTTTTGAGTATTTTCAGGACTATCTAAAAAACATTCAATAAGTTCATTATAGTCCTCTGATAAAGAACCGTGGTCATATGGGGGCATGAATTCATTTACTAAAACGTTACCATTACCATCAAATATATTAACTGCTAATTCCATACTAGACCTATGACAATTTAAACAATTATTTTCTTCTATGTGAATACTAGCATTTGAAAATTGACTTCCATATCCTCCAACTGCAAAATAGGGTAAATCAATTCCATCATATTCATATTTTGGAACAACTGTTTCATTTAAATTATTCGGCAATTTCGCATTATCAATCCATGGGTCATGAATGAATGGATCGCTATTATGGCATGACATACAATTTGCTCCAGAAACAGTAGGAGAGTGAAATACCTGATCAAATTCTGTAGTTCCAAAAGAAGGCAGAGTACCATCTAGTAAACCATCTTCATTGAACCAGAGGTAATTTGATTGGATATTGTCATTTACTGCATCTGGTGATTCAAAAAAACAAGTTGCACCATTATTTATATTATATCCAATCATTTGGACTGAAACTACTCCAAAATCTTCAAAAATTTCCTGACCTGCTGAGCGACAAAAATAAACCCAAACAACTTCTGGAATTGGATTTCCATTTATATCTATACCTTCAACTCTTCCAATTCTTGAACCCACTTTACATGTACCCTTAAAATCAGGATCATCACAATAGCCATCCGGTTGATCTGAATATACTTCATTACCATTTACATAAATTGGAATATGTACACCCTCACCACAATCTATAGTAGGAGGTACACCCAAATACTCCATACACATATTTGCATATTCTGTTGTATTTAGTGGAATTGGATCTATTTGACCATAAGGTATACAGCTTGGCTCAATAAAATTATTCTGATTATTTTCAGTAATATCTTGACATTCATTAGAATCATTATTCCACTCGCAATAATCTGTATATTGCAAGCAAGTATCAAAGTCCAAATCTGAGCAATCTGCAAATAAATAATTTAAAGTAAAAAGTATTAATATTTTTTTCATAATCTTAAGTAATATAGGTTTTTTTAACAATAATAAATAATTAATTAAATGTATACTATACTTTTTTATTGATAAATCTATAAAATTAACTCTACAGCGTAAATTAAAAGAAGAGTGCCCCAAATTAATGAGGTACTATATGAGGTAAGTTATCGAGGTATTTTTCCTATATCCTATCCAATATTAAGACCTCTTTAACTTTAGTTTTTTGACGGTACTCACAAAAAATAATATGCTTAATAAGCTCAAAGTTTAAATAAATCTTTATTAATTTATAAAGTAGCTTAAATTTTTTAACAATACTTATTATAAATAGTTAAATTAATTATATGATAAAATTTATACTTATTATGTTTTTAGCATCTTTATTTTCACAGTCTAAGTTCGATCCATATACTGGGGAAATAATAGAAGATAAAAACTATAACAAGAGTAATTCAATAAGTGTTGATTTTTTAACAAATAAATCAATGAATATGATTCAATACACTAAAGATGTAAAATTATCAGATTATATAGCACTTTTTGGAATCATAGGTTTCTTTAATCATTATGGATTAGGTATATCTTGGCAAGAAGATTATAATAAAGATGGGTATCTTGCTGGTTTAAGTTTCATTAAAAATAATGATTATGACTTTATGAGTTTTGCAGTATCAAGACAATGGTTATTTGGGAATTATACTAATTTTTTATCTTTAGGCTTAATGGCTTTTTATAGATTTCCGAATGAAAAAAAAATTGATAATAAGCATGCATGGCTAGGAATAGCACCAATAATTTCAATTGATTTAAGGTTTTAATAGTAATCCTCACTAAGAAAGACATTGGCTGATAATAATAAAATATAATTGGTAGGTATAGTTTAGCTAATCTAATTAAATTTTATTCATTAAAATAAAAGAGGGTTGAGAGTTTTAAATATAGCCCCTTTTTAGTTCGGTAGACTAAATTCCAGCAGATATTAGTCTAGAAAATGTGAAAGCCCTATTTATAAATAATGGGTTTTGTTTGTATATTAAAAGAGCTTTATAAATTAAAATAAAAACATTTCAGAAAAAGAGCTTTATAAATTAAAATAAAAACATTTCAGAGGAATAGATGAAGAAAATCATATTATATTTTTTATTATTTAATGTAAACTTATTTGGACAATACTATCCTAGTTATGGCCCCGGAGAACAATGGTCTTATAATTCAAGCTCACAATCAGCTTTTATCTATTTTGATAATCCAACCTTATATGGAGAAACCATTGGAGAACCTTTTAGTGGATCGGAGGAATGTCCTACAGAAGATTGTGATATTTTTGCTGCAATATACAATGGTATTTGCGTTGGATGGGTATATAGTTACGACCTCTTCGGTAATGGTGAGATAGCAATGAATATATCCTTAAATGATGGTGATCCTGTAACTGCAGGATACCCAGTTTCAAACGCTGCTTTTCAACCAGAAGTGTCTATTAATTTTTATGATGCAAGCGAAGGAATAGTTTATTACAATATTATTGCAGTTGAAGTTTATCCTATGAGTATGGTAGGGATTGAAAATTTAAATATTAATGGTAATGGCAATGCTTGTAGTACTAATGGTTTTTTATTCGGGATACCCGAATCTTATTGTTCTAACGGTGCTGGATGTAATAATTCAGAATCTGAATATTTTGATGCAATAGGATATTCAGAGATAAATTGTAACCAAGATTGCAATCAAGATTGTAATGGTGATTGTGATGGTAATGCAATTGAAAATGAATGTGGATGCGTTTTAGGATTTACAGGTAATGCATCAGACTTTTGTTATGGATGTATCGATAATACCGCATGTAATTATGATTCAGATGCAACAAATTATGATGATAGTTGCATTTATCCAGAAATAAACTATGATTGTGAAGGTAATTGTATAGGTGAATTGGACTGCCTAGGAATTTGTGAAGGTAATGCCGTTTTTGATGATTGTGGAGTTTGTAATGGTGATGGACCCGAACAGGGTTATGATTGTTATGGTAATTGTTTAGGTGATAATGATGGCGATGGAATTTGTAACGATTTTGATGATTGTGATGGATTGGAAGATTGTGATGGAAATTGTGAAGGTGATAATTGGGATTGTGAAATAGTTTTTTCTCTCGATTTGGAAGATGATGGTATATTGGGATTTTATGCATTTAATCCAGGAACTCAAGTAATTGGGGGATTTAATTTAGAATTTTGGGGTATGCAAATAAATAATGTGTTTGGAGGTTTAGCGGAAGATTATAATTTTACATTATCTTTTGAACAAATTGATAATGAACATTCAAGAATTGTTGGCTTTTCAAATGATGGTTCGTTTATTCCTAATACAAATGATGATGCTTTGTTTTACATTGATTTTGATAATTTTGCCAATGAAATATGCCCTCATAATTTAGCTTTGACTGGTCAAGACGGAGAAGATTTACTTTATTATGATGATGGATGTCATCAGGTTTGTGATTATTATAATACAGATTGTGCAAACATTTGCGGAGGCAATGCAACTTTGGAAGAATGTGGTGGAATTTTTACTCCGAATTCTAATGAAACAACTATGTCAGCCACTAATCTATGGATAGAAAATAATGAACAAGCTATGTTATTATTTGGTCCCATTAATGATTGGGATATGTCGCAATTAGAAGGTTTGGAAAATACTTTTGATAATCTTTCAACTTTTAATGATGATATAAGTAATTGGGATGTTTCGAATGTTATCTCGTTTTGGAGAACTTTCAATGAAGCTTCAGATTTTAACCAAGATATATCGAGTTGGGATGTAAGTAGATCTGAAATTATGCACATGGTATTTAATGGAGCTACAAGCTTTAATCAAGATATTTCAAATTGGGATGTTAGTAATGTTCATGATATGCATAGATTGTTCCATGGAGCAGAAAGCTTTAACCAAGACATATCAAGTTGGGATGTTAGTAATGTTCACGATATGGCTTCACTCTTAAGAGATGCTATTAGTTTTGATCAGGATATAAGTGGATGGGATGTAAGTAATGTTGAAAATATGGATGGAATGTTCGAAAATACAGCACTTTCTTCTGAAAATAAATGTTCAATTCATTTAGCATTTTCTGAAAATGAAAATTGGCCTTATGATTGGTCATATGAATGTAGTTTAGTTGATTGTGAAGGTGACGTTGATGAATGTGGAGTTTGTAATGGTGACGGTATTCAACAAGATTGTGGTTGTGGACCATTAGGAGAATTTTCAATACCCGAAGGTGCGTGTGACTGTAGTGGTAATATTCTTGATTATTGCGGTATTTGTAATGGCGAAAATGTATATAACGAATATGTATGTAATCCAGACTGTGAATTAAGTGCATCTACTTTTAGAGTTTATGGATCAAATCCTGAATATGGATTTGAGAATTTAACATATGAAGAATCATGTATGAATGGGTGGGGTGTTCATTATTTTGAGTGGGAAGGTGGATGTGAAATTGTAAATCTGAGTGCAAGTAATGGTTGGGAAATAGATATTCAACCTTATTGGCAAGGAAACTTTTACTATTGGGGATGGTATCCTAGTGAATCAAATATATTTACTGCAACTTTTGCTGATGGTTCAGTAGTTACGCAGGAAGTTGCTAATAATTGTCCTGATTGTTCCATCAATGGACAGCTGAATACAAACGATGGTTGTTTTGAGTGTATTGATGATGCGTGGAATCTTACTAATTTTAATCAAAGCACTCTAATAGGTGAAGGATTTTCAAGTGGGTCTAACTTTTGGGCAGCAGATACTTCAGGTGGATATTTAAATAATTGGTTGCAATTTATGGATACACCAACAATATCTGTTGGAGATAGTGCAGAAATTCAAGCATCTATTTATTATGCTATAGAAAATGCTGAAGGTGCTGAAGGATATAATGGATGTATCGATGGATGGGATGCGGCCAATGTTCGTATATCAAGTGATGGCGGATTAACATGGGATTTATTAGAAGATGATGACAATCCATATCATTTTGAATGTGGATATGGTTGGATACATAATGATGATAGTTACCAAGAAGGTGAAGAATTAAATCATTTAGCCTCTGGTTGGGGTGGCTTAAGTAATGAATGGTTTTTATTTAAGGCTAATCTTAGTCAGTATTCAAATGAGGATATAATTATTAGATTTGCATTTGGATCTGATGGATATGTTTCTTTCAGTAGTGATGATGCTTTAACAGGATTTCAAGTTGATGATATTATTATTTATGATACATCTGGCTTAATTTATAGTAACAATTGTAGTGAAGAAGAATCTATGATAGTCAGTGGAAGTTGTGACAATCGAAATAGAGATAATAAATATCCAGGTAAACTTACAATGTCAGGGACAGAATATAGTCGTGAAAATAGGAACTGTGGAGAAGGTCCTGACGTAGGATGTGATGGAGTATGTTTCAGTGAGGCAGAATATGATTATTGCGGTGAATGTGGAGGTGAAATAAATGGAAGTTGTAGTTCTTATCCATGTTATTGGAATGAAGTAAGTGAAATATTATTAGATAATCCCACCGATTGTCAAAATTATGCTAATGAGAATAATTATGAATTTTGGGGGATACATTATGATGCAGAAAATCATTGTGTTGAAACTGGATGTTATTGTCTAGAAGAAGATTGGGGATTTGCATGTGAATGGCAAGGAAATTGTAGTTTAGGTGAAGGTTGCGATGATTCTTATTCATGTTATTGGAATCAAATATCTGAAGTTACAAGTATTGCAGAATGCCAAGTTTATGCAAATGAAATAGACTATGAATATTGGGGTAATCATTACAGCGCAGAAGAGTTTTGTGTTGAAACAGGATGTTATTGCTCTATGAATGATGGAGCTTGTGAATGGCAAAGTGCAGAGGCTTGGCTCGTCGGAGATATTAATCTCGATAATAATGTAGATATATTAGATCTTATCACATTAATTAATCACATATTAGGATTTAATTTATTATATGAAGGTCAAGCTCTTCAAGCAGACTTAAGTGGAGATGGCATAATAAATATTGTAGATGCTGTTCAATTAATTGAGTTTATTATAGGTGATGATTTAGTTAAAGGTAATTCACCCAATTTTATAAACATAAACATTGACGATAAGTATTTATCTGTAAAATCTGATGGAAATATAGCAGGTTTACAAATTGAATATAAAGGTGAATTTGAAATTATATCAAATTTAATTCCAGAAGATTGGGAGATTAACTATAATGATAAAACTATATTATGTTATAGCTTAAGTGGCAGTCAATTGATTGACCCAAAATTATTTGAGTTCAGAGGTGACTTTGAAATTATATCAGCCATAGGAGTAGACTGGAATGGTTTAGTAATGAACGCCGATATACAAGTTATGCCTAATTCTTATTTACTTGAACCAGCATACCCAAATCCGTTTAATCCAATTACAAATATTAGTTATTCTTTACCTGAAGATAATCTTATAAGTATTGATATATATGATGTTGAAGGCAAAAAGATAGCTTCTCTAATTAATGGAATTAAAACTATTGGGAATCATTCAGTAGAGTGGAATGCAGAAGGTTATCCAAGTGGAGTATACTTTGTGAAATTAGATGCAGGTAAGTTTACACAGACACAGAAATTGATGTTGGTTAAGTAAGATTTGAATGAAAATAAAAAGGAGGATTAAAATAAGTCCATTTAAGTTGTAACTACTATACCTGTTATTAAAGGAATGCACAATGAAAAATAAGCGTCTAATAAAATAATATGTATATTTGATACATTAATTAATTTAAATCTTAATAATTAGTTTAAATAAAAAAATGCGCCCCAATAAATGGGGCGCTTATATTTTACCAACAGCTTTTATTTTTGATTCCTATAAATTTTACAAAATATTAAGACTTTTTAACTTTAACTTTTTGATAATTTTCTCAAGTCATAGTCTTATATGCAACTTTAATATTGCATCAATTTTAGTTTTTAATCAAATATGTAATATAATTAACAATAATAATTTGGTACTGATTTTGTATGTAGAATTTATATAATTTTTATTTAAAAGAGGAAAATGTTATGCATTATTTTTTTATTATTTTTATTGCAATGATTTTTTGTCAAGGATATAATCCATGTGAGGATAAAAGATACTTAGATTTGAAAAAATACCACTTATAGATATGAATGATAGAGATTATGATTATTTTATAAATTATAATCGTAATTGTATAAATTATTTAGAATCTAATAAAAGCATATCTAATCCAATAAATATTCCAACATCTGGTAAAGTACCTAAGTCAGGTGGTAGCTCTATATATGAAGGTCCCAGATTTGGTCTTACATATATAGCATCAGAAATATTAGATATTGATATTAAACCAACTATTACTCAATTTGGATGGCAATATGAAAATCGTATATTTGGCGCATCTGATAAAACCATTGGTTTAATGGAATATATATTTTTAATAGGTGGTGCAGAACAAGGTTATTTATTACCAAGTATTACTGCTATTGCAGGAATGAGGACAAGGGATGGATTTGAATTTGGATTTGGTCCAAATATTTCAGTAAGTGGTATAGGATATGTTTTCGCTATTGGTACAGTGGTACAAAGTGGTGGATTAGTAATTCCTCATAACATCTCTCTTGCTTTTTCAACTGATTCTTTTAGGATTTCATATATTACAGGTTTTAATTCATTTATTAGAAAAAAATAATTATTAAATAAATCAAACTAACCCCATCACTATTGTGAAGATTTTGCTGAAGTAAAAAAATGTACATCAGATTAATAAAAACTATATTAGTTAAGCCATCGAGCTGTTTTAAATAATCAAAGGATATCTAGAATTTTAATCCATTGATAATAACAACAATTTTTTTTATTATTTAATCACTCTTAATGAACAGGATGAAATAAACATATAGGCAATTGATAAATGGTATAAACAAGTGAGTAGATTTTATTAATTTTTATCATGAAAAAACAAATAAATACTCTAAATGATATTATTAAATCGTCAGGATATTTAGATTATTTAAAATCATGGTTTATAACTCTTCATTTGTTTTCATTTTTTCAAGGATATATTTTTGATAATTTTGAAGAAAAAAGTTATATATTTTTATTTTTTATTAATATAATCGTCCAATTCGAGCTAATATTCTTAACTCTAAAAAAGAAAGATACATCTTTATTAATAATAATATTAATTAGGTCGATTTATTTTACATCTATATCGAGTTTAATAATAATATGTTTTTAGATATAGAAATAGGAATTAGGAAATTTATATCATATAAATTTCCTGCGCTGAACTGCCTTTTATAAAATTTTCAAATAAAAGAAATATAACTTATTATAAGGTGGTGGGTGAATATTCTTTTTATTTTAAAATATATTTTCAAACTTATTTTTTATTCTATTAATAAAATTAGTTTTTTTATCAATATAGTTATATTTTTTTGAGATTAATTTTGAAAAATGGTCTATTACTAGGTTGTTGTTTAAATTTCTTAGATGATATGATTCAAATGTACCCCTACTACCAGAATTAATGCCAATAACATCCTTTTGTTTATCAGATAATCCGCTTAAATTCGATATAAGTACTGGAATCTCAGTCCTTGTTTTGTTATTAGTATATTTTTTTAATTGAAATCCTGATAGAATAATTTTTCTGGGAGTTTTTGTAGGTTGCTCTGGTCCATGAAATCCTTTTTCATCAAATAATATAATATCTCCTTGTTTACCATTTATCCTGGATAATTTTTTAATTAAATTTTTACTTTCAGGGTGTTCATATATAGAAAATATTTCTCTTGTTTCTTCTGTTGATTTAGTTTTGTGACTTTCAATACTATAGCAAAATGCTCCGCTTTCAGTATCGTGTAAATATAATGCCATACCACATCCAAATGGATGATTTGGAATTTTTATCAAATCAGCCCCAGTATGTCTATGATAGGGGAAGTATTTGGTGTTAGAGCCTAAATCATTTTTTAAAAATATTTCATTAATTAATATTTCATCTTTTAAATAATTTTCTATGATTCTAATAATTTTCTCATTTAAAAAAATATCAATTATTTTTTCATGAATTAAAAAACCATCATAAAGCTTTTTATAGGGGTCCTTTTGATAATAACCTATATTACCTAACAAGCTAGGCTGTTTTAAAATATTATCAACTTTTTCATTTATTTTTTCTAAATCAGAAAAAGATATTAAATCTCTGATTACAACAACACCTTGTTCTGATAATTGAGATTTAGCTACTTTTTCCCAGTCTTGGTTCTTGGAGGATATATGTGAATCAAAGTTTTTCATTTTTAATATTTTTCGAGAAAGAATTAAATTAAATTTACAAATATAACTGATTTAATTTATTACTTTTATTCACATATAATAGCCTAACTTTTAATCTCTTCTACTTCTTCATCTCTAAATAAATAATATCCTAACCCACATCCAAAAATAAGAACGAATCCTAAACTTTGAAGTGGAGTTTCAAACATCATATGAAAATTTCCATATGCAAGATTATCAAAAAACTTATCCCACCTAATATTAAAAAAGCTGTATAAAAATGAAGTGAATGATATTATTAAAAATGTTTTTTGTGTGATATTCATTTTTATTTTATACTTGACATAAACTTTTGTTTCTTTAGCCACTTTATCTCCTTTTAATTTTATGATTATTCTTTTTGAAATTTATTTAATAGTATTTTTCTATGAGTATAAACTTTTATTTTTTAGTATAATTATCTAATTCCACTTTAAAAAATATAATTTTGATGTTTAAAATACCATTCGATTCTATTAAATATTTTTAGGATTATGCTAAATATTATTTATTAGTTCCTTCTAAAT
>NZIV01000020.1 GCA_002689995.1 Fidelibacterota bacterium
AAAAATCATATTGATTAAGTATAGTTTTTCCTGTATCATGTATTGCCACATCCTGAACAAAGGATATACTTCTATCCATAACGGTACTATCATAGGCATCTTGCTCCCGGAAGCTAAAATTGTAATACTTATCGTTGTTAACAGAATTGGAAAAGGAATGATATGCGTCAAAGACTAGATCTTCATTAGAAAGATTTAGTTTCCAGGATTCGGTTAATACTTGTATACTATTCACTCCCTCGCTAGAACTCATAAAGCGGTTATTTCCTAATAAATCGTAGCTCTGACTATATCTTGTAATATCTTTATCAATATTACTATTTAGATTGCTGTAACTAATATTCCCATTTGGAAAATTAAAATCAAACACTTGAAGTGTGTTTTGCCTGTCATTCAGCCGTATCCAATCATTCAGATTGAGCGAAGAAAGATAAAGTGGGTTCGCTGTATCTAAAGTCGCTCCTTGTAGATAATATCCAGTTCCCACTTCATTAGAACCTCGGTTTCTATTTTCAAGATCTACTTGCATCAGTACTCCAAGTTGATCTCTAAAAAATCGATTACTAAGATCTACTACGAATTTGTTATCGTTGTAGGTGTTTCTCAAACCATTGTGCATTCCTTGAGTAATAATATTTCCATGGAATCCGGGTTCGGCCTTTTTAAGCAAAAAGTTAACGGTTCCACCTAATACGTCCGAATCTTGATCCGGAGTTCCTGCTTTGGTTACTTCAATTCCATCTAGCATATACTGAGAGATCATGCTTAAATCTGTGCTCCTGTCATCATTATCTGTGGAGGCTAGTTTGACTCCGTTTACCGTAATATTATTATATTTTGGAGATAGTCCTCGAATGACTACTTTATTTCCTTCTCCACCTTCTCTACGTATGGAAACTCCGGGAACTCGAGCAACCGTCTCTGCAGCATTTGCATCCGGGAGTTCTTGTATTCGGTCCGAGGATATAATGTTTACAAGTGATTTAGCATTTAACTGCTTATTGATCGCATCCATTTGACCTTTTGCTTGGGCAGTCACTATCACTTCATTTCCTTCAATGGTAGTGTAACTTAGATTAAAATCTAGAGCAAAATTTTTATTATCTCCTGAAATAAGTAAAGAATCCGAAAATGAATTATATCCGATATAAGATGCCTTGATAACGTAAGATCCTTCTTTAAGACCGGTAATAGAATACTTCCCTTTATTATTCGCAGCGGCGCCAATGGAAGTCCCTTCAACATATACATTGGCTCCAATTAGGGGTTTATTGGTGACCTTATCACTAACCACTCCAGAAATAGTATAGCTGTTTGCTATTATATTACCTACAAAAATTAATGGGAAAAGTAAAATAGTATGCTTCAATTTTTGTTATGTGATTTTCAAAATAAGTAATGTTTTTGATTGTTTTTAATAAATGGAGTTTAGCATCTATTTTTTGTAATTTATTGAATTAAAATATATTTATGTTAATGTATGTCTTTTAAGTACCATATTAAAAATATGCTACTCTTTAATTTAAGTTTTAAATGAACAGAGTGTATTTGATAAAAATTTTTCAAATAAAGATAAATTTAAAAAACAACTTTTTTTTAGGAGCTATTCTTCTGTTGACTCCAACTTATAGTGAAGATTTTTGGACTCGAGCGATGAGATTACATTACGAGCATCGTGTATCTTTTTTTAATTCTATAAAAATAAAAGAAGGCTCAAAAATATTTATCGGGGATAGTATTACCGAGCAATGTAATTGGAATGAATTATTTAACGATGCTCTGATAGTCAATAGAGGTATAGGAGGTGATATTACTTCAGGCGTTTTTAAACGATTAAACTTTTTAAAAGATTGTAAACCCTCTAGTATCTTTCTGATGATAGGCACCAACAACCTTGGGCAAGGTAACAATCCAAAAGAAATATATAAAGAGTACCGACAAATAGTTGAAAAAATTTTAGAACTTGCACCTGAATCTGATTTATATATTCAATCCATATTACCAATCAATCAAAAATTATTTTCCATGCCTAGGCCAAACTATACAAACGATAAAATAAATTTTTTAAATAGTTTATTAAAAAAAATTGAGCATAATAAAGTAAAATATTTAGATTTAAATAAATATTTTCAGGATGTAGACGGAAATTTAGATAAAAATTTTTCATCTGACGGATTACATTTAAATGGATTAGGTTATCAAAATTGGAAAAAATATTTACAAAATAAAAATATTTTTAAAAGTGTATTATCAAGATAAGAAAAGGAATAAATAATGAAAATAAAGAGCTTTAATATAATTTTAGTTATGACATTTTTAATTACACTAAATGGATGCCTTTTTGATAGCATAGAGCAACCTTCCTCTATCGAAGCTGGAGAGCAGTTTACTACTGTTTTAAACATAAACTCAATTGCCCAGGAAATTAATAATGCCCATCATGGAATCGTTGGTGTTCTACATCCAATAGGTTGGGTTTTTGAAAGTGGCACTTTCGAGTCCAGTGATGCAGAAACCCCATCGGGTAACATGGTTTTGGATCCGGATGAAGGTATGAAAATTATTTGTAGTGAAGAGCAGTATAATAACAATGATTGTCCTAGTCTTGATGATAAAATTAGTAGGCCTGATGATATGGAGTGGACTTTTGTCCTAAGCGATGTAGGAGATTATTATCTTGAGCAAACACTTTTTGAGGTTACCCTAAATTTTAATACTGATAATAGTTCCATTGGTGATTTTTCTATGGGATATATTACTACCGTCAATACATGGGGAATGATGGATTGGTTGAATACCGAGGACAATGTGGATAATCCAAACATGACAGATACTTCAATGCAAAACATGGTTTCTGTAATTAGTCCAACGGCTAGCTCAGATAATGTAAAAACAATTCCAGAATCATTTTATTTAAGCCAGAATTTTCCAAACCCATTTAATCCTTCTACCAATATAGATTTCTTCATTCCATCTGATGGAGAGGTTTCTCTTTCTATTTATGATATCAATGGAAAGGTTATCCATAGCTTGGCAAAAGATAATTTTCCAGCAGGTTCTCATTCTTTAACATTTAATGGGAATAAATATTCAAGTGGAGTTTACTATTATGTCTTAAAGACAAAAGCCGGGGCAATTTCAAGAAAGATGACTCTTGTCAAGTAGGGTATTCGGCTATTAAATGAGTGAACTTTTAAATATTATTTCCTTAACAAAAGTTTTTGGGAAAAAAACAGTCCTAGATGATTTTTCTCTTTCAGTTTTAAAAGGAGAATTTATAGCTATCTTAGGTCCTTCTGGATGTGGAAAATCTACATTACTTAGACTAATCTGCGGTTTAGAAAAACCGGAGAGAGGAAAAATAATTGTTGAGAATAATAATATAGCCCATTTAGATCCTAAGGATCGTAATATTGCTATGGTCTTCCAAAATTACGCTCTTTACCCTCATAAAACTGTTTATCAAAATCTTTCTTTAGGGTTGCAAATTCAGAATCAAAAAAAAAAACTATTGAATTAAAAGTAAAAGAAGTTTCCAAAAAACTGGGGATTGATAAATTATTAGATAGAAAGCCTGGGACCTTATCGGGCGGAGAAATGCAAAGAGTTGCAGTCGCAAGGGCATTAATCAAAGATCCACTTATGTTTTTATTTGATGAGCCTTTATCTAATCTTGATGCCAACCTAAGAAATAAATTACGCGAAGAGTTAAGGAACCTCCACAAGTTATTAAAAGTTACTACACTTTATGTAACCCATGACCAAACTGAAGCCATGTCCTTAGGAGACCGAATAGTAATTATCGATAATGGAAAAATTCAACAAATAGGGACACCTCAAGAAATTTTTAATAAACCAAAAAATATATTTGTAGCAAAATTTATTGGATATCCAAGTATGAATATACTTAAGGCAAAAATTGAAGATTCAAATCTGATGGTAGGAAACAAAAAGATTCAAGAATTGTCTAATCCAAAATTAAAAGATAATCATTTAAAAATAGGGATTAGGCCATGTGATATAATTCTGAAAGATAATGGTGTTAAATGTTATATACAATCTTATGATTATCAAGGTTCTAGTTGGGTTTTAAGTTTATTGATTGAGGATCAAAATTTACTAATAGAGCTTAGCGAACTTCCAAGCGGAAAAATGGAAACTATAAATATATTTTTTCCGATAAAAAAGATTTTATTTTTTGATAATGAATTTGGAAATTTATTATCATGAAAAATATAGTAGTAACAATTTTTTTATTTCTCATTTCTTGTAGGTCCTTGGATGAAAGTACTCCTAACATAGTACTGATTATAGGAGATGATCACGGATGGCCTTACTATGGATTTATGGAAAATGATATTGTGGAGACTCCCGTTTTAGATAAATTGGCAAATGAAGGTGTGCTATTTAAAAATGGCCATGTCACCTCTAGTGTTTGCAGGCCATCATTAAGAACACTTTTAACTGGAATCTATCCGATTCAATTTGATAATTATTTAGATTCTATGAAAACTAATTTTGTATCTAGAGACACCTCTAAAAGTGATTTAAAAAAAGATTTATCTCTTGCAATGTATGAGCATCAAATTATCAAGGATTTTTTCACATTACCCGAAATGTTAAGAACTAGAAATTATAAAAGCTTTGAGGGAGGAAAATATTGGGAGGGTACTTATGAAATGGGAGGCTTCGATGATGGTATGTCAGATCGTTTAGGAGTAGATTTGTTAAAAGATTATCATATTTTGTTAGCAATGGCAGGAGGTGACGGCCTCAAGTTTGCAAGAGAGACTCAAAAACCGGTTTATAATTTCTTAGATAAAGTTAATAATGGCCCTTTTTTTATTTGGTATGCACCAATGCTACCTCATACTCCTTTTGATCCACCAAGTGACTTAGTGGAGATATATCAAGACATGGATATTAGTGAATCAGCTAAAATTTACTATGCAATGTGTACATGGTTTGATAGATCTTTAGGTGAATTTATAAACTATCTTGATAAAAACAAGCAACTCGAGAATACAATACTCATATACGTTAATGATAACGGATGGGAGCAAGACCCTCAAATTGATTATACAAACTCTTTAGAATTTTCTACTCTAGGCGGTCCTAAAGGGAAAAAGTCTTTGTATGACTTTGGCTTTAAAACTCCAATTATATTTAATTACAGTTGGTTAAAAAATAAAGGAGCTATCTATGATAACCTTGTATCTACGGTTGATATCTTCACTACAATTTTAGATTATGCTGGCGTTAATAAGCCAACTTACCTACAAGGGTTATCAATGAGGCCGTTAGTCGAAGGTTCTAAAAATATTAGTAGAAAAAAGATTATTAATTATGTAAAAAATCCTAGAGTCCCCGGAGATCCCTGGTCGAATGATTCTACAGGATTTTCATACAGGTCAGATCGTTGGCATTTACTTTGGGTCCCAGATAGGAACTTTGTTGAATTGTATGATATTAAAGCAGACCCCTACGAAACCAATGAAATATCATCAAGCAACATAGATACAGTAGAAGTAATTAAAGAAGAAATTGTCTTTTGGAATGAGGAAATTTTAAAAAGAGATATTTTCCCGAAATAATGTATCTAAGGTATTTAATATATTTTTCTCTTTTTAGCTCCTCTATAATGGGGTTTAGCGATTTTGGAAAAATACGAGGTAAAGTAACTGCAAAAGAAGATAATTCTCCATTAATTGGTGCTAATATTTCTCTAATAGGTACAAATCTCGGAGCGGTTACAGATATAAACGGAAATTTTACCATATTGCAAATACAGTCAGGAGTATACAAAGTTAAATTTGGTTATATAGGAAGGACTTCTCAAATTATCGAAAATATTCATGTCAGTGCTGAATTATCAACTCTATTAGAGGTTAGTTTGCAGGAGTCAATAATGGCAGGGGATGAAATAGTTGTATCTGGTAGGAGAAAAGTAATTCAACCTGATGCAACCTCTAGTACTAATTATATTGGGGCCGAGCAATTAGAGATACTTCCTGTCACAGAAATTAGAGATGCAATGATGTTACAACCTGGAGTTTTTTTTGATCCTATTCCAGTCCTCTCATCTGGAGGTAGAGGGCATGCAGGTGAATCAGGATCTGGTGAAGCAAGATACACCATAAGAGGTGGAGATCAAGAGGAAATTCTTTGGATGATTGATGGGTCAAGAACTCAATCTCTAACCATTAATGCAAGAGATGCTGGTGGTTCATTTATGAATATAAATTCACTAGCTATAAAAGAAATTCAAATCTTATCTGGTGGTTTTAGCGCTAAATATGGAAATGCTCAATCTGGTGTTGTAAATGTAATCATGAAGGACGGTCAAGATAAATTTAATGGATCAATTCAAGCAAGTTTTTCTCCTCCTGGTCAAAGACATTTTGGAAATTATTTATATGATGTAAATACACAAAAAGAATTTAAAGATCATATGATTGGATTATTCTTTGACGATTCAAGCGGGGCTTATTACCCCGATACCGCGTATTTATTTTTTGATTCTACCAGTTTAAATTTTATAGATACAAAATATTTACCAAATTATAGTGGGGAAATAGATAGTATCTATACTGGAGAACCATTTTTGGATCCTTATTGGATGAGTGAATATAGATCATCTCAAATCTTTGATTACCGAAATACACCGGACTATAACATAATAGCAACATTAGGTGGTCCTATTCCATTCTCAATTTTGAGAACAAAGGGTACTTTCCAGTTATCCGGTCAGATAAAGCAGGAGGCATATTCATTGCCTCAACCACGAGATGCCAGAAATTGGAATAATATCAACTTGTCTTTAGCATTCCCCATATCTCAAAAAATAAAACTTAAATTATTTGGAATGCTTTCAAATGAATTCCATGGCTTTTTAGGGAATAGCGATTGGCTTTTAGCTGCGAAATATTATAGGGGCTATGGAAGTATAATGGAGAATAAATCACGCTTTCTAAGTTTAAATCTTACTCATAGTTTGAGCAAAAATTTTTTCTATAACATTAAGTTGAGTCGCTATTCTTTTTTGTTTAATCAAAAGCCAAGCCCATTTACAAATATAACGGAACCAGGACAAGATTACTCCTTAACTTTGTGGGGATATATGAGATATCCTAACTTTCCTGATGAGCCCTTTGATAAATACTATACTATTCATAAAGTAAAAGAGAGGTCTGGAGATTTAACTCTCAATATAGATTTTAATTGGCAGCCAAAATATTTTTTCAATTTAAAATACGGATTCGAATATAATTATAATGAAATTAATTCACTCAATGATTTCAGGTTTACGGCTTTATCTATAAATGAAGAAGAGTTTCAAGATAGAAACCTACATGAAAAAATTAATCCCATCCAGTTTGGGGCCTATACACAAACCAAGTTAGAGTTTGAAAGCATGATATTAAATCTTGGATTAAGATACGATTATTTTAATCCTAATTTTAATTGGTTTGATAATTTTGACACCTACAATCTATCTATTAATCCAAATTTTGACGTGTCCTTAGATCCTGATGGAGATCAAATTGATTCTAATGGAACCATAAAATACAGCTTTGATAATGTACTTTTACAGTCGAGGTCTCCAGTTCCTTCAAGGCACATGCTGAGTCCAAGGATTGGCGCTTCTTTCCCTATCACAGAAAATACAGTTCTTCATTATAATTACGGGCATTTTTATCAGATGCCCCCCGTAAGTAGGATGAGATATTTTAAATATTTCAGGCCAACACAGCTTCTAGAGCAATTAATTGAGGAAAATAGATTAGCAGAAATAGAAAATCGAGATCCAAATCATATTCCCAGTGTTGGAAGCAATCATGAAAGAGTAATTTTTTTAAATATTGATCCATTACCTCCACAAAAAACGATTATGATAGAAATTGGATTGAAACATAATTTTCGAAATAAATTATTTTTTAATATAGTAGCGTATCATCGTGATATTTATAGCCAAAGTGAGAATGTAATTGGGCTTTTTGATAAAAGTTATTATGGTTACAACCCTTTTACTGGATCCCAGAGCAATGCTATTACTGATACACCTTTGCATGGAGATTTTGGTGATTCTAGAGGATTAGAGCTAGAACTAAGGTCGCAGTTATCTGAAAAAATCAACTTTAATATAAATTATAGCTTTTCTAAAGTTATGCAGGGTAGAGCCTCCCCTCATAAAGTCATCTTTGATTCAACAGGAGTTCCAGAATTTGAATGGTATGATGAATATAGTGGATTTGCCTTCAAATCTCTTTTAATTGAACGGCAATTCAGCAGACCTCATATTTTAAAATTCGGAGTTAATTATTCAGTTAAAAATAATTCTATGCCTTTTTTCAAGAATTCAAATGCTAGCCTTATGTATCGATATATTTCAGGACAAACGTATACATACCTTGATTTAGATGATACCCCCACCACTTATGATAATCATAGATATCCTGGAATTCATTTTACAGATTTAAAATTAAATAAGGAGGTAATCCTAGGAAATTTAGGGAAGATAAAATTTTTTATCCTGATTAAAAACTTAATGAATAAAAAGAATATAAAGTCGATGGGAGACACCTCATATAATCCCAATGTTGTGGAGAATTTTGCTAATAGTGGCTTACCTACCTTAAACAATATTGCTGGTTATGATATGAGTTGGTCGATCTGGTACGCTCCACGCAAATTTGAATTTGGCTTCTCTTATGATCTATAAAATTACTTTAATTTTGGTCACTGTAATTGAATTTTGCCTAAGCCAAGTAAGAATTCCCGCATATGAGACTCATGATAGGGGAGAACTCTGGGATACCATGAATGATGATGGTACGCATGGATCTTACCCTCAACGCGTTGGAGAATTTAAACCAAGCATGGATTGGCCAGCAGGTCCAAAAATATTTAATGGACCTTATGAGCAAAGATCTTATATGTACAAGGCAGGTGTTTGGACTGGTGGAACCTTAAATGGTGAAATATTTTTGACCAAAAATGGCCCATTAGAAATAGACTTAGAATCTATTTATAACGGTATTCAGAAAGAACAAAATTACATTGAATCAGAAAATTTTTTATATAACGAGCCTGAAGAAAAGATTTTAGCATCCTGGGTCACTCCAGAAAATATTAAAATTGAAAGAATTTCTAAATCTTGGAGTTTTAGAGGCTATAATAACTTTATTATCATTTCTTATAATATTAAAAATTTAAATCAAGTTGAGATAGACGACTTTTTTTTTGGAAGTGTATTTTTGCTAAGGCCGAGTTCACAAGATTTTAATAGTCATGCAGGATGGAATGATGCTCTCTCTCGAGCTGATGATGTTGTTGGGATCGATATTGTTGAAAAAATGATTTATGCTCGTGATGGAACAGGTGCATATGATTTTAATGCTGGAGTAGGTAATTGGAGCGATGGGAATTTATTGACTCATGGTTTTGCCGGGTTTGCTGCCTTAAATG
>NZIV01000021.1 GCA_002689995.1 Fidelibacterota bacterium
TCAGGATTGTGGTTGCGGTGCTCCTGGAGAATTTGGTATCCCAGAAGGAGCTTGTGATTGTGATGGAAACATTGAAGATATTTGTGGTGATTGTGGTGGTGACGGTTCTGCTTGTGCTCCTGGAACATTTGATGTTTACTATAACATTGACGTAGAGTTTGGCGGATTTCAGTTTATGGTTAATAATACAATTATAACTGGCGCTGGAGGTGGTATTGCAGAGGATTTAGGTTTTACTGTTCAGGCTGGAGGAACTGGTACAGTTCTTGGTTTTTCTTTCCAAGGCACACCAATTCCTGCTGGAACAGGACTATTAACAACGGTTACAACTGAAGGACCAAATCAATCTGCATGTTTATCTGACTTGATAGTTTCTGATATGAACGCTATATCATTGGACGCATTTATTTCTGATTGTAATACAATCTCTTTTTGCGAGGATTTAGACCAAGATAATATTTGCGACTCTGAAGATGATTGCATAGGCGTTATAGATGATTGCGGGGTTTGTAATGGTAATAATGCAAGCTTAGATGAATGTGGTATTTGTGATGGTGATGGAGTAATACAGGAATGCGGATGCGGTTCACCTGGAGAATTTAATATACCAGAAGGAGCTTGTGATTGTGATGGAAATATTGAAGATATTTGTGGTGATTGTGGAGGTAATGCAGTAATAGAAGATGATTGTGTTGAAGGATATGCTATATATTTTGATAATTTAAATCAAAATGCTGGTACTGTCGATGTCTATTATGCTTCTGAATCTCCAGTTGGTGGTGTTCAATTTAATGTTACTGGAATTTTTATGACTAGTTCAAGTGGCGGTGAAGCTGAAAATCAAGGATGGACAGTTAATGTGACAGACGAAATTTGGTTAGGTTTTTCATTTGACAATATACCATTACCTCAAGGAACACGTCTACTGACAACGCTATCGTTTACCGCTCCAGAAGATAGTAATGAACTTTGTTTTGGGAGTAACGTGATTTTATCATCAACAGATGCTAATTCATTTGATGTAGTAATAGGTGATTGTTTAGAACTTCAAAATTATGATTGCAACGGTAATTTAGGAGGAGTTGCTGAGTTAGATGAATGTGGTGTGTGTGATGGAAGCGGACCTCAATATGAATGCTGGGATGGTAGTATAAGATGTGATGAAACTGAATGTCCTACAGGCGGTTTACTAACATTTGGCGAACAAAATGATAATACAATTCCGGTTTACATATCAACCAACTCAGATATTGCTGGATTTCAATTTGAAGTAACTGGCGCAGAAATAGTTTCCGCATATGGAGGGATTTCTGAAGAATTAGGATTTACATTACAAGCAGGAAATGGAGTTGTTTTAGCATTTTCATTTGAAGGATCTTCAATTCCTGCGGGTAATCATTTATTATTAAACCTTGAATTAGGACAGTCAGCTGTAACAGAGCTTTGCTTTATTGATGGTTCAGGAGTAATAAGTGATTCAGATGCAAATAATCTATTAGTTTTATTTGGTGATTGCACTCCAATTATGTTATCGAGCGATAGTTATATAAGTATTGATGAATTTAGTTTAAATGAAATTTATCCAAATCCATTTAATGCAAGAACGACTATTAATTATAGTGTTCCTAATACTGATTACATGGAATTATCTATTTATGATATAAATGGTCAAATAGTTAAGACGCTAATTAATAGCCCTCAAAATATTGGACATTATAATATTACTTGGGATGCAGATGATATCCCTTCTGGGATTTATTTTATTAAATTAACAGTAAATAATATAGTCAAAAGCCAGCGTATTACTTTGATGAAATAATATATAGGTGTACAGCATCAATTAAAAGGGATGGTGATTATCATCCCTTTTTTATTTTGGTACTAATTTTATCGTTTTAACACCTATGGTTTTCACATTAAATTTTACCTAATATGATGAAACAAATACAAATATTTCTAGCTATACTTTTAAGTCTAATAATCGCAGAAGGTGAAAGTTGGAACGATACTACATTTGAATATTTATGGAATAAATATGCATTTAGTACAAAATTTCGTGAACCTATTGATTTAACCCCTTTTGAAATAAAAATCTCTCAATTATCTTATATAGGACCCTCTACAAAATTTGACTATATATTACCATTACCTTGGTATAACATCACGGATATCGATTCAAGTTCAATTTCTACAAAAATTAAAAATATACCAACATTAACCGAACTTGGAAACTATAAAAATAGAAATTTAATGTCTATTGAAATAGATTTATATCGTTATAATTTTCTATTAAAGAAATATAATCAGAATATAATCGATTTTCTATCAGGATTTAGCTACAATAGAATTGAAGCAAGGTATGGAATTCCTCTTCCACAGAACTTACCAGACTCTACTGGGTGGAAATCTACCCCAGATAATGTTTCAGGGATTTTTGAATATAAACCGATCATTGAATCTATAGGATTAAAATCAACAATTACTTGGAAACCAATAAATTATTTTCAATTTACAGGGGGAACATTTTTAGGATATTCAATTGGTTCAGTTTATAAATCAACTGGCGGCGAACGTTATCTTTTTGGTGCAGGCAATAGGTGGAATGTTTCATTAATTACCTCTCTTATAATTGAAAATCCTGACAAAAATTTCAATTATATATTCGGTTTTGGATTTGAATCTGGAGGAGCTAAATTAAATAAAATTAACGATAATGAATATGGAATTTCACCTATTTCTAAACTAAATATTTATACTTATGGTTGGAACTTTTCAATAGGATTACAATATGGAGGTCGGCGTACAACAGGAGATAAAGGTTTTAGAAGAATTATTGAAGATGATTATATTGGTGCAATTGAAAGATTAGGACAATTTGTTCGATTTAATTCAAGTCATCCTAAAGTAAATGAAGCAAAAAAACTTATTGAAATATGTGAAGATAAAATTTCTTATCAAGCATATTCTAATGGAATGAATGCTCTTAATATTAATGATTTGTCAAATAGTGTTTATTGGCTAAAACAAGCGTTAGAAGCTAAAAATCCAAATGTTAAAACTCTTGCTAAGTATCAATTAGATAAAATTGCACGTACAACCATTGATAGTGTGAAAAATAACTTGAATTATATACCTTTAATAGATGCCGAAAAAATTATTAAAAATGTTAAAAATTATTCAGATAAATATTCAGCTGAAGCAGATATAATCAAAGGACAAATTTATTTAGCACAAGGAGATATATTATTAAAAAATGAACAATATAGTCGTTCATTAAATAAATATCAAGAAGCCTTAAAAATAAGTAAAAAGTTAAGTTTTATCGTTAATGAAAAAGAAAAAACTCTCGAAAAAGCATTCTTAATAGATGCCTCAAAAGGCTTCAATAAAAAAGATTTAATTTTTATCATTCAATCTCTGAAACAATCAAAAAAATTAAATAAAAAAATAGATCCTGAGTATGATGAATTACTTTTAATATTAGAAAATTTAAAATCCTAAATATTTTACTTTTTCATCTTCAATGACTAAAATTTTTTATATTCATTCATAGCACGAAATTAAACAAGTTATATTAAGTTTAAATTAGAAATTACAAGTTTTTTATTGGGAAAATATTATTTGTGTCACCTGCATAAAGAAGAAAGGCTGTACCTTTAATGTATTGACCTGCAATATCTTCTACTATATTATATATAAGGTATAATATATTCAATAAAGTAACTATTTATTATATAGTGACTTCAAAATTATTTAATTACTTTTAACAGAAAAAGGAATTAAACCAAAAATTAAGGATTATATATCTGAATAGCATTTTTTTTAACATCATCCATATAAAAATATACATCCTTCATTTTCTTTTTACTAAAAAGTAAAGCCTGACTATTATAATGATTAGATTTTTCATTTTGGGTTGATCCGTATTGATGAATACTTTTTGAAATTATATTACCACTTTTATCCCACTCTGCGTATATAATATAGCAATCACCAGCAATTGCTTTTAATTTACCATTTTTTTGAGGAATTCCATAAATAGCATGATTAATATCTGGACCACCATTTAAAGGAAGATTTACTTTTCCGCGGACCAATCGATTAACATCTCCCCAAGGAACTTCAAAACTTCCATGCCATTTTTTAAATTTTTTTGCAGTACTTAAAATATTGTTTGATAATTCATGTAAATTAATTCGATTTGGTTTAATTTCAAGAAAATCATACAAACTAAATATTGCAAAAGCTGTATATGGATTATCTATAGATGTTTCTAAATTCCATTTATTTAATATGTTTATAGCAGAAATTAAAAGTGGATTCTCAGTTTCAATATCATTAGTCTTTTTAATAATTCCTGCTATGTTAGATTGCGGTGAATATTTTAAGTCATATTTATAATTAATAATTTCATCAGTTGAAATTAAACTATCATTTCCAAATAACTCTAAAGATCTAATAGCTCTATTTGTCATAATAGTTTCTATTCCATACGATTTGGGGAAATGAGACTTTTTTGGATTATCATTTCCAATTGTAGTTTTAAAAGGTGTACTATTACAATTTTGAATAAATCCTGATTGAGGATTTAACAGCTGAGGTAATTCTTCAAAAGATATACTTCCATTCCACATTACTGCTTTAGTGTTACCTAAAATTAATTCTGACCAATTATAACCCGGTTCACGGTTTGGAAGCTTAGCATTATATACATAAAAAATATTTCCGTATTTATCTGCATAACCCGTATTAAAACTTGGTATAGCCATCATTTTCATTGCTGATTTCCATTCGTCAAAGTTCTGTGCCTTATTCATTTTATACCATTGCTCAACAACTCTTGGATCATCCATTCCTTGAAATTTAATAACATATTTTTTTCCTGATTTACTTTCAAATACAGGTCCGAATATTGTACGATATCCTATTTTATTAATATTAATTTTAATCGGTCCAAATAATTTTACCTTAAATGAAATCTGCACTTCTTCTAATTCAATTGCTTCACCATCAACAATATAAAAGTTTGAATTTTCTTCATCAAAATCTAATTCATATACATCAATTAAATCTGGCTGATTAACAGTATGAGACCATCCTAAATTTTCATTATGTCCAACCAAAATAATTGGTGATCCAGGGAAAAGTCCTCCAACTGTATTCCAACCTTCCTCACTATGTAAATGTGCTTCATACCACGCTGTTGGCCCATCCCAAGGTTGATGCGTATTACTCATCAAATGTGTACTTCCAGATTCACTTCTTTTTGGTGAGACTGCGAATACATTTGACCCCATAGACTCACCATATATATTTGGAAAATAGGAATACATTTTATAATCTTTAGGATATTCATCAGCAATTACTTGTGAAATTATTTTATCTAATCCATAAAAAAAGGGTGTTTTATGCATAAAACCTGCAATTAAATCTTTACCTGTAACAGGAAAAACAGATAACGGTATATTTTTAGGTTGATTTTTTATTAAAAAATTATTAATCCCGTCTGCATATGCATTACAAAGTTGAATCGTCTTCTTATCAACTAAATGATAATTCTGTTCTAAATTATCCCATAACCCAATTAACTGAACAAGGAAATCACTAGAAGCTAAGTTTTTTCCATAATATTCACCTAATTTTCCACGCCCTGCCATTAAAGAAAATATTATATTATCAATATCATCTTCAGCATTTGCATAAGCCAGTCCGTAGGCTACATCAGTATCTTTTTTACCATAAATATGTGGAACGCCCCACTCATCTCTATAAATAGTCACATCTTTTTTATTAGATACTTCTCCAATAAATTTCAATCTATGTGAACATGAATTAATCAATAGTATTAGAGAAAAGATAGTTAGTATTTTTCTAATCATTTTATATTTCTTTAAAAATTATAACTCAAAAATAAACTCATTAATAATCAGGATTAATTAGTTTTTTACTCGAAAAACTGATAAAATAAATATTTTAATTATAAATTTCAGGTTAATAATTACCACGTATATAAATAGTTTTTATATTACCATCTATTATATGCTGGATGGCCTTCTTTAACTGATATAAAAACACCTTCACAAGTAGCGCAAACTCTATTTTCTGCAATTAATTCAGCACTAATAAATGCTTTTTTTTTATCTGATTTTTTTATTTTTGCAACTAATTTTACTTGATTTTTAGTTGGGCAAGGGTAGAGTAATTTTATCTTATATTCAGCTGTTACAGTGCATGGAGGATGCCTTTCATTACAATTATTCATAATTTTCCAAGCTGCAGTCCAATTTGAATGACAGTCTAAGACTGTTCCAATAATTCCACCACTTAATATATTTGGAAATGCTTGGTGGTGTGGTTTAGGCATAAAATTAGCAATTACAATTTCACCATAAGGGATACTCTTAATATTTAATCCCTGATTATTTGCTGGTCCACATCCAAAACAATTACTATTTGGTGCATATCTATTTTGTAAATCAATCATTCGTTTTACCGATTAAGTAATACATCAGGAAAAGCATTTAAATTTTGCAAAAAAAGTTTCCTGAAAATTTGGAAATCATTTTAACTATTTAAGGTGAATTAATTTTTATTTTTTCTTTCTAAAATTACAACAGATAAAGTTGCTTTATTCTCTTCAATTGGCATAAGTTTAAATGCATTTCGAGCTTCCTGTTCAGCAGCATCCAGCCATTCTTTTTTAAGATAACACACTGCAAGATTATGATGTGCTTTTGATAAAATCATCACTTCATTACGTGAAATATTTGGTAGTTTATCAGATAATAAACGTACAACCTGCTTAAACTCAATAACAGCTTTATCTACATTACTACCATTGCTCTCAATAGCCCACTCATAGTACTGGATTCCTCTTTCGAGGGTTAATTCTGCTTCTGATTTACATCCTATAAAGAAAAATAGAATAACTAGAATCAATAAAAATCTCATATATGCCCTAAAATAGTATGAAAATGATTAAAAAAAGGTTGAAAAATTTCAATAATATAACACTTATTTTCAAAGAGATTTCTACACATTTCATTTAAAAAATAAATATTAAAATACAATAATACTTGATTAGTTGTAATAAGTTAAGTTTTATTTTATTCAATACCATAATTCCACAGGCTTTAAATTATCAATCATATAATAATAATTATATATTGAGTAGAATCTCACAATCATTTTTAAGAGTTTATTCTATTAATTTATTTGTGAAATAACTTTATTTATTCCTACGAAATTATCTCCATCATAATAATTTTAAAATACTTTTATTAGTTATTTTCTAGCCAACTCCAATTAGAATTATTACATGGATATTGATGTAATCAAAATATGAATCTATTATAGAAACCCGTATTATAATAATTTTATCTAATCATAAAACTTTAGTTTTTTTATGAGTAATTATTTAAGCGAAATTATTAATAATATTTTTATAAGTATTTTTAATACAATAATATCTGATTCTTAAATAAATCCACTATAACACAATCCTTATTAACTAAATAAGAAACTTTAATGGAGTAATATGAAGTTTTATCTTATAATTTTTTCTATAATTTTTATGGCATGTATGAAAACAAATAAATATCCAAATCCAAAACGTGATAACAAATTTGATAATTATCATGGAATAGAAGTTCATGATCCATATCGCTGGATGGAAAACTTAAATGACCCTAAATTAAAAAATTGGATTGAAACTGAAAATGAATTAACAAAATCTGTTTTAGATACAATTCCTGAAAAAGAATTCTTTAAAGATTCTATAGAAGAACTTCAAAATTACGAGAAAAAAGGGATGCCTTACATAAGAGGTGATAAAGAATTTTATTTTAAAAATAATGGAACTCAAAATCAATATGTTTTGTATGTAAAGGAAGGTGGAGTTGAAAGAATATTAATTGATCCTAATAAAAATAGTAAAGATGGTACTATTTCAATTGGATTTATAAGTTTGAATGGGGATGGCTCATTAATGGCTTATGGCCAATCAAATGCTGGAAGTGATTGGACAGATATTTATGTAATGGATGTTGTCACAGGTGAAATTCATAATGAAATATTGAAATGGGTGAAATTTTCAGGAATAGATTGGAGTCCACAAAATGATGGTTTCTATTATAGTAGATATCCTAAGCCTGAGAAAGGTAAGGAATTTGAGAATCAAAACAATAATCAAAAACTTTATTTTCATAAACTTAATACTACACAAGATAAAGATAAATTGATTTATGAGGATACTGAAAATCCAGAATATAGTCCTTACACAATTATTACAAATGATCATAAATATTTAATCCTAGGAAAATGGCATGGCACATCTAAAAATAATACAGTTTATTATCGTGAATTAAATTCAAATAAGAGATTTATTCCTCTAATTGATGAATGGATAGCAAATATGAATTTTGTGGGTAATGATGGTGATATATTTTATTTTAAAACAGATTATAATGCTCCAAAAAATAGATTGATTGCGATGGATATAAAGAATCCTAAACCTCAAAATTGGGTAGATATTATTCCCGAAAAAAAAGATGTTTTAACAAATGTAAGGTTAGTTTATAATCAGTTTATTGTTGAATACCGTAAAGATGTCTCAGAGCGTATTGAAATTTATTCAATAGATGGACAATATACACGATCTATAGGTTTACCTGGGAAAGGCTCAATTAATGGAGTTAGAGCAAGATATAAAGATCGAAATATTTTCTACACATTTTCATCCTATTTATATCCAAGTGTAATTTTTAAATATGACTTAGAAACTTATCAGCAAACTTTATGGTTTGAGCCTAAAATTAATTTCAGTGCAGAAGACTTTACTGTAGAGCAAGTTTTTTATCCTTCCAAAGATGGTACCAAAATACCAATGTATTTAGTATACGCAAAAAATATTATTAAAAATAGTTCTAATCCTACATTGCTATACGGTTACGGAGGATTTCAAATCAGTATTATGCCTTCATTTTCAATAGCAACAATTGCATGGATTAAAGCTGGTGGAATTTATGCAGTTGCAAATTTAAGGGGAGGTTCTGAATATGGTGAAGAATGGCATACTGCAGGTATGCTACATAATAAACAAAATGTATTTGATGATTTTATTAGTGCTGGTGAGTTTTTAATTGAACAAAACTATACCCAGGCTAAACATTTATCAATCAGTGGCAGAAGTAATGGAGGACTACTCACAGCAGCGTCTGTTTTACAACGACCTGATTTATTTGGAGCAGTAGAGAGCTCCGTAGCTGTTGCAGATATGTTAAGATATCATAAATTTACTATTGGCTGGGCATGGTTGGGAGAATATGGGAACCCTGATAAAAAAGAAGATTTTGAAGTTTTATATAAATATTCACCAATTCATAATGTCAAAAGTAACGTCGATTATCCACCTATAATTATCACAACTGGCGATTATGATGATAGAGTTGTGCCATCACATTCTTTTAAAATGGCTGCAACATTTCAGCATGAATATAAAGGCAATAATCCCATAATTATCAGAATTGATACAGATTCTGGACATGGTAGTGGCAAACCTATCTCAAAATGGATTAATGAAAAAGCTGATGTATTTGGATTTTTACTTCATCATACAAAATAAAAAAAGTTGAAATAAATAATAGTAATTTTATTCTCTATATAATTTATCAAAGTTCTTTAATTACTTTGCGAATAGCTTCAGCTAGATTATCAATCTGCCAAGCTTCAATAGTTAGTGCAGGTGCTATCCGAACAGTAGAATGATGTGTTTCTTTAGCGTAAACACCGTTTTTCATTAGATTAACTGATACTTTATGGCCGTCTAAATGTGGTTTATTATGCATCTCAAAAGCAGTTAACAACCCTTTTCCTCTTACTTCTTTAATTTTATTTGGAAATTCATGCATAATATCTTCAAAATGATTCATTAATTGAGCACCTCTTATTCTTGCATTTTCTGCCAATTTCTGATCTTCTAAAACCTTAATTGCATATATTCCAACTATAGCTCCCAAAGGATAACCTCCAAATGTTGAACCTTCAGATCCTGGTGTTAATGTTCCAATCACCTCATCACTACCAGCAACAAAAGATACGGGTAAAATTCCTCCGCCAGCAGCTTTTCCACATCCAATAATATCAGGCTTAATTCCATATAATTGATGAGCAAAATTTGCTCCAGTTCTTCCGTACCCAGTTTGAACTTCATCCATAGCTAGCAAAATATTATATTTTTTACATAATTTTGAAACTTTATCCCAATAATCATCATCAGGAACTATTACTCCAGCTTCACCTTGAATTGGTTCGACAGAATACGCGGCTATATATTCGCCTTTTTCTTCAAACTTTCTTTCTAAGGCATCGATATCATTAAAAGGAACAAGTTCAATACCTGGAGTGAAGGGACCAAAATCATTTTGTGCATCAAAATCATCAGACATAGATATTGCAGCTACGGATCTTCCATGAAAATTACCTTTTGCTCCAATGATTATTGCTTTATTTTGAGGTATTTTCTTTATTTGATACCCCCATCTTCTACATAATTTAAATGTTAATTCCCAAGATTCTACACCCGCAACTTTGGGCACAGCCTTTTCCATACCTGTAATTCCGGTAATAGCAAGTAAAAGTCCACTCATATATTTATGACGGATTGATCTTGGAACTGTTGGTAGTTTTTCTTCTGTCAAATGCTTTACTACAGCATCAACGATAGTTTGATTTAACTGACCCTGATTTACAGCTGAATAACAGCATAATCCATCTAGGATTTCTTCTTCAATATATGCTTGAACATTTGATGGGTCAGGTTTTCTACAAATCAAAGTAGAAGAATCCTGAACATGTGAAACTACAACATTTTCAAGGGGCTTATAATTTTGTCCACCATTATTTAATTCAATTTGTTCATGCTGTGAGGGAGAAAGATCACCTAAACGTGTTCCGTTAACTGTTAAATCATCACCAAATCCAGTTATTTTTATGTTAGACATAGAATATCCTGTTCTTGAAAATTATAAAATAAGTAAAAAAAAAGTTATGAAATATAATCTAAATTTAGGATTTCTAATTAGTAAAATCGCTTTAATATCAGCTAAATTTTAAGAACTGATAATTTTAAAAAGGATTCGTTTTATGAATGATTGGGCATTGATATTAGGTGCATCCAGCGGAATTGGAAAATCTTGTGCAATTAAACTTGCTCAAAAAGGAATAAATATTTTTGGTATTTATCTGAGACGACCAAAGGACCAAATTGAAGTATTAAAAACTCAACTTGAAAGTTATGGTGTGAAAGTAGTTTTTAAGAAAATGAGTGCAACAAATACTGAAAAGCGAATAGAGGCAATAGAAAATTTAAAAGCTCTTGGAAAAATACGGATAAAAGTATTTATTCATTCTCTTGCTTTTGGCTCACTGAAACCATTTATTGATAATGATTCCAAAAAAGTAATTTCTCAAAAACAGATTGAAATGACATTAGATGTTATGGGTAATAGTATCGTCTACTGGTGTCAGGCTTTATTTCAAGAAGAACTATTAAAAAAAGGATCTCATATTTTTGGAATGACAAGTTCTGGAAGTCAACGGCAGTGGAAATCTTATGGAGCAGTATCTATGGCAAAATCTGCCCTAGAATCCGCATGCAGGCAATTAGCTTTAGAATTAGCTCCTCATGGAATCGCTTCAAATACAATTATGGCTGGAGTAACTGATACACCTGCATTAAGAAAAATTCCTGGAAATGATAGAATGATTGAACATGCAATTTCTGTAAATCCTCATGGACGCTTAACAACACCTGAAGATATTGGTGATGCAGTTGCTATGATTGGATTAAGTGAATCATCTTGGATTACAGGAAATACAATCCGTGCTGATGGTGGTGAAGATATAACTGGTTAATTGAAAATAAGTAAAAATGAAAATTAATGATTTAAATGTTTTCCTAACTGGATTATAGTCTTAAATAGATATAAAAAAACAAATGAAGATTTGATTACTTTCCTTATATTAGAAACTAATTTTGATAAATCAAACTAGAAGAATTTATTTAATAAAATTTCAAAAGTATATTCAATCAATAAAACTGATATATTCTTTTTAGGAGATTTAGGAGTAGTTAGTAAAAAATTAAAAATTGAGTGTAACAAAGTAAACTTTAAATTTCATACAGAGAATTTTTAAAAATATGACTCCATTACTTTTTCTTCATGGCTTTACGGGTTCATCCAAATCATGGAATGAATTAATAAATAAATTGAATGCTCCTTCAATAGCAGTAGATTGTCCTGGCCATGGTAATAACTTAATAAAAGATTTATCAAAGCCTTATACCTTTAAAGATTGGCAAAAAGAATTTAACTTATTTATAAACCAAAATAATTGGGATAATATTAACCTTTGTGGCTATTCAATGGGTGGAAGACTTGCGATATCTTATGCAAGTAAATTTCCAGAAAAAATAAAATCATTAATCTTAATCAGCTCAAATGCAGGAATTTTAGATAAAAATAATCAAAAAGAACGTATAGAAACTGATTATAAATTAAGTACTAAAATAATAAATAATTATCAAAAATTTCTGAATGAATGGGAGAAGTTAGAATTCTTTTCTAAGCAATTAGTTAGAAATCCAAATACATTTAAACTACAACAAAGAATAAGAAAAAGTCAAAACCCTCAACAATTAGCATTCATATTAAAAAATTTAGGGACGGGAAGAATGCCAAATTATCAAGATAAAATTTCTGAATTTAATTTCCCTGTTTTAATTATATGTGGAGAAGAAGATGAAAAATATTATGAGATTAGTAAAAAATTAAATAAATATATACCAAAATCTGATTTGATAGTTGTCCCAAATTCTGGACATGCACCTCATATTGATCAACCAGAAAAAGTCGCAAAATTAATTCAAAATTATATAGAAAGCTGAGATTTTAACTACTACTTATTTTGTAGTAAATTTTATACCATAATTTTAAATAATACAACAGAAAAAAACATTATGACAAAACTAAAATTACATTGGCAAATTTTTATATCCATGATTATTGGAGTAGGAATTGGAATTTACTTTCAAAATTTCGGTATAGATAATTTAATTTATTCTATAATTACTTCTTTTGGAACTATTTTTGTTCGACTTTTAAAAATGATAATAGTACCACTTATTTTTACTTCAATCATTATTGGTGTTGCATCAATTAAAGATAGTAGTCGACTAGGTCGATTAGGAATAAAAACAATTCTTTACTATACTATGACTAGTCTATTCGCAATTATTATAGGATTAACACTAACCAATTTAGTTCAACCCGGTGTTGGAATTAACCTAGGTGAAAATGAAGGATTTGATGCTTCTAAACTCGCAACGCCAGGTTCACCAGCAGAAATTTTAATTCGTATGATACCTTTAAATCCTTTTAATGCAGCATCTAACGGTGATATGCTTGGTATTATATTCTTTGCTATTTTTCTAGGAATTTCTATTTCTAGATTAAAAGGAAAACATCAATCTACATTGTCAAATTTCTTTGAAGCAATGTTTCAGGCTATTATGAAAATGACGCAATCTATCATAATGCTTGCGCCAATTGGCGTGCTAGGTTTAATTACAAAGGCCGTCTCAAATTCAGGATTTGAAATTTTTACTGCAGTTGGGAAATATATGGCAACTATTGCTTTAGGTTTATCAATACATATATTTATCATTTTACCAATCTTTTTTCTTATAATGACACGAATTAATCCTATAAAACATTATAAAGGAATGGCTTCTGCTATGGCAACTGCTTTTTCAACAAGCTCATCAAGTGCCACACTTCCAGTAACGATGAGATGTGTAAAAGAAAATGCGGGAATATCAAATGAAACTACAAGTTTTGTTTTACCAATGGGGGCAACAGTAAATATGGATGGAACCGCTCTCTATGAATGCGCTGGAGTAATTTTTATCAGTCAAGTATTAGGAATTGAATTAAGTCTTACTCAACAATTTACGGTTGTAATAACAGCATTACTTGCATCAATAGGGGCAGCAGGAATTCCAAGTGCTGGACTTGTTATGATTTTCATCGTAACACAAGCAGTAGGGTTTAAAGATGAAGATGTTGCATTAATTGTAGGAACTATGCTTGCTGTAGATAGACCTCTTGATATGTTTAGAACAATGGTTAATATCACAAGTGATAGCATCGGTGCCGCAGTAATTGCAAAATCTGAAGGTGAAAATCTTTACCCCAATGGTTAAAACTCTAATTTATTGTATATTTTGTTTAGGTGTTTTATTTGCTAAAGTCGAACGTATCACTTTAAATGAGTCCACTCAATGGCTAAAAAAAGTAAAATTGAATATTGATTTTTTGGGTGGTAATATTCTGCTTAAACCTACAAATTCTAAAAATAAAATTTCAGGTTATATGAAGTATAATAAAAGTTTTGTGTACCCAAAATTAAAATTTACAACAGTTTCTGGAACAGGAATTTTGGATATGGCAACTGATTTACAATTTGAATATGACCTATTAAAAAGTTATAATGATTATGGAAATTCAGCTGAACTTAATTTACCAAATTCTATTCCATTAAAATTTAATTTAGATTTTTCATTAGCAGAAGTTGACATAAATTTAGAAAATATTGAGGTCTCTTCATTTAATTTTAATTTAGGTATGGGATCTGCTAATATTAACTTTGGTGAAAAGTATAAAAGTTCTGATTGCGATTTTTTAATTGTAGAAGTTGATATGGGAACTGCCAAATTGAAAAATTTTAGTAATTTATCATGTGAAGAATATGAAATTGATTGCGGATTAGGAGTAATAATAATTAATTTTTCTACAATTTTAGAAGAATATCAAAATATTGATTTATCTGTTGGAATGGGTTCTATTGAAATTAATATCCTAGAAGGAAATAATATAGAAGTAGAAATAAACCAAAATATGTTATCTAGTTTAGATTTTGAGAAGATGGATTTAGTAAAAAAAAATGTTTATAGAAATGAAGATTATGATAAATCTAATCCAACTATACTAATAAACGCATCAGTTGGATTAGGTGAATTATCAATCAATTGGATTAAATAACTTCTTGCGGCTTTGCTAATCCTAAAATTCTAGCAAAACGTTTTAATCCACTAGATTTATTTTGAAGTTTCAATTCATTTTTAACATGCATTAATCCACTAGCTATTTTAAGAATACTACGTCCAAGCTCTGAATTTGGATAGCATGTCCCCAAAATTTTCTGTGAATTATAAGCAGAATCAATCATTTCTCTATCATATAAAACTGAGCCTAAATATTCAGGTACGAATTTAAACTGAGACTGCTGATTTATATGATTATTTGAAGTTTTTTTGATAGTTTTAAAATATTCTACTCCTTGTTGATAGTTCTTAACTTGATTTAAAACATACCAAGGAGAAAATATAATTTCTTCATCGGAATCATCTCCAATTTTTTTAGCCTGGATATCCACAAATCGAGTAAATGCCGCTTTACCTGCTGCATATCCGCTTATAAAATCTTTTGGTGTAGTAACTATTACTGATTCATCAGCTAGTAATGCAAAATCAATTACATCTCTAGAAATTCCAGCTCCAAGGTCTAAAAGAACTACATCATAACTTGATGATATTTTAGTAATTTCTCTGAAAAATCTTTGTTTTTGGCTCCATGTCATATTTGCTAATTTAAATTCCCCAGATTCTCCAGGTATAAAATAAATACCTAGTTCTAACTTATTAGTTAGTTCATCCAATGAATGTGTCTTAGCAAAAAAGTCATAAAGTGTATTTGGAGGAAACTCCTTTAGTTTATTTGAAATATCAGCATTTCCTAAATCCATATCAACTAATAGTGTTTTTAATCCCATTCGTCTAAATTGATAAGATAATTCTATAGATAAAGTTGTTTTTCCAACACCACCTTTATTTGAAATAACTGCAAAAATTTCACCTCGTGGTTTAATTTTTCGTCCACGCTGAATAATGATAAATCGATGATATATACCATTCCCAATAAGTTTATATTCTCTTAAAAATGATTTTTCTTCAATTTGAAAAACCTCTACTTCTAATCCTGTTTGAAGCTTTGATGTCGACTGTATAAATTCTAAATCATTTTTATTTTTCCCAACTGATGCAATAATTAATTTACCATCTTGATTTTTATTAATTGGAAAAAACTGATGATCTTTTAAATCTTCAGCATCAAACTTTTGAATATATTTTGGATTGAGTCTAAACTCTCCCATAATGCTTTATTTCTTTAATGTTTCTTTTATTTTTATCAAATTCGTTATTGGACTCATTCCACTTCGGTTTGATAAAATAGCTTTTTTATTTTCTAATTGAATTTTTTCATAAATTTCTTCGCGATAAACTGGCACTTCTCTAGCAACATTTACACCAATTTTCACCTGTTTACCAGAATTCTCCAAAACTTTTATGACAATTCCATCGCCAATTCGAATACTCTCACCTCTTTTTCGGGTAAGTACTAACATAAAATCCTTTCTGGAATTAGTTTAAAATTAAGGTTAGTATGTTTCTTCTAATGCAATAAATTAAGAAACGGTTATTGGATAATCCATGCTCAAATTTTCATTATCTAGGATTATTTGTCGTCCCTTCCTATTTTGAAAATTTATTACTATTGGTGCTTTTGTATTTGCCGTAAGATTTTTTTCATCATCAATAACTTTTAAGATAAGGAACACACCTACTTCACCATCGTCATTTCTTAATTCTTTTAATTTTTCTTCAGGAATTTTTAAATCTGCCTCAATATCTAGTTGTCCCGCGTTAAGAACAATCATTGCAATATTATGATTTTCAACTGAATGTAATAAAAGAAATGGATTATAATCCTCTATGTCTACAATCGTAAATTTCTTTAAATCTTCAAATCCCGGAATACCATAGTCAAAATTGATAATATGATCGTTTTTAATTTCTAGAGGAAAATCGGGATTATTATAAATATTAATTTCCATTTTCTACCTAATATAATCTAATAAACTTGTTGTCATTATGTTTCCTGTTGACTGTAATGCCGCTTTATATGCCATTTCTTCACTATTATATTTTAATACTGCTTCTGCCATATCAACATCTTCTAAGCTTGAAATATAGGAAGCTAAGTTCATATTTGTTAAAGTTAATTGTTGTTCAGTCAATGTTATTCTATTATAAATATCACCAATTTTTGTAGATAATTTTAAAATTTCTGTTGAATTATCATTCAATGTATCAATATTTTGACTAATTAAAACTGTATCATTAGATTCCAATCCAGTTTTTAAACTCAATAATGAATTGAATACATCATTAATTTTATCTATATCTCCACCTGAAATATTAATTTGGATGTCTAAATGTTCACCAAATTTTTTCGTTATTTCTTCTACCTCTGAGGAGTTTGGCATAAAATTAATACCAAAAATATCTTCAGAATCTTCTGGATTAATCTCTAATTCATACGGCATTTCATTGACATTATTTCCATTAAATAGATAATCACCATCAAAATTACCATTTGCAATTGATTTCAATTGAATAAGTAATCCTGAAATTTCTTTAGCAATAGCTAATCTATTTTCTTCATTTAAGGATTCATCTGCAGCTTGAGTTGCTTTTTCTTTTGCATCTTGAATTATATTATTAATGTCCTCAAGATGCATTTGTGTTGACTCAACAAATCCCAAACTCATATTGACACTCCTTAAATATTGATCATTTTTCTCCATAATGGATTTAAAACGAGCTGATTTAGCAAATGCGAATGGATCATCAGAAGATTCAAAAATTTTCTTTCCAGAAGAAAGTTGTTTCTGAATATTATTCATTCTAGACTTACTAGAATTAATACTTTTTAATATACTATTAGTCATCATATTTTCACTAATTCTCATCATCTTACTCCACTAAACTATATTTAAAATTGAAGAAAGCATCTCATCTACAGTACTAACAAGCTTTGCTGCTGCATTATAAGCCTGTTCATATTGAATCATATGAGTCATTTCCTCGTCTAATGAAACACCAGAAACAGACATTCTATCAATTTCTAATTTGTTTAAAACCATACTTTGAGCTTCATTAAGATAATTTGCCTCATTTACCTTCGATCCAATTATTGTAATAATTCCAGTATAAAATTCTCCGAATGTTTTACCTTCTATTATACTTTCACTTTGTAAATTAAACATTTCTATAGCAAAACTAGAATCACCACCTTCGTTAACAAGTCCAACTAAATCTGGACTATTTATAAAATCTGAATTTATAGATATATTACCTGCACCTGTTACATTTGTATCAAAAAAAGTAATTCCGTTTGTATTATTAATGTGAACTTCATTTATTTTTTCCGCGAATGACTTAGCAAAAATATTTAATTTATTAATAGTATTTGGAATTATTTCATTTTGTAGATTTAATAATGAACCAAGTTCGCCACTAGATATATTAATCTTTTGTTGAGTCCCTTCTAGCTCAATATGTGTATTCCAAATCCCATTAGTATTTGTAGATTGAGTATTAATTTTATTTACTTCTTGCCCAGATACAACAACCATTCCACCAATCGCGATGTTCAATTCACCATTAGCAGTTTCGGCAACACTAATATCTACCATTTGTGATAGTTCATCAACCATTAGAGCACGATTATCTTTTAATGAATTGTCATCTGTATTTAGTATTTGTTTATTTAAACTTGCAATTTGCTCTATTGTATTGTTTATTTGAATAACTTTATCTTCCATTTCTAAATGGACCTGATTATGATTATTAATTAATTCATCATGTACGCGATTAAATCCGTTGGATAATTGAATAGCTTTATCTCTTACTACAATCTTAGCCGTTTCACTGTCTGGATCATTTGATAAATCATTCCAAGAATTCCAAAAATCAGACATTAAATTAGCAATACCAGCATCCGTTGGCTCAGCAAATATATCCTGAATTTGTGCAAGAGTGGAGGCATCTGTACTGAATTTTCCAAGAGAACTATTTTCTCTCCAGATTTGCATATCTGTAAAAGATTGACGAATTTGAGTTGTTGCTTCTTTACCAAAACTGCCTAAATAAGATACACCAGTTAAATCTTGTCTTAGATTCAACCTTTGACGGCTATAACCTATTGTATTTACATTTGCAATATTTCGACCAGTTGTATTAATCGCAGATTGCTGAGCAAATAAAGATCGTCTTCCAATTTCTATTATATTTGATATACTCATTATCCCCTCCTATCTAATAATGCCAAATATTTAGGATCTATTTTTCTTCCATTTTGTGAATACAAATCATTCATATTTTGATTTGAACTCAATAGATCTTTAATCATTGTTTGAACAAAATGAATTGAATGATTTAATAAAAATTTATTCTGTTCATTTTTTAGTGCTACTTTTTCAAGAATACTTTTTAAACTTTTCTGGATTTCTGTTAATCTTAAATGATATTTTGTTTCTACAACAGTAATTAACTGAGTTAAGTTCTCAACATCTTTCATACTATCTGAATTATTTCTCAAATTACTTATTGCAAGACTTCTTTCATTTTCTGTTAACTTAGCATCAGATAAAATTGACTGTTCTTTTTCAGTAATCAGTTGCATTTTTGTTACTTCACCTTGAATAATTGCCTGCTGTTTTTCTTCCAAAGAAGTCAATAATTTTGTGTAAGTCACTATTTCTTGAGATAAAATTCTAATTAATCTTTGTAAAATTCCATCAATGTTTTTTTTAGTCATAATTACTTCTCACTTAAATTGATAAATTGATTATTATGTAAATTAGTTTCAGATTTATTTTGATTAGCCTGTGCTCGTTTTAAATGGTCATAAATTTGATCGGAAAGTCCAATATTATTATTATCAGATAATGCATCTGACATAACTTGAGTAAACATATTTTTTGCCAAATTTGGCCCCCCTTTATCACCCATCATCCCTTTGGTCATTGCTTCTTCCATTGGTTTTAAAAAGTATTGTAAAAAAACACCTTCTAACTGCTTTGCACTTTCACGCAATTTTAAATCTTGTGAATTTTCATTCTTTTCTAATTTGTGATTTAATATATTTTTTATACTATTTATATTATTCATTCTAAATCCTATATAATAACTAGGTCAGCTTGCAAAGCACCAGTTTCTTTAATTGCCTGAAAAATTGATATAATATCTCTAGGCTTCACACCTAAGTCTGATAATGCAACAGCAAGTTCACTTACAGAAGTAGTACCAGGAATTACACCAATTGTACCCTTTTCTTCTACAGCAACTTCAGTTGTAGTTTGTTCAGCAACTACTGTTTCACCTTCTGCAAATGGTTCCGGTTGGGAAACTAATGGTGTAACTTTTGTATGAATACTAATTGAACCATGAGATATCATAACTTCATCTAAAATAACATTACCACCTACAACTACGGTTCCTGAACGTTCATTGATAACAACTCTTGCCTTATTACCAGTTTCAACTTTAATTGTTTCTATATTAGCAATAAACTGCATTGCAGCCCATGAACTTTGTACATTCTCAGGATATGTAATTTCAATTAAAGATGGATCTATAGCTGTTGCAATTTCATTATTCTGATTTAAATTAATCACATTTGCAAAGTTTGTTGCTGTTGTTACATCAGGTGATTTTAAAATAAATCTTAGTGGTTCTGATGGATCAAAATTATTAGACTTAACTTGCTTTTCTAAAATTGCACCATTTGGAACTCGTCCAACTAACGCAACATTTTGTCTTACTTTTTCACCAGTTTGAGTTTCGATATTAAATCCACCTATTGAAATGGGACCTTGAGCCATTGCATAATAATCACCAACTGCATCTCTCAAGGGTGCCATTAACAGAACACCTCCTTCAAGACTTTTGGCATCTCCTAGTGAAGAAACTATAACATCAAATCTAGACCCAACTCTTCCAAAAACCGGTGTTTCAGAGGTTATCATCACAGCTGCAACATTCCTTGTCCTCAAATCAGATTCGTTCACTGTAATTCCAAACTGTGTAAGCATATTTGCAATTGCTTGTACTGTAAATACAGCTCCTTTTTGACCAGTTATTCTATCTCCAGAACCATCTAATCCAACAACCAATCCATAACCAACTAGTGCTGTTTGTGATGTTTTTTCAATATTTGCAAGGTCCTTTATTCGGACCTGGGCTGTAAAAAGTGTACTGATTGTCATCAATACGATTAGGGCTGAGGTTAACCTAATTTTATTCATAATTCTAATTTTAATAAATTTCATATTAATTTACCAATTCGTTATTTGAAAGATATCTACCAATTTGATTTATAAAGATAGCAACGGCAGCAACACCAATTATAGTTTTTCTAATTTTAGTTGTGTTACTTACTTTATTAACTAATCCTGTTTTTTTATAACTGATATCTGCTTCAGCTATGTAATAGGAATAAACTGTATTTTGAGCTGAGATATCACGATCGCGTACAAAGCCACTAATCTGCATAATATTAGTTTCACCGTTTACATTAACTTTACGTGAGCCTTCAATTTTCAATAATCCATTTGAATTTTTTTCTGTAATAGTTGCTGTGATTTTACCCGTTACCATTTCTGTTTGTGATGTTCCTTCGTCATCATTATGATTTTCAGATATATTTGTAGACATCCCAAAAATTGGAATAAAAGATGATAAATTACCAGATACAGATCCATCTGCACCAACTCCTGAACTGGCTGAAATTGTTGCAGAGGATTCTCTACTTGCATTACTCATTTCTGCAATAAGAACAGTAATCACATCTCCGATACCATGTGCTTTAATATCTGTGAACATTGATTTACTAACGTATAGTGAATTTTGTCCAATCCCAAAAGTTAGTAAACTAATTAATAATATTTTTTTCAAAATTCCTTATCTCCTTACAATAATATGATTAGGTGAATCTATAATGCCTTTAATTCTTTTACCAGTTGCTTCAACTATTACAAAAACTTCATCTCCAATTAATCCACTTTGTCTTGCCTTCCCAGGTAAAGTAATCGCATAAGTTTGGCCTTTTAAACTAACATTTACTTGATCTCCTCTTTTTACATCTGGAACTTGATCAAACATCTGATTCGTTAATATTGTCCCTTCTTCCATTTTTCTAGTAATTTTTATCTTACCTAAAAAATCAAGGTCACCAAAATGATATTTTTTATAATTTTTAGTAATTTCAGTTTTTTCTCTCACAAACATTGTATTATCAATAACTTCATCTCTTTTAATACGTCTATTTGAAACCCACACATTTTTCTTAACCGAAACATTCAATGATAATGGTACTTTATCTTTAATTTTTCCATTAGAAGCTAAAGTTAACCATGCATGTTGACTACCAACTTTTGCAATGTTATTACTTGTAGAAATACGTGCATTAAATTGATTCATTTTATTTTCTACCAAATTGGGCATTCTTAAAATTTCAACATATACATCTTCAATTTCAGATTTAAAAACAGAAGCATAATGTTTTTTTAATAAGTCCATAATATTTTCTGCTGAAAAACAGATTGATAGACATGTTGATAAAAGGATTAACTTAAGCTTCATTCAATTATCTTTTTAGATTATTTGCAATTGAAAGTAATTCTTCAGATGTTTTTACTGCTTTGGAGTTAATTTCATAAGCTCTTTGTGCAACAATTAGATTAATCATTTCCTGCACAACATCAACATTTGAAGTTTCTAAATAACCTTGGATAACGGAACCGTAACCCTCTTCACCTGGCGTAGAAACTGTAGGAGCACCTGAAGCAACTGTCTCTTTATATAAGTTACCACCTATTGATTCTAATCCGGAAGAATTCATAAACCTAACAAGCTCAATTTGGCCCACTTCTTCAGGTTGAGTTTCTCCAGCTAGTAATACAGATACAACGCCATCCTGAGCAACATTAATACTTGCAGTGCCATCAGGGATTGAAATACCATCACCCATACGTAAACCTGCAGAATTAACTAAAAATCCATCTGGACTTATATGAAATGCACCGTCTCGAGCATATCCATAGGCTCCATCCGGCATACTTACCTGAAAAAAACCATCCCCATTAATTGCAAGATCAAGCGGATTACCCGTTTCAGTAATTGCACCTTGTGAAAAGGTTTTAAATGTTGCAATAGCTCGACTTCCATGACCTAGTTGTAGTTGTGCAGGTGGTAGATTTTCATTATTTGCATCTACTCCACCTGTTTCTACTGTTTCATAAAGTAAATCTTGAAATTCAATACTACTTTTCTTAAATCCAGTAGTATTAACATTTGCTAAATTATTTGAAATATTGTCAACATTTAACTGCTGTGCGGCCATTCCAAGGGCTGATGTTGATAAAGATCTTAACATTTGTTATTCCTTTTTATTCCTAATTAATTATTATATGTTGCCAACTTCATTAATTGCATCTTCAGCAATTTGATCAAAAGTGCGCATTACCTTTTGTGTTGCCTCAAATTGACGGTGCATATCGATTAATTTTACCATTTCACTTACTGGATTTATATTTGAAGTTTCTAAAAATCCCTGAACAATTCCTGTCGATTCAATAGCTTCAGGTGTTGCACCTTCATTTGCTTTAAATAAATTATTTCCAATTTTTTCTAATTGATGTTTATCCTGAAAGTCAGAGATTAAAATTTTATTTACAATATCTCCATCAACCATCACCTCACCATTCTCAGTAATGCGAACTTCACCAGGGACTCCGTTTTGTCCTAGAACTTCAACCGGGCCAGATGTACCCATAAGTCTACTTCCAGAACTATCCTCGATAATTCCTTCTTCAGATATCGAAAAATGGCCATTCCGTGTATATACTTGACCTTGCTCAGATTCCAACGTGAAAAAACCATCACCAGAGATAGCAAAGTCCATTAAATTACCTGTTGATTTTAAATCACCCTGATTATAGTCAGTAAATTGATTTATTGGTACATCTTTCTCATAACCTTGCTCCAAGACATCAAAAACTATATCATCTCGTTTAAATCCTGAAGTATTTATATTTGCCAAGTTATTTGAAATCATATCATTTTTTGCTAATAAAACATTTGATGCTTTTACAACTGCACTTAAATCTAATTCCATGTTTTCTCCATTTTCAATTTCATGTCTATACATGTTCAATATTAATGCCATAAAATTTTTAATCAAATTTAAAATAGTTAATTTTGAATGAATATTGTGTTTCTTCCTCTAGAAACAAATAAATTCTTAAAAAAAATCAAGCTATTAGTACTAGGAAAAATAGTTCTAAACATATTCTAAACAGGAAAACTTTTCCTAATATTAATCAGATATTTAATGAACAATCACAACAATAATATTAATTAATTTTTAGTGAAAATTTTTTATTTCAAGATTTTTTAAATTGAAAATAAAAAATGAATTTAATTAAAATAAATATTAATAAGTTAGATTTTATCAGTGTAAATTTGCGTGCTCTGAGAATGAGTTATGATTCGAGGTGTAGCGTAGTCCGGTTAGCGCACCTGCTTTGGGAGCAGGGGGTCGGGAGTTCAAATCTCTCCACCCCGACATTAAAAA
>NZIV01000022.1 GCA_002689995.1 Fidelibacterota bacterium
CCAGCGTCTTCACATGCGTTATCATCTGCATGCCATTCACACTCTGAATGCATACCACAATCAGCCTCAGTTAAGAAGTCTTCACAATCAGCGTAAAGAAAAGAAAAAATAGACAAAATACTAATGAGTATTAATTTCATAAATCTCCTAAATTTTTATTTAAAAATAACAAATTATATATATTATATAATTTCTAACTGATATAATTTATTTAATATAATGATTTAATTAAAACAATTATTGCAATCGTGTTGCAATAATAATGCAATGATATTGCATTAATAATTATACTTATTATATTTTTACGCATGAAAAAATATATAAAAAATTTAATATTCTTTATAATTTTGTTTCTTTTTGGTTGTGATATATTGCAAGATGAAGAGCAAGATTTTCAATATGAAGAGCAAGATTTTCAATATGAATACTGCAGTACAGACTATATAGAATTATGGGGTGAGTCGTATAATATAGAGCAAACTACAGAATTAATTTTAGATAGTTTAGATGGTATTATACCTCTACAAATAGGCTGTTTGGAAAATTTAAAAAAAATTGACTTTTCATATAGTACTCTTAGTGGTGCTATACCATCAGAAATTAGTTATCTTTTTAATTTAGAAGAATTAAATTTAACAGGTAATCAGCTTGTAGGAGAAATTCCGTCTCAAATAGGTGATTTAACTAATTTATCGACTTTAATATTATCATATAATCAATTGTCAGGAGAAATTCCGTTAGAGATAGGTAATTTAAATAATTTACTTGAGTTAAGACTTTCCAATAATTTTTTAACAGATGGAATCCCTGATGAATTTATTAATTTGCAAAGTCTAATTGTTCTTGACTTAAAAGTTAATCAACTTACTTCAATATCATCAAAGATTTGTAGCTTAAATTTAGATTTTAATAATTGGGGAAATTTCACAATACTAGACAACCAAGTTTGTCCTCCATATCCAAGCTGTTTATCCGTGATAGATATTTCTACTCAAAATACTATTAATTGTCCCTAATTAAATTAATTGCTAGGCTTATTCTTTATATATAAGAATTAATGAGATGTTTTATTAGAATTTTATTATTAAGATTTATTATACATTTTTAATAATAAATTTTATATGATTATTCCAAAAGTACTTTAAAGTAAGTGAAATAATATTGCAAAAATATTGCAAAAATAATATAGATTTCAAGACTATCTATTTTTAGTTATTTCGTTTCATTCTGTTATACATTTTTTAAAAATATGTTTATTTTCATTCACTAATAGTTATTTAATATTAATATTTAAAACAAGCTCTTAAATCGTAAATTTAAATTCAAAAATGAAAATTAATTGCAAAAATAACAGGAGTCTATTTAATGAAAAATAAATCTATAAAATTAAATTCAGATAGAAAATTTCCAGATAATATGGTTAATGCACATTCACTATTACTTAAGGGGAAGAATGGTGAAAAAGGAAATAAAACTGGTCAAATCTATGCGATACCAGCTTTTAATGTAACTACATTTCAATCTATTAATGCTGCTTTTAATGCATTTGAATTATTAGGATCTTCAGGATTATTAGCATTTTCTAATTCAGCTTTAAAACATTTTGGTAATAATGATCAATCATTAGGTCTAGAATTAGTGTCAGCATACATTGAAAGGCGTGCAAAAGACTCTAGTGTTAAAATTGCTACACATTTAGACCATGGTGATTATATAACTGATGCAGGAAGAAAAGTATTGCAAGCTGCCGTGCAAAATTTAACGAGTGTGATGGCCGATAATTCAACAGATCATGTAAATAAATGTGCTATGCCTTTGGAAGATAATATTGATTTAACAAGAGAAGTTGTAAATATGGCACACCCTGTAGGTATTTCTGTAGAAGGTGAGTTAGGTGTTTTGGCAGGAGAGGAAGATGAGGATACAAAGTCAGAATTTTCCACATATACTAATCCGGAAGAGTTAAATCAATTTCTATTAGATACGGGAGTATTAATGCTTGCTCCAACAATTGGAACGATGCATGGACCAAATAAGGGTAAGCCAGGACAAAAAGTAAAATTAAATATAACATTAGCTCACGAATTACTAGAAGTTGCCAATAAAATCAATAATGATATTATTTTTGTAGCACATGGAGCTTCTACTCTTTATCCTGATATTATCAATTATGCAACTGAACAATTAAATGCTTTTAAAAGTTCAGAAAATGATGTAAAAACTTGGAATGAATTTGTAGGTACTGATTGGGAACAAATAGAGGGCTTAATTGAAGCAGGTTTTTGTAAAATCAATACTGACACCGAAAATAGACAGACTTTTCTTGCTGCATTACTAGGAGCATTAGAAAAAAATAAGACAAAAATTGATATCAGATACTATGATAAAATTACAACAAATGCACTTACTCAAAGTTATATTCAAAAATTAATTATGTCTGGTAATTATGGTGTTTGGCATGAGCCAAAAATTGATATCAAAAAATTTAAATTTGATTTAAATAAAGTAAGCCCAACTTAAATATATGTTTAATTACAATTATTTTAGATTTAGTATGATTTTAAACTGTGATTTGATTTAAATAGTGAAAATTAATAATATTGATTCTTTTAGTAATTTAATACATGATTTTACTAAAAAGTGTGATTTAACAGATTCAATTATTAAGTCAACTAATTGTATAGCTCAATTACTGGATGAAGTTTTAATAAATACTAAGGATTTTGATTATAAAACTTTTATAAACATCCTAAGTCAATTGATTAAGGCAAATCCAGAATCATATGATTATAAAAATATTATTAAGGATATTAATAATTATAATCTAAGTAATATAAACATATCACTAAAATTTATTACGATTTTTTTCCATCTATTAAATCAGATTGAGTTGATGGAAATTTCTCGAATAAATTCTAAAAGAGGAAATAAAGCCACAAAGTTAAATCCTCGACCTGATTCTATTTTTGATGCAATAAAAAAAATCTCTGAATCAGGCTATACCTATGAAGAAGCTTTGGAATATATAAATCGTCTAGATATACAGCCTACGTTTACAGCGCATCCAACTGAAGCTAGAAGAAGATTAATAATGAAAAAACAAAAATTAATTATCAATCTAATCGAAAGGTATATTTTTTCTGATTTAGGGAAAAATGAAAAAGATGATGCATATCGTGAAATAAAACATCAGCTAAATGTTTTAATTCTTTCAGATGAAATTAGAGCAAAAAAAGTAACAGTATTAGATGAAGTCCAATTTGGAATATATTTTTGTTTAGATTCAATTTGGAATGCAGTTCCTAACATATATAGAGATTTTAAAAAAGCATTTGATATTTATTATGGTAGAACTCCTGAAATATCTAAATTTTTGAATTTTCGTACTTGGATTGGTGGTGATAGAGATGGAAATCCTTTTGTGACGGCGAAAATAACTAAAGAAGCAATCACATTAAAAAAAGAAGCTGTTTTCAATAAATATTTTGTTTCACTAGAAAATCTTAATGAAGAATTAAGTATTTCATCTCGTAAAGTAAATATCCCATCTGAACTAAAATTATCTATTAAAAATGATCTTCTTAATTTAAATATTGATGATATAGATAAATCAAAATTCAAGTACGAACCATTTAGATTGAAATTAATTTGTATTAATAAAAAATTATCTCAAGCTCTTCAATCAATAAAAAATGGCACCCCAATTATTTATTCGTCCAAATTATTTATTAATGATCTAAAAATCATAAAAAATAGTCTTAGTATTTTAAATAAAGAAAGTATTTTTTCTACAAAATTAGAAAATTTAATCGTTCAAGCCTCATCATTTGGTTATTCATTAATGACGTTAGATATTAGACAACATTCAAATGTTCATGAGATTGCTATTAATGAAATACTAAGTAAATCATCCAATAAAATTGATTATACAAATTTAAGTGAAACAGATAAGTGTAAAGTTTTATCTAATATAATTCAAAGTGGTAATAAATTTGTAAATAATGATTTAGAATACTCAAATAGTACACTAGAATTATTGGACACCTTTCAAGTTATTTTAAATGAAAATAAAATTGATAAAACAACCATCAAATCTTATATAATCAGTATGACACATTCAGCGAGTGATATTATTGAAGTTTTATATTTGGCTTATGAAACTGGTTTATATAATGAAAATAATGGTGAGATAGAATTTAATTTAGATATTGTTCCACTTTTAGAAACAATTAATGACCTTGAAAATACTGAAGAAATATTAGAAAAAATGTTATCTAACTCATTGATTAATAACCATGTTAAATCAAGAGGTAATTTTCAAGAAATCATGTTAGGATATTCTGATAGTAATAAAGATGGTGGTATAGTAATGGCAAATTGGTCATTACAGGTTGCGCAAAGAAAAATAAATAAAATATTTAATAGCTATGGGATAAATTTCAGGTTATTTCATGGAAGAGGTGGTACTATAAGTAGAGGTGGTGGAAGAGCCAATAAAGCTATTCTTGCTCAGCCCATTAATAATGGTCGGATTAGAATGACAGAGCAAGGTGAAGTAATATCTTATAGATATTCGATGGAAAGTATAGCAAAAAGGCATTTAGAACAAATAACCAATGCTGCATTGATTGGAATGATTTCAACAGATAATAATAATAATAATTTTAATTTTTTTAATATAATTTCTGAAAATTCAATGAATATATATAGAAAAGAAGTGTTTTCAAAATCATGTTGGGAATTTTTTGTTTCTTGTTCACCAATAAAATTTATTTCTAACCTTCCAATTGCATCTAGACCTGTCTTTAGAAATAAAAATATTATTCAAAGTGAAGTGAGTTTTGAAGATTTGCGCGCAATACCATGGGTTTTTTCATGGGTACAAAATCGTACAAATATAACTGGTTGGTTTGGTATGGGTACTGCGCTTGAAGTCGAGTTCCAAAAGCAAGATGGACTAAAAAAAATTAAAAGTTTCTATGATAAATCTATATTTTTTCAATTACTATTAAATAATATTAGTTTTGAAATGGCTAAATGTCGATTAGATATTTCTAAATATTATACAGAATTAAATATTAATAATAAATTTTTTAATAAAATTGACATTGAGTTTAAAAAGATGGAAAATGCTTATTTCAAAATAACTGGTAATAAATCTTTTTTAAATTCAAAACCAATTATTGAAAAAACAATACAATTTAGAAATCCGTTCACAGATTTTTTAAATTTAGTACAAATTGATTTACTTAATAGATTTAGTACTAAAAAAGGTAAAGAAGAGGAAATTCAAAATTCAATCTTTTTAAGTATAAATGGTATAGCCTCAGCTATGCAATCTACAGGATAATTTTAATTATCCTGTAGATTGCATTTTCATCATCAATATTGATTAAAATTTTATTTAAGTAACATTAGTTTCTGTTTTCCTATATAATCATCTGTAATCATCTTTACAAAATATACTCCAGAAGCTAGCTGGTTAGCATTCCATCTCACGGTATGATATCCAGCAGTATAATATTTTTCTGCAATTGTAGTGATAAGTCGTCCATTTAAATCGAAAATTTTGATTGTAACATGGAGATCATTCGGTATTGAAAAGTCAATATTAGTAGTAGGATTAAATGGGTTGGGATATGCTTGACCTAAATTAAAAATATATGGTTGGTGTACATCTATTATTTCATTACTATTCATAACTATTATTTCTTCAATCATATATTGGTCAAATGTTGAAAGAATTTTTTCAGAATTTGGTTGTATGATAATTATCTCAGTTTTATTACCATCTGTATTAAATTCAGATATTAAAGCATCTTTAAATAATTCAAAATTAAAATCTATATCATGTGTTAATTTTAATTGAATTGCAGCGATATAACCATCAGATAATATACTTAAAATTTCACCATTTTTAACTACCCTAGCTGTAGATGCATTGTTATCTTTACCGCCTAATACTATGTTAACTAGTTGAACTACATCCACTATATTAACCAATCCATCTTCATTAAAATCAGCTGATCCAATGACATCATTAAGTCCCAAAATCATATTTACTATACTCACAAGATCAACTACATTGATAACGCCATCAAAATTAACATCCCCTAGTATATTACTTTGTAGATTAAATGTTCCTGGTGTTGGGTTATCAAAAAATTGCCACTCATTACTATTTTCACTTGATCTACCATAAGAAATGTCAGTTGTTTGTTCATAAAATGTTAAGCTATCTAAAACATCTCCATTAGGGTTAAAAAAAGCAATTTCCTCACCAGATGCTGAAAGTTTAAAATTAGTATGAAAATCACCATCTTCATCATCATCATCAGTCCAAATCAGTAAATGGCCTTCTCCGGATATTTCAATACTGGGGAATATCCATTTGTCTGGATAATTAAAATTATCAGTTAATGAATAGCCAGCCAAATTCATAGTGGATGGTACATTATAATATATTTCAATCCAATCTTCAAAATTACTTTCCTCATCCATATTTATAGATTGGTTAGAAGCCAAAAATTCATTAATTAATAATATTGGTGGATTTTCTTGCTCAATAAATACAGCTACTAAGTATTCATTATTAGTTAAAGTAACATTTATTGTTGGATTAGTTTCACAGTCTGTACCACCTGGACATCCCCAATGAGAGAATGCATAACCAGGGTTAGGTATAGCAGTTATTTCAATTGGATTATTATTGAAATATTTGGCATCCCAAGGATTTTGAGGAATAGTTTGTTTAGAAGTAACTAAACGACCACCATTTTCTGGATAAGAAGAAATAACAAAGTTTGATGTTGCTAATCCAAAATGCGATGTTAAATGACCATATACATTATCGCGTCTACCATCCGCAAATTCTCTTATTGCATTAAAAGACTGATTCCATTGTCCTATGCTACCTGACCACTTATCTATATGATTTGGTATCTCAGATGATAACAAATCAACAATATTATCAATATTATTATCAATATAGTCAGGCATGAAACGTGTATTTAAATAAAAACAGAAATGATTAATAAATTTATTTTGGAAGGTAGAATTTTGCATTAGTTTTCTGAATAGAAGTGTTGACCAAGGTGGATTTGGCCACCCTGGTCCATTAGCTTCTAGTGCAAATTGTAATGTATTATGATATACATTTGAAGACCACGACGAAAATAATCCAGACCCAAAGTCAGTATCATAAAGTATCCATTTCCACTTACTGCCATCTATATGTGGTTTCCAAAATTTAACATTATTCCCTGGCCAATCTGTATTACCTATGAATATTTGAACCACATAATAATCTATAAAATTTTCAATATCAATTAAATCTGCAATATGATTATAGTTTCCATTGTCTGATAAACTATTATTTTCAATAAAGTTAATAATTTCTATATAATCCTGATTATCACCTTCTAATATATCACCACTAGCTTCCAGTTGGTCTAATTCATCAGGATCTACACCATTATGGTTTGCAGCAAGAAAATCTTCGTTAACTTTTTCTCTAATATTATGTATTCCCCAATATTCACCATTAATATACAAAATTGAAGGTCTGTAAGCTTGATGGTCTAAACCTGTATTTTTCATTAAACCCGTATGCAATCCATCTCTAAACATAGACCCCGACCATTCTCCAGAGCCAAACCAATCATTTCCACTATTTCTTAAAACTATTGATTTAAATTTTTCTAAATCTTTATCAGGAAATATTTTATAATCAATATTCTTTTTACCGTATTCAGACCTCGCAAAAATAGATAATGATTTTTGAGGCCATCCTCTACTATAATTTCCAAATATTTTCACACCAGCATCTTGTTTAAATCCTAACGTGCCATCTGGTTCATAAAATTCTATATGTATTGGCCTTTCCCAATCTTCCCAAAAATTTGCACCAAAATGAGGGAAATTCGAGTCAGCATTATCACCCATTACATAAATACCATTTTCGTTATCCCAAAAATTATCTGGATTTGTTGATATTGAAATTACAGGTAAATCCAAGTTTCCATTTATTATGTATGTATTAGTTATGACATCAATACCATAACAGTCTGGATGTATTACACTAGCCTTAATAACTGAGGTTTCACTAATATTTATTTGTTGATTATATACGAAAGAGCCTAGGTTAGGATTAGAACCATCTAGAGTATAATAGATTGGGTAATAACTTTGATTAGAACTCAATTCTATTCCTATAACATTTTCATAGAGGCCTCCATCCTGGGAGAATTCAGGTGCGTCACAAATTTGATTATAACTATCTGTATTATTTGGTCCATTCGGAGTAGCTGTTGGAAAAAATACAAAGTTATCACTACCATCCGGTTGCCGTCCGTAAGAAATATCAGTGGGAATAGTTATTTCATTAACCAGGTCAATTGTTTGATTTGAAGAATTTGTTAAAATAATAGGTTCGCCAGATGATGAGACGTTAAAATTTACATGTAAATTTGATACTTGAAGATTCAGTAATTCTGGCGGATATGTTGGGTTCTCAGGTGTTTGGTTTAAACCTAAACTTAAGAATGGTATTAAACTCATATCTGATGAATTTGAATCAAAGTTGTGAACCTGAATTGCAAGTATATTTTCACCTGCATTCAAATTTACATTGCTCAAATCAATTTGATAGTCTTCAGGTAAACCGCCGGAATATATGAGAGCTTCACGCCATTCATCGGCACCTTGATTATATGCTGGAGGTATTCCTACGGGAGTAGCACTAATGTTATTTCTAGCTACTTCTATTCCATTTACATACGCAACAAAAGCATCATCATAATCTATGTGTAAGATAATTGATTCAATATCTTCGATTGAATCAATGTTAAATGATTTTCGTGTATATACTGACATTACATTACTTACTACTGTATTATCATCACCATCGCCATAACCAAAACCACTTTCTCCAGTAAGCCAATTATTATCATTATAATTTGTTTCCATCCAATTATTAGGAGGTTCTTGGTTACCTAAAAAATAATTCCAAGAGTCACCCCAATTAATAACAGTTTCCCAATGAACAATATTTGATTGATTATTATTTCCTGAGGCTAAAATCAAAAAATGTTCATTGGGTGGTATTGTGATATTAGAAAATATATATTTAAATGGTTCATTTATATCATCCGATAATCCATATCCAGTTAAATCAATAAATGAGTCAGAGTAGTTGTATAATTCAATCCAGTCCGGTGTATCCCCGTAGGAATCGATAAAACTTGAACTATTTGAAGACATTATCTCGTTAATAACGACTTGACCGTTTAAGAGTGTAAAGTAAATTAATATTTTAATAAATATTTTCAAGAATATATATCCTTCTATTTTTTAATTCCGAAAGCTTATGTAAATTATTTTAAATAAAGAAATTATTATAGTATTTATTTTATACATTCCGTAACAAGTTAATTCGTATTTATTTTAATGAAGTACTATCCCTTTTTATTAATTCTACAGGCAATAAATTAAAATAACCAATTGGTTCATTCTCATAATCTGGATCTGAGTTAGTAATACTTTTTAATACTAATTTACCTAATAAATCATAATCTGTATTTACAGAGGATAAGCTAGGTATAATTTCTTCACACGTCGGCAAATTATCATAGCCGGCTATTTTTATATCTTTTGGAATTGAAAATCCATGTTCAATAGCTTCTTTGATGAATCCAAAAGCCATTGAATCATTACATGAAAAAACGGCTATATTTTTTTTGCATTCCATTACATAGTTTTTGAAAGCATCATGACCTGATGAAGGACTATAATCACCAGGATAAATCCATTTTAAATCAATTGATTGATTAGAGTTAATAAAGTCCATGAAGCCATTTTTCCTATAATTTGCTTCTAAAATATTTGTTGGACCAGTTATAATACCAACTTCATTAAAGCCAGAATCTTGAAAATGTTTTGCAATTAAATATCCACCTCTATATGAATCAAAAAAAATAGTTGGCATGACTGGGTCAGGTATAGGAGCTAATGAAATTAGTTTTTTCCCTCTAGTTTTTTTCTGAATATTTATATAATCATTTTGCTTTAGAAATGGTAAAAAAATTATAGATGCATAAAATTCATTTATAATTTCAATAATTTCAGAAATTAAATTTTTATTATCATTTTTAATACTGATTAAGTTTAATTGTAAATTTGATTTGAAACTAGCATGATGTATACCATTAAATAAGTTAGGGTAGAATTCTCCCGATTCCATTTTTAAAATTAAAGCTATTCTCTTCTTTTTATTATTTTTGTTGTGAAGCTGTATGTAAGGATAACCAATCTCTCTTGCAATTTTAAGAACTTTAACTTCATTTGGCTTGTTTCTAATACTTTTTTTTCGTAAAATTCGAGATACCGTTGCAATAGATAAGTTTGCTTTTTTTGCGATATTTGATAATGTTGGTTTCATTAAAATAGTTTGTAATTGGTTAAATAAATTTACAAAAAATTAATTATTTAAAGTTTCTTTTTGATAAACTTAAAATAATTAAAAATATAATCGCATAATTTTATGTAAATAAATTTCAAAATATCAAGAATATATTTACACTTAAGTATAATTATTTTGCTTATTTACGCAAGCTAATTTTATATTGTGAACTATAAAATAAATAATTTTTAAATTTAATATATTAATTTTTGCAAATTATTTGCAATTCTATAATGTATGTAATCTAAATTTTGAAAAAATGAAATATTTGGGTTTAACAAAAAGGAAAATACAAAATATGAGAAATTTACTAATAATAGTGTCATTAATTGCAATTACATTTTCACAAGATATCAATGTAACATTTTCGGTAGATATGAGTGCGGAAAGCACACATCCTGAGGGGGTTTACTTGGCCGGCGGGGAATTTGGTCAAGATGGATATTTAATGGCTGATGATGGCAATGATATTTGGTCAGTAACCGTATCTGTTGTTGCAAATACTATGCATTATTATAAATTTAGAAATCAGCCATCATTTGGAACTTGGGATGGTTTTGAAAGTGAAATAGGTTTAATGGCAGGTGGTTGTGCTGCAGGAACTTATAATGACAGATATTTAGAAGCTGGCGTAGATGACATAGTTTTGGAAACTGTTGCATATGGAAGTTGTACTAATACACCATATGTACCTTCTAACCCTATCAATGTAACATTCAATGTAGATATGAGTGGTGTAGAAACGTCTACTGATGGTGTCTTTATTGCAGGTGGTGGTACATTTGGTAATCCTGGAGATAATCCTATGACAGATGACGATGGTGACGATATTTGGACATTTACAACAACTCTTGAGGCAAATTTTTCAACTGATTATTCATTTTTAAATGGTAACTGTGGAGACTGGAGTTGTAAAGAAAATATAGCAGGTCAAGGCTGTGGAGTGCCACCATATAATGATAGACATATAGATTTAGGAGAAGAAGATATTACCGTTAATGGTTGCTTTGGCGTTTGTGGAGATGGTTCTTGTAGTGAACTTACACTTCCAGAAACAGTAAATGTTACATTCCAAGTTAACATGAATGGTTATGACTGGGATGGAAATAATCTTCATGCAACAGGAAATTATGAAGGTTGGTCAGGCTCAGGAACTGCAATGACTGATGAAGATGGTGATGGCATTTATACTGGAACCATAGAAGTTGTTGAAGGAACTCAAGGTGTCGAATATAAATATGTAATTGGTGGTTGGGGTGGTCCTGAAAGTGGTGCAGAATTAGGTGAAGAGTGCGATTTTATTCTTGGTGATGAATATAATAATTATGGATTTGATGTAGGAACAGAAGATTTAGTGTTACCCGCTTATATATTTGGTGGTGGTTGCACTATTGATAATAATGGTAATACAAATTCATTAGTTACATTGAATGTTGATATGAATTGTGTTGAAGATATAGAATATTCTGGAGTATTTGTAAACGGTCCATTTGCTGGTTGGTGTGGAGATTGTATACCAATGTCAGATAATGATGGAGATGGAATTTGGTCAGTTACTTTATCTGATATACCAGAAGAATACCTCCCTGAATTAGAATATAAATACACATTAGATGGTTGGGGTAATCAAGAAGATTTAATTGATGATATGAATGCTGGAGCTTCATGTGCACCAATGACAGATAATGTTAGTTATGCAAATAGACTTTTAACAGTTACTGAAGATGGTGCGACAGCAAATGATACATATGGTAGTTGCGACGAATGCACATCAGAGCCAACGAATACACCAAGTGTTACATTTCAGGTAGATATGAGATATGCTGATTCAGAAGAAACATTTGCAGCTAGGTTAGCTGGTGGAAATATACCTTATCCAGATGGTGTTGATGGTTTTGAAGGTCTTGAAATGACGGATGATAATGGTGATGGTATATATGAAGTAACTGTAGAATTAGAGTCAAATACATATTATAATTACAAGTTTACTAACGGTTTAAATGATGGCTGGGGTGGTCCTTATTGGGAAAATATTTCAGGCGAATGTGGTGATGCAAATAATTATATGGATCGTTTCTTTATAACGGGAGAAATGGATATGACATTACCGGTAGTGTGCTTTTCAAGTTGTGAGGCTTGTGAAGAGCAGCAAGATTTATCTAATTTGACGTTCAAGGTTAATATGGCTGGTACAGAAGTTTCATCAGAAGGCGTATTTTTACATGGTAACTGGTTCGGTTGGGGAGATATAGAAATGACCGACGATGATGGAGATTGCGTGTATGAAACAACAGTTGAAGTAGTAGCTGGTCAAACAGGAGAATATCTATTTAAAAATGGTGGTGCGAATGAGCAAGTCCCTGTTGAATGTGAAAATATTAATAATTGGGGTGGTGGGGTAAATAGGTTAATTACAATGCCAGATGTAAATACTGTACTTGACCCTGTTTGTTTTTCACAGTGTGACGGCGATGTATGTGATGGTGACTGTCAAGAAGTAGAAGTAAATACACCTCAGGTAACTTTCCAAGTTGATATGTCAGAAAATCCTGAAGTTACTGATGTTGCACTGCAAGGAGATTTTGGTGGTTGGTATCCTGGTATACCTATGACAGATGATGATGGAGATGGCGTTTATACCGTAACAGTAGAACTTTATTCAGGTTACTATGAATACAAGTTTGCGGGATATGAATGGACAACTACTGAATATCCAGATTATGGCTTCCCAGTATCAGCTGATGCACCAAGTTGTCTAGTTTTAAATGATTGTGATGAAAATGGTGATAATTGTCAATTCAATAATAGATTTGTAGACGTTGGTAATGATGATATGACAATAGATGAAGTTTGTTGGGGGAGCTGTTTAGATTGTGGTGAAGAAGAACCAGAACCAGAAAGCCCGCTCGCAGCAGAAAACTGGAGATTATCACCAGAAGCAGGAGCATTACACGTAGGCCCGGGTGGAGGTGATACATGGTGGGCAAATTCTTTAGATGATTTAACAACAAGAGCATGTCTATTCGATGATGAGTATGTATTTAATGCAGATGGTACATTTCAGAATATATTAGGTGATGCAACATGGTTAGAGACATGGCAAGGTGTTGACGCTGAAGGTTGTGGCACACCAGTTGCACCGCATGATGGTACAAATCCAGCGACATGGTCAATGGATGAAACTGCAGGTACACTTACGGTGTCTGGCTTAGGAGCTTATTTAGGTCTAGCAAAAGCTCATAATAATGGTGAAGATGGCTCACCTGTTGATAATGCAATTACATATAATTACACATTATCTGAAGATGGTCATAGTATGACTGTATCTGTATATTTTGGTTGGGGTGAATGGACCTTCAATCTTAGAACTGTAGAATCAATAGAAGGAGATCCATGTTCAGATATTACATGCGGTGAATGGGAAGAGTGTGTTGATGGTGAATGTGTAGAGATACCAAATGTTGAAGTTACTTTTAATGTTGATATGAGTGGTGTAGAAACATCAGCAGAAGGTGTATTTATTGCAGGTGGTGTGACTTTTGGTTATCCAGGAGATAATCCAATGACAGATGATGATGGCGATGATGTTTGGACATTTACAACAAGAATTAATGCTAATTCTGGATCGGATTATACTTTCTTAAATGGTAACTGTGGAGATTGGAGCTGTAAAGAAAATATAGCAGGTCAAAGTTGTGGAGTACCACCATATAACGATAGACATTTAGATGTAGAGACAGAAAATGTAGTAGTAAATGCATGTTTTGCCGTCTGTGGTGATGGTATTTGTAGTGAATTAGAAGCTCCGGAAACAGTTGATGTAACCTTCCAAGTAGATATGAATGGTTATGAATGGGATGGAAATAATCTTCATGCAACAGGTAATTACGAGGGTTGGTCAGGCTGGGGAACGGCAATGACTGATGAAGATGGTGATGGTATTTACAGTGCTACTATAGAAGTTGTTGAAGGAACTCAAGGTGTTGAATATAAATATGTAATTGGTGGCTGGGGTGGTCCTGAAAGTGGTGCAGAGATAGGTGGTGATTGTGACTATAATCCTGATGATGGTTATAATAACTATGGATTTGATGTAGGAACTGAAGATCTTGTTTTACCTGCATATATTTTTGGAGGTGGTTGTGCTGTTTCAGGAAATATAACTTGTGGTACAGGAGATGTTAATAATGATGGAGATGTGAATGTATCTGATATTGTTAATATGGTAGGAAATATATTAGGTACAAATACACTTGATGACGCTCAGATATGTGCAGCTGATACAAATGGAGACGGAATTGTTAATGTTGTAGACATAGTAGCAGTAGTACAAATGATTCTTGGAGAATTAACAATTGAAGCGTCTTCCGTTGAAATAATAAAAACACCATATGGTATTAGTTATAAAGCAGATGGTAATATAGGTGCATTTCAAATCATGTTGAGTCATGGAAATAATTTTTCATTAGAGTCAATAAATAATGCTCTAGTTGCTGATTATCATACGTTAGATAATAAAACAACATTGGTTATAGTAATGCCTGATTCAGATAATCTATTTACATCAATTGGTGATTATGAAATAAATGAAGTACTTGCTGCAAATAGTAGAGGACTAATTGAAACAAATATAACTTCAGTCGATAGATTTTCTCTATCAAATGCATATCCAAATCCTTTTAATCCAGTGACTGAATTTAGTATTCAGTTGCCTTCAGAAGGTAGGTTAGTTATAAATGCTTATGATATTTCAGGAAAAAAAGTAGATGTTATTTTTGAAGGATTTAAAAAAATAGGTGCTTTTAATTACACATGGGATGCAAGTAATCAACCTAGTGGTATTTATTTTATTGAAGCTGAATTTAATAATTCAACTAAAATTAATAAGGTACTTTTAACTAAATAATATTTTAATTTCATATTTAGAAAGAAATAAAAAAGTACTTTAATATTAGGTAATAAAAAAAGTATTCAACTTTTATTTCATTTTTTAGAAATTAGCTATTTTATTTAACCAAATAAACCAACTCTATAATTTTATAGAGTTGGTTTATTTTTAAACTAAATTTTTTAATATTAAACTTATGTTATTAAATCTAAATTTTATGGAAAAATTTATAAAATATTCTTACACAATAATACTTTTATCATTTATATATTCTGTTGATGTTACATTCAATGTTGACATGTCTAATGAAAATATTACTCCAGGATGTTCTCCTACAGTTGCAGGTTCATTTGATAATTGGAGTAATACATATAACTTAAATTTTATAGGTGATGATAAATGGCAGACTACAATAGATTTATTGCCCAATAATTACTATGAATTTAAATTTGGAATATGTGAGTGGGAATTAGAAACATTAGACTCAGAGAGTTCATGTACATCAACATTTGAACAATGGACAAATAGATTTTTAAATGTAGGAAGTCAAGACTTAATTCTAGATACATACTTCTATGGAACCTGTAACTTATCGACTAATGAAGGTGAAAGTAATGATAGTTGGCAGTTAGTATGGTCTGATGAATTTAATAGTTCAAATATAGATATAAATAAATGGGATTATGATATTGGTATGGGTGATTGGGGATGGGGCAATAATGAAGAACAATATTATACCAATAATTCTAATAATTCTTTCATTGAAGATGGGAAATTAATTATTCAGGCTATGCTTCAGGATTATGGTGGTGCTAATTATACATCCGCTAGAATGGTAACAAGAAATAGAGGTGATTGGACTTACGGTAGATATGTAATTAGAGCTAAAATACCTTCAGGGATAGGTACATGGCCAGCAATTTGGATGCTACCAACTGACTGGGTATATGGTGGTTGGCCATATAGTGGAGAAATTGATATCATGGAAGCTGTTGGCTTTGAACATGGTGTAATTCATGCAAATACTCATTCTGAAACTTATAATTGGAATTTTGGTATTCCACCATCGAGTGGAAGCATTTATATTGAAGATTTTAATACTGAATTTCATGACTATATTATTGAATGGAACGAAAATATTATTAAATGGTATGTTGATGATATATTATATCATTCATATGTAAATAATAATCAAGGAACTTCTACCTGGCCATTTAATCAAGATTTTCATTTACTATTAAATATTGCTATAGGAGGAACATGGGGTGGTCAGCAGGGAATAGATAATAGTATATTTCCAGTACAAATGAAAATAGACTTTGTAAGAGTATATCAAAAAAAAATTCAATAATTCAAAATAAGTAATTTTATTACATGCTAAAAAAACTAAAGAATCATTATAATAGTTTTACTTCTCAAAATTTGGAAGATCTTTTTAAACTGGATAATAAACGATTTAATAAATATAGTCTTAAAGCATCAAATTTATTTTTAGACTATTCAAAGAATTGGATAAACACAGAAACATTTACTTTATACGAAAAATACTTTGAAAAAATTGATTTCAATCTAGTTAGGCACCAAATGTTTAATGGAGAAAAAATAAATTTTACTGAAAATCGTGCAGTACTACATACAGCATTAAGAAATTCAAAAAATAATTCAATATATGTAGAGGGGAAAAATATAATACCTCTCATTAGAAAAGAGTTAAAAAAGATTGATAACTTTTGTAATGAGGTTCATTCAGGTTCATTCAAAGGCTTTAGTGGTAAAAGTATTAAGTATATTATAAATATTGGTATAGGCGGATCAGACCTTGGTCCCTCGATGGTAAGCGAAGCCTTAAAACCATTTCATTCATCAAATTTACCTCAAGTATATTATGTTTCAAATATTGATAGTGCAGATTTGATTGAGACTATTAAAAATATAGATATCGATCGTTCACTTTTTTTAATAGCATCCAAAACATTTACAACACAAGAAACTATGGAAAATGCTAAGCTTGCAAAACAAATGGTATTAGATCATTATAAGGGTGATATTAAATCAATTTCATCTCATTTTATAGCTTTATCCACAAATAAAAATGCTGTTAAAGAATTTGGAATAAATCTTGAATATATGTTCCAATTCTGGGATTGGGTTGGAGGTCGCTACTCACTATGGTCAACAATAGGATTATCAATTGCACTCTATTTAGGCATGGATAATTTTAAAAAGTTATTAGCTGGAGCAGAAGATATGGATAATCATTTTAGATCTGCTCCAATAAATGAAAATATGCCTATAATTTTAGCAATACTTGGATTTGGTTATAATAATTTTATGGGATTAAATAGTCATGCTATTTTACCATATGCTCAATACTTAAATCGATTTACTGCATTCATACAGCAACTCGATATGGAATCTAATGGTAAAAGTGTTAATAAAAATGGAAATTTAGTTGATATACCAACAGGACCAATAATTTGGGGTGAGCCTGGTACTAATGGACAGCATGCTTTCTATCAACTTCTTCATCAAGGTACTCAAAAAGTACCCTGTGACTTTATAGCAATAGCTAATTCTCAGCACGGCATTGATCATACTAATAATATTCTTTTAGCAAATTGTATTGCTCAATCTCAAGCTTTACTAAAAGGTCGTAGTTTAAATAAAGTTATAAATGAGATGGAGCTTCAAGGTTTAAGTAAAAATGAAATTAATAAAATGGCACCTCATAAAGTATTCCAAGGAAACCGCCCATCGAATACAATTATTTTAAAAGAATTAAACCCTCGCTCTCTCGGTAGTTTAATTGCATTATATGAGCATAAAGTATTTACTCAAGGAATAATGTGGAATATAAATAGTTTTGATCAATATGGAGTAGAGCTTGGTAAGCTTTTAACAAACGAAATCTTGAGTGAATTAAATAATAATAATTCAATGATAAATAATAATTCATTTGACTCATCAACTAATGGTTTAATTTCATTTTTTAAGATGAATCAATAGTATTATTTTTTTATTAAAACTAAAAAATCATACTTTGATTAGGAATATCTACATAAATTTCTTTTATACTATCATCCCTTTGAAAAATTGAATTACTTACTACTTTACTTAATTTATTTCCAGTTAATTTAACAATTTTTTTATCTTTTTGAATAATTTTTATATTTTGATTGCTATTAACTAACCTATATGTTACTGGTATTTGACAATATGTATAGCAAAGCTCGCCTTTTTTTATTGTCTTCACTAGCTTTTCATTTAAGATATTAAAATAAGTAAATTCTTTCTCATTATTTAAAAATTCTGATAATCTGAGTAGTTCTGTTTTAAAAGTTATAGATCCATCTTCAACAAAACATCCTAATTCTCCTATTCTTGTAATAATTTCTTCTTTTACTTGACCAGTCATTCCAGGTTGTTTTGCACCTGAATTAAAAGGAGTGTGTGAATATGCATCAAATGGAAATGCACCATATTCTTGAGGTGTTTTATCAGCACTTAATCCACTTCTTACTTTATAATAGTATTCACCTATAGACTGAATTGTTTCCTTATCTTCATTCAACTTAACTGATTTGAAAAATAATTCCTGCACAGCCAGTAATAACTTAGAAACCATATGCCAATAAATAGATCCTATACCTTCATAAGCAAACATATTACTAGAGCGACCTGTATAAGATTTATGATTAAATGTATTCTCATACATATTTAAAATAATATTTACTTCTTCATCAGATAATTTTTTTAAATTATTTTGATTATTATATTTTTTTAAAGCAGTTTTTAAATCAGAAATATTTATGTAGTTTGGATTGAACCTATAGTTATTATTTATATCTTTTTGAATAATATTATAAGTATTTGTTTCAAGCATTTCACACAATAACTTATTTTCATATACTAAATTCTCATTTATTATATTTTTACTCATAAATGAATTTATTTTTTTTATTGGATATAGCATGAAACTATTTTGGTCCTGCCGGTATATTTCACTGGAATATAAATTTTTTAAAAGCTTAATTGAATCTTTTGTACTTAAATATCCAGAACTTAAAACTGCAACCTGTCCCTCAAGCATTTCGTATAAATAATTAACATCTAAATGAGTATTATTTTGTGAAAATTTTAGAATATTATAAGAATTATACAATTGATTATTATCAATATTTAAAGATATAGTATGATCAAAATATTGTATTGATAAATTGAGAAAATCTATTATTTCTTTTTTTTCAATAGTACCCGAATCTGAAAATCCATAATTATATAATTGATCTCTATATTCTGAAAAAATAGTACCAATATCTTTTACAATATCTATCCTTTCCTTTGGATTTATAAATTTATTATTTAAAATTAACTGGTATTTATGTAAGGCTTGATGAGTACCATTAAACCAATCTAAAACCTCTTTTGATATAATAAAATTAGTTTTTTCTGACTCTGAAATAAGCGATTTAAAGTAAATCAGAAATCTTCTTAGGTAATATGTTGTTACCATAGATATTCCATATCCTACAAGCGCATTATTTGCATCATTCCATTCAGGCCTTTGCGTATTTAACCAAATACCACCTCCAGGGATAAAATTGGATATTTTTGCTAAAATAATTACTAATAATTTTTCGCACAAATTAACATGATAAACTTCATTATCACCATTCATAATATATTTAGCATCTGTACCATATTTTTTTACTAAGTGATTAATATTTTCATTTTTTTCAAAATTAAAGTTTATTGTTTGTTTAGGATCATTAATTAATTCATTTATATTTTTAATCTCGTATGGAACATTTGCATAACTAAAGATATTTTTACTTAAAGATTTTAATAATAAATTTTGATTAATATCAGTTATTTTTTCTAAAAACTTTAAAAGATAAATAATTTGATGGTCATTCCAATATCCTATGCCACTCCAACTATCATCAGGATCAGGCACATCCCAATCGATACCTTCAGATGTAACTCTGAAAGGATTAAATCCATCTGCCGTGGTATTATTTATAAAATTTGATAGCATCGATTCTAACGTAAGTGGATAACTAATACTTAAAGCTTCCCAATTTTGGAATATATCTCTCCAATTACCTTCATAATATAAACGCTGTTTATCAGCTTCGTCTTTTACTATTATTTCAAATTGGTTCCATGGTCGACTAGGATCACCATGTCTGCGACCAAATGTAATTGGTAAATAACTATAACATAATCTAATAAAAGATGGATTATTGATTATTTCAGCCAATTTAATTAAATCTAAAATACTATTGTTATCATTTATATTTTTAAATTCATCCTTATAAGTATTGTATAAATTTATATTTCTAATTTTTATAAAATTAATAAAATCATTTCTATTTACTTTATAGCTATTAAATAGAATACCGCCTCTCATAACATTATATAAAACATTAGCAGTATGATGCATATCATTTATTGTTATTTGTGTACATTGAAATCCATCTGCATTACCAATATATCTCTCTAAATTAAATGAGTCTGAATGAATACCTTCTACTATTTTTTGTTTAAAATTATTTTCATGTCTTATCTTATGATCTAAATCAGCAATTTCAGTTTGTGTTTTTTTAACATCAGAAATAATTTTCCATGTTATTTTATTATTTGATTCAATAGATTCATCAAAATTAATAAGATATGAACCTGGTTTACCTGTAATTAAATAATCTTCATTAAAATTTAAGTTATTTTTAAATCGACTAATTTCTTCAGATGATAAAGAAACTTTATGCTTAAAATCAGCAACTGACCAAACGACATTTGCAAATAATGACTCTCCTGGCTTAGGAGTGTCCATTAATAATGATGTTAATGAATATAAAGCACATTTTGATTCTTCGAGTACTTCAGAATATCTATATGCATTTGATAGGTTACTCATTGACTGCTGTGTTTGAAGCTCTATACCTGAGGCCATAATATTTTGCAGACCATCAATTACACTTAGATTATACTTTAACTTTCCGTAATTAATAATTGAAGCTTGTTTAACAAATCCAAATTCTTTAGAAATATTCCATTGATATCTAAATTTAAGTTTAAGAGAAATGTTGTTTTCTTCAAATATTATTGTATTTCCAATACAATTTTTATATAAACTGCGTTCAATATTTTTTTCTTGATTTAGTTTATTAAATGGTTCCCATAAAATAGTTTTATTTTTTTCATCTTTGACTTTAATAATTGTTATGGGCCCTGTAATGTGAGCATTATTATGGATATTATTAACAGTTTCGTATGGAAATAAGCATGTTTCAGCATTTTTCTTTCCA
>NZIV01000023.1 GCA_002689995.1 Fidelibacterota bacterium
CATTGCCATATTATAATGTTGTTGATCCTATCATAAATTGGATTGAAAGTGGTAATTTTGATGATTTTTCTAATATTACTAAAAAGGTATGGGCTGAAATTAAAATAGTTAAATAGCCAATCCATCCTGCTTTGGGAGCGGGGGGTCGCAGGTTCGAATCCTGCCACATATAAAATAAATTTAAAATAGCCTCTTTTAAAGAGGCTATTTTATTTTGTATATTTCAATATGAAAAAAATATCATTAATATTATTATTTTCTAGCTATATATTTTGTAATTATGAGTATTCTTTAGAAGATTATAATCCAACCTCTCCTACTTATGGTAATAATGTTTGGGAGCCTGAATATTTAGATTACATAACAATGCATTATTTTTCTACTCAGGGATGAGCAGGCTGAACCGCTACATTTTGGCAGTTGTCAAATTTTCAAGAAGAATTAAGAAATGATTATGGGTATGAAAATATTGCTATTATTGCAGTAGGTCAAACAAATATTAGCTCATTTAATGAGAATTTTTGTGCTAACTCAAATTTGCCTCTTGTAATGGATTCATATCCTGATTTACCAATTAGAGAGCAATTTTATCCGAATGGATTAGATCATTATTTAGTTATTTTAGATTATGTTGGAAATTATATAAATCATATTGATTTAATCAGTTTAGGTAATGATGAAAAGAATTATATAATTAGTGTACTTGAAGAGCATTATCAACAGTCTAATATAGGTGATATAAATGAAGATAATACTATAAATATACAAGATATTATTATTGTTGTAAATATAATACTTGGTCAATCATCAATTCAAGATTCTGCAGATTTAAATCAAGATGGGTTTGTAAATATATTAGACATTCTTCAACTTGTAAATTTAATTTTAAGTTAATTTATATCCTGAATGTAAAAAATAGTCAAGAATACATCGTTAGGGATACTCCACTAATAAAAAATCAATTTATGAAAATTTTCATTTTACTATGTATAACAAATATTCTTTCTGCGTATTGTGTCACATTTAATGTTGATATTACAAATATTGATGCCCCTGAAGGGAATTATGCCCTTCTAATGAATGGATCATGGAATGGATGGGGCCTAGGATATGAGTTAGAACAGACAAGTGAAGGAGGTTTCTTTTCTGGTACATTTTGTGGATTTAATAATGGTGATTACCAATATGTGCATTCCTTAACAGGTGAATTTGATTCATGGTCAGGATGGGGTGAAGTTGGAAATCCACCACTAGGCTCTTCATGTGATTTTAATCCTAATGATAGTTACCAAAATTATGGATTTACCATTAATAATGGAGATGTTATTATTCCATTAAATTCTTGGAACTGCTGTGGAACAAATAATTGTTCAAATTGGGATGGTTGCAATGCAGGATCAATAAGAACTGATGATTCCTATCTATATGGAAGATTTGAAGTAAGAATGAAATCAGCTGATGGAGATGGGATAGTAAGTTCTTTTTTTACTTATAATACAGATTGGGAAAATAATTTAGGAAATCTTAATTGGAACGAAATAGATATAGAGATGACTGGAAATCGTGATAGCAGCGTACAATTCACTACTCATCACCCAGGGGATCCTAATTCTTGGTCTTATGGTGAAATTATTGATATTGAATATAATCCACATTTTGAATTTCATGAATATGCTTTTGAGTGGACTCCAAATAGCATAAAATGGTTTATTGATAGTCAATTAGTTTACCAACAGACAGAAACTATAGTTGATGATTTAAATTTATCTCAAAAAATTATAATGAATATATGGCCTGCAATTTGGGAATCTTGGGTTGGAGAATGGGACGAAGAAGATACCCCAAAACATTCATATTACGATTATGTTAGATATTATGAATATGTCCCTGGGTATGGAAACTATGGCACTGAAAATAATTTTCAATTAGTATGGGAAGATAACCTTGACTTCTTTAATAATAATATCTGGGAGGATAATTCTAGTGGTTCATTTGAGGGTAATTTATGTTCTTTTACACCTCTAAATACTAATTTCTATAATGGATACCTAGTTTTAAGCCTGACTGATATAGATGAAAATATTGAATGCAATCAAGTAAATGGTGATATAAATACTGATGGGAATTTAGATGTTATAGATATTGTTTCTATAATTGAATTAATATTATCTGAAGGGCAAAACCCTGAAGGTATATGTCAACTCCTTGCCATAGATACTGATTGTAATCAATCAGTAGATATTTTAGATATAGTACAGCTAGTAGCAATAATTATAAACTAATCACCTTCTTTGGGAGCAGGGGGTCGCAGGTTCGAATCCTGCCACCTCGACATAAAGAGATATAAAGAAACCCCCTTCAGAAATGTTGGGGTTTTTTATTTGTCCAATCATAGCCTGTAATTATCACAATTATCGATAGTTCCACAAGATTAGCTATGATAATTTTATGAAATAGCTCAATTGCTATTTTTTTTATTCTTTGAAAATGAGAAACTATTTTATAAAAGAAGGATTATTTTCATCAGATTTTATCCAATATTCTACCCATTTTGGCAGTGTAGTCTTTGGAATATTAAAATTAAAAATCTTAAAGACCTCTTTAGTTTTAATTAATTTACCATTTTTAACGACCCCTGCCCTTATTAATAAAGTAGAAGTAATCTGATTTTTAACAATAAATTTATGTAAATAATATGTCCATTTATCATCTACATAAATAATTTTTGTAGTCATTTTAAATTTTTCACCAAATGAAATTCTATAACGGTATTTAATTGAAGCCCCAGCTACAGTGAAATAAATTTTATTTTTTTTTGCTATACTAAAAAAACCTGTTCTGAAACCATGATTAAATCTTCCAATATCTGCTAGAGTTTGGTATCGACCATTATTTATTTCTAAATATGGATCTAAATCTGAAATGCCGCATCTCATTGTTAGAGTTGTCTCCTCTTCAATTTTTACTTTTTTAGTAAATTTTGATGCAAAGTAAGCTCGTAAGAAAGTCAAAAATGGATAAGTAAACATTTTTTAATATAAATATGAATACTGTTGATTACAAAAAAGTTAATTACTTTTCTGAAAAATTTTCTGCTTTGGGAACAGGGGGTCGCAGGTTCCAATCCTGACACCTCGACAACAAATTAGAATTCCTCTTTTATAGAGGCTTTTTTTTTTGTAGATTAGAATATGGTAATATCTAAATTATTAAAAAAAATAATCCATGTTGATATGGATGCCTTCTATGCATCTATTGAGCAAATGGATAATCCTAAATTAAGAGGAAAACCAATAGCTGTTGGTGGAAATAGGCAAAGAGGAGTCGTTGCTGCTGCATCTTATGAGGCGCGAGGATATGGAGTTAAATCTGCTATGCCCTCCATTTTAGCAAAAAAAAAATGTAGAAATCTAATCTTTATAACCCCCCGATTTAAACGATATAAAGAAATATCAGCTCAAATAAAAAATATATTTTTTGATTATACTAATTTAGTTGAGCCTCTTTCACTTGATGAAGCATTTTTAGATGTTACTGAAAATAAAAAAAATATACATTTAGCTAGCGATATAGCAACTGAAATAAGAAAAAGAATCAAAAACGAAATTGGTTTAACTTCTTCTGCTGGAATCTCAACAAATAAATTTATAGCAAAAATAGCAACTGAAATAAATAAGCCTAATGGACAAAAGACTATTCATCCTTCTCAAATAAATGATTTTTTAGAAAAATTACCAATTGAAAAGTTCTTTGGAGTTGGGAAAATCACAGAAAAAAAAATGAATGATTTAGGTATTTATAATGGAGCAGATTTAAAAAAGAATAGTTTGGGTACTCTTAAAAGTCATTTTGGAAAAAGTGGTGAACATTTTTATAATATAATTCGCAATACCCATAAAAGTGAAGTAAATCCAAATCGAATACGAAAATCAATTGGTGCTGAACAGACATTCTCTAAAGATATTAACTCAGAAAGTTTCATATTAGATGAATTAAATAATATTTCAGAGGAACTTGAAAGTAGATTAATTATGTCAAAAAATAAAGGCAAAACAGTAACTATAAAATTAAAATATAGTGATTTTAAACAACAGACTAGAAGTAAAACAGTTAATGAATACCTCCAGAAAAAAGAAGATTTTTTCCCAATCATTAGAGACCTCATTTACCAAGAAACAATAATGAAACCTGTTAGATTGCTTGGAATATCAATTACCAACCTTTATAGCAACAAGAAATTAGATGAAAAAAAAATCAATATACAGCTTAAATTTAATTTGTAATTTTTGCTATAATATTTTGGAGCCAGAGAGTCACAGGTTGGAATTTTGCCACCACGACAGAAGAAAAACTTAAAATACCTGGAATAGGTGGGTTTTACCTATCAATTTTTAATTATTATCAGATATAATTAATTAGGAATATAATTTTTAAGGATATTAAGAAAACACCTTATTATATTAATAAATAATTTTTTTGTAAATTACAAGTATGAATAAATATTTAATTACATTTTTATTTTTAAATATTTTATTTTCACAATTAAATGAAAATAAAATTCGAAATAGAAACATTCAGCATTTTGTATATCGTCAAAATACAAATGTTATAACAAATAATAATCGCAATGAGGAAGAACTCATACAATTTATTCAATCAACAATAGAAACTCATCAAATACCAGGATTATCAATCTCAATTGTAAAAGATCAATATATTATATGGGAAAAACAATTTGGTTATGCAAATATTAATGATGAGATACAGGTTGATGAGAATACTATGTTTATATTGTCATCTATTTCAAAGACTGTTACTGTAACTGCTTTAATGCAACTATATGAACAAAATATGTTTGAACTTGATGATGATATTAATAATTATTTGCCATTTGATGTCATTCATCCAACTTATCCTAACACGCAAATTACTTTTAAAATGTTACTATCTCATACATCAGGGATTAAAGATAATTGGAATATTATGACATATTATAATAGTGATTCACCTTTATCATTAAATTATTATCTTGAACAGTATTTGACACCAGAAGGAAGTTTTTATAATAGTAATTTAAATTTCACTAATTCAAATCCTGGTACAAATCATACATACACTAATAATGGTGCTGCGTTAATAGGATTATTAGTTGAAGAAATATCAAATCAATCATTTAGTAATTATTGTAATGAAAATATATTTGAACCACTATCAATGGAAAATACATTTTGGTATTTATCTGAAATAAATAATCTTAATCAGGTTGCATTACCATATCAATTAACAGGAGGAAATGGAGATTCTTGCTTTATTATTGGTTGTGGTATTTATGATCAAAATAATCCGTGTTTTTGTGATTCAGAATGTATTTATTATGATGATTGCTGCTCTGATTATAACGAAATTTGCGGAGAAGATGGTACTGGAAGTGATCCTGAAAATCTTACTGAATATGAAAATTACGGTTACTCTGATTATCCATCAGGACAACTTAGAACATCCTCAAATAATTTAGCTAAATTTATGGGTGCCTATATGAATGGTGGAACTTATAATGGAGTAAATATTTTAAATTCACAAACAATTGAACTAATTAAAACTATTCATTATCCAACAATTAATTCAATGCAAGGATTAATGTGGTATTATAAAAATCAAAATGGAAGGATACTTTTTGGGCATAATGGTGGAGATTTAGGCAGCTTAACAGAAATGTTTATATCATTTTCAGATACTATAGGTATAGTATTATTAAGCAATTCAAATAATTATAATGCAATGATTCAAATAGAAAATGCATTATTAGAATTTACTGAAGAAACCAATTTTATAATAATAGGAGATATTAATTTAGATAGTATTATTAATATTTTAGATGTAATCCTTATTATAAACATTATAATAGATAATCAAAGCTTTACCAATTTAGCTGATTTAAATCAAGATGGACTGATAAATATAATAGATATTCTTCAACTTATAAATTTAATTTTAGACTAACATATATCCCTTATTTAATAATTATATAAAAAATTTCATTAAAATATAAAAAGGAAAATAAATAATCAAATTATTAATACCACCACCAATACAAGCACTATTATCAGCAATTATGATATGGTTAATAAGTAAATACTTCTATAAAGCTAGTTTCAATTTTAATTTAATAAATGAACTCGCATTGTTATGTTTAATAAGTGGAATAATTATAATTATTTTAGGCATAAATAAATTTAGATTATCTAAAACTACAATTAGCCCTCTTAAGCCGTCTAAAACATCATATTTAGTTAATGATGGAATATATAGTTATACAAGAAATCCTATGTATCTTGGACTCCTTTTAATTTTATTTTCAATTGCTATTTATTTAAAAAACTATATAAGTCTTCTATTTATACCATTATTCATATTATTCATAACTAAAAATCAGATTTTACCTGAAGAAAAAACTTTAGAAAATATATTTGGAGAAAGATATAAAAATTATAAAAACAAGGTTAGACGCTGGATTTAGATAGATATTCTACTCTGGGATTAGTATTCTAAAGTTTCGAATACTATTACCTTCACATTAATTATTGAAAAATCCTCTTTCATATGGACTTTTTATATTTTTAAACTATAGTTATGAAATCTTTAAGTGAAAATGAACATAAATTTCATTGGTGTATAAAAGGAACTTTAGAAACAGCAATCTCTTCCTCAGATTTATGGAATATTATCTCTAGTCCTTCAAATTTGGAGTTATTTCATCCTTTTTGTGATAAAAATCCAACGATTAATTGGCCTGGTTTAAATTCTATTGATCAAATTTATTACTATAGTGGATTGATTTTAGAAAGAAAATTTGTAAAGTGGGTTGATAATCAAGGATATAATTTATTTATTGGTACAAAAAATGGGAAAAAATCATTTGTTACATGGGAAATTGAAGATAAAGGAAAAAAATCAAAATTAATAATATCAATATATCCACACATTTATAATCAAGGTAAAAAAATAGTTAATTTTTTACCCTTTTTCTTAATAGTAAAACCTAGTTTGACAAATTATATCAATTCTGTAATTAGCGGTTTAGGTTATTATATTAATACAAATAATAAGGTTAAGAAAAATCAATTTGGAACCCACAAATTATTTTCAAATTAATTATTGAATAAAAAACACTTTGATAACATAATTAATTGTTATGACAATGCTCCAATTAATCAAATTTTTAATCCAAAAATGAAACTAAATTTAGGTGAATGTGAAATTGAAATGAAAATATCTAAAAAATTTCATCACTCAGCTAATAGCTTGCATGGTTCTATTTATTTTAAAATGTTGGATGATGCTGCTTGGGCTGCTTCAAATACATATATTGATGATTTTTTTTTATTTACATATAATTTTAATATATATTTAACTAAACCTGTATCCAATGGTATCATTATTTCTAAAGCTAAAGCAGTTTATGAAAAAAATGGTAAAATTAAAGCAAAATCTTTTCTATATGATTCAAAAAACAATGAAATAGCGCATGG
>NZIV01000024.1 GCA_002689995.1 Fidelibacterota bacterium
CTATCCGAGCTGCATACGAAACACTTGCTGAAGACAATGTCTTATACACAGGCAAAGGTACGATCAACGCAATCAATGCCGGTGCAAAAGTTAAAAAGCTATTACAGCTTTGTACCGGTGCAGTGTACGACGCAGAAGGTCATCCACAAGAAGTACATAACGACCGTTACGAGTTGGTCATCGACCTCGTTGAAGCGCGTAAGCATTCGTTAGTTGCATTCAACTGGCGTCATGAGAGGGAAGCTCTCGTTGAATTAGCAGAGTCTCGCGGCATTAAGTACGCAGTCATTGACGGTAAAACACCTGCCCACAAACGCGGTGAGGTTGTAGATCGATTGCAAGCTGGGCAATTGAAAGTTGTCTTTGCACATCCGCAGTCAGCAGGTCACGGCTTAACCATGACCAAAGCAACAACAGTCATCTGGTCCTCGCCGACATACAACGCCGAGCACTACCAACAGTTCAATCGTCGCATATACCGCGCCGGTCAGACCCAAAAGACCGAGGTCATACAGATCGCTTCCAAGGACACTTGGGAGACAGCGGTGTACGACAAATTGGAAACCAAACTGGGGAAGATGGAAGACCTCCTCCACATTCTAAACAACTTACATAAGCACGGAGATGCGAATGAGTGAATTAAATACAAGCGAACTAATCGATAAGCGATTAGCAATCAGACAAGCGTTAGCTGATCTTGCCGAGCAAGAGAAGCACCTCAAAGAGCAGCAAGAAGAGGTGGACTACCAGCTAATGCAGAAATTGGAAGCAGATGGTTTGAGCAAGTTTTCAAATGACCAAGCCACTATTTCAATAAGCGAGCAGATAGTTCCACAGGTCGAGGATTGGGATGCATTTCAAGCCCACATTCTTCAGACCGGTGAATTTGAGCTCGTACAACGCCGAGCAGCAGTCAAAGCGTATCGCGAACTCAGGGAGGCTGGGGTACAAGTTCCTGGTGTCGTTGACTTCACGAAGCGCGGATTGAATGTTCGGGCAATTTAACTTTCTTAATTCTTTATTAGGTATTTATTTATGAGTAAGTCAAATCAAGCAGTAGCACCTGTCGAGCCTGTTAATACATTGCCAGCGGTTGATGCCCTTCCAGATTTTCTGAAAGGCAAAGATGATCGAGGTAACGAAAATGTTGGCGATCAAGTGGAAATTCCACGTCTCAAGCTACTTCAGAAAATGTCAGGTGAGGTAGACAAAAATGACCCTAATCACGTAGAGGGTGCTGAACCAGGATTGTTCCTTAACAAGCTCACTAATGAGCTTTTAGAAACGATCCATGTGATCTCGATTAATTTCATGGTCGAGTTCGTTGTCTGGCGTAAACGTGAGAACGGCGGTGGCAAGCAAGGCTCTTTCTCGACTCGCCAAGAAGCTGACAAGTTTGTGGCTGACATGGGCGAAGGTATAGCTGCTCAGATGGACATTCAAGAGAACCACCAGCATTTGGTTCTGGTGTATGACGAGAATGACGGCAAGCTTCGTAGTACGCCGTTTATCATAGACATGAGCTCTACCAAGCTTAGAGTCTCTCGTAACTGGAATTCTCAGCTTCTGACAAGAGGTGGTGAGCGTTTCTCTACGATCTGGCGGTTTGCCCCTACACCAATGTCAAATGACAAAGGTTCGTGGGTTAATCTGAAAGCAGAGTACGTAGGCTTTGTGGCGAGCGAGGAAGACTATAAGCGAGCTGAAGAGCTTTACGAGTCAACCAAAGGTGGCACTATCCACTAATCTGAGAACGGCAGTACTCTGTTGAATGAACATAGCTTTGTTAAGTCTATTCATCGGGTACTGCCCTCCTCCGTCTATCGTTGGAAGATCCACGACACGTATACAGGTGGTGTACCTGATGCATTGTATGCTGGACCAAAAGGTATTGTGTTTGTAGAGTATAAGTGGGTTAAGATACCGGCTCGCCCAAAAACTTTAGTTAACTTTAATTTGTCTAAACTACAATTAAATTGGCTAAACCTATTCCACATGTACGGACAATCAGTTATTGTCGCTGTCGGAAACGATTGCGGGGTGCTAATACTTTCTAAAGGACAATGGAATAAGTCCTTTACAGCGGAGGAAGTAGAACGAGAAAGTAAGCCCAAAAAAGATTTTATCAACGGATTAATTGGACTAACCCAGGATGGCATTGGATATGGAAACGGAGGATGGGGCGACGCCCCGCGTCGTTAAACTAGAACCCAAAACTAGGACAACGCTCCAAGCAAAAGCTCTGAACTTCCGAAGGTTATGGAAGCAGCGAAAGCAAGAGCTCGACATAACCCAGAAGACTGCTGCCGAACGACTCGGAATGACTCAAGGTGCTTTTTCACAGTACCTTAACGGCCATACCGAGATGAACGAAAAAGCCGTTCTCAAGCTAGCAAAATTTCTCAATGTCCGACCAGAAGAGATTGACAGTTCATTCAAAGATAAATTAGTCCCTGCGCTAACGCCTTCGCCCGTAGACGCTGTAGAGATTACCTTTCTTTCTTCGGACGCTAAGTCCTCCATTAAGAAAAAATATCTGCCTGAAGTGTTCAAAGGACACGACGCTTCGACCATTACTTGGATTGAAGTGGATCAAGATATTAGTGTGTTGAACAACCCTGCAATATCATCGAAAGAGCAGAGATCTATCCCAAAAGGATCAGTACTAGGCTGCATCGATCTTGACGACATTCCTTACAGCTACCTTAGTTCTGCTCCGAGAATTTATTTAGAAAAAAGCTCAAAACGAAAGAGCTATAACATTTCGTTTTCGCTTTCCCCGCCGCATCACACGGCAGCGACTCTTCAGATACTGACAGTAGTATCAATCCTCTTTAGTTAGTGCTTCAAAAACGCATCGCGCCGTATCAAATTACTTACGGCTTTACGGGAAATATTATTTTACTCAAAGTCCTATTTTTGATAGTCTGGAGAACTATTAGTGAATATTAATTACTAATAGTTTATTATAAAAGTCAGGACGACAGCTCGTGGTAGACCAAGTAAATCATCCCCCACATTATCAATCTGAAGACGGAATCGAATGTATCGATGCCATTCGTGCGTCAATGTCGTCCACCGAATTTACCGGTTATCTGAAAGGTAACGCCATGAAGTATTTGTGGCGCTATACCTACAAAGGACATCCTTACCAAGACCTCGATAAATCGTCGTGGTATCTAGAGCTCTTGAAAGAAGTAGTAGCAGAAGAGACGGGAAGGACAGCAACCAAAGGTAGTCAATCATGATTCGCTGTATCGATGTTCACAAACACGAGCCGCAACCATTGAGTTTGCTGTCACTTCTTGAAGTCTGGCTAGACGGATCGGGTGACTCGCCATTCGGGAGGATTCCTATGTTATCTAGAAAAACCAAACATCACGCTCTTGAACACAAATTAAATGAACAGTATGGGCCTCTGATGGATCTTCAAGATCTCGCGAACCTGCTTCGTTTAGAAAGAAGCACGCTCTACCAACAGATGTACCAAAACCGGTTTAATATTCCCCGCATCAGAAACGGTAAGAAATATTTATTTCAGACTGCTGACGTTGCCGAATATCTGGTTGAGGGTTGTTAACCATTAAGCTTCGACACTAGGCTTGCGGCTGTAAGCTGCGTGTAGCGTAACAACTGTTTCCAATCCTTATGACCGGAGATCCTAGCCACCTCCTGGATCTGCAATCCCCGCTCGAAGAAGCGAGAGATCGCCTCATGCCGCAGATCATGAAAGTGTAAGTCCTCGATCCCCGCCTTTTCCCTGACCACCGCAAACCTGTCGGACACCGAGCTTGCCAGTTTTACATCAGTAAAGATCTTTCCTTTTCGATGCCTTGGATGCCATACGCAATTATGTGCCGTGCCTATACCCCACTCTCGCAGCACATCGAGAGCTGCCTCGCTGACCGGTATTGTTTGGTCGTTACCCTTCTTCTCTGTTGGGTGCTTTCGGTCCTTAATGAAGATCGTGCTGTTCTCGAAGTCTACGTACTCCCATTTCAGTTCACAGATCTCCGACTGCCTCATGCCGGTCTCAACTGCCAATCTGATCATTGGACCCATCCAACCTGACCGGTGCTCCTCTGCTATTTCGAGCAGTGAGATCAGCTCATGGGGAGCCACCCTGCGGTCCCTGTGCTTACTACCTCCCACCAAACCTATCTTTGAGAGGGCTGACAACGCGTCTCTCGCGGCGTTTGACGGCAGATCCACACCCCACAGTGTACGTGCGTGCTCGATAGTCTGAGCGAGATACGTGAGCTGCTGGTTCAATGTCGAAGCCGCAATTGGCGCTCGACCCTTGTACCCTGCCCGTCGTTTCTCTGCATATTGGAATATGTGCTCTGGAGTGAGCGAGCTGATAGGGACATCTGTGAAATGTTCAGCAGTGAGCTTGATGGTGGACATCTTAGATCGAGCGAAGGGTCGGTGTGGATGCACCTCCGCGATATATCTGTCCAGGAGCATATCTACAGTCCACTCACTGGCCGCGATCTCATGTGCCATGGGTGACATGAGCTCTGCCTTCTTCTGAATGCGCCATGCCTCTGCTGCTGGTTTGGTAGGTAACGTCTTGTAGTACCGCTTGCCCTTGTGGCTGACGGTCACAGACCAGTTTTTACCGCGCTTTCTGACTGCCATACGTGGCTCCTCAAGCAATAAGCGTCAAGGGCCAAGTAGCCTGACGCACACTCCGTTAGAACCAGTATGCATTGCGTCAGATTTACGTCAACTCAAAATAAAAACCGGCGAAATCAAGGGTTTAAAAATTGGCGGAGAAGGAGGGATTTTCTCCCCCAACTTCTTCATTTTGTTCTATTAAGTTCCCAATACTTCTATATTTTTTGGGCGCTATTTCTATTTATCTCGTTTTGTTTCACGTTCGATTTGCGTCAAACGTGCGTCAAAGCGTTGCAACTAAAAAGGGGCTAGTAGAACCCTCGACTTTTAATTAGTAGAACCCTCAGTCACATGCACTACATATGGATCACAGTGTGTACCAAAATACGGGTGCAAATACCACGTCCACGTCTTCTGGGGATCACCACCAATCTCTTTATATCTACAGATACGGTGATGTCCTAACTGAGTATGGCTACCGACTTTCCAAGTGTATACGTACGAATCCATTACTAGGTAAAGATACAGGGTTACCACATACCTGCTGTAATCGAGGGCATCATCATCATGATGACCAGGAAACAGATGGTGCTTACAACAAACATCCCTGCCTCTTTCTCACTCATGCCCTGTACTCGTGACCGAAAAGATTTCCCTAACTTCTTAATCATTTCGGAGTACTCCCACGTCGCGGTTTCTTCACTTTGCCACCAGCTTTGGTTGGCTTTGCATTCAACTTACATTTCTTACCCTTATGCATGGTCACCTCACTTGTCCTAAAAACCAGATCACAAACCAAAGAAAGCCCATAAAACAAACCCACCCCAACAAAACGGTTCCAGCAATGCCGAGGTTCTTTCGGAATTCAGCACGCCGTTTTTTTATGCGTCTTACTTCTCTCTCATGAGCTATCCGAGCGTCTTCCATGCGTTTTTTAATCGACGTGTATAAGTCGAATTGTCCCTGCATCATGCAGATGTCTTTTAACTGTTGGTCAAAATTATTCAGTTGGCGCTTTGCTGACTCCATCGCAATCGCATCTTTATAAGAAAGTGCTCCCGCTCTCTTTTGTTCGACCTCGCGGTACTGCTCATCCGCTGAAGCCCAACGGCCTACTAGAGCTTGCAGAGAATTAGCGTTTTGAGCTCCCTGTTTTAAAGTGGCGATTCCATCGTTCAACGCCTTTAATGCCGAGATTACGGCTGCAACTTCTCCTATCAATTATCTTCCCAAGTTATGGCATTTATTTCTGTTTCGTTCGTAGCATTAACAATCTGTTCACGGAGCTGCCGAGCTTTTACATGGCAACCATCTACGTGCGCTGCTAAAGACAAACCAACCTGCTTTATCTCTGTAGCAGTGAACGTGCGTGATGTGTTGTCGGACAAGGTCCAATCGACCGTTTGTTGAGGATCAATCTGAGCTCTTAACACTGCTCCCGTTAACCTCTGCTGAGAGACTTCATCGCACTGAAACGTGTAACTGTTCCATGTAAATGTGCTGAACTCTTCCGCATCGCGTGCCTTCTTCATTTCGGCCCACTTGTCGTCTTTTTTATCTTCGAGATCGCGAGGATCAGTCCACTCACCCGCCACTCCATCCCAGACGGTGTAGGGCATGACCGGTAATATCAGTTTATCGGTAAGGCTAATCGACCCCATGTCATGGTCGTACCTGTACATGTAGTCCGAGGACATCAAATCAAAAGGGATCTCGGCAACCTGCACCCAGATTTCTTCCTCTGGGAAATTGGCATCCTCTTCGGATATCTCCATGCAGCTATTGATATGGCCGCTTTCATCAACTCGAATATATGCGTTCATCGTTTTGCCGCCATGACAATAATCTTCCCTAAGAAAGTATTATTTGATTTTGTGGATGAACCCGATGGGTTGGCCGTGCAGCTCACACGTAAACTGATCGTTTGGCTGTAACCGTTGCTCACTAAGAACGACCCGAAAGTAGCAAGGCTGAGACCATAGTCGGTGTAAGACACGCCAATGGTGTTGTGTTGTGTAGAGCCTGAATAAATGTGGGCTCTCAAATTAGTGACTGTGTTGTTGCCAGGATAAGCAGAGATTACCCCCATAACTACTATTCGACAGCTTTGGTTTGATGGTAGGCCACTAATGCTTATCGGCACTCCAACTACTTGCGTAGCACTTCCAGTTAAGGTGACGTTGTAAACTGTCCCTTGTGCAAACCGTGGGACGATGACTGCTTCTTGGTCTAGGATCAGAGTCGTAATTTGTGCCAAGCCAATATCGGCAGTTGTGATTGTCGCGTCTTCGATATTTGCAGTTGTGATTGTTGCGAGTGCAATCTTAGCGCCGGTAATTGCGAAGTTATCTATCTTCGCGGTCTCAACTGCTAAGTCGGCAATCTGCGCACTGTCAACTGCCAAGTTGCCTATCTGTGCGTTAGCAATAGTGCCATTGGCAATCATCGCGCTGTGGATGTAAGTTCCTGCTGGTACGGTCACCCCGTTCTGGGTTGTTGGTGAAGTCACCACTACGAACGGTACGGTTGAATTAGACGTGCTCGGAGCCCCCGAAGGGACAATCGCGAACTTGTCGGCAGCTACATAAAATCTGCTTTGTTGTGGGCTACCACCACTTGCCAAACCGAAGCCAGCTACGTTGCCATTAACATCAACCTTGACCGAGTACTCTGCATTAAGATCCGCAATGTCGCCCGAAAGGTTGGCATTCGTTAATGCTTGCTGTTGGAACGAGGCGGTGTGACCACCGACAGTTGAATTGAGAGTATTGGTAAGAGCCGCGTTGTTTGATATGTCTTGGCCGTGCTGGCTTGTCGTCGCTTGTAGATTGGTAATAGCAGTTGAGCTCGCAGAAAGCCCAGTGGCGGGGTCGTTAACTTGGGTTTGCAATGCTGATATATCTTGACCTTGAGAACTAATAGTTGCCCCGTTGGTTGTGACACTGCTCGATAAGCCACTCAATGCTGTTGATTGAGCGGCCAAACCCGTATTTGGATCATTAACTGTATTTTTTAGCAGTGTGATATCCGAGCTGTTTGCACCGACCGTAGTTCCAAGGTTAGTGACATTCGTTTGTACGCCCTGGAGCACATTTGAGGTTGCAGCTAGACCAGTGTTTGGATCATTAAGAGTGTTATTGAGAGCCGAAATTTGTGACGTGTGATTACCGGTGACTGTCGTCAAATTTGACACATCGTTTGTGACTGTGCCGATAGTAGATTGCAATGTATTAACGTCATACATTATCGAACCAACGGCGGGATTCCCTGTTGAACCGCTGCCGTACAACTGAGTCACAATAACCTGAATGAGGTCGATCTCGGTTTTAAGAGATTGCGCAAACTCATCTTCGGTTATCGCGTCAGTCAGCAGCTCCAGCATAAAATTTACATCGGTGGCTGTTTGTGCAAACGTACCCGTGTTGCTGTTGAACGGGCCAGCTATC
>NZIV01000025.1 GCA_002689995.1 Fidelibacterota bacterium
CTTTATGCCTTATCCAACTATATTTCTTCAACCTGCATTTATTCCAATGTTAAGAATTAAATTTGGAAATGAAAAATTAGATAAAGATCAATTAAGTGAAAATTATTTTAAATCATCAATAAGGAGTTTAAATTATAAATTACAGTTCCAACCTGGTAATTCGGCAATACGTTATCAGCAAGTAGCTGATCAAATATCTGACTCAATTTGGGTAGCATCAACCAAACATTTAACTTTGAATAAAAACCTTAGATATAACAAAAATCATATATCTAAACAGTTATTTCATATAAGAGATATTTTCTACAAAGAAGAAATGAAAGAAAACATTAAAACGTTTAGAAATAGAAATGATTAAAAAATTAATACTTTTATTTAAATATAAAAAAATATCAACTAATAATTACATAAAAAGATGAACCAGGTTGAATACATTTCTTATGGTGGTGGAACACCTAGCTTAGCTCTAATAATTTTAAATATTAAAGGAGAAATAAAACCTATTACTGGAAGAAAAAAAGTTGATGAAATTATATTTTCCGATACAGGGTGGGAAAAAAGAAAAACCATTGAGCAATTAGAATTACATAAAGAATATGTAGAAAAACATGGTTTAAAAATGTCTATTGTAAAATCTGATCTTGGAAATTTAGATAAACAAACAATTAATGCTATAAATTCAACTGAAAAAAATTCAACAGATAAATTTGTGCATATACCATTTTTTAAATTTAATGATTTAGAATCATCTGAATATTATGGAACTCCAACTATGCAACGTAGACAATGTACAAACCATTTTAAAATTAAACCTATAAATGATTATCTTAGAAATAAATATGGAAAAATTGGTCATATTGCTCAATTAGGAATACATATTGACGAAATACATAGAGTTAAAGATGCTAGAAATAAAAAAGATACAAACAGATACCCACTTGTTGATTTAAATTTAACTAGACAGGACTGTATAAATATTGTTAAGGAATCTGGATTACCTGTTCTTCCTAAATCTGGTTGTGTTGGTTGTCCATTTATGAATAGTAAAGTTTTTATAAATATGGCTAATAATAAAAAAGATGATGATTTTGATAGAGCAGTAGCAGTTGACGAGGAAATAAGAAAAATTGGTGGTTATGTTTGGCGTGAAATGAAACCACTAAAAACATTAAGAGAAAATATACAATCTCAAATGTTTAATTTAGATGATGATTTAGATGATGGTTGTGATTCAGGTTACTGTTTTATATAAAATTAATTAATTATCATCAAATACGTTCTCATAGACGTTAGTTTTACCTCCAGAGGGTAGTAAACCACCATTTATAAATAAAAAACGCTTAAATAATGTATGTTTTTTAAAACATGGAAAAATTTTCCGAAAACATGGAAAAATTTTCGGGTCAGGACTATATATAGAATATATATTGTGCCAATATATAAAACAAAATTCTTTAGGAGCTAAAGAGAAAAAAATTATTTCAATTTTAAACCTACCAATTTTGGCGTTTTTTAGAATGTTTTAAGTTTTATCCAGGACAGTTTTTTATTCTGGGAAAAATTCCAAAATACCCAAAATGCTATGAAATGTGTACTTTTTTTAGAATTTAGTCAATAAATACTATATTAATGATTTAAAAATATATAAAATTAGTACCCAAAACTATATCTGGTGGATTATGAATAAAAATCATGTACTTTATTTAAAAAACGCTGATGTACAGGAATTATTTATCCAGGCATCAAAAAGACCAAAAATTAAAACGTTAATGTATCTTCAATATTATGCAGGGTTAAGAATATCAGAGGCGTTAGCTATAACTCCAAATGATTTTGATCTTGATGATAGATTTATAAAAGTTGTTAATGGCAAAGGAAATAAAGATAGAGTAATTCCATTATTTCCAAGATTAGCGGAACATTTAGCAGGGTTGGATATAGCCTCCAGGAGAAAACCATTAATAAAAATGGGAAGATCAAACGCTATAAAAAGATATAAAGATATTTATCAAGAGTGCCTGGATAACCAAAAAATAACTAAGTATATAAATTTAGGTACTCACACTTTAAGACATTCAGCTATTATTCATTGGTTAAATATTCCTTTACCAGTAAATAGAGTCCAGTCTTATGCAGGTCATTCATCAATTCAAACAACTCAAGCATATACTAGGCTAACTCCAGAAGATGCGATAGATTTATCTGGAATACCTGTTGATACCTCTGAAATTTAAAAATTAAACCTCTAAATTTGAAAGCTGATCAATGATAGAGGTTTTTTCTCTTTGTTTATTAAAATAATGTTTATTAATTCTCCAGAACCTCGTATCTCCAGATTTTTTTGAGGTTAGTTGTAATTCTTTTAAGTGATTCCTCATATTTTTATCTGATACTTGTTTACCAAATAATTTCATATATAGCTCCTGAAAATCGTAAGTAGTCATATCAAAATTTTTATCTGGATTTTCTGTTATCCAGTCTTTAACTTTAGTTGATATAAATTCTTTAATATTAGATTTTTCTACTGCTCCTTGTTTAGATGCTATGTATTCTGGACTGTATGCTCTTAATTCATCAAATGATTGAACTGCTTGAGTATTATAGCCTCCATAAAGTTTATGAGCATTGTGTAAAATTTTAGCAGGGATAATTCGAGGATCAAATGGTTTAAAATGAGGATTGTTTCTTCCAGGAATAGTTGTATAACTTAAGTGCATAATTTTTTGATTTTCCGGAGGAACTAATTTTTTTACATGAACCTCCCAGTCAGTCTGTTGCTCTAAAAACCAGGCAATATCTTCTGGTTTTTGAGTTGTATAAATCATGCTTAAATTTAATTTTCTTTGCTGAATAATAAAGTTATGGAAATACTGTTGAAACGTTGTTAATGATCTTTTTGGACTTGCATAGTTTTGAACCTCGTCAATCCATAAAACTGCATTATTCATAAAGTCAGGAATATCTCCTGCAAAATATTTAAAATCTATTCCATGAGTTCGAGGTACTCCAGGAGGCAATAAATTATTATGAAATATTGTCATGCCCTTTTTGTGTAGCTGACTTACAAAATAATAAGCATATAAAGATTTACCTTGACCACGTTGACCAAATACTCCAACGTTAATTGGCTCTTTTAATATCCTATGTTTATCGTCTAATATATCGAAATATTTTTTCATCTAATCATCTTCCTAAAATTGCCAGTCTTTTTACTAGATTTTATTTTTTTCTGTTTTTTAATATTTCTTTTTTTTCTTGGCATTTAATCTCCGATAATTATTACCTCGTCAGGAATTGGAGTGCCAACTGCATCAGCTACCTGAATAGCTTGAGGAAAATAGATGCTTTGAAGATTGTCAAAAATAGTTAACAGTATTAATCCGCCACCTGCAATAATTAATAAGAAAAATAAATATTGACCAACAGTCTTAAGATTTAATTTCATGTTAGCTAACATTAAACCTTTTACTGATGTTTCATCAGCTAGTTTATTAACAAGCTCTGGACTTACTAAAGATTCATCTAAATTAAAAAAATCTACATGAGCTAATCCATCTTCCTGAACTTTTAAAAATGGGGGATAATAATTTTTTCTCTTTGGTAATTTTTCAACATCTATTCTATATTCAGCTTGTATATTTTCTAACAATTCTGATTCCCAGTATTCAACAAATATAGCTGACTTACCTTTGTATTCTTTAATTAAATAAATTGGTTTATACATTTTTAAACCTGCATAAAACCAAAATATAAAACATAAAAATAACATACCAATAAAAATTGATATTGGAGTAACGCTACCTGGAGAAGAATAAGAGCCATAAACTAATATTCCTACTCCAGATAGAATAAGGAGAATGGAGGCTACTCCCATAGCCTTTGTGGAACTATCATAAAAAAACTGATTTAAAAATGATTTTGATTTCAAAACTGTTCTCCCATTTTTACTAGAGCAGGAATAATAATAGGGATCGATAAAAAAATAATGAGAAAAAACTCAAGAGCAATGACATAAATAAAAATTTTACTAAACAACTCATTATTACCCTTATTGTTTTTTAGTGCGTTGGTTCTCGCAGTTAATTGTTTTTTTTTGAATACATTTTTTGCATCTTCAATATCAAAAAAAGATTTATCAATTCTCAATGTTTCATTATCTAAAATTAAAAGAGCTGAATCAGAATCTAGTCCAAAAAATGTTGGTTGTATTTTAGGAGGTAAAAATCCAAATAAACGCTCTTTAACTAAGTAGGTAACTGCATCAGCAATAATTTTATATCCTTTACCCTTAACAGTAACAACGTCAGCGTGTTTAATTTCTCCCTTAACTAATTCAAGTTTTTTAGTCTTATCAAGTAATAAAACGTTCATTGATTATTCCTAGTTAATTTACCACGCCTCCTAGAGGTATTAGAATTAAAAAATGGATTGATAGCTTGTACAAATTGATCTCTAGCTAATCCATTTTCAGATACTTTATAAAGTAAAAATTTATTTCTAAAGTTTTCTGTTAAATTCATTTCCTCCCATTGAAGAATAGTTTTAACTTTTTTTGTTTTCTTTGGACTGTTTCCTGCTAACTTATAATTATTAATTAAATCATCTAATGCTAATTGATCCTGCTCCATATCCAGGAGGTTTACAAGTTCTTCATTTGAGATATGAGATTTATTTAATATATCGTCAGCGTTTTTATTTATCTTTAAAAGTGCATCAGCGTTGCCTGGAGTAAAGCCTCCATCAAGATTCATGGGTCGCAATCCTCTGTCAGCTAATTCATCTCCCTCTGATTGATATGCCATAATAAGCTCCCTGTTTAATTGATAGAGGAGCTATCAAAATCGCTAGACGTTAAAGAATCCTAATCGAGAGAATCTCTAGCTCCTCTATCTATTCCGAATCAACATAGTTCCATGTATAAAAAACTATATTAATTCCAAATATAACATATTAATTTTAAATTAATAAAGTATTTAATAAATATTTATTAGATTAAATACAATATTAATAAGAGACTATTCGATTTTCTTTTTCGCCCTATATACTACGTATATAGAATATAGAATAATGACTTTTATGAGATATTAAAAAGAGTTATATTATATATCTAACATTAATTTTTGATATTAGACTTTTAATATCATATTAAAGGAGTAATGTATGTTTAAGGCATCAATTATAGCAACTGTTTTTTTAATAGTTGCAGTAATTATGTCAGTAGTATTACTACCAACGTTAGTTGACGTGGGAGATTCAGTACGTTTGACATCAGTAACAGATGAACCTCATACTTGCACAACAGGACTAAGTGTTCCTGCAAGTTGCCAGTTTAACCTGGATAGTATTAATGGGTTCTCTGATACAACTCAAATGTTGGTCGAAGAAGTATCGCCTAGTGTAGTAGATAAAACAAATCAGTCTACTTTAGACAGTAGTAATCGACAGACATTAACTGTTTCTGGTTTGGCTATACCGAGCCAACAGTATAATTTTCTGATTGATTATAAGAAAACTGCACCTAATGTATCGGATAGTTTTGAGGGAGTTTTAAAACTAGCTCCATTAATATTTCCGATCATACTTGTAGGACTTGTTTTCGGACTATTGTTTGTAGGTAGATTAAGGACATAAAAAACATGACTCAAAGACAAATAATGGGCATAGCAATGGGAGTGGTCGTATTAATTGTAGGTTTAGTTCTAGCACCTATCGTGCTTGACACTACTGCAACAGTACAGGGTAACACTAACATTTCTTCATTTAGTGGAGTTTCAGCAGTAATCGGACTTGTTCCATTACTCTACACAGTAGCTCTACTAGGTTTAGCAGGAGCTATCTCTTACTACACAGGCTTTAAAGACTAATAGTTCTTAAAGTTACATAAGGAGCTAGAGTGATCGCATATTTATTAATGTTGATTTCTTCAATCGGAGCAATAGGATTACTAACCGATTTTGCAAAGACATCAAACGTAATTGTGCTAGTAGCTCTAGCTTTCTTTTGTATTGTTACTTTGATTTATTCAGTTATCCAAATTGTAAATTTAGGTATTTATGGAGATGATGCTGAATGAAAAAAATACTACTGATATTATTACTAACAATTCTTTTTATTCCTGGATCTATTTCAGCTAATACTCCTGCTCCTACTGGAGTATCAATTCTTGAAATAAATGGTTTTCAAAACATTGTTAATACTGGAGATCGATTTTACCTAGTTTATTATGATCTTGATTTATCTACCTGGTGCAATACAAATGTTTTAGCTAATGATGATGGTTGCTCTGATAGTCCACCATTTCCAAAATATCCAGAAACTCAAGCAGGAAATTTAGTATTAAATTTTAAAGATGGATCAGGCAATACCAAAGCATCTTCATTCATAAGAAGAATAGGAGATTCTCTTGGAGTTGTTTATATAGGAGCAGGAAATACAATCCCATTTAATGATCCAAATTATCAAATATGTTTAGAAACAATTTCTACTGGATCTAAAGGTTGGACTATGACTCCAGTCTGTTCATCAATTATTTATCGCCAAGCATCTGACAATACATTGTCAGCTAATAGAAATGAATTAAGAAATTATATTTTAGCTAACGTTTATTCGATTGAGCAAAATGCTAATTTGCAAACAGGAACTTTAATTTCAAATTCTGGAGTTATAACTGCTGAAGGTCAAAAAATAACAGAGGTAGCATTTCCTGGATTATTTCAAATAATTGATAATCTTTATTCATTATCTGGAGTAGATGTTTTTGACGAGTTTACTCCTGGAAGTCTATCTCCCTTAGACAACACGATACAGAGTCAAACAAATCAGACATCTATTCCTAATGATGTTAATAGAGCCTCCTTAGAATTTCTAGGAATTGGAGGTCAAGCAGGTATGTTAGCAATAATTATTATTGTTGGTGGATTGCTATCTGTTACATCTTATTTAGTTACTGGAAATTCTTTTGTTGCATGGGTCGGATTTATGATGCTACCAATGTTGTCAATGTGGATATCAGTACCAACATTTTCATATATCGCAGTTATCTTAATTGTCTTAGGAATAGCTACAGGATTATGGCTAGTAGTCAGGAGTCCAGGCTAATGAAAAAAGAAAAAATAGATATTAATAACGAAATGTATTTAAAAGGAAAAATGCACCGAGAAAAATTGAGAAAATTATTAGATAAATATGATGCTCCCTCAAGAGGTTTGATGTTATTTTTTGGACTTGGAGTTTTAATAGCTACGTTTTTAATGTTTTCTCCAGGACAATGTGCATCAGCTAACGCTCCTGCTGATTTTTGCTATGTTCAAAGTTGGTCAATTCAAAATAGTTCTACTCAAACATTTACCGAAAAACCTGTAAGAATAGTTTATCCATATAATTCTCTAAATTCAGCAGGTCAAATTGGAGGTATAAATGGGTGGGGATTTTATATGGCTAATACTTCATTTGATGAAATTGAAGTAATGGAGCAGGGATTAACGAGTTCTGTTTCTCCATTTTGGGCTATTATTCCATCACTTGCAGGAAACAATACTCAAAGCTATTTTACTTATACAGGAAATAACAGTATTCAGAGAGATAATGGAATTTATTTTAGTGGTAATGATTATGCCAGGATTCCAGATTCAGCAGGACTTCAACCATCAAATAATTTTAGCTTATACCTAGATTTAGAAATTAGAAATATTAATTCTTTTTGCAGTTCTCAAACATCAACCTTAGTATCAAAATATGATGCTACTACTGGAACTGGATATGGAATTGAATATGAGTGCAATTCTTCTCCAGGAACTATAAGAGGAATTGTTGGAACTAGCCTAGCTAATACTTCATCTGTTACTGGTTCATTAAATTTTCAACAGATAGCTAATGGTGTAAAAATAGAATTAAATTATGACAACTCAAATAATTTAAATCTTTTATTTGATGGTCAATCTGTTAGCTCTGTTACTACGTCATTTTCATCAATAGTTAACAATAATAATTCAGTAAAAATTGGAGATAATATAGATGCAGGAATTATTAGAAATGCAGGATTAATATCAAATAATATTCCAGTTAGTACATGGACTTTTGATCCAGATGGCATGGAGGAAACATCAGCAGTAGCTCCTGTTTATCAGGGAACTTTTAATGATGCTATCAGCTCTAATAATGGAACTTATTATTTTAATAGAGATATTACTAACGTTGTAGTTAGTCCAGGAACAGTCCAGGACATAGATGCTGACACTTTAATAAGTTTAAACCAGGCAATTAAAAACGTTGTAGGAGATCCCCAAATTGATCTAACAACCTCTCAACCTTTAGCATCATTTATGCCATTTTATGGAATACTAAGTAATTTTGCTTTAAATTCTGGAGTAAGTCAGCTTGGTTATGCAGTTATATTTTTAGGCATTGGTTTTTTCTTATTAATGCTAATGGTTGTAGGAACAAACTCAATGGCGTTAGGAATTGCAGGATTTATGTTCCCTACAATCTTCGGAGCAGTATTTGGATTATATGCTCCATTTTATGTTGTATTATGGGCGTTCTTTTTATTGTTTTCACTAGGAGCATTTGCATTTGTAAAGGAGTCTTTTTAAATGGGTTTTCAAGCATGGTTATTATTTTCAATAGTTGTAGGAATGGGAATACTTATAGATGGAGTAGCTCAAGAATCTACAACAGGATTGACTCAAGAGGGTCAAGCTCAATTTAATTCAATGGTAGATGCAAAAATGTTAGACGTATCTGATGAAACATTAAACGATACGCCTCTAAATATAGATTTTGGAGGAAACATTTTTAAGATTGATGAAGCATGGGATAAGTTCTACGATTCCATAACTTTAAATTATGACTGGTTCAAATTACCAGTAGTTATCTATTTTAGATATTTATGGTTGGCATATTGTGGAGCATTAATTCTCTATACTGCTTTTGCTACTGCATTAACGTTATTAGGAGGAACTCGATTTGGTTTATCTTAAATACACTATTTTACTATCAATAACTGCTATATCTGGTTGGCTCATAGGTCAATCCTTATGTAGCCAAACAACAATCTTTGGATAGGAGGAAAATATGTTATCCAGATTAAAAAAAATAAATCCAGGTTTATCAGCTAGTAGTATAGCGTTGGTAATAGCTATGTTGTCAGTATTTATAGCTTTAGGCTCTGACAATGCTCCATGCCTATCAGCTAATGCAACCTGTACAGTCGGACAGAATCCAGAATTTACTGGAGATATTGATATTAAATCAGACACCATTTATAACGCTACAATCGGACATAATTTAAGTGCTAATGCAACTTATTCATTAGTCCAACCAGGTTATAACCATACTGGAAATTTAGCAGTTATTGATAGTGCAAACGATTTAAATGTTGGAGGAGCAGTCGTCTTAGGAACGTCAGCTACATCAACTTTAGGAGCATTACGTTTTGATTCTAATGCAGTCCAAGTTTATGACTCTACTGGAGCATGGGTTGGAGTTGGTGGAAGTGCAACAGATGACATAGGGCAAGTAACATCAGATAGTGGATCATTTACTGCATCATCACAACAGGACAATATTAATATTCTTGGTGGAACAGGAATTAATACATCTATAACTGGAGATACTTTAACAATTAATTCTAGTAGTAGTGGAACAGATTTTGCTAATTTTTATGTTAATACTAATCAAACATTAAATTATTCAGGTTTTGGTAGCACATCAGAAATTAATTATGACACTGAAAGACTTGATACCGGCAACTGTTTTAGTAATTCAAACAGTTACACAATAATTTATGACGCTGGTTGCAGTTCGGCATATTATCAAATTAATGTAACTCAAATAATTTCTTTTAGTGGGCTTACAAGTAATGGTGCGATGATACAAGGTCAAATAAATACAACTGGTGGAGCCTATAAATATAGAAACTGGGTAACTTTATTTAATGTACCAAATTACACTTTAAATATGAATTATATAGCTTGTTTAGATCCTACAGATTATATAACTTTAAATATGTTTCATGGCTCAGGATATTCAACAGGCTCGGCAACATGGCTTAGTGGAACTGATGAAAGCAGTTTAAGTCTTATTAAATTACAGGATAAAGGGAGTGGTTGCTAATGGCTATAACAAAACCAAAAATAACAAAAATTGAAACAGATACCTATGGAGTTCCAACAGGTCGAATAAGGGTAACAAAAATTGATGATCCTTATAAAAAAGTTGGAGGAGGAGGAGGAGGTCGTGGAATGGGTGGTGGAGGATTATCTGGTGGAGGTAGATCCAATCCAAAAGTTAAAATTGCTGATAGAGGTTTTTTTGATAAAAAAGTAAAAGTTATAGATAAACAGATTCCTAAAGTAGATAAGAAAACTCAAACAAAAAAGAAAGACACTACCGAGAAAGATATATCTAGGTTGTTAGGCGTAAAAGTAAGATATAGAAAAATTACTGATGGAATACAGGGAACAGGAACTCAATTTAATAGACAAAGAACAAAATATTCTCCTCAAACAATTAAATCAAATTTAACTGATCCAATTACAGGTCAACCATTACAAATGGTCAGAACTCAATCAGCTACAAGCACACAAGCAAGATTGCAACAGGGTAGTCAGGCTAAACAAACACAAGCAGAAAATTTCAGAAAAGCTCAAGCTCAAAAAGAAAAAATGTTAGCTAACGCCAGGACTCAAAGTATGGATATAAAAGGTCAAAAAGTTAATACTCAGGTCGAGACTCAAATAAAACCAATACAAATTCAACCATTAGTAAAAACTAATTTAGCTCCAGTTAACATGGTTGAGGTTGATCCAGTTGGAGTTCCAATAAATCAAAAAGTTAATTTTAATCCAGAGATAGAAACAAATATAGAAACAGCTCAACAAACAGGAATAGAAATTGCTCCAAGTCTTAAAGATGCAAACAAGCAACAAGTTCAGATTCAAGAATATACAGGAGATCCAATGCAAGAGCAGGGTCAACAGTCAATAGTATTGCCTAAAAGAACTGTTGAGGTTCAAGAGTTTACAGGTCAAGCTATGGAGGGATCTAATCGATATGGTTTATTTAAAGAGCAAGTAAAACCAAAAATTGATACTTCAACAGAAATACAAATAGATCCTATTGTTAAACCTAAAATAGTAAAAGAAAAAGTAGTTATCGATCCAGTAGTAATTCCTCAAATTCAAAAAGAAAAAGTTGAAATTCAACAGGTAAAAATAGATCCAATAATCCAGGAAAAAATAAAAATAAAAACACCAACTAAAGAGCCTGTTACTAAAGAGGATTACAGAAAATTTGTAACTGATGAAAATGGATCAGGAGGAGGAGGAGCTAATACTCCTCCACCTCCACCACCACCTCCAGGAGATAAAATTAAAGATGAAACACCACCTCCACCACCACCTCCACCACCACCAGGAGGAGGAGAGCCACCAACTAAAAAAGATAAAAAAATAATTCTTCCAAAGAATGATGGTCAACCTCCTAAAGAGATTGAATTAAAACCAGGAGAATTTCCAGAGGTTATAGCTCATAGGCAGGGAATTGTAGAGCGTGAAATTAATACTGATACTGGAGAAGTAAAAGTAGGAAAGGATCTTCACGAGGAAGTACCAAACAATCCAAAGATAAAACCTAAAGATTCAGTAAGAGTTATTTCTACAACTGAATCAAAACCAAACAATTTAGAGGGTCAGCTAACAAAGAGTCTTTTTTATAGGTATGACAATACTAATGCTAAAAGACCTAAGGTTGTATTTTTTAGACGACCAGGAGCAAAGAGTAAGAGGTAAAGATGCCAAAAAAATATAAAATTAAAAAAATACCATCAACGCCAAAACCACCTCCATCAGTTACGTCTGAATCTCAAGCAATATTACTTGGAGTAGAACCACCACCTCCTCCAAAACCTATTGCATCAAAAAGACCAAGAAATTTTGGTGGATTAAAAAGAAACAATAAAAGGAGATAACCATGCCTCAAGGAAAAGGAACATATGGAAATAAAGTAGGTCGACCAAGCAAAAAAAATAAAAAATTAACATATAAATCTGATCCAGGTAATCCATTTGATTTAACTGAAAAAGAAAAAGAAAAAGTATTTAAATATAAAAAAGAATTAAAAGGAAGTGAAGAATATCAAAAGATAATGAACAAGAATCAAAGTTTAATTAAATCTGATGATGAATTTCATAATTTAGTTTTAAAAAAAGTACTTAATGAAAGAAAACCAAAAACTCAAGCAAAAAAATCAGAATCAAAACAAGAATTTAACAAGATAAGTCAGTCATTTGATTTAATTGGAAAACCAACCAAACTAGCTCGACCAGGTTATGCAGGCGGAGGAAAAAATAAAAGAAGATGAACCAAAAACAGTTAGCATATATTTATAGCTTTGTATTTATTTTTGCTCTAATTATTACTTATTTTGCAGTAACAGTTAGAGCTGATACTACTAGCTATAATGTAAACAATGCTTTAATACCAGGACTACAAACAGAGAATCTCAAGCAACTGTACTCCAGTAAATGTTCCACCTCAAAGACATCAACGCTAAGATATAAAGATAATTATTTTATATCTAATAGAAATGGAACTTTACTCGGAGTGCAAGTGCCAGGAGATATAACTTACCTGGAAATAGGCTACGCTGACAATATTGGTGATTGTAGCTCAATCTCCTTAACTAATCCCAAAACGCTCTATAAACAGTCATTACAGGCATCAGGAGATATAAATACTATTGAGATAAATACATTTATTGAAATACCATTATTAAAATATCCATTTATTTATTTTGAGGGTTCTCAAGATTCAGCGTTTAGTCTGAACTATCTGATTGATTCTCCAGAATAGTTTGATTAGTTACAAATGGATTGAATTTTTTTTGAGAGTTAATTGATTCTACATTTTTAGCTGATGCCATATATCTGTTAGCAACCTTATCGGAACTCCAACCAAAATTGTTTTTTAGATCCTGCTGATCTGCTCCATCTTGAACTCTTAGAGTAGCTGACGTTCTTCTAATTTTATGAGCATTAATTTTAACTCCAGTTTTTTTACTTATTCTTTTAAGCATCTCAATTATGCTCCATCTGTTAATACGTTCAAAATTTGAATTTAAAAATAATGCAGGATTGTTATCAATAATTTTTGAATTACGCTCTGCTAAATAATCTCTAATTAAAATTATTGTTTCCTGGCTAACTCCTACAATTCTCTCTTTAGCTCCCTTACCTAATATTTTTAATTCTCCAGTACCATCATTTAACATATTTAAATTATCTTTATTTAACAGACAAACTTCATTTAATCTTAATCCTGTTTGGAGCATTAAAAAGAAAATAGATTTTAATCTTTTTTGACTTAAAACATTATTGGCATAAAAAGATGAATTATTTAATATTTCAGTTGATAAATGTTGTAACTCTAATGGAGATATCGGTTCAAGAATATTTGTTATTTCTTTCACTTTTACACTATCAGCAAAATCTAAATTAACTCCTGGATTTTGATTCATAACTGTTTGCCATCTTTTTATCTGTTTTATATAAGTAGCAATAGTATTTGGAGATCTCATTTCTCCATTTGATTTTGGATTATTTTTATAATAATTTATAAACTCTTTAAACCATTGTTTAAATTTTTCATTTGGAACTTTGCTAGTAATATTAATTGGAAGTTTGTATCTATTATCAAAAAATTCATCTGTAGTAATATTGTAAACTTTTAAAGCATAATTAACGTGCATATTTCTATGAGGACATTTTAAACATTTATAATTTGTTTCTTTTATTGAGCAATAATTATTTTCTAACATAGTTTTTTTATGAAGATAATCACGCCATTTCTCGTAAATATGAATATTTGATAATACAGTTGATTCGCTTAAAGAGTTATCCAATAAACGTTCTTTATGTAATCCAACCAGGTCAGATTCCATAATCTTTTTTTCTATGTTATTTGTTTTATACCAAAAATAATTAGAGTCCATATTAATATAATCATTTTTTAAGATATTGTTATTTGAAATTAAAAAATTAATATTCATATGTCAAATTATAATATTATATATAGCTCACTATTATTCATTTTTAGTAATCGTAATAGTGTGTTTATTACTATTTCTTAGTATAAGTATAGCCAAACATAATCCTGTCAAGGAGGAGATCGGCAGTTCGAGTCTGCTCGGGGTCGCCAGATATTTTTCTACTAGCGTAAAATAATAGTGTATAAATAACTATTATTCCTTAATTAATACTTTAGCTAATGCGAGTTGTTTTTTTCTGTCATAATCCTGCAAAACCTTTGCTAATCTTGGTTCTACATTTAACAGTCCAAATTTTTGCTCTAACAATCCTAAATTTATTAATAGATCATCTACTGGAACTTCTAGGACTTTACTCATTAAAACTAGAGTTGTTACCTCCATTGTTTTTAATGTTCCCTGCTCCAGGAAATTAATCCAAGTTTGAGATTTATTTATTAAAGTAGCTAGATCAGATTGATATAATCCTCGTTCTTTTCTTAGCTCTTTTATATATTCTCCAAACTTAGATGTAGTTAATGTTTGTGTAACCATGAGATCCTCCTCTAAGGACTTACTCAACGTGTTAATACCACTTTTCTCGAACATATACCTATCTTTAAGTTTTTTATTATTAATGGATTAACCTTAACACCATATTTTAGATTAACAACTTAATATTTAAATTAGTATTAGTAGCAAAATCTTTAAAAATGTTTAAAATAAGATAAATTATTCCTGTAAATATTAATCAAAACATATTGACATTAACGATATAATAATTTAATTTCTTATAAAAGAATCCTAAAATATGAATAAAATTGTAGACATAATTGAATTACTTTGCATCTTCTGTAATCTTAAATTTTGTGTAGATTATGATGGAGTAACGAGTTTATATCCATGCCCATTATGTGAATTTCCTGTATGTATTTTTGGGAGGAGAGAATGAATTATTTAATTCCCTCATGGGAGCAAAAAAAATCGACTAGCGTTTTTTTTCCTTATAACAGAGAACCTCAAATTCCTGTTTTGCTAATAACAACCATGAGGGAGTGCCATTATTAAAAATTGTAAACACAAGTTTATACTACCAACGCCAGATAAATCTATTGATTCTGGAACTCCTATTGCTAATTGTGAGCATTGTGGACTTGAAAGACAGTTTAAAAATTCTATAGAGCCTGACTTTAATACTCGTAATGGAAAAATGCTCTTAAACAAGTTATTTAGGAAACAACCTGCATGAAGATTGATAAAACATGGATAGATGCTTATTGCCCTAGTTTTTGCACGTTAGATCGTAAAGAGTGGGTAGATAATGATCCATCAAAATTAAACGCTAATGAACGCCAATTATTAAACTTTTTTATGAGGCATCTTTTTGCATATAAAAATCATACATATCCATTTTATATTCCAGGAAATATTGAAGGAGAAAATTCTTTAGCTATAAATTTAAAATATAAGGGTATTACATTATCCGGTAGCTCTAATAAAGATTATAGACAAAGAACTGAACAGAATATTTTAAAGAGTTTAAAATCTAAGGGTAAATTATTAATGCTTAAGAGATATTTTCCAAATACTGGAAAACAGTTTTCAACTGTCTTTATGCCTTATCCAACTATATTTCTTCAACCTGCATTTATTCCAATGTTAAGAATTAAATTTGGAAA
>NZIV01000026.1 GCA_002689995.1 Fidelibacterota bacterium
AACTATTTGATTAGCTAATTGAATAGTTATATTATTCTCACTAGTACCCTGTGTGACTACTGCTCTTACTTCACCACTAATATCATCGCCATTTCCACTTCCCGCAATAAAATATGCTTTAGTTGGATCATCTATATCTTTAGAAATTTCTCCCAAATTAGAATTTGTCAAGGACCAACTTACATCTGAGATTTGATTATTTAAATAAGTACCAATATCATCGAATATACTTAAATTGAATTCAACCTCCTGACCGTAAGCAAAAATTGGATTTACTGGACTCATGGTAGATGAATTTTCAGATATTAATCCTTCGGAAGTAATTAAAATAGTATAGGGACTAGAAATATTTGAAAAGTACATTTCATTTTCTAAATCTTGTGAATAAAAATAAAATTGAACTTCACCAGATTGACCTTGTGCTGGAATAGATATATTACCATCATTTAAAATAGATAATTCATACTGAGAACCAAATACATTAGTATAATTCATAATTACACTATTAGAATAATTTTCTACGATATTCAATTCTATATTTATATCTTCTGTTGCGGAAACAGCTGATATCTGACTAAGATTAAACTGAAGTGGTAAAATTTTGTCAACTAATTTATTTTCTAAATCCTCGAAAATAACCATGAATGGAGCTGCTGGTATAAATTGTCCTATTGTACCAGCATCTTTGTATACATTGATTATATACTCTGTATTTGTATGCATTTGTGGAGCTGTTAAACACTCACCATTTTCGTCAGTAATTAATGTTAATTCTTCTCTATCTGAAATAATCTGTACTGTTGCAGAAGAAATAGGTATTATTCCATCTTCAGTGAGTCTTAAAGTTAATGTTGGTAGTTTATAGTCAAAAATATAATTTAAAATCTCAGATCCTGAATTTGTCAAATCTACATTAGGCATTATGATTGAGAATGTTTCATCATCAAAATAAGCTGATATTTCAATATCATAAGTTCCTAATTCTAAGTTATAAAATTGATAATTTCCTGCTTGAATTTCAGTAATATTTTCTCCAATTTTAACCATGCCCTCATTAACATTATATAGAATAGTATCTTCTTCAATAATTTCCTGCATCTGAATTAATCCTGATAAATTAACTGCATCTGCGTTGAAGCTATATTCAAAATTATATTCATAATTTTCTGCAATACCTAATTCAATGTTTTTCTGATCAGTGAAAGTAATAGTTTCATAGTATGAATTATTAAACATGACCTCAATTTCTACATCAATAGTTAATTCATATATAGCAGCATTAAGATCAGTAAATTCATATAAATAGTTAGTGCTACTCAAAGAATTTTCTAAAATTTGACTTGTGGTTACATTCGTTAGTTTTACAGTTCCATAATTTATATTGACTGAATAGCCCTGGTAAATTGATAAATTATTAATTAATACTTCTCCGAGTACAGCACCAGGATTTGGTGTTAAGTAAAAATTTCTCTCCGTGATATTATTTTGATTTGTAAGCGAAATAGTTGCGCTAGAAGTATCATAGTTAAATTTTGTAGAAATCACATCGAAATTACCTACTTGTAATCCATCAAAAACATAATTTCCATCAAAATCTGTATCTGTCATTGAAATCAATGTATCCTCAGAAAAAATTGAAACAGATGCTTCTTCAAGTAAATTAAAATCGGTATCATAAACTGATCCAAAAATTGTAAATGATTTTGCTTCTAAGTCAATTAAAATTGGCTCACTTGAACCACCAGACAATATTACTTGGAAATTGCTTACTAGCTCAAGGTATCCTGGGTGAGATGCATATATGGAATAATTGCCATCAACTAATCCTGAGAATATAAATCCTCCTCCTGCATCAGTGCTTTCACTAGCAAGTAATTCCTGATTATCATTGAACAGGCTTACCTCAGCATAAGCAATTCCTAAACCTGTTTCTGAATTAACTACTGTACCAGCAAGCGAGTTTTCAGTAAAGGTCATTTGAATATTATTTATATTAAAGTTTTCACCCAAATTAGTTATAGAAATTGAGGGTAAATCACCAATTACTGAATATCCATCTTTATATACAAGTAAATTGTAGATTCCTGTTTGCAATCCCGGCACTTCAAAACTACCATCATTATTAGAAAAAACACTAACTAATGAACCTGTATTTATATTTTCAACAGAAACTGAAACTCCAGAGAGTCCAAACTCATTATAATATATATTTCCCAGGATTTTACTAGCAGGACCTAGTTCTAATTCGACATAAGAATCTTCTTCTGCTAGTAAAGAAACTGGAGTATATGGACTTACTAAACTATTATCATCATTAGCAGACCAAACATCATAATACCCTGATAAACCATTAAATACAAATTCACCATTTTCATCTGTTTGTGTGGAGGTTAAAATTCCATCTAAATTTCTCGCATAAACGTCTATTTCATTAACTAGTAAACCTTCTTCATCTCTTACAAGCCCGACGATAGTATTTGAATTTACTATTAAGGAAATATTAAACGATTGAGGAGCTAAATTGTCAAATATAAAAGTTGTCTCATATGTTTCATAACCCATCTTATTTACAGCTAAATTATATTCTTCAAAATTTACTAGTTCTTCAAATTCGAAAGATCCATCTTGATTAGTTAACTGATAATACGTATCACCATCAGAAATCCTTACTAATTCTACTGTAACATTTGCTAATAAAACTTCTCCATATCCATCAGTTAAAGTAGTTATTAATCCACCAATTGTACCTTCTTTTGGTTCTAGTTGTAAGGTCTCTGTAATTGTCGAATCATCAGATACATAACCAAAACTAATAAAATAATCATTATATCCAGATTTTGAAATTGTAGATGAATAATTTCCCTCATAAAGATATTCAAATAAGGCATCACCATCTGTATTTGTACTAACTACATTTACAGATTCACCTGAGTTTAAATTTAATTCAACTTCAGCACCTTCAATTGTATTCTGGTTTGCATCTAAAATAGTTAATTGTATAGATACAGTGTGAATATCAATCATTATTTCGATACCACTCTCGTTGGTATTACCTAATTGGATTTCAATGGAACTATTATCAAAATCATAATTAGAAAGACCTGTAGTAATTGAAGCTTGACGATTAGGAAATACATTTTCAAATTGAAAATTTCCCAATGAATCAGAGTTTATGGATAATACTTGTGAATTATTTACCAATGTTAAAGGTACATTTTGAACGAACCTTCCATCAGTATCAACAATAAACCCAGAAACATCTAATGGTTGATTGAATGTCATCGAAAAAGGATATGATGATGAGGTTAATTCACCAACGGTTAATTCAAAAACTACTGTTTCATAGTTTTCTAAGGTCGCGGTAATACTATATAATCCTGCACTTAATTGGCTTATATTAAATGAGCCATCAGGTTGAGATGTTGAACTATATATCTGAGAGGTTTCAGTATTTAAAGCTGTTAACTGAACACCTACCAATAAATCATTATTATCATTATCTGTTATTACTCCAGTGATTTCAGAATCATCAATCTGAATGACTAAATCAGATGCTGCAACAGATTCAATTTCTAATGGAATGAGTAATTGAGCATTTTGCCACCCCTGCTCAGAAACTTGTGTTGATATATAATAATCTAATAAAGGGGCTAAATTAGTAAAAGTATACTCACCATTTGAATTTGTATTTACATTCAGATCGAATCCAATAGCCTGTGCTGTAACGTTCACATTTTCTAATGTCTCACCATTTTGGTTTTTAACAAATCCAAAAATTTCTCTATTGTTTTGAGTCATTGTGATTTCACCAGCATCAACAGTTTCACCATTTAAATTAATTGTTATACTTTCTAAACTCGTATAACCCTCTTTCAAAACAGAAATTTGGTAACTCCTACCAGGATTTAAGTTTTGGATTTCATAGTTTCCTGATGCATTTGTGCTTGTTTGCCCACTAAAGCCATCACTACTAATAGCTGAAACGGTAACATCACTAAGACCAATTGACGTATTGTCAAAATCGACAACAGAACCAGTTATATTACTATTAATGAGCTCTAAATTAAATACTAAAGAATATTCATTTTCATCTGGCGTCATATTCACTAAAATTGGATCAGAAAAATAATTTATTTTACTCGCTGAAACAGAATATGATACTAGATTTGAAGATAATCCAACAAACTCACAGTTACCAAGATTGTCAGTAGTTGCAGACAGAATCTCTCCATTATTTTGATTTTCAGCAGTAACTGTAACTCCTCCAAATCCAGCTGAATTATAATTAACGTTAACTAAAAGAGACGCAGTAAAAGGAACTAATTCTATACTTTTATCTAAATCTATACCCCCAGGAAGATATTCATTTTGTAATAATTGACCTTGAAAACCATCTAATAAATATTCTATTGTATATGAACCCGGTAGTAAGCTAGTTAGTTCAAATTCTCCATCTGCATTTGTTTGTGTGGTACCACCACCTCCACTGGACCTAGTCGCAATAACAGTTACATTTTCAAGAGGTAAATTATTATTATAATTTGAAACAACTCCAAAGTACGATGAAAAGTTTTGTTCTAATACAAAATCGAACTCAATTTCTTGACCAGGTAAAATCGTCATTGAAGTACCTGAACTAATGTATCCAGGTTTTTCAGCAATCAAATTATATTCTCCATCTGTAACATTAATAGAATAATATCCATAAATTCCTGTTTCGGATTGATAAGCATTAGTTTCACTATTAATTGAAATAGTAACATCTGAAAGAAAATTACCTTGATTGTCTCTTACTAATCCATCAATAGAAGCAGGCAAAGCTTCAACAGTACTAAAAAATTGAATGATTTCTCCAATATCTATATTGCCATCAGTAACATGAGTAGCTGTAGAGTAACCCTCTTTAGATATAGTAATATCATAAGACTTTTCAGGAGTTACTATTACACTATAACCACCTTGAATATTTGTTATCGTGGAAATTACATTATCAATTTGTCCTACCTCTCGAATAATTACCTCAGCATTCCTCAATGGTTCGCCATTATTTTTTATTACAGTACCGCTAATTTGAGCTTCATATGCTGTTAATATGATATTCTGATCAGCATAAGATTGCCCTGGTTGTATAATTAAATTTAAACTGTCTGTTTCATCAGTTATAAAATTAGTTTTTTCAGCCCATATTTTATAATTCCCCGGAAGTAAATCAAGCTGAAAGTCACCATAGGAATTTGTAGAAACTCCAGATATTTCAACGGATAGGTCTTGGCTAATTACTTTTAAACCGTTAACTGCTGCGCCAAATACTGTTGAACCATTTGCATAAACTGTGCCAGTAACTGTACTAGCGTTAGCATTCATTGAAAAGTCAATGTCTGTGATTGTTTGTCCAGCTCCAATTGAAATCATTTGACTCCCTGAACTAGAATAGCCCGTTTTTTGTACACTTATTTCATAAGTACCAGGATTAACTGACAAACTATAATTACCAAAAGCATCACTAATATCTGTACTTTCACTAGTTGTAACTGTTACACCTGAAAGGCCAAGATTATTACTTGTAATTTTTCCCGTAATAAAACTTTCATTTGGAACTAAAACAAAATCAATTGCATCAACAGTTTCTGCAACAGTTAATATTAATACATGAGTATTTTGGGAAGAATAATTAGGTTTAAATGCCGAAAACTGATAATTGCCCTCCGGCAGATTGATTGAATAATTTCCATATTCATCTGTATTTGTAGTTATTGGTAATCCTGATGAAGGTGTAGCAGTTATGACTACATCTGATATACCTACAACAGTATTATTTACATTTCCGTTTACAATGTTTGCCTGCGGAGACAAACTTATAGTTCCTATTTGAGTATTCTCTGAGGAAAGGTCTGTAATCTCTATTAAAGTTGATGGTGGTGAATAATATCCAATTTTTTCAGCAAATATAGACCATTCACCAACAGATACACCTTCAAATACAAAACTACCATTTGAACTTGTAATTTCTTGTCTCAACTGATTTTGATAACTTGCTGTTACCATTACCCCTGATAAAGGAATTCCACCCGTATTTGTAATCTGTCCTGTAATATTTTTATTATTTTCTTCAAGTATCAATGTTTCTGCTGCAAAATTCTGACCACCAGCTATAGAATACTGAAAAAAATTGGTAGATTGGTAGCCTACTTTTTCTGCATAAATAGTCCAAACATCAGGTGAAACTGATAGTGAATATCCTCCGCCTGAAACATTTGCTACTCTCTCATCACCTTCTACATTAACAGCTATAACAGTAGCTGATTCAATGGGTACTCCTTCAGAGTTGACTACATCTCCATAGATATTTCCAGGTGACCACTCCATATTAATATTGATAGTTTCATAACAAGATGCGCCTAATTGATCAGTTGATGGATCAGATCCAAATATTGCATAAGGATCATATTCAGGGTCGTCAAATAAATATAGTGTATCCTGAGCAATCTCAAAGCCAGGCTTTTCTGCTGTAACTAAATATACACCAAGAGGTAAATTTTTGTATGCACTACCTGTTTCATCAACTGTAATTGGAACTATATCTCCAGAACCTTCAATAGGATCAATAGTTACTGATGCAAATCCAACACCATAAGAAATATCATCATCAACTAATATGGTATTTATTCTAACTCTACCATAAGAAATATCGTAATCAAAATAACTTAAGTCACTAATTGAGCTTATTCCATCAGCACTTGAAGCAATTATTTTCCATGCATATTTTGCATCAATTAAAATAGATGATGCATTAAAATCAATTAAATTATTTGTTGTAACCTGATTCCAAATTGGATATTGAATTTCACTACCAGCTTCTAATCTTAATTCAGAAAGAAATATTTGATAGGTCATTGCCCCATCCACTTCACTCCACTGAAATGTTATAACATCCTGATCAACTATTTCTATGGGACTATCAACTGGGGCAAACTCTGGATTAATGTGCTGAGGGCTTTCTAAAACAACTTCGGTGATATATTGAAACTCAACAGGTGTACTCGCTACTTGTGAAGAATATAAAAGATTATTTCCGTAATTATTCATAACTAACCAATTATATGTTATCCCCGATACTAGAGGAGGCGTATCGTTTATAATTGTTCCTGATGGATCTATATCACCATATTGTATAGATGTTTCCGGAGTAATAACTTGCCAAATTGCCTGTGCGCCTGAAACTGTCATATTCCCATCTTCATCTTCAGCTAATACAAATGGATTATCTGATAATATTAAATGATAATAGGGAACTCCCGGATTAGGATCCCAACTAAAAACAGGAGTACTTGTAGTTATATCACCTGAGGGACTTATCATTTGATTACTTTGTTGGGACTCTACAATTAACTGAAACTCAAGTGAAGTTGTCTGCATCTCTATATTTGCTATTATTGCATAATATAATCCAACACTGACGCCTATTTGCTCCGGAGTAGTTGTTACAACACCTAAACCACTTGCACTTGTTTCACTATAATTTTCAATTATTGAGCCTCCAGGAGTACTTGATACATATAGTGTACCAGATAAATCACCTGACATGTTAATCCATGTAATAGTAAACTCTTCAAAACTTTTATACATAGCCATTGGTACTGAGGTTAAAATTATTTCATTTTCTCTGTTTTGAGGGTGATTTAGTAATGCAGAATTTAATTGATTTCCATCTACTTCAAATGACCACAAAACTTGAAATACTAAAAAGAAACTTAATTTAAAAATACTATTCATAATTTTTCTCCGTAAAATTTTCAAGACTAAAAGCTATATGTAAATGTAGTTGATCCAGCTAAACCTGGATATGAGAGTAATGAAATATCCATATTTAACTTACTAGTAAATGGAATATTTAATCCCATCCCAAATGTTCCTCCCAATGGGATTCCAAGCTTATCTTCCATAGGATTTCCTTCACTATCTAATAATCCATTAAACTTGATATCACCCAAAATAAATGATCCACCTAAATAGAATCGACCCAAACCTAAACCAAATTTACCAATAAGATTTTGTGCTGCAATAATTTCATAAGATTTACTTTTAATTTCTGACTGGATATCACACTCACCCTCTTCTGGGCAGTAGGTTAAAAAATTATTTCCCTCTTTTCGCTGTCCATCCTCATATATATCACACTCATATAGCATAGAGAACTCTCCAAGTGGTTTTTCAAATCCCAATACAGATTTTAAAAACTTTCCTTTATAAGCAAAGCTTAATGCAACTTTTCCAGGGTATTTAAACATTAGCGCACTACTCTTATACTGCGTTCTATTTGTAAATGTAAGTGCAGAAGGCTTTAATAAAAACATGTCAAATAACTCTTCTTTTTTATCCCATTCACCATTTCCATTATAGTCCTGTGTAAGATTATCACCTTCATCATAAATACCATTAGAATTAAGATCATCAAATAAATCTTCATCATTTGGACTTAAATTCAAAGCACCCATCGTATGAGTTGTTATATTCAAACTTCCATCCATAATCATTTCCATATTTCCAAAGTAGGATAAATCTATAAAAAATGAATTTCTATTATATGACATACCAAATATTGGCTGAAAACTAGTTCCAGAGAAATCAATTAAAACGCTATCATTTAGTGTATTTCTGTAGGATGAGGTCGGATCATTAAAAAAAGCTGTTATATCTTGTTCTCCAATTTGGCGTATCATTCCATTTATTGTCAAAACAGTATTATTATAAATTCCACCTTTTAAATAATTTAGACCAAATCCTAAGGTAAACTTATCTTCTGAATCAAATAATAGTTGTCCAAGATCTATTCCATAGGCGAAATCAGTTTCACTGAAATTAATCCCTAAATTTAAACCCATATCAATTGTGAGAGGTAATTTAACAGCTGTTGGGATTAACGAAGTAGTATCTGCATCTTCAATTGTTAGAGCAACTCCTCCTGTTAACAATTCTAAATCAACATCCATTATAGATCTATGAGAGATACCAATTTGACCATACTCCCCCTTATAACCAATTGGTGGTGCGAGGACTACGCTGAATCCATTAATAGATCTTTTTTGTGATACAAATGGGTTGAAATCAATGCCATAGTTATTTTCGTTAAATTTCGTATTATCTTCAGGATCAAATATATCACCAGCCATCTCTGAATCCTGTAAGCCGCTAACTAGTCCATCATTTAATAATTTATCAAACTCACCTTCACCTAAAATCATATCAGCAGTAGATACTCCATTAAAGTCAAACCCTGGAGACATATCTAGTGAAATTGAAAAATTTGAATAATAACCCAATACTGCAGGATTTGCTCTAAATTGATTTGCTGTTAAAAATGATGAACTATTTGTATTTCCAAAATTTAAGTTCCCGACATCAGAATCCGAAAATAAACGACTTTGGAAACTTAATCCTAAAAACTCTTTCCCGCCATTAAAATATACTATTTTATTTTCTGAAAATAAGGTTTTAGAAAGGAAAAAGAATACTAATAAATATTTTATGAATTTCATTAAAAGGTCTACCTCTTTTTTAAAGGAATTTAATAATCCTTAAATTTACAATTTTTTATTCTTTAACAAGAATAAATTTGTAATCTTTTATCAGAATAATCTTAACTTTCTGTCGGAATTATTATTTAAAATCTAAAATAAAAAAAATAATGAAAAAATATGTAATATTATTTAAATCTCCTGATAGAAGGGGTATTGTAGCTAAAATAACTGGATGGCTATTTAAACAAAATCTAAATATAATCTCTATGGAAGAACATGTTGAAGATAAAAGTAGTTATTTCTTTATGAGGATTGTGATACTTTCAGCGTTCGATTTAAATGAGAATAAAGATTTTATAATAGAATTAACTAAATTAGGCCAAACCTTTGAAGGGCAATTTTCAATAAAAAAATCAAATAAAAAAAATAACTGCGCAATTTTTGTAACCAAAGAACAGCTTCCTTTATATGACCTACTAATTAAACATCAAACAAATGATCTAAATTGTACTATAAAGATGGTTCTAAGTAATCATATGTTATTAAAAAATGTAGCTGAAAAGTTTAATATTCCATACTTACGCTTTCCTATAAATATGCGAAATAAATCAGAAATTGAACCTCAAATTATTAAAACCTTAGAAGAACATAAAATTGACCTAATAATACTTGCAAGATATATGCAAATTTTATCGCCAAAATTTGTTAAAAAGTATGAGCAGAAGATAATCAATATTCACCATGGATTTCTTCCTGCATTTAAAGGTGCTCGACCATATCGGCAGGCATGGGAACGTGGAGTTAAAATGATTGGTGCAACGGCTCACTATGTGACTAATGAACTCGATGAAGGTCCGATAATCACGCAAGATGTAACCTCAATCAATCATACTTATTCTGAAAAAGATATGATAAGAACTGGAAAAGATATTGAAAGAATAGTTCTTACAAATGCAGTACAAGCACATTTAGATAATAGAATAATTTTGCATAACGGTAGAACTATAGTATTTAATCGTTAAATGTCATTTTTAAAACGTGATGCTTCGATTTCTAATGAGATTATTTTACTATCAATTCCTGTAATTATAAGTAATATAAGTCGTGTACTAATGGGCCTAATTGATATGGTAATGGTTGGCCGTTTAGGTCCAAATTCAATTGCTGCAGTGGGGATGGGTTCAATGATAGTTTGGGTTTTAATGTCTCTCGGTATAAGTTTAAGAACAGCAACTCAAACTTTAAGTGCAAGACGATTAGGTCAAAAGGAATATCAAGATTGTGGACACGCACTTAGAAATGGTCAACTTTTAGCATTTATTATCGGCGTTCCAATCTCTATTATAAGTTTTTCTTATACCGAAAAAATTGTAACTATATTTATTTCAGATCCAAATGTAACTGAATTATGTATTGACTATACTAAATATTGTTTTCTGGGTGTTTATACAACACTAGCTAGCTTTGTATTCATGGGTTTTTATACCGGAATTGAAAAGCCCAAAATTCACATGAAGGTTACTATTTATTCAAATATCATTAATATTTATTTTAATATCGGACTAATATATGGTTCTGAGAACATAAAAGCTTACTTTAATTCCTTTGATAATATTTTTATATCAAAAATTTGGTTTATTTGGGCTATAATTGATTTTCCAGAATTACATGTAAAAGGTGCAGCTATTGCAACATTTATAGCTTCAATTTGTTCAACATTTTATTATTTTACCTACTTATTTAAAAAAGATATAAAACATAAGTTTGTAGTTTTTTCTACTAATTTTAATCTTATTATGATCAAACGACAAATAACGTTAGCAATACCACAAGCAATTCAAGAGATTTTTGTAACAGGCGGTTTTGCTATTTTTTATAAAATTATGGGTTTAATTGGAACTTTAGAACTTGCGTCAACACAAATTGTTTTTACAATTATGCATGGTTCTTTTATGCCTGCTATTGGAGTTGGACAATCTTGTGCCACGTTAGTGGGTAAATATCTTGGTAAAAATAAACCTGAAAAAGCTGAAATTACAATATATGAAAGTATAAGATGGGCACTTTATATTATGGGGTCAATGGGCATAATATTTATTTTATTCCCTCAATTTATTATTCCAATCTTCACTAAAGAAGTCGACTTAATCGTTTTAAGTATACCTGGATTAAGAATCGTTGGAATTCTTCAGTTTTTTGATGCAGTAGCAATAACATTATGGTTTGCGCTTACAGGTGCAGGGAATACACTATATCCTTCAGTTGTAGATTCTTTACTTTGTTATTTATTTTTCCTCCCTGTAGCATATTTAACTGGGATAGTTTTAAATTGGGGATACATGGGTCCATGGCTTGCATTCTCACTCCATCTTGGACTATTTATGATATTTATGATTATGAAAGTACGTAATGGTAGTTGGAAAAAAATCCAAATCTAATTAAACCACTTTAAATTATTTTATTGTGTTAAAATTATATTTACTATACTTATGATGTCCATAACATTTACTAATTCGTCTAAATTTAAATCTGCAGCCCATAACTCACATATGTCTAAATTTGTGCTATCTACCGATAAAATAATATTCACAGTTCTAAGAATATCTAAAATATTAATCGTCCCATCTGAATTTAAATCACCCGTGGTCCAATCCACACAAGGATTTATCTCCCCTGATACTTCTAAATTCACATTAATATTAACTAATGGATTGTTATAATCATTAGTACTCATCCAAAACAAACTAGAATAATTACCAATTGGTAAATTTGCAGAATTAGCTGTAAATATAACTTCAACAGCTTCACCTCCACCATATCCTTGAACTCCTTGTTTTCCACTACGTGTAACCATATCAATAATCTGATTGGTTGGACCTTGGGGTCCTCTTCCACCACTTCCAAATCCTAAATCATATCCACTATTAGTGTATAGATAATTGGTGCTTGGAGGTTCAGGTCCACATTTTCCACCAAAAGCATTGGGGTTTGGATCTGGATTACTACCACCTGCTCCACCTCCACCATAATACACTGTCGTGGATCCATCCTCAATGGTTAAACCTATCCCATCACCGCCACCACAATCGGGACCACCGCCACCGCCAGCACCGCCAGCACCACCGCCTCCACCACCAAGACCTATGTTTGCAGTTGGTGGAGTCGATG
>NZIV01000027.1 GCA_002689995.1 Fidelibacterota bacterium
CAATGAATAACATTTCCGATAACATCTTTACCATCTTTTTCTTTTCTTTTAGATAGATAAACAATATTAGAGGCAGCGTATTTCAAACCTGATCCGCCACCCATTTCTTTTTGTGGGAACATAGAACCAATAACATCATAAGTGTGATTGGTCATTATCATAGGCACTTTTGCTTTGCCTAGTTTTAAAGTTAATACTCTAAATGCAGCCTTAACTATTTGTGATCTAGTCATATCTCTGGTTTCTTTACCTTCGGCTGTATCTGTCATTTCTTTTGTAGTAGATAACATACCTAAACTATCTAATACAAACATAATAGGTTTTCTTTTTGATTCTTCTTGTTCTAAATATTTGTCAATCACTTTTATTGATTGATGTCTAAATTCTTGTACTGTTGCAACTGGTACTACAACCATTCTTTTACTATCAACCCCTCTTGCCTCAACTAATTCTTTTGTTAAAGCACTTTCAGATTCAAAGTATATTACGCCTGCTTCTTTATTTTTATCTAAAAAGTTTTTTACAATGCCTAATGCAAAAAATGTTTTACCTGTTGCAGCTTCACCTGCAATAGCAGTTATTTTGTTTCCTGGTAGACCTCCATAGATTGTTCCTGAAAGTAAAGCATTTAATGTGTAAGAGCCTGTGTCTATAAAATTATCTACATCGCCTGCTTCAACGCCTTCACTTACTAATGTTGCGTATTCATTTCCTGTTTCTTTAATTACATCTTTTAGAAAGTCACTCATTCATATCTCCTATTAAATAATATCATTTATTATATCAAAATTTACATATTTTGTCAAGCTATTATTCCCATTCAAATTTTAATTTAGAATCTTTAGGAACCCAATTTTTATCTGGTTTTTCTAAATCGTCACTTGATACAGTAGCCCATATGTCATCAAACATATTATCTGCGTTTATTACACCTAAAGGACCAAAAACTTTACCTTCAACTCTATTTAATCTTTTTTTTAATAACTCTCTATTAAATTCTAGTAGTCTTTGATAATCGTAATATTCTTTTAAGTTTTTATATTGAATTTTTGTAATTGGCATAGTCATAATATTTATTAAAATAGTGTAGCCCTTCTACTATGTCTAAAATAATCCAATTTTTCTTTTGAAAAACACCATACATTTTCAATATATGTACGATTCATAAATTCTGCTTTTTCTTCCTCATCTTTAAATAATTTATCAGATTTAGGTCTTTGCATAATTCTCATTCCTATTTGACCTACAAAATTATCTTTTAAACTATCAACTAGTTCATCACAACTTAAATATCTTTTACCTTTAATTGTAGGATCCATGATATTGATAAATGTATGCTTTGATCTTTCAAAACTTTTTTTAGATACAGGTAAATAAAAATCATCACGCCATTTTGAATACTCATCAAATTTAAACCATGATTGATTTTCTTCTTTTTCACCACCTTCATTATACCTTTCAGTAGAAAAGTAAGGTGGACTTGTAAATGCACAATCTATATTATCTATTTTTTCCCAAGGCATATCTTCAGCACCACAATTATACAATGTAACCTTTTTAGGTTTAGATAAAAAACTATTATATACTTCTATCTGTTTCATATATTGTTTAAATGTATTAGGATTAGGATCACAACCTATATATTCTTCAGCGTCACTAGCGAAAAAACCTGCAAGTCTATCACCCCAACCACATGACGTATCTAAAACTCTTTTAGCATTTGTCATTTGATATATTGCTTTTGCAACATTAGGTTTAAATTGTGTAGCGATATAAGTCTGTAATCTAAAAGCAGATACATAACTTTTTTCATCTAATCTTCCACCTCTTAATTCTTCTTTGCCATCAACCATTACAGGTTTCATACCATTAATACCACGCCATATAGGCCCTAAACATCGCCATATATCTTTTGCTGTGCCATTATACCATACATCTAAAGGCGATTTAAAACTATAACTAGAACAGTTTAATCTTATATCTTGGTGAAAATAATTAGATACGTCATTATAGATAGAAGGTGCGTCTATAATACCTAAACCATATTCTTTAAAATTATATTTGTAGTCATCATACTTTTCTTTTACATTTTTATCTAATTGTTCTAATGGTTTTACATATTCCCATACATCTTGTTTTTGTAAACCTTTAAATGCTTGACGCATTACTTCATATGAAATCTCCTTTAAAGGAAATTTAGGTCTGTTTTCTGCAATGTATTGTGCTAGGTCTAATCTAAATTGTTCTTTACCTATATCATTTGTTATAGATTCAAATGTTTGTTGATCCATTACAGGTAAATTACCTTTAGGTAGATGTGATAATAATTGTTTCAAATTATTCATATTATATTATATCATTTCTATTTAAATTTGTCAACCTGATTTCCCCATGCATCCCAACCAGGTCTTTGTGTTCTAGCAAACAACTCAATATAAGGACCTTCTAATAAATTTTCTATATGAGAATACATTATATCAGGCTTTCTACTATGTTCTCTACGTTGTTCTACAACTAATTGAGGTACAGATTTACTTAACCTTTTTGGTTTACCTTTTGTCGCAAGTAAACACATTTCAGGATTACCTCTTGTCCAATAACCTAAACCAGTAAAAAAACCAGGTTTAATTTTATTAGTCTTTGCCCAGGTAAAGGCTACTGTTTTGTATTTGAATCCCCATGCTTTAATAACTTCAAATGCTTTATCTAACAATGGATCTATTACCCACATTAAAAGGACTGCATTATCTTCAGAAATAGAATTAATAGGTAACCTAGATATAGCAGGAAGATCAAGCACATCATAGTGTTGTTCAGGACTTCTTCCTTTTCCTTTGTCAGAAAATGTTTTAAACGTCCAAGGAGGGTCTGCGTATATTACCTTATATTTTTTTTTAATATCCATAACTCATTAAAAAATACCTAAAAAATAAACATATTAAAATAAATCTAGGTATTGACCAAGTTGTTTTTACTGCTAAAAAAGCTCCAGTTGAAAATGCCCAATGAAAAGTTATAGCAAATATTAATAATATATCTACAAAATTTAACATCATTCAAAAAATGCCTCTAGTGTTGCTTCTTTTTCAAGTTTCCAACCTATTGATTCTAATATAAATCTTAATGGGTCGGTAAATGTTTTTACGAATTGAGTTTCATAATCTACATAGTTGTGAATTTTAAACTCTTCTGGTATTTTTGTTGAAAATGACAAAACAGTATCTTTAACAGCGTTTGGCATTTTTAACATTAAAAATTTTATTTTATCTCCATCTTTTATTACTGGATATTTGTATTCTAAATTATTTTTATGTAGATAATAATTATAAATTAAAGAACCCTTAACATGTATTGGAGTTCCTTTTTTATAAATTTTAGATGAATCGGTAAACTTTGAAAGATTATTACATGATCTTGGAAAAGCAATCTCTTCTGGCGACAGTTTTAAAAATTCTGTTTTAAAATCAGATACAAAATTTATTAAGTCTTCCTGACTTTTATTCATTATAACTTTTATTGCTTCTTTAATTTTGCCTCTACAAATTTCTGGCGTAGAAGATTTAACTGCCTCAACACCCATAACTTTTAATTTAGGGTCATTATATCTTACACCTTCCTCATCAAATAAATTAAGTATATACCTCTTCTTAGCCACCCATATACCTTTATTTGCAATGACCTCTCGTTTCATTATCATTTTTTGGTCATATGCGTTTATATAGTCTGCTAGCCGTTTAAAACTATCATCTATAACCTTTTGTATCTTATCTTCGGATACCTTGTTTAAAAAGTCTGTAATCTGTTGTGTTGATTTATCTTTACATACCTTATCAACTAAATCTCCCATTTGAATATAGATAGAATCTGTATCAGAAGCCACTACATAATTTTTATTTGTAGTTTTTAAAACCTTATTCATAAATTTATTAACATCACTTTCAACCCAACGAATTGACAATTGACCACCTAATGTAATTGCTTCTGCCTGTTTTACATCAAAATATCTAAAGTATTGATTGCCGATAGCACCATAAGCACTATTTAATGCAATTTTTTTAGCCATTTGAATATTATGACAACGACTTATTTCATTTTTATAAATCGGATCTTTTGTTTTGTTAAACTCTTTTTTAGCCTTTATTGCTAAATCTTTAAATACTACTCGTTCAGAATACATTTTACTCATCAACTCTGGCAAGAAACCTTGTTTATCTCTTCTAAACATGGCACCATTAGCTGCAACGGTTACGTTTTTATTTTTTGCCCATTGTAAATCTAATTTTTTATCTAATAAATTATTAACATTTATTTTATTTGTTTCTACACCCACAAATGTTTCAGGACTAATATTATATTGCATAATTAAATGTGGATATAAACTATTTAAATCAAATGAAACAATCCATTTATGTAATCCTAAATCAGGATCTTTTACATATGCGCCTTCATATTGAGTATCTTTTTGATGATCTTCTCTTGGAGGTATAACAATATTTTTTTTATGTAAATGATTATAAATTAATGTATCCCAACATCTTACTTGGGAATAAACATCTGTATAATTTACTTTATAGTCATAAGCCATAGTTAAACATAACTCAATAAGTTTCATTTTATCTTCAAGTTTATCAACTAATTCTACATCTTGGATATTATATTCTACAAATCTTTGATAATCTTTTGTATAGAAATCTTTAAATGTTTCATAAGGGTTGTCTAATTTTTGTTCGCCTAATTCTACTTTAGCAATATAATTTAGTTTATAACTTTCTTGTCGAACATATGTAAACTTTTTATACAAATCAAAATAGTCTAATACAGATATACCTAACATATTCCAATACTGTTGATTTTTTTGTCCTAATTGTATTCGCTCTGCATTAACATAATTCCAAGGAGACATTTTATTAATAGTATCATTATCAAAAATTCTTCTCATACGATTCATTAAGTAAGGTATATCAAAAAATTTTACATTCCAACCAGTAACAATATCAGGATGATTTTTACACCAAAACTTCATAAACTCTAATAGTAAATGTTTTTCATTTTGACATTTTACATAAGTTGAATTTGCTTTTTTAGAAATAAAATCACCAGTACCCCACGTTAATATTTGTTTGTTACTATGATTTTTTACAGTAATACATATGATGGTTTCTTTTGCAGTATCAGGATCAGGAAAACCGTTTTCACATTCAGTTTCTATATCAAGTGTAAATATCTTAATATAATCTTTGTTCCATTTTATATCTTCTTTATATGTGTTTGCTAGGTATTGATATTGATAACGATTCATACCATAAATTTTATACTCTGGTATGCTTTTGTATTGTTCACAAAAATATTTTGCTTTAGATATACTACCAAACTCTCTAGGAGATAGATATTCACCATCTAAAGTTTTATAATTAGTTTTTTGATTAGCTTTTACAAATAATGTTGGGGAGTAATTAGTTCTACTTAAATAAGATTCACCATTAGAAACTCCTCTTATAAGAAGTTTACCTTTATATTCTAAAACATTTGTATAAAAAGAGCTTGCCAAATTCATAATATAATTATATCACAAAATTTTTAAAAGTCAATTATGTGATAATCTTGTTATTTAACTGTACTATATTGCTTGTGTTTTTTTCGTATGCTTCAATTAAATTTGTGTCAGGTTTTACTTCAGTTATAATATTTGCTTTTTTAAATTTTATAACTTCATCTTTTGTATAAGGAATGTATGGATGAAATCCAATTTGCATTGGTTTACCTGCTTGACCTTGCATTGGAATTAATACGAAAGGTTTTTTTACAAATTCAAATAAATCTGTTTCCTCAACAAACACTCCAATAATATCCTCACCTGTTGTGAGTCTATATAATTTAATCATAATATATCCTATTCAGTTTTAGTTTCTTCTTTTGTAGATTTTTTACCTATATTATATTTTGCTTGTAAATTCCATTCACCTTTTTCTTTAAATGCAATTATTTTAATTTGAGATAGTGGTGCTTTATTATCTGATTCTTCTTTTTTTAATATTGATAATAAATTCCAGTCTTGTAATAAAACAGCGATTGTGTTTCTTCTTTGTATATCGTTTTCAATCAAAGTTGCTTTTTTGCCATCTAAAGCAAATAACTCTTTGAAATGCACTATATAATATTTACCTTGTTTATGAAGTATATGGCAAGATTGAAATAAAGTTTTATCTTTTCTACTTGCAACACCTATTCGGGACAAAGTTTCCCTAATCTTTAAAAAGTCATCTGGTTGTTTTAGAGTTACCTCTAACATTTTTTCAGGTGACCAATTTAATTCATCACTCATCTTTTTCTCCCACCCTTATCAAGTTTTAATTTAATAAGATTCAATTGTTTAGTATCTAGTATATTTAGGGCTACTTTTGCTTTTGAGTTGCTATAACCATAATATTCTTTTACATACTCTAAATTTTTTGATTTAGCAGTTGATATCCATTTACCGCCAAATCTTTTTCTCTTACGAATACTATTTATTAAAAAATGAAACTGTAGCCTCTTGTTAAGACCGTGTCTCATGTTGACCTCATTAGCCATCATTATAGCATCCACATGCTGTGATAAACAACGATTAATTACATAAGGTGGATATTTTTTTTCCCATACTATATCACTACCATCTAGTAAATTAACTTTTGAATAGTTAATCGCATTTAGATAATCAGATAATTTATATTCAATCATTACATCTTTTTTTCATGTTTTTTGTGCCCTTTGTGACTTCCCATATAATAATCTCCTGGTTCGTAATCCCAGCATTTACCATGATGTCCTCTCACATCAGCCCAAAACATTCTGCATTTTACTATAAGCTTTCGCCAAAATGTTCTTCTTGCCATTGTTCCCTCTATTTAAATTTACATTCTGCCATGATTTGTGTCAAACAGGCAACCATATTTATCTCATGGTCAGCTACAAAGGCGGATTTATATTGGTAATCTGCAATCGTTATTACGGCAGCAGGAACAGATTGAGGGTGAAGATGTTTATATAATATTTCATATATACTACTAAACAAGGAAGATGGATCTTGGTCTAGGTTTTGTATAACCCATTTTCTCATATCTGTAAATCTTTTTTCTTTTAATAACTTAACTAATTCTTTGTTATTAATTTCTGATAAAGAAACGAGTATACCACTATCTATCTTACCTCTTACAGAATATCTTTGTAATTCATTAATTGTTCTTCTAAAGTCAGGATAATGTCTTTGTATTAATTCAGCAAGTACCTTTTTATCAAAGTCTATATTTTCTTCAGTTAAGATTGTACCTAATCTTTTTAAAAATGCTGTTGCTGTTTTTACTTTTTGACCATTTGTAATACGAAAATCAATAACGGTACATCTACTATGTAAAGCAGGTATAATCTTATTTTTAAAATTACAAGTAAATATAAATCTACAATTTTTGTAAAATGTTTCAATAAAGTTTCTTAATGCAGGCTGAACAGAATCTGGATTCATATAATCAGCCTCATCAATAATTACAACTTTATGATTTGATCCTTCGTCTAAAGATACAGACGAGGCAAAATTTTTGATTGTAGTCCTTAAGGTATCAATATGTCTACCTTCATCTGAACCATTTATTATTATATAATCAACACCTAACTCTTCACATAAAGCACGAGCAACTGTTGTCTTACCCGTACCTGCTGTTCCTGAAAGAAGAAGATTTGGTAATTCTTTATTTGTTAGAAATTTAGAAAAGGTATTTTTTAAGTCTTCACTTAAAATACATTCTGATATTTTTCTAGGACGGTATTTTTCAACCCATAAGAAATCTGACATTCAACACCTCTAAAATGTTGAATCGGCTTCTAATGCAATCCAGTATTGCACAGGAACTTTTTTGTTTATAAAATGAGCAATCTTTGCTTTAGATATTGCAACATCATATTCACCAGGAATAATTTTCATATTCTCTGCTTTAATATATGCAGTAAAGTCCATATTACATGAACCAATTTCAATAGTTGATTCATTTGAATTACTATTTTTTTTATCTAATGCAACTAATTTAATTTTGCCATTTTCACCTTTAAACGCAATATCAGGTAGACTTAAATTTGTATATAGTTTTTTAACAGATTCATAGTCACTATTTTTTAATGTAAATGTGACAGATTTATCTGGCATGTTTATTGTTTTTGATGGTGTTACCAAGGTTGATTTATCAGCAAAAGCATATCTTGCTGAAAGAGTTGAGCTCTCATCTTTAATTTTCAAATTTGCTGAACCATTAAAAGATAGTACAGGTTTTTGAAAAGAGTCTATCGCTCTTAAAAATTCTGGTAAATCATATATACCAAACTCTTGGTTAAACTCTTCGTTAACATCTGCTTGAGCCATAATGTTTTTCATAGTTGACATTGTGGCAATTGTTTTGCCTGGCTTAAATAAGATGTTATTATTAATGTCCGAGAAATTTCTCAAAACACTTATAGTCGCTTCACTTATTTTCATTACTTCTCCTTATCATAATTTAATAATAGTATAACATAGTGTACTGCTTTTAACAAGTCAGCACGATTGTGTCCATTCTTTTTGCCATATCTGCAAAGATATTTTATTGCATTGGCCTGACAAAAATCTTTACCAATACCTAGTGTCTTAAATAAATCTTGTACTTGAAAGCCATCTTTACCTGTTGAATAATGTTGACCATAAGTTGATTTTATATATTCTTTGATTTCATTTAAGATTTTATCTTCGTTGTATTTCATAATATAATTATAACACTAATTTACTTTTAAGTCAATACCCTCTACACTTGGTTGAGTAAGTTGATCGTGTCTTGGATCAGTTTGTTGTAAATACTTAAGCATATGTTCTGGCGATGAAACTGTATAAGGATCATCATCAAGGCTGTGTTGATTAAAACCAGGTTCTACAAACGCCATTTCTACAACACCATCTTTAATAACAGCAGAGTATCTCCATGATCTTAAACCAAAACCTTGCACTGGTTTGTTAACTAACATACCCATATTTCTAGTAAATGTTCCACAACCATCAGGTATCATTTTAACATTTTTAATTTCTAAATCTCTTGCCCAAGCGTTCATAACAAAAGCGTCATTTACAGATATACAATATACATCATCTATACCTTGTTCTTTAAATGAATCAAACATTTCATCATAAGTAGGTAATTGTTGACCTGAACAAGTAGGTGTAAATGCACCAGGTAAACTGAATAAAACTACTTTTTTGTTATTAAATAATTCATCTGAATTTTTATCTACCCACGAACCACCTATAAAAGTACAACCGCCTTTTTCATCTGTGTCTCCAGTTCTAAATTTAAATGTGTGTGATTTTATTTTTAGCTCCATAATATATTTTTCCTTTTCAATTAAATATTTGACTAATTATACAATAAAAATGGCGGCTTGTCAATAAGCCGCCACTATCTTTTATACTATTTAATATTAATAGTTTTTAGTTTTTTAGCGTCTGGAATAATCTTCTCCATTGACACTTTTAACAGACCATCTTTCAACTCCGCACCTTTGACTTCTACGTCATCAGCGATAGTAAATGATCTTTTAAAGTATCTTTGAGAGATACCTTTGTGAATCACTTCACCATTCTTATCTTTTTTGTCTACCTCGTTGATAGACTCGATAACCAACATATTATTTTCACTAGTGATTTTAATATCTTTTTTATTGAAACCTGCAAGAGCAACCTCAATATTAAATTTATTATCACCAGTTTTTACAATATTGTATGGTGGATAGTTCATCGTAGGTACTTCAAACATATTCTCAAAATGATCGAACATGTCGTCAAATCCTACTGATAATGGTCTTAATTGATTGAAAATAGATAGTGCTTTATTGGTCATAAAACCTCCTTTTGTTAAGCAAAGTTTATTTTCTGACAACCCTATAAGGC
>NZIV01000028.1 GCA_002689995.1 Fidelibacterota bacterium
ACAACGTGCTCAAATTGCTAAGAAAGCAGCACAAAGAGCTAGTCAAATGGTTCAAAGAGCTCGCATCAAAAAAGATCAATAATTTTTTTTTTTAAATAATAATTATTATTATTTATAATAAATGGCAACGAAACGTAGATATAGACGTAAGAAGTGTAAGAGCGGTCAAGTCCGTAGTAGAATGACTAAGAGGTGTAGGAAGAGAAGTAAACGTAGAAAGTGTAAAAGCGGATACAAACGTAGACGTAGTGACAGGAGATGTATTAAGAGGAAATGTAAAAGAGGTCGTACAAGAGACCGTATGACTAAGAAATGCAGAAAGAAGAGAAAGGGTGGTAAGAAGAAGATGAGTAAAAAGAGAAAAAAACAAAAGAGTCAGAGAGCTCGTTCAAATTTTAAAAGAATAGCTGGGAAAGCCCTTCAACAATCTAGACGTAGAAAGAGTAAACGTGCTCAAATTGCAAAGCAAGCCGCACAACAAGCTAAACGTAGAAGAGCTCGAGCTAATTTTAAAAGATTAGGCAGGAAAGCTAAAAACGTAGGAATGGCACAGGCAGGATTTACAGATGCTCTTTTATCTTAATTTAATTTATAATTAATTTAAATTAGATTTTAATTAATAATTCACAAATATCCGTGTATCCATGAAAATATGCGATATCTTTACACATATCTTTGTCTATTACTATTGTATCATATTCCAATAACAATTTAACCATATTAAAATCTCCTATATAAGTCGCAGTCAATAGAGGTGTATATCCATCATTAGTCTTTATAGTTGTATCTGCACCAAATTCCAGTAAAATCTTTGATAACCTATAATAATGTTTTTCTATACATATGTGCAAAAGAGTTTTACCTGTCATATAGTTTATTGTATTCACATCAGCACCATATTCTAACAATAAACGTAACATGTAATCCATCTTATACTCCACTGCATATACTATTGAAGTTCTAAATAATCCATCTTTAGCATGTACATCCGCACCATTATCCAATAATAATTTAGACATCTCATAATTACCTGATATAACAGAACGAATCAAAGGCAAGTCAGAACCATTACGAAGACGATATCGAGGTTTTTGTGTTAGTAATTCTGGAAAATATTTCAATACTATTGAAGCATTCCTCACATACCCCCCTATAACATAGCTATAAAATACATCGAACGGATTATTTCTCGTATTTATAAAATCAAACATACCTCTATAATCATCCAATTGATCTCTTATTATTAACTTGATACTTTTAGGTAATTTATTATACTTATTACAATCCTTATATGGTTCTTTATAACCAATGTCTACATAACACTGATTAGCTTCTTCAGTATATTCACGACCACCACAATTTTCGTAATAATATTCATAACTATCTTTTATGCGTGGTGTCAATTTACCCAATCCCCTGATTACCACATCACCCGCAAGCTCTTGTAGAGTCAACACCTTCATTTTATTTAATCCCTTAAATAAAATAAATAATCAATTTTAAACTATTCATTTATTAATTTCCATATTTGTTCGTGTAGTTTAGAATAATTCGACCCCCATCCCATTCCAGTATGTAAATATCTACAATTACTATATTTAGCTCTTATAGAAGTTAACTTTATATGTGGTAATAAAGTTGAAGCTACTTTAGGACTAAGATTAATCAAATAACATAAACATACAATTTTTGTGTCATTTTCATTCCACGTATATTGACTCATATTTCATTAATTACTTAATTTATAAATAATCAATTTTAAACTTTTAACTTTCTAAATTTACAATCTTCTTTATGAAGTTTTGATAATATGTAAAACGAATAAGAATTTGTTGCTACAAGCACTCCAAAAAGAGATGCCGCAATTTTAACATCAATCATTCGCATTTATTTATCCACTTAACTTTCTAAATAATCAATTTTCTAAAGGTTCTAATTCATCCCACACAACATCCCAAACCCTATTACACCATCCAGCACTATATGTATTTTCCGGTAATCTTATTTTACCGTCTTCCCCTAAATACTTACTTTTAAATACCTCAGTCCTATACGCCTTTCCATCCTTAACCACAACCACTTTGATAAAATTAGTTTGTTCTCCCATGTTTAATAATTATACGTAATACATTAAATATCAATTTACTTGTTTAAATTTAACACTATATCTAGGCCATCGCATTCCTTTATGAGGTAATAAGAGTTGTGGATTAACATCTTTCAAAAATGTATATTCACCATCAACTTTATAAGCGGGTCCCACAAGCATTCCACCCCATTTTAGAGCACCTCCACAATAACACTCTTTACAATAATCACCATATACATGGCACATACCAAAGTCCGGTTTCCATATTGCACACTTACCTTTTTTCCCACAAGCGAAACATTCACTATTAAATTTATCTACCCTCTCCCACCATCTCTTCTCACCTGCAAAAGGGTCTTTAGATTCCATATTCAAAGTCAAATTTATAATTTATAAAAAATTTATAAATTATTCAATTTTTACAATTATCAACTCTGTAACTCTTTTAGTATTTCCTTTACAAGCGAAAAAATACTACGTACTTCTATTTCCGTATTTGCAAATTTACGAAAATATGATTTATAATTAAATAATCTTTGAGTGCGTGATGGTGTATTATTAAACTTTGTTCTAAAATCTTTAACAAGCTCATCGAAAAAATTTGGAGCATCAACATCATAAAAAGTATCAGGTCCCAACTTATCAACCTCTGGTAATGAGTCATTATTAAGATGATATAGAGGCTTGTGTGTTGATAAATATGATAAAATCATCTTTGTTTTTGGTATTAAACTTGCTGCTCGTGATCGCTTAATTCTTGTAATTAAATAATTTATTATATATTTTTCCAAGTTTTTCCAATTTATAAATCCTTCTTCTTTAATATTACTCTTCATCTTTTCTTCTGTTTCTTTATCTAATTTAGTTTCTAAAAATCCTAACTGTTCAAACGAAAACTCTCCGAAATCTAAACAAGTTAATAAAATTATATTCATGTCTTTACCTTCACTCATAGGAATTAATTGTTCTAGAATTTCAGATAATAACATATCATCTTTAATACTTATGACTGGTTTAGGATTATATATTGATGCATCATCATTACATTCATAAACACCTGCACCTGTGTATAATCCTGTTGAACCTTTTCCAAATTCTTTTTTTTTTCTTTCTGGAGACAACAACATTTCAGGTATTTCATTATAGTGTGTAAGTACATATTTATCTCTGAAATTTTCCGAACCTGGACATGCACGTTTAATTTGTCTTAAATGTTTTCTTCCCCAGAATAATAACGATTGTCCCATACAAGTTAATGGTGAAAAAATTTTCACGTTCGTCGGTATATCTATACTTACACCCAAATTATCTAGAAGACCATGAGCATTTACAACATAACTAACTTCATTACTTACATCACGCAAACCACTGGTTCCATACTTATCATCCCCTTCAACAGAACTCATTCTTCTCGCAAAATAACCACCAAAAGGATTTTGTATCTTTGTTTTTATACCACCGTCACTCGTAAATGTATCCTCTACATCCGTAGGTCTGTCTTCACCACGAATTAATTTACCTTGTTCATCCCTAACATTCAAAGCAGATACTCTATAACGTCTCTTCCTCTTCCTCCTCTTTCTCTTCTTACTCTTACTCTTTCTCTTATTTCTCTTACTCTTTCTCTTCTTACTCTTTCTCTTTCTCTTACGATAATAACTTTTCCTTCGTTTAGTATATCTTCCCATTTATTATAAAAATTTAATTTAAATTCAAATTAAATTAATAACCTACTAATTTTTTCTACTTCTCCATTTTTCTAAGTATTCCGTATATGTATTCCCGTTCATAACTTTGAAATTACATACCTGTGATAATTGAAAATAATGATATGGATGCATAGGACACTTAGCTGTTTCTCCAAACGGTTCTTCTTTTATTACACCCTCCAACTCATCCCACAATTTAAGAGCTTTCTCATAAGACTTTTGATACTCTGACATGTTTACTTAATCTATTAAAGTTTAACTACATTAATCAATTTTTTTATAAGATACATAAGCACTATAAAATTCCCGAGCTTTAATTACTACTTCTCTTTCCTTTTCCGTAAGTTCTATCTTTTCGTCCTTAGGTTCTTCAAAGTCGTAATCTGCATATTTAGTAACACCATTTTGACGCTGAAGTTTAAATGGTTTTACTTTAATGTAGTCAGCGAGAGCTTGGAGCATACTGTTATCCATTTCTTTATTTATAATTTTATTAATCTATTAAATTATTATTCAATTTTAAATTACTTCTCTTTCTAAACGTAACACTCTTTCTCTAAGGTCTTCAATCTTTGTCTGAGAATCCTTATGTTTAGTCTGGAAGTCATCCGTATGGAAATCCTGTATCGATTTACGAAAATCAACAATAGTCTTCAAACTAGCCAATTCCTTACTTATATCCATGATTATTTCTTGTGCTCGCGTTAACTGACCTTCAAGTGCTTTTATCTTGTTATTCTGGTCTCGAACAACTTGGCACCGGTATTCACCATAATATCTAGAGGTTTCGGTTTCAAGAGGAATAAAATCGGGAGAAGACATATTCTTGTAATTATATTTTAATTAAAATTTAGGTAAATTAATCAATTTATTTAATTACTTTTTAATATACTTATATATTATAGGTTTACAACATACATGTTGTATATCACACATAACACTCTTACAACTATTACATAAACCGGTAATACCAAATCGACTTTGTGTATGTGTTTGTACTCTTTTAAATCCATCAACACAATCGACGTTCCAATCCACAGTTCCGGACTCATGTCTATCCTTCTTTTCTACACTCCATTCCTCGGGGTTGTTCTGGTAATCATTACACAATTGTACATAATTCACATTCCTGAATAAATACTTCGGGAACGTAACAGATTGAGTGGGTGTCGTATAACATGATGTATAACTTCCACTCACACTCGCAACACACAGGATAATCGTAACAAAAATAGCAGTCTTAGACATATTCGGTTTGTATATTTTTAAGAGGAGACTGAATTATTTTTCAATTTTCGTTTAATTAAGTATTACTAATTACAATATTATTAAAAGTCACAATCCATAGGTATAAATGGTCCTCCAGTAACCCTAAAAAAAAAGTCTGCTCCATCACGAGGTATCTCGAGGAACTCACGGAACTTATCGGTAGACTCGAAATTTCTACATATAATGTTGTCAATATTTGAGAGTATGAGTGTACGCCATCCTTTATTTTCCGCATCCCATACCCGAGTGTGAGTGTGAGGACTTGGTTCACCCTTGATGTGGTTCTTTGGTGTAAAGTCGATCTTTAATCTCCGTTCCAAAGGTTTAGTTATTATATAACGTTCGGTTCCATCCTGTTTCCTGTAATCATATGCTAAAAATACTGGCATGTCTGTAGGTATTCGGTTTGTATATTTTAATCAAGTTCTAATTAAATTATTCAATTTTAGAGATAATACCTACTTAGTATTCTAAATCAAAATAACTTCATCTTCGACTTCATCATGTTTATCCATCAATTCTTGATATTTTCGAATCCATTTCCCGAGTTTGTTCCTGAGTCTTTGATTATCCTGAAGAGATTCCTGGTACTTTTCCACCCAGTTAGTACTCTTGTTCTTGACCTTTTCAATAAGTTCTTCGTGTAGATCATTCCTTTCTTTAGAAATGTTGGTCTTTTTAAAGTACTGACTTATCAATGGACCAATCGCAGTCATCAACACATGATTACTACCATACTCACACCTATCTATGTAATACTTAAACGAGTTCCTATCTTTTTCATCGACCGTTTTTACAAGTTCAGTGTGGACCAACTCCAATTCTTTCGAACAAGTGGGGAGGGGGGGTGTTCCATCAATGTCAGTGAGAATATTCCATACTCTGAGTGTTCTCCATCCGTTATTCACAATATCGTATACTTTAACGTGCGAAATCGGATTGTTCCAGTCATGAGGATTGTATGGGTTATTGAAATATGAACCCGGGTCATTCTCTTTTTCTTTTTGAACATACTTGGCTATAAAGTACTTTGGGGGGTAGGTCTTGGTGTTAGTAAAAATGTCACGAACTTCACCATCCATTTTCCTATATTCGATACACCGATCTGCGGTATCTCGATTAGGGTCAGGACGATATTTGGGGAAGAGCGAGTTGGACGTGCACGTGAACATTGTGATATATTTTTTGAGTTAGTGACTTAAAAAATTCGATTTGTGAGTGAGTGAGTGAGTTAGTATTCAAGTGGTATTCAATGTGTGAAGAGATAATTTTAAAGAGGAGACTGATTATTTTTCAATTTTTGTTTTAATTAAGTGTTAATTAAAATACTACTATACACCCCACCCTAACTCATCCCTCTTATGTTCACAGTAACTACATTCCGGATTCTCTCCAAGTGTTCCTCGACACACTCCACATCGTCTTCGATTCAGTTTACGTGAGTGTTCAATCAATCTGAGTATTCCATTCTTCTTAGGTTTGGGTTCGACTACGTGGACCACGAAAGATGTAGGTCTTGGAACATCGACCCCCCACGCAATAATCTCTTCAGTATTCATAGTCATATTAGATAATTTTTAGGAGACAGAGTCAAAATTTCAATTTAAGTCGTTTATTATTTATTCGTAATTTACATCATCAATATCTACTTCTATTTCTTCCTCTTCCCATTCGTCGAATTCAAATTCACCATCGTCATCGTTGTCCAAGTCCATGTCCACTCGTTCACTATTACCAGTATTGTAGTTCCAGTCACTGTTAATCATTTTGATCCGTTCACTGAATTCGAGTCTTTTTTCAAGACTAAGTACTTTACCCTTACGTGTGCATGGGTATACTGGAAAGTGTTGAGTGGACATCTTGATCTGTTGAATTTTTTCCGGTTTCCTGATAGTGATGGTTCGAGTTTCTTCTCTCCACTTCTTGGTCTTGTTCTGTGACATCACTTTTTTGACGACTTTCTGAAATCGTTTGAGTGGGGTGACAGGGGAGGGAGTGAATCGAACCACTTTCGGTAGTCTCTTCACTTTGTTAAACGTTCCAAATCTTTCATTACGTTTCTGTATGTAAAGGGGTACTCCATTTTTTTTGTTACGACGTGCTGCTTTACGTTTGAGGTCTTTGAGTTGAGTCATATTCAAGTGGTTGTTTGGTTGGTTGAGATAATTTTTAAAAAACTTTGTTGAAAATTTCAATTTACTCCAAAAATTTATTCCATAATACTTCTAATACACTATCCATACCATAGTCTAAGTAGATTTTAACTAGATCGTCGAACTCCAGATTGTCTAAATTCATGATATTCAGTTCCATTTCAGTGTAATTCTCAAAAACTCTGTGATTTTTTTCAATCTTTCACTCCAAAAATTGATTTTTTCTGATCACTTTTGGAAAATTATCTCTTCTCATTCACTACCCACTGAACTGAAAAACTACTCAGTCCACTCACCACTACACTGACCACTGCACTCACACTACACTGACCCCAATAACACTACACTGATCCCTCATAAATTGATTTTTTTTGTTCGAATCAGACTAAATTATCTCAACAAATATGTCTAATTCCACACTTTCCACTAAACTCGCTAGCTTCATCAATGGTCAAATGACTGGTTTCCTCAATGAAATATCGAAGGAATACAAGATCGATGAGTCCGAACTACTCGAAAAGTGGTCCAGTTATACCGGTCTCAAACCGAAGGTCAAGAAATCTAAACGTACTGGACCCAGTATCATCGAACTTCGTCAAAAATTGAAGTCGGTTGGACTCAAAACCAGTGGTAAGAAATCCGATCTCGAAGAACGTCTCGCTGCATTTGATCGTGGTGAACTTAAACCCGCGGTACTTGATCGTGCAAAAGCAATTGCGAGTGGTGATCACTCAGTGATGACTATCAAGATGTTAAAGGAAAAGTTGAAAGAATTGGGACGTAAGACCAGTGGTAAAAAAGAAGAACTACTGAAACGTCTTAGTGAACCCGAGTCTGACAACGATTCAAAATCCGGATCAGGTGATGATGAAGACAGTGACTACACGAGTTGGACTGTTAAAAAAATCAAAGATGAAATGAAACAACGTGGACTCAAAGGAAAAGTCGGTGAGAAAAAGGTCGATCTCGTTCAACGACTCAAGGAAGATGATCATAATGGAATGAGTGATCGTTATGTGAGTGAGTCTGACTGTGAATCGGACTCTGACTCTGACTCTGACTGTGAATCCACTGACTGTGAATCTGACTCAGAGGATGATGAACCCATACAAAAAAAGAAAAAAACTACCAAGGGTGGATCACCCAAAGTGGACGTAGAATACGTAGAGTAACTTAACTAACTTAATTAATTAATTAACTTAACTAAATTTATACAATTAACACTTGTAAAACATAATACAGTCTCAGTCTCAGTGTGTGTGATGGAATAAAACAAAAATTGAAAAATAATAAACGTCTCCAAAAAATTATCTAAAAACAGTTGAACTACAATCGAATTACGAATATGAGTCTTTCCAATAAACTTGCAGGGTTCATCAACGGTGAAATGACCAAGTTCTTGAGTGACATATCGAAAGAGTATGGAATCGATGAGTCCGAACTTCAAGAAAAGTGGTCCAATTTCACTGGTGTGAAGAAGTCTGTGAAGAAAAATACCGTTAAGAAAGTGAAGGAAAAGAAACCCAAAGGACCGACTATCAAAGAATTGAAGGAAAAGTTGAAGAACAAAGGACTCAAGACCAGTGGAAAGAAAGAAGAACTACTCAAACGTTTGAATGAGTCTGATGATGACGAGAATGAATACAATTCGTGGACTATCAAGAAACTTCGTGGTGAAATGAAGAAAAGGAAGATACGTGGAAAAACCGGTGACAAGAAAAAAGACTTGGTCAAATACCTCATGAGTGATGATAATTGTTCGAGTTGTTCGAGTTGTTCGAGTGATAGTGATAGTTACGTCTCAATTTGTAATACGTGTTTTACAACGATCACTGGTGATGATGATTGTGATGACATGTGTAATCGTTGTATTAAGAAACTACCTGTACATAAGTAATTAAAAATTGATTAATTAAGTAGAAAAGTACATTAAATATCTAAACCAAATATGGCTTCTGTTTTCAATACTGATATTGGACTTGATGGACAACCTAATATGACTGAGGAAATGATTGAAGATTTTAAAAAGTGGTCGAGGGCGATTGGGGGGGAGGGGGGGGTGAAAGGTGTAGATAGTGACATACGTAAATATGTACGACTAGGATTCTGTAGGAATGATTTCATAATGGATATGGAAAAAAGTGATATAGGTGCATATCAAGAACCGGAATACACTCCAGAGGAATGGGAACGAGCGAAGATTGATGAAGTTAAGGAATGGAGAATTCAAGCGAAACATTCGGATCATTTTTACCACGAAACCGAACGACTACGAGAGGAGAGGAACAGATTGAAGGAAAGACTTAAGGAAGTAGAACTTAAACAGTTACTTAACATATAGTAATAAATTGAATAATTTAATTAAAACTTGATTAAAATATACTTGAACAATTATGTCTACAAATACAGAATCTAAGCACGTATTGGTATTGGGTGATGCGGGAGTGGGAAAGACTGAATATATAAAAAAATTATTAAATAAAGGTAAGTTCGAACCCCGATACATTCCAACAGGAAAATTCACGAGCACATCAGGATATGATAAATTTGAAGGAGGTCCAGTAGTGTGTTACGAATGGCCCGGTCAGGTCAAGTACGGGGATATAACCTTTCCAGAAAAGGTAGATGAGATTATTTTTATGTATGATTGTACCAGTAAACGGAGTTACTGGAATGTTAAGGATTGGCAAAAGAAGGTAAAGGAACACTACGGAGAAGATGAACCGGAATCAAAGGTAGTCGGTACTAAATTCGATATGGGGCAAAGAGTTGAAGTATCTACTCGTCATATGTTTTGGTCTAAACCTATTTGTTAAATTTTAAAAATTGATTTTTTTATAATTATTTTGATTAAATTATCTCAACAAAATATGTCTGAAAACAGTCGAACTACATTTACCTACAGGAAGATGAATGGTGAAGTTCGTGATATCACCACGAATACTACCAAAAATCCGATTGTTCATTTCACACCCAAGTACTTTGATAAAATGACCGATGAAGAAAAAAGACGTTACAAGACTTGGTTCGACTTACCTTATGATATTTATCGTCCTGATCTCACACTTCGTCCTGAAATAGATCATACTCATCTTCTAGTATACGATGAAGTTAATGATGGATGGAGAACATTGATTTGTGGATATGGAAATGCAGGTATTCAGGATAAATGGAACTGGGAGTATGTTGAACCTGGAGCACAACCACTGTATTATGAAGATGACACTCAATCTGTTGAATCAATAACAGAAATGAATGAACCAGTACTCCAAAGACAAAACGGAGTTACTTACGATGAGGACTCGGAACCAGATACTAACAGTGTTATGACTCAATTACTTGAAAAGGTAAGTAGTATAGAAAACATACTGAAGTCAATTACGTTCCCTGGAGATGGTGATGATTATCCGGGTGGAATGAGGGTTAGTAAGATTAATTCATGGTTCACATAATTAATAGGTAAATTACGAATTTAAATTAAATTAAATTAAATTAAAATTTGATATAATAAATGGTGAAAGAAATACATGTAGTTGGTATGGGACCGGTTGGTTTATTTGCTGCTTATTCATTATTGAGGATAGATCAAGGTAGAAAAAAAATATTTTTATATGAGAAGAGATCAAAGACTAATTTTATGAAAAGAGGACAAGTATTATTTTTTCAGAAAGATATGTGGAATATGTTGGAAAATGTGTATCCTTTTGCTGCTAGAGAATTAAAAAAAAATGTATGTAGACAGTCGTTTGCACCTCCAGAACAAGATGTTGGACAATGTTTAGAACCTAGTGATGATCCAAATCTTTCATATTACTCGATGCCTATTAATCTTATACAGACAAAGATGATATATTTAATAAAAAGACTTGCTGCTCAATACAATGCATTTGTAAGCTTTAATTTTGATAGAGATATAACAAATGCAGATTTAGATAGATGGACATCTCCTCCAGCAGCAGGACCGTTGTTAGCTCAGAATTATGTTCGTCCAATAAATTTAATTATTTTAACTATTGGTACAGGTTTGGGAAAAGTAGATAGATATTTTCCTAACACTAGGAGAAAGGAGAATTTTAGAAACAGTAGATTAAGACATGCTATAATCGGTTATATAGGAAATACAGATTATAATAACATTTATACCATTAATCGATATATACACAGTGATGGTACCAAAGCTCCGAGGACTAACGCTGACAAATTGAAACGTTCAAATATACCAGTTGGTAGATTTTATACAAATCCTTATAGAAAATGGAGGCCTGTTGAAAGTCCTACACAAAGTGATTTCAGAGGATTTATATCCAATAAGATGGGTATATATGTAGCCGCATTATTTACACCCGGTGATCCAGGTAGACCAAAGAGAGCATTAAGAAGAGCATATGATAAATATATAAACTCTTCACAGATAGGTAATACACCTGCACCCGGACAAGACCCTATATTTAATGATGGTAGACCAATGTTTCCAAAGTTTACAGAATTTTGGACTATGATTAATGATAGTTCGAATAATCATACAGGAATATCTCAATTTCCCGTATCAGTTACTCAAGTTGATGGTGACTTATATAAAAGAATAAATGGACACCATTTATTTGTTGCAGGTGATGCAGCGTATTCACATCATTTCTTTACTGGTCGTGGAGTGAATGATGGTATGCAAAGTGTTATTGATATACTTAGAATTATGAGTATTAATCAATCATCACCTTCAATTAATAATTTAGATCGACTTAGTGTGGATGCAATTAGAAGTAGTTATAATACTACAGTACATACCCGAAGACGACAACGACAAGCTACTTACTATTTGTATACTGAAGCAAGACCACATAGTATGAACTCTCGAAAACGTAGAAAAAAATATAAAAAATCTAGAAAACGTAGAAAAAAATATAAAAAATCTAAAAAACGTAAAAAATCTAAAAAACGTAAAAAATCTAAAAAACGTAGAAAAAAACGTAAAAAATCTAGAAAACGTAAAACTAGAAAAAGACGACGTTAATTTTAAAATTGATAAAATTTTAAAAGTATATTCTAAATATATATAAACAAGATGGACCCAAATACATATGATATTGGTAATCTGAAACATTCTTCCGGTATATGTATTGACTTTGTAAATAGTTTCTTGAAAACTAAAACGGTTGAAGAAAGGAGAACTTTACGTGAACGAGTTGATGATAGACTTAACGTTTCGTATATACCTATGATGAGTCCTGCAATAAGTTGTGTATCAACTAAATTTAAGTATGATATGTGGGTAGATTTCAATAAGTGGATACGAGGTGAAGTGGAAAAGATTGGTAAGATGGACCAGCTTGAGGACTTGAGTGATTTTTGTTTACAGTATTCTATAGGACTGAATAAATATATGATGTGGTTAGTATAAAAAAATTGATATTTATAAGATAAATATGTTATAAATTAAATGTTTATGAATTTATTCAAAACGAGTACAAGGACAATGTTAGGGAGGTGGAATAATAATATTACAAATAAACAAAAAGATATAAACTGTATATTATCTAATCTAGATCATTGTGGGGATCACATATGTGGAAAACCCAAACCTATAAAAGATATAGTCGCTAGTACTAACAAGTATAGTACATCGTTTACCAGTAGATATCTTGTAGATTATAAATTGAAATAATTAAAACTTTATTAATATATCAACTATGGCTGATTTATTTTTACAAAGACTTGAAGATTCTTTAAACGGTTTTAAGGATGATGATGTTATGTTAGTGCTTGTAGCGGAGAAGATTGTGAATCAGTATTATGGAGATGAGGGACAAGATGTTAATAATACTATTAAAAGATTTCGAGAAGTGGATGATGAAGTGGATCATGAACATGTTAGTTTGTGGACTATATTGTGTTCTCAAGTGTTGATGTTGAAGTGTATGAAAACTGTTGGTGATAAAGAGAGTATGAAGGAAATCTCTAAGGGAATTAACGAGACGTTGCAAAAGTTTGATAAATTTGAGGAATATAAAATTGATTTAACGAAGTAATTTATAATTAAATAAGAA
>NZIV01000029.1 GCA_002689995.1 Fidelibacterota bacterium
TACAAAATGGACAAAGCATAAATTAATTTTTAAACAAATGATTATATATAGGAAATTTAGAACAAAGTTCAATTACTTCTTTCCTAACTTCAGATTCGATTTTGCTATTATCATCAGGACTTATAGATAAACCTTTAATTACTTTTGTGATTAAATCTCCAACTTTTTTAAATTCATTTAATCCAAATCCTCTTGTTGTGGCTGCCTGAGATCCAAGTCTTATTCCAGAAGTTATAGTCATTTTTTCAGTATCAAAAGGAATTCCATTTTTATTACAAGTTAGATTTGCCTTGCCTAAACTAATTTCAGCTGCCTTACCAGTTACTTTAAATGGTCTGAGATCTACAAGCATTAAATGAGTATCAGTTCCACCTGAAAAAATTTTGAAACCATTGTTTTTAAGTGTTTCAGATAAAATTTTTGCATTAGCAAGTACAGATTTTATATATTCTCTAAAATTAGGTTGTAATGCCTCATGAAATGCCGCTGCTTTAGCTGCTATAACGTGCATTAGAGGTCCACCTTGATATCCTGGAAATACAGCTGAATTAAATTTTTTAATTAGATCCTCTCGATTAGTCAAAATAATTCCGCCTCTGCCACCTCTTAAAACTTTATGTGTTGTTGAAGTAACAACATCTGCATACTCGATTGGATTTGGATATCCTTTGCCGGCAACCAAACCAGAAAAGTGAGCCATATCTACCATTAGATATGCATTAACACTGTCGGCAATTTCTCTAAACTTTTTAAAATCAATTATTCTAGAATATGCACTACCACCCGCTATTAATATTTTTGGTTTATGTTCTAAAGCTAATTTTTTAATTTGATCATAATCTATAAGACCTGTTTCTTTATCAACTTCATAATGAAAAGCTTTAAGCCATTTTCCTGATAGTGAAACTTTTGCTCCATGAGTTAAATGTCCACCAGAGTTTAGACTCATACCAAGTATTGTGTCTCCGGGATTTAATAAAGCTAAATATACAGCTCCATTTGCTTGTGCTCCTGAATGAGGTTGTACGTTTGCATATTTACAATTAAATAATTTTTTAACTCTTTCTAGAGCTAATTCTTCTGCTTTATCGACAAATTCACATCCACCATAATATCTTTTTCCAGGATATCCCTCTGCATACTTGTTGGTTAGAATTGATCCTTGTGCATCTAAAACTGCTTTTGAAACAATGTTTTCTGATGCAATGAGCTCTATGTGCTCTTGCTGTCTTTGAAGTTCAAGTTTTATTGATTTATATAAATCTGGATCTCTTAATGATAAATCTTTATCAAAGTAATCCTGATAACTTCCGTTTATATCACTTTTAATTTTAGACATAATAAAAAATTTTTATACTTTTTTAACTCTTCTTAAGTGTCTACCACCTTCAAATTTTGTACTAAGAAAAATATTAACTAATTTTAAAGCAGTTGAATTTTTAGTTAATCTTGATCCTAGTGCAAGTATATTAGCATCATTATGCTTTCTAGACAAACTGGTAGAAGCCCGATTATAGCAAACAGCAGCTCTTATTTTTTTGATTTTATTGGCTGACATTGCCATTCCAGTGCCTGAACCACAAACTAATATGCCAATTTTACTTTTTTTTGATGCTACGTTTCTGGCAACTTTTTTAGCATAGTCAGGGTAGTCAACCGAACTGTCTGTTTTGGGTCCTAAATCAATTACTGTGATTTTCTTTTTTTTAAGATTATTTTTTATTTTTTCTTTTAATTTAAACCCGGCATGATCTGATGATATAGATATTTTTTTAAATAAAAACTTCAAATCAATTAAATCTGTTTTCTAATAAACAGGCTACAATATGTATTCTATTCTGTTCGCCACCATTAAAAAAGTTGTGATATCTTGTATTATTTGTTATCCAAACTTTTCCATCAGCAGGCATATGTTTTGCAACATCTTCTATAACCATCTTGCAACCAGGATTAGTTATAATTGGAACATGAAGCCTTGGTTCAGGATCTTTATGCCAACTTAATGTTGATCTCGGTTCTTTTAACAATAGTCTTACTCTTCCAAGTTTGAATTTTGAATTTAAAATTTTATAAACTTCCTCAAAATAAGTATTCTTAAAGTCACCAACCAATTCAGTATATTTTGATTCATCAATTGGCTTATCTCTCATAACTTCTTTCCCGCTCTCATCTGGTTTTGTCCAATATACACCTCTTACATTGTGACCTGATATTGAGTTTTCGTCACCAGGTATTTTATTCATTGGAATAGCGTGGAAATTTGTTATTCCTAATGTCTGATATTTAGATTTTTTTAAAACTTTCTCTAGATCTGCTTTTAATTTAGAAATATCAAACGTCACATTAGGTACTTGATAGAAATCTTCAAAGATGTTTGAATTTGACATATTGTTAATTAATACACTTTTAATAATATAAATAATATTATATTTGTCGCATTATACAATTTTTTAGAGATTATGAAATGAAGATATTAGGTAATTATCCCAGTTTAAGGTTGAGAAGGAATCGCAAATACAATTGGAGCAGGAGGTTGGTAGCTGAAAACAACTTATCAGCTAGTGATTTAATTCTACCTATATTTGTTACGGAGGGAAAGAATAAGATTGAAAAGATAAAAACAATGCCGGGTGTATTTAGATATTCAATAGATAAATTGAACCCTATTATAAAGCAAGCAAGTAAACTAAAAATTCCTTTAGTTGCAATTTTTCCTCATACACCAAATAAGAAAAAAAATTCTGTAGGTAGTGAGGGTTTAAATGAAGATAACCTTGTTTGTAAAGCTATTATAAAGATAAAAAAAATTAATCCAAACATTGGGGTAATGGCAGACGTAGCTTTAGATCCTTATACAGATCATGGGCATGACGGTATTTTAAAGAATGAAGAGGTTCTAAATGATGAAACTGTTGAAATTTTATCTGAACAAGCTTTGCTTCAAGCTCAAATGGGATGTGATGTTATAGCACCTTCTGATATGATGGATGGAAGGGTTGGGGTTATAAGAAAAGTTTTAGATAAGAATAATTTCAAAAATGTTCAAATTCTATCCTATGCTGCAAAATATGCATCAAATTTTTACGGACCGTTTAGAAATGCTATTGGTTCGATAAAAAAACTCAAAGGTAATAAAAAAAGCTATCAGATGGATTATAAAAACTCTTCGGAAGCTTTGAGAGAAGTGGCTTTAGATATCAAAGAAGGTGCAGATTTTGTAATGGTAAAACCGGCTCTTCCGTATTTAGATGTTATAAAATTAGTAAAAGATAATTTTAAGATACCAGTTTTTGGTTACCAAGTTTCAGGTGAATATACAATGATAGCTCAATCTATAAGGAATAAAATTTTAAAAGAAGATGCAATTTTAGAAAGTTTAATGTCGATTAAAAGAGCTGGTGCATCAGCAATAGTTACATATTTTGCAATTGATGTAGCAAAAAAAATCAATAAGTAGTTATAATTTACTTTTTTAGTTCAGTATAAAGAAATGAAGCAACGGTATCCATGCCTCTTAAATTACTTGTTTTTTCTGCGATTGAATTATAATTAGTGTTTGTGTTTATGTCGTAAGTGTAGTGATTTCCGTCTTTGCCTTTTATATATTCAATTCCAGCAATTTCAATGCCATTTGATTTCAATAAATCTTCATATTTTTTAATTTCCTTATTTTTATAATTTTTTAAAATCATAAATTTATTGCCATCCGGATTTGTTGGGCAAAATTTTTCCTCAATATTACAAGCATCCGAAGGGCACAATTCAAAACCATCTGAAGCATCGACTTGAACAGCGTATAGAAATTTTCCATTTACAAACTCAACTCTAGTTATAACTTTTGGTTCAGAATTGATATATTCTTGTAGTAAAGTTATACCATCAACAGAATTTTCAAAATTACTACTTAAATATTTTTCTAGTTCATTCGAATTATTAAAATATTTTACTCCTAGTCCTCTGCCACCTCTATTATGTTTTGTTATAAATGGTTTAGTAAATTTTTTAGATTTTTCAATAATTTCCTTTTTATTTTTTGCATAATATGTTTCTGGAAAATTTATTTCAAATTTTTGTAATTCTTCATATTGCTTTTGTTTGCTTATTTCTAATTCTAATGCTCTTGAATTATTTATTACTCTTTTTTTTTCTTTTTCTAACCATTTTAGAACGTCTTTAGTATTTTCTGGTGCATATCTATGCCCTCTCGAATGTGAGCTTGCACTCATTCTATTATAAAAGACTCCGTTGGGAGGAGACTTTTTAAAATTAAAACTTTCCTTATCCATGTGCCACTCAATAAATGGAGCTTTTATTTTTTTAAAACTTTCTCTTAATGGAACTAACCATTCATCATTTTCATGAATTACATATATATTTTTTTCCATGCGTTTTTATAGACAATTTTACAGCTTATTTTCAACCTGGTTTTTTAATAATTATGACGCAGTTATTTTCGGTAAATAATCGAAGGAAGCTGTATCAATCTTTGAAGAGTGCTCTCTTCTCATTTTCCAACCCTTGCTTATTCCTGCATTTGCAATACTGATTGCGTGTCTACCATATTTCATATTGGTATGGTCAATAGCTTCCATTAATTTTTTTGATTTTTTTTCTAACAGAGGTGTCAACAAATGGTTATCATTACTGTCTAAATCACTTAGCCTAGATAAAATTATTCCAACTTTTTGATAGTGATAGCCAGATTTATAAATAGCATTTAAAGCCTTTTTTGCATTTTTTATTAACTCTATGCTATTACTTGTTGCTATGGGAAGATCAATAGTTTTTCCGTTTGAATAATACTTTCTGTTTTTGTTAAAAGGACTTGTTCTTATAAAAACTGTTATTCTCCTACACAATTGTTTGTCTCCCCTTATTTTTTCTGCAGCATTTAAACAATAAGTAGCAACAGCCTCTTCTAATTTCTGTAATTCTGTTACTTTTTTTCCAAAAGATCTCGATACACAACAATTTTTTCTTTTTTCTTCGTGTGTTTCTAAACCAATACAACTTATTCCTCGCATTTCCATAGCAGTTCTTGATCCCAATACATTTGTACTTTTTTTAATCCAAGTATTAGATGCTTGTTTTAATTGGTAAGCATTTTCGATACCATTTTTTATATAAAATTTAGATAGTTGTTTCCCTATACCCCAAACATCACCTATAGGAAATTTTTTAAGTTTTTCATCTATATTTTTATTTAGGTACGTAACACCCGTTTTATCTTTTTTGGCTATATGACTCGCTACTTTACTAAGGGTTTTTGTAAAAGATATACCAACACTTGTTGGTATCCCGGTCCATTTTAAAACTTTTTTTCGCATTGCTTTTCCATAGTTTTCTACGTTTTCTTCATCTAGAAACGATAAGTCGATAAAAGCCTCGTCGATAGAATAGATTTCAACATTAGGTGAGAAGGTTTTTAATACCCTCATAACTCGACGAGATAAATCTCCATACAATGCATAATTGGATGAAAAAACATAAACTTTATTTTTTTTGATTATTTGTTTTACTTTAAAATAAGGTTCACCCATTCTGATGCCTAAAGCTTTCGCTTCAGTAGATCTAGAAATTACACAACCATCATTATTAGATAATACTACAACTGGTTTATTTTGTATTTTAGGTTTAAACAGTCTTTCGCAAGATACGTAAAATGAATTACAGTCTATGAGAGCAATTCTTTTTTTAGTATAATTTATGGATGACATATGTAACTACTCCCCAAATTATAACGTTTGGATTTTCGCTTAACTCAATTTTATTTGATCCAGATGTTAAATAATTCCTATTTTTTTCTTTCAAAAAAGTTTTTACTACTAATTCTTCATTTACATTTGCTATTATTGTTGAAAGATTTTTTGGGTTTATACTTCGATCAACAACAAGTAAGTCTCCATCATATATCCCAACATTGTGCATAGATTTGCCTTGTACTCTTATTACAAAAGTTGCTGGTGCATTTTTTATTAAATGAGAATTTAAATCTATATCGTCTTCAATATAATCCGTAGCAGGAGAAGGAAACCCGGCTCCAACTTTGTGAATATAAAAAGGTAGTTTTAGCTTCATAAATGTTCTTGATTTGTTCTTTTATAGGTACTATATTTAAATTCGTCAAGTTTTAATTTAAGAAAAATGATTTATACTGATTAAAAAAAAATTAGGGGTGTCTGTAAGACTGAGATTAAACCCTACGAACCTGACCGGTAATTCAGTGAGGGAATATGAAAATAAAATTAGCGCTTGAATGGTTTATAAATCCTGATCACCTACCCTTCATTGTAGGATTGGATAAAGGATTGTATAAAAAAAATAATATTGAGTTAGAAATTATTGAGCCTGAAGGTCATTATGATGGATTTAAAGAACTTGCCCAAAATAATATTCAATTAGCAACCAATGAACCTTTGCACTTAATTGAAAAATATCAAAAAAATATTTGTTCAATTGGAAACTTTTTTGAAACAAACGGAGGTATTATATTTACAACTAAAGGCTACGAAAATTTAATTAATGAAAAAGAAGTTAAAATTACCTCACCAGTTAGTAATCCTGTTACAGATAAAATAGCTAATGATATCATTCAAAGACATTTAGAAAAAATTAATAAAACAAATAACAATATAAAAATTGTAGCTAATGATTTTTACCATATTAAACATCTAAAAGCTGGATTTGATGCAGCTTGGCTATGTTTTGAAAACTTTGAGGGTGTTGAGTCTAAATTGGAAGGTTTAGAAGTGAAAAAAATATATTTAGAGGATGTTGAAATACCTAATTTTTGTGCACTAGATGTGTTTGCTTCTAAAACTTTTGCAAGTAAAAATATGAATTTAATTAATGACTTTAAATCCATGTCCCAGGAAAGTATCAAGATTTTAAGTTCAGATTTCGATTATTCTAAATCTTCTTATTATGCTTATACAAAAACAAAATCTAGTCCTTTGATGGACAATATTATTAAAGATACAATACACAGATTTAAGAATCCTTTTCAAAATTCAAAGAGCAAATGGAAAAACTTACATCAATACGTGGTTAAAGAAAAAATTTCCGATATATCTGACTCTCAATATAGCGATATGTTTGTTTAATATTAAGACAAAGCTTTGTTGGGTGCTGATTCAAAATTAACTTGGATAGGATCTTTTTCTTCTTCCCCAACACATCTTCTTAAAAAATGATACATGGAAACGTCTTTCATGCTACCATTAATTGGAATAGTTATTTCTGAAGTAAAACCTTTATTTTCATTTATAGTTATTCTTTTTATTGACTCGCCTATAGGTTCACCTTCTTCGGTAAAGCTTCTATAGGGTAAATAAAATACTTTTAAAGGTTTAATATTTAATACTTCTTCAAGCTGTTGAGAAACTTTTTCAATCTCAAGGATTCTTTTATAATCTACTAAGTTTTCAAACATTATTAGACTCTCAAAATCTCTATTAGAATTATTTTTATAGAAAAATCCTTCTTCTTTACTAATTAAAAATTGAGACTCTGGAACAACTGATAGAAGTCCTGCTTCTTCATCCATATCGTCTAATGTTTCAGAATACATTTGACCTGTTTCCATTACTGCAGCAGCCGCAATTGGTTTACATGTATAAATTTTATCTTGAGCAAAGGCAGTTGTAGAAATTAATAAAAATATTAATAAGAATCGCATTCTTCTTTATAACATGAGCAGATGGTTTTATTAGGTCTAAATCCTGTTAAGAA
>NZIV01000030.1 GCA_002689995.1 Fidelibacterota bacterium
ATGACAAGGTGCGTAAGAAGAACACAGCTAACTTTACCCTTGAGGGTTTCATCTATGAGCTTGCCAGAGCCAGAGCTAACTTCTATGACAACGCTACAAAGATGCAGGTATGGGCTAACACCTCAACTAAGTATGTAGATGTTAAGTCTTTGCTTGATGATATGATTTCATCCAAACGTAAGGCTGAGAAAATGTTTCAGTTGTATAGCCATGAGGCCAGTGTACGTGGGCATAACAAGTTCTCTTTGTACTCTGCCTTCACCAACTATGCCAGCTATGCTGATGAACGTAACGGGTTCAGCCTCAAGAATACTGGCAATGACACACAGGCTGTAAGCATGTGGTCACGTGAGCAAGAGGTGAGCAAGTGGGTCAGTGATCCCAAGTTCATTACATTGGAAGCTGCATAATGACTAAGTTGCCACGATATGTACAGCCACGTAAACAACCTAAAGGTGTAGTGTCCTATCGCTTCAACCCACCTCAGTCTCTTGTTGATGCTGGGGTGGTACAACGTAAAGAGTGGGGTAGTAATCTGTGGCAAGTTAAACGACTCGCCAAAGAGTTGAATGCTTCCATTGATAAATACCGTGATGAACAGTCAAAGATAATGCAAATAAAACCTAGTAGTACTGTTGCAAATATGATACACTATTATTATATGTCTAATGATTACAAAGCATTAAGACATAGTACTAAAGTAGATTATAGGTACTTTCTTGATTTACTGGAGTATGAAATAGGCCATCGTAAACATGGAACTGTTACCTCTAAGGTTGCAAAGCAAGTGTACGAGAAATGGGTAGAAAAGGGTATTAGCTATGCAAATCATGCGGCTACATGTGCCAGTCGTGTGTTTAATTATGCTATTGAAATGGAACAGGTAACATACAACCCATTCACTAATATAAAACGCAAAACTGTATCTCAACGTAAAGTTGTATGGAAACATTCAGATGTGATAAAGTTTCTTGATGTGTGTTTTAGTCAATATGACTATCGCAATATGGGTATGATTGTTGCTATGGCATACCAATGGTGCCAGAGATTAGGCGACATGCGTAATCTTACATGGGACTCTATTGATTTTGATCAGCAGCGTCTGTATCTTGAGCAATCAAAGCGCAGGGCAGAGGTTTTTCTGCCAATAGATAAGAGTCTGTTTAACATGTTAAAAGAACAGCATGTTGACTTTGGTTTTCAACCATATGTAGCGCCACATCCTAGACCTTCTGGGGGTAAGTTCCATCCTTATGCTATGGAAAGACTTTCTAAAGTAGGTAGAAAGATCATGCGAGAGGCAGGTATATCTAATGAACTACGTCTTATGGACTTACGTAGAACGGGGGTAACTCAAATGGTAGAGGCAGGTGTACCTTTGCCCCAAGTAATGGCAGTTACGGGTCACACACATGTTGCATCTGTGAAACCCTACATGAAAAATACATATACATCTGCAAATAATGCCTTGACAGCTAGAACTGCTCATGTAAAATCGAACACAGTGAGTAACATAGGAAAGTGAAATGAAATACTTTTTTGAATGGTATAAAGAATTACGTAGTAGACATATACCTAGTAAAGTGTTAAAAAAACATGGAGGTGCTCCGAATTATACCATTATAAATTGTTTATTCTGGGCTATGTGGAACTGTAGAAATAAACAAAAGGTTGAATATCGTGAATATAATAGAAATTATAAATGATTTACAATTAAGTTCTGGTGACAGCAAACGTATGAACTGTCCTACTTGTGGTGGTCGCAATACGTTTACCGTTACAAATGCTATGGGTAAGGTTATATGGAATTGTTATAAGGCTTCATGTCCCGTCAGTGGTGGTACTAATGTATCAATGTCTGTGTCTGATGTTCGTAAAGCATTAGGATACATGGTAGATGAATTAGAACCCTCTCCCTTTAAAAAACCAGACTATCTCGTACAAGGATATGGTTTTCCAGAGGTACATAAATTTTGTAAGTTGTATGGTTTAGACCCCAAAGAATTAAAACTATTATATGACGTAAAAGAAAATCGTATTGTCTTTCCTATAATGAAAGATGGTAAAATGGTTGATGGTTCTGGGCGTTGTTTGTCACACAGTCCCATAAAATGGAAGCGTTATGGTAAAAGCGACTTGCCATATACATTTGGCTGTGGTACTGTGGCTGTAGTGGTAGAGGACAGCGTGAGTGCGGCAGTTGTGGGTGCGACAGCGAATCGTCTGGATGCTTCTAGTAATGGTGTATATGTCGGGGTGGCTGTGTTGGGTACGTCATTATCAGAGGGACACAAGAGATACTTATCGCAGTTCTCTACCATAATTGTAGCACTAGACCCCGATGCAATACCTAAGTCATTAAAGTTTGCTAAAGAGTTACGAACGTATTGCAAAAATGTACGTGTACTTAAGTTAATTGATGACTTAAAATACCGCAACCAAATTGACATAGAAAATCTAGAGACACTAACACTTAGTTAAGGATACACCTCGACATGGAACTAGCACTAATAAGAAGTCTTATGGACAAAGAGTTTTACGACAATCACCGTGGCACTCGTTGCCCTGAACGGTTATTCAGTCCTGATGTACGCAAGATTAAAAAGGCAATTGACTCTGCAATGCAGCGTTACGAGCGTACCGTAACACCTGAAGAAATTGAAGCATTGTTTATAGCCAACAACCCAACTTTGACTACGGCACAAAAGACTGCATACAAGGGTATCTTTGGGTCTGTAAAACGTGAGCAGCTTATGGGTGCTGATATAGCACAAGAAGTTCTATCTAAACTGTTTCAACAGGTAATTGGAGAGGACATTGCTAATCTTGGTTTTGACTATGTAAATGGGACTAAGGATAGCCTAGAACCATTACGTAGTTTACTTGAGCAATACGAAGATAACTTTACTCCTACTACTAATATAGAATGGGAAAATGATGACATTGAGCATATCCTTGCCCTTAATAGCTTAGAAAGCCAATGGTCTTTTAATATCCCAACTCTTACAACTAAAGTTGAAGGCGTCAATGCTGGTCATCTTATTGAGATTGGAGCTAGACCTAACACTGGAAAGACATCTTTCCATGCTAGTATTGTTGCAGGAAATAATGGTTTTGCATGGCAGGGTGCCAAGTGTGTTGTCTTATGTAACGAAGAGGGTTATCATCGTGTAGTACACCGCTATATAACCGCCGCTACTAACATGGACGCCAGAAGGGTTGTTAACAATACGAGTAAGGCTATGGAAATATATGGTAAGATTAGACCAAACATTAAATTCAAGGACTGTACAGATCGTGATATGTCATGGGTAGAGAGTGTATGCAAAACATACAAACCTGACATTGTGATACTTGACATGGGAGACAAGCTGGCTAATATGAATGGTTACTCTCGTCCTGATGAGGCTTTGAAAGCCAATGCAATACATGCAAGAAGGATTGCCAAGCAATATAAATGTGCTGTTTTCTATATGTCTCAGTTATCTGCTGATGCAGAGAATAAAGTAGTTCTTAATCAGTCTATGATGGAAGGTAGTAGAACAGGTAAAGCTGCAGAGGCAGACTTAATGTTATTGATTGCAAAGAACCCACCTGTTGAAAATGCAGAAGAACAAGATATGCAGCGTCATCTAAATATAGTCAAGAATAAGTTATCAGGATGGCATGGCATTGTTCATTGTGAATTAGATTATAAAACGTCGAGGTACTCAGTATGAGAGAATATATCAATGACTCTTGGAATGTTGTAATGAATGTAAAGTACAACCCATTAAGAAACGTACATGACACACAGGCAAGGCATTTAATCATGCAAATACTTGCATGGATGTGGTGCATAGTATTTAGTTTCTTTATGGGTAGTTATATAATCTTTGGTCTAACTGCTATTGCACATATAATATTGCTTGCTGCAATAGCAATAACTGTAAGTACCTTTGATACAGCCAACAGAAATCCACATATACTGTATAATGTAGCTAAACGTATTGATGGGTACAACGGCAGAAGAGTAACGGGAGAGCATGACTAATGATAAATTGGGTTCAAATAATGTCTAAGGAATCTAAAGAAACTAAATGGAGAGTGCATCCTTACATAAGGTTAGTAGACTTTCATAAACCTCTACTATCTCAAATGCCTGTAATATTATTTACATGTGGGGTGTTTGTGGTACTGAGTATAGTGCTAACACTAATATATTATGGGAACACACATTAAATGGTTGTAGATAAAAAGAATGAGCAACAGAAGATGCTTGATATATCTTTTGAACAATCTGTTCTTGCTAAAAAAGAAAGGTCTCGTATGAACATAAAGACAATAAAAGAAAAATCTAAAATAGAAGTTACTCTTATTAATTCTATGGGCAATGATCTTACAGTTGCTAATGCAGCTAGAGTTTCTTTTGGTAAGACAAGTAATATGGATAACAGTGATCCTTGGGGTCCACCTGTGCTATTAGAAAAGGATGCTAAACTAATTAGTTATTTAGCTAAACACAAACACATGTCACCCTTTGGACATTGCTTTGCATCCTTTCATATTAAAGCTCCTATCTTTGTAGCTAGACAACTAGTAAAGCATAAGTTTCTACGTTGGAATGAGATTAGTCGTAGGTATGTAAATGATGAACCTGAGTTTTACATACCTGAATTTAGAAAGGCAGTAAAAAATAAAAAGCAAGGTTCAGGAGAACTACTTAATTCTGAAAGATTAAAAGTACGTTTTGAAAGAGAGATGGTTTCTGCAGCACATAGTTATCATTATCTATTACATCAAGGTGTATGCCCAGAGCAAGCACGTATGGTGTTGCCACAAAACACCATGACAGAATGGTATTGGTCAGGTAGTCTTGACGCCTTCTCTGATATGTGCTTACTTAGATGTAAGCCTGACACTCAGGCAGAAACAAGACAGGTTGCTGATAAAATATCAAAAGAAATGATAACTATTTTTCCTGTATCATGGAGTGAGTTACAAGATGACTAATAGAAAATTTGTAGGTATAGCTAGAACATTTTTTATACTCGTATTTTTAATAGCAGGTATACCTCTACTTTGGGGTATGTCTTTCGAAAAAAACTATCCTTCTTATTGTAAGCAAGCTATTGCTATACCTTGTTTAGGTATATACGACAATGACTAAATATGCTGTACAAATAGAAATTGAAAGTGGTGAATATATGATGGTTGCTTCTGTAAATCCTTGGACTTACATGGATGAACCAAAATTATTCAACAGTTATGAAGAGGCTACCAAAGAGGCAATGAGATGGAACACTGGAAAGGTATTAGAGTATGATACTTACATTGGACGTAGAAAATACAGTAACTAAAAGAGAAAATAAGCTACATCTTGATCCTTTCGAGCCTACCAACACTCTGACTATGGTTGGTCTATTAGACGAGACAGGACATGAGGTTATTTTAACCTTTGATCATTCAGAAAAACAAGGTACACCTGATGATCACGCATTTTTACAACGTACTCTTAACAAAACAAAATTACTAATAGCGCACAATGTACCGCATGACCTGCTGTGGCTATGGGAGTCTGGCTTTACTTATGATGGTAAGGTATTTGATACGATGATCGCTGAGTATATATTGCAGCGTGGGCAAAAAGAACCCTTATCACTTGAGGCTTGTGCAGAAAGGTATCAACTAGACACAAAGAAACAAGAAACATTAAAAGAGTACTTTAAAAAAGGATATAATACACGTGATATACCTTTAAGTGAGCTATCAAGTTATTTGTCTGCTGACTTATCTGCTACACAACAGCTATATAACAAATTAATATCACGCATTGAAGGCACAACATTGCAGAAAACTATTGATTTATCTAATCAACTATCTATTCATTTAGCACGTATATATCAAAGAGGTTTTAAGGTTGATTTAAATGCATTAGACAAAGTGCAGAAAGAGTTTGAGAATGAACGTCAAGATTTACTTAATAGCCTTGAGGAACATACACGTGAATTAATGGGCGATAGACCAATTAACCTTAATAGTCCAGAGCAACTATCGTGGGTTATATATAGTCGTAAACCTAAAGATAAAAAGAATTGGTCAGAGTTATTTAGTTTTAATGATAATTTTAAAACTACTGTAAATCGTAATACAAATGTGTTATACAAACAAAAAGCAAAACAGTGTCCTACTTGCAAAGGGATAGGGCAAATTAGAAAGGTAAAGAAAGATGGAACTTCTTTTAAACGAACCAACAGGTGTAGGTGCTGTGATGGTTGTGGGTATACTTTTATGGATACTAACGTTTTAGCTGGATTAAAATTTTCAGCGCCTAATCAAAAATTTATTAGTGCTAATGGTTTTAGTACAGGTAAAGATAGCTTAACTATACTTGAAACAATAGCCAGAGTTAAAAATATGCCAGAAGCAGAAAAATTTTTACGGAACATGAAGCGTCTTAACGCTATAGAGGTGTATTTGTCTAGCTTTGTTAATGGTATATCAGTTCATACAAAGCCTGACGGTATGTTACATGCTCGTTTATTACAACACAGAACAGGTACTGGTAGATTGTCAGGTGCTGATCCTAACATGCAAAATATGCCACGTGGTGGTACATTCCCTGTAAAAAAAGTCTTTGTATCACGTTGGGAAGGTGGCAATATTATGGAAGCAGACTTTGCACAACTAGAGTTTAGAGTAGCTGCATTTTTATCTCAAGACAAAGTTGCTATGGAAGAAGTAAAAACAGGCTTTGATGTACACAGCTATACAGCTAAAACTATTACACATGCTGGTCAACCTATTACGAGACAACAGGCTAAAGAGCATACTTTCGCACCTTTATTTGGAGCTACAGGATATAATCGTACACCTGCAGAGAGACAATACTATATAAACTTTATGGAAAAGTATTCTGGTATTGCCGCATGGCATAAACGATTAGCATCTGAGGTACTTACCACAAATTGTATAACTACACCATCAGGTAGGACATTTACATTTCCTAATGTTAGACGTAATAGATATGGAGTTGTAACATATTTCACACAGATTAAAAATTACCCTGTTCAATCATTTGCTACAGCAGACATCGTACCTATATGTCTTATGTATATTGATAATTTATTATTAACAAATAATATGAAAAGTTGCATAGTAAATACAGTACATGACAGTGTAGTAATTGATGTACACCCAAAAGAGAAAGAGAAAGTACTAAAGGTTATAAAAAGAACTAATGATAGGCTACCATATATTGTGGATAAGACATGGAATATAAAGTTTAATGTACCCCTATTATTAGAGGCAAAAATTGGCCCTAATTGGCTTGACACAGTAGATGTGGCGTGATATAACTACCAAATAAGTTCAGTGTAAAGGAGAATATACACATGACAACAACAGAAGTAACAACAATTGATACAAACAACTATGCAGTTATGGCTAAAGCTATGGGAATGGGACAGTCTGCTACAGAAAAAAAGACAAGCGCACTAGCTCGTTTACGTATTGTACATCAGCCTATTATGGGTCAACAAGAGATTAAAGGTAAGATAAAAAATGTAGAGGTAATACCAAGTGGTGTTTACAAATTAGAAATTCCAGATGGTGGAGTTTTATTTTCTAAAGATATTTGTATACGTCCATTCTTACAACGTTACATGTATAAAAAGTTCATAATGGGTAGTGGTGACGTTAAGAATCGCTATGTCAAGACGGTTATGGGAGATAGTCTTAATATTGACATGAAAGATAATGACGGTGGGTTTAATTGTGGTAAACCTTCTGGTTGGATTGAAGACTTCCAATCTTTGCCAGATAGTATGAAAGACTTAATTCGCTCTGTCAAACGTGTTCGTGTATTATTTGGTGTAGTTGATATGATTGACTGCACGGATATCAATGGGGATTTAGTTGAACAGGATAGCACTCCCTTTATCTATGAGATTGAGAATAAAGATGCCTTTAAAATATTTGGTGGATTATTTAATAAGCTAGGTAAGATGCAACGCCTACCACCGCAGCATTACATTCGAGCAACCACGGATGAACGTGAACTTCCTAATGGTAACAGTTTCTTCGTGCCAAAAGCAGACCTTGATTTGATGGAAACATTAGATATGGACAACAGTACTCAGGAAACCTTTGGTGATTTCATGTCATGGATAGGAAATTATAATCAGTACATTCTAAACGAATGGTCTGATAAAATGAAGCATGACAATGAAGAGATGCCTAATGATGTAATTGATGATTTTATTGATTTAGAAGAAGAGGTTCCCTTCTAATGTTAAAGCCAGAAGGCATTATATATAATATGTCTAATGAGGATTATCACAATTCTATTGGATATTCTTCCTCTGCAATAAAGACAGTGTGCAAGCAATCGCTTGCTCACTACATGGCACAAAAACCTTTAGGCGATAGTCCAGCGTTTGCACTTGGTACTGGGGTACATGCAAGTTTATTAGAACCTAAACGTAATTTAGTAATTAAAGGACCAAAAACACGTGTATCTGCAGCTTATAAAAAATTATATAGAGAGAAAAAAATTGATCAAGTAGTACTTACGGAAGTAGAGTACCATGTACATAATAAAATGTGTAAATCTGCACTTGAAAATAAATATACTAGTGCTATATTAAAACATAAGGACAGGGTAACAGAAAGTAGTATATTTACCGTGGACTCAGCTACAGGATTAAACATTAAAACTAGACCTGACTTATATATACCAAAAACAGGTTTTATATATGATATTAAAACTACCACAGACGCATCTCCAAAAGGATTTGCAAAACAAGTACAAAAGTATGCGTATCATATACAAGGTGCATTTTATATGCACACTTTATTAGAGGCTGGACTAAAGGCCACAACGTTTAATTTTATAGCTATAGAAAAGACTGCGCCATACGTAACTCACATGCATCGAATAGATCATGGTTTAATGGCTAAGTCTTTAAAAATAGTAAGAAAAACACTTGTTAAAATTGCAGAAGCAAACAAAACAGGTGTATATGACACAGGATGGGGGGAAACCTCTCTATTAACATTAGGAGATGTAAATGTTTAACTCAGATGAACTAAGTGCAATGGAAGATGAAATAAAAGAAATGGAAGAGGCATTACAGCAAGCCAAGGCACAATATAAAGAAAAAAAATATAGTGCTTTGCGTGATGCAGTTAAGACAAGGAATGAAATGGATAAAGTTGTACAAGAAGAATTAAAAAAATTAGGAGTTTCTTCTTGGACTAACAACAATCCAATACAGTTTCCATTCCAATTTAAATTCTAAACATGGTATGGGTAGGGTTTAGAAAAGCCCGTACCTATGGGTATAGGAGTGGGTTAGAGGTCTCAATAGCAGATTATTTAAAAGGTTTAGGCGTTCCTGTAAAATATGAAACTATAAAAATAGAATGGGAAGACTTATCTTATCGCACCTATACCCCTGACTTTGTGTTACCTAACGGTATCATAATAGAAACAAAAGGATTGTTTACTGCTCTCGATAGACGCAAGCATCTTGCGATAAAAAAACAACACAAAAACTTAGATATTAGATTTGTGTTTACTAATAGTAGACAAAAACTACGTAAAGGTGCTAAAAGTAGCTATGGCACGTGGTGTGATAGATATGACTTTGATTACTATGATAGGATCATACCTGAGTCATGGTTAAAAGAAAAGGGTAAAGACAAACATAAAAAGTTTATTATATACCCACACCCAAAATTAAAAAGGAAGTAAGCATGACAAACAAAATTGAAGACCTTAAAGATGAAGATTTTGCCATACGAATAAGGCCTTTTTTAAACAAAGAAGGTAATTGGGAAGGGGATGTTTCTATTGGATTAATTACATCATCTGAAAATCCATTACAAGATGAAGATTTTTCATACATAATACATCTATGCAGTATGATGTCTGCAGTAGTCCCTGTATGCGAAGAAGATGAATACATTAGAAATAAACTGCACAAATATGTAATCTCTGAGATTGAAAGGGATGAAGAAGAGCCTCTATATTATACAGAAGGTAATTTAATTACTCTTAATAAAAATACTAAAACAAAAGGAAATGCTTAATGGCTAAATGGAAAGAGTTTGATATTGATCCAAATCCTCGTTTAGATGTAGTAACTAAACCTGAGCATTACAACCAAGCGGGTATTGAATGTATTGATGCAATGAAAGCTATGACTAAAGGTATCCCAAAATGCAGGGAAAATATTACAGCACATCAATCTTATTGCTGGCAGAATTGCTTTAAGTATCTTTGGCGTTGGCCTTATAAAAATGGCATTGAAGACCTAAAGAAAGCCCGATGGTATCTTGATCGGCTTATACAAGAGATACAAGAAGATGCAGGTTAGAGTTATGATGATATTAGAAATAGATCCAGAAGATTATCCTGTGCCTGTGGATGAAAGTTTAGAAGATGAAATATACGACTTGATAAACGATACAATTTATGATACAGATGGTGTAAAGATAAGCAAAATAAAGGTGATACAAGATGACAAGTAATACTCAATTACCCACAGACTACCAAACATTTATTGCTACTTCACGTTATGCACGTTGGCTTGAGGATAAAGGACGCCGTGAAACTTGGCATGAAACAGTGTCTAGGTATATAGATAATATTATAACTCCTTGGGTTGGCAATGATACATCAATTTCTGATGAAATATATCATCATATAATTTCATTACAGGTAATGCCTAGTATGAGGTCAATGATGACTGCAGGTAAAGCATCAACAAGAGATAATACTTGTATGTATAACTGTAGCTATTTAGCCGTAGATGACCCTAAATCTTTCGATGAAGCTATGTTCATCCTTTTGTGTGGCACTGGTGTTGGATTTAGTGTTGAGAATAAGTTCGTTACTAAGCTCCCAGAAGTCCCACAACTGTTCGATAGTGATACCACAGTTGTTATTAAGGACAGTAAAGAAGGTTGGGCTAAAGGTCTCAGACAAGTGTTAGCACTCCTATGGGCTGGAGAAATTCCTAAGTGGGATGTTTCAAGAGTACGCCCTGCAGGTACAAGACTAAAGACATTTGGTGGTAGAGCATCTGGTCCTGCACCACTAGTTGATTTGTTTATGTTTGCAGTAAACACATTCAAGTCAGCACAAGGACGTAAACTATCTTCTATAGAATGCCATGACATTATGTGTAAGATTGGTGAGGTAGTAGTAGTAGGCGGTGTTAGGCGCAGTGCTATGATTAGTTTATCTGATCTAACAGATGATAGAATGAGACATGCTAAGTCTGGTGCTTGGTGGGAAAATAATACACAACGAGCACTAGCTAATAACTCTGTTGCTTATACTGAGAAACCAGACATGATGTCTTTCATGCGTGAGTGGACAGCATTAGTAGAGAGTGGGAGTGGTGAACGTGGCATATTTAATCGACAGGCTTCTATTAATCAGGCGTCTAAAAATGGTAGACGTAATATTAACTTTGATTTTGGGACCAACCCATGTTCGGAAATTATCTTACGCCCGAATCAATTCTGCAATTTGTCTGAAGTTGTTGTCCGTGAAACAGACAATATTGAGGATGTCGGAAGAAAAGTCCGTATTGCAACTATACTTGGAACAATACAATCTACCTACACCCACTTCCCATACTTGCGAAATATGTGGAAGTATAATACAAAAGAAGAACGTTTGCTTGGTGTGTCACTCACAGGTATAATGGATAATCCTTTAATGACTACAAAGAATAAAGGTTTAAAAGAAACATTGGAGTATTTAAAAAATGTTGCAATTAATACTAATGCTGAGTGGTCTGATCGTTTGGGTATCCCTGTTTCTACTGCTATCACATGTTGTAAACCCAGTGGCACGGTATCACAATTGGTTAACTCTAGCTCTGGCATACATGCAAGGCATAGTCCTTATTATATTAGGACTGTACGAGGTGACAATAAGGATTCTCTAACACAGTTTATGATTGATCAAGGAATACCTTATGAAGCAGATGTAATGAAACCTAATGATACTACTGTATTTAGTTTTCCTATGAAGTCTCCTGATAACGCAATATGTACCGCAGATGTTACTGCCATAGAACAACTAGAGACTTGGCTAATGTATCAAAGGTATTGGTGTGAACATAAACCTAGTGTAACAATTAATGTTAGATCAGATGAATGGATGGAAGTAGGTGCCTTTGTTTATAAGCACTTTGATGAAATGTCTGGTGTTTCTTTCTTACCATTCAATGAACATACATATCAACAGGCTCCATATCAAGAGTGTACAGCAGATGAGTTTATGGATATGATAGATAAAGCTCCATTAAATATTGATTGGAGTAAGTTGTCTTCTTATGAAGTAGAAGATAATACATCAGGTATGCAATCATTTGCTTGTACTGGAGATGTTTGTGAAGTAGTAGACATAACTTAATGAAAGGAACTTACTATGTATATAGTTTTATTACTGCTTAATTACGGAAGTGCAGTAGAAATAAAATCAGACCTAAGAATATTTAACACTAGACAAGAGTGTGAGGCTGTGTTACAAATACACTTGGAAACACTAAGACTAACAGCACCTACTCCTTATGCAGAAGCTAGTGGTAAGTGTGTAAACATGGAAGAAGACTCAGTAGGAGTATAAAATGAAGCCTTATAGAAAGCCTTTCTCACATAACTTATACGGTAAGTATGATGGAATAGCAAAAGAAACGTTAATTAAACTTCTAGAAGCAAAAGGACATGTAGTTATAAACAGTAAAGAATCTTACACTGCTGATTTAGTTACACAAAAAGACGGTAAAACATACTTTAATGAAGCAGAAGTAAAAGTATCGTGGAAGGGAGATTGGCCTACTCACTGGAAAGAAATACGTATACCAGAACGTAAAAAGAAGTTACTAAGTAAGTATACAAGTAATTTAACTTTTTACATTTTTAGGGAAGACCTTAAACAAGTATGGTGTATTGACAGTAAACAACTTAAAGAAGATACCTTAAAAGAGGCAAAAGGCAGAAATATAATGAAAGGTGAACAATTTTATCATGTTCCATATGTAGACGCCAAGCTAATTAATATAAAGGAAACTGCATGACTACTATCATACCAACAAGACAAGACAGAGGTTTAGGTAAGTATGACGCTCCCCTTAAAGTTCAGTGTCAACAAGGTTACTCTTCTTTTTATAGAGGTCGTTTAAATAATCCTTTTAACGTTAATACTATGCAGTTTCGTGAGTGGAATCGTGGCTTTAATAAAGCATATTACGAAAACTTAAAGAGAGTAAAACGAAATGAACAGCTTAGAAAAAGACGCAAAAAACTTTATGCAGGGGAAGTATAGCATGTCTGACTTTAATTCGTACCAAAGATCAGCAGCAACCACAGCTATCTATACAGACAAGGTTGTGTATCCTGCACTGGGCCTAGTAGGTGAGGCAGGTGAGGTAGCCAACAAAGTTAAGAAGGTCTTACGTGATAAGGATGGGGTCTTTACATCTGAGGATAGGGACGCTATAGCCAAGGAGATTGGTGATGTACTGTGGTACTGTGCCGCACTAGCCACTGATCTTGAATTAACATTAGGTTATATAGCTAGTCAGAATGAGTTGAAGTTATCTAAGCGTAAAGCTAATGGTACTATTGGTGGTAGTGGTGACAATAGGTAAAAGAAAAAGAGGGGCAATTAAGCCCCTCACTCTTTAGAATATAGTATCGCCAGTACTTAGTGCTTCATCTAGGGCTTTTAATATTAACAAGTGAGCGCCATTTGTTCTGTCAAAAGGTGTTCTATCTTTTTCATTTAGTTTATCTTGCCCAATATCATAAGCCTGTTTTGCCCTTATTCTTCTGTCTTTTGGTATTTTATTATATTCATCAGTTGCTAATTCGTTAAAAGATACTCCTTCTTTAGCAGCTTCTTTTGTGAGTTTTTTAATATCGTTTGTAAACCCTTTAATTATAGGACGTATTTGTTTATTTACAAAAGCGTCTATAGACTCACCTGATTTGTACTCAGGTGACATTTCCATATATTTTTTACGCAGACCAACCTCTATATTTTTAACTGCACCTACTACTTGATTTAAATTTTTACGCATTAATTTATTTTGTGCATTTCTAACTTTTTTAACAGGTTCTTGACTACCTAATTCCCAATCATTAAAACCTTTACGGATTAAATACTCTGCATTTTCAGAGTTTCCTGTAAATCTAGTAATACCAAATAGCCCACTCCCTATTGCTCCTACTCTAGTTCTACCACTGTCTACATCAAACAAACCTTCACGTAACGGCATATCTCCAATGGCACTAGGATTAAATATATTTCCATAGCGTTGATCAAAAGATCGTTCTACATTAGATGTAAAAGACTCGCCAAAATCTTTTAATATATAGTCTCCTGATCTATCTTCATAAGTCATAGGTCTGTTTCCAGAGATACGTTGTGCCTCTATAACTTGTGCTAGAGGCACACCCCAAGACGCCAGATAGTTACCCATGGTAGCACCTAATAGTTTACCTGCCTGTTCTTCACCTTTTAAATCACCAGCATTACTAATCATGTCTCCTATTTCATCAATAAATACATTACTTGCACCTGTACGCATAGATGCACCACCAAAAGTTTCTAACATTTCATCTGCTGTAAAACCTTTCCAGTTATTTAATGTACCTTTCATTACTTGATTAATAGCTTCACCTATCCATAAGGTTTGTCTCAATGGAAACTGTGGTGTAACGTCCATTACTGTACCATCACCTGTATTAACTTGTTCGTAAGAGGCTGGCTCTTGACCACTGGTTCTGTACTGATAGGCAGCATAGATAGCCATAGCACCTGTCATGTTTCTAGTAATATTCTGTCTGTCTTTAGCGTCTAGTGGGCCACGTTTACCCATTATACGTTTTAATACTGGATTAGCTGCACCAGCAGAATATTGTCCCATTAACTCTAGTGAGTTAAACATAAATCTTGGAAATTCTATTACAGTAGTTAAGCCGTTACGAGTAATAAAATCTGATGCAGATTTAAACATAGGTACATCTGGTGCTTTAGCATATGTAACATCTAATGCTCTACGTATAGATTGCTCAATTAAATCTTCAAACTTTGCCTTGCCTTTAGGACGTACACTACTACTGTTAGCCATAAGGTCACGTAGCTTACCATCTTTAAGAGCCTCAAGAAAATCTATACCGTATTCTCTTTGTACAAGACGTTCCATTTCACCCATAAAAGCACCCCTACGTACAAGATATTCTTGTATTCTGTTGGGAGTGTTGGCAAATGTTACTACATCTTCTACTTTACTTAATACTGTATCTAATGCACCACCTTCACCACGACCTGTAACTTTTTGATATTCATTAACATTGTCAAATAGATTAGTGTATTGTTTTGCAAACTCTGGCCTATCTAAAATATGCTCTGTTAGTTCTTTAGCTAGTACAGGATTACGATACATATACTTTAGGTGTGACAAGGAACCTTTCCAACCACCTCTAAGGTCTAGTAATGCTTTACCGCCAGCAATAACACCATCATTCTGCAAAGCATAGATAGTATTATCCATAATGTTTTCAAAGGCTTCCATAGGCGCACGTATAGCTGCAGATTGCAGGTTACGGGCAGCAGTCTTAATCATACTGACCATACCACCACGCCTAATGTTTTCTAAGCGTCTAAATGTACGCATGAAACCCTTCTGTCTTTTTTCTAATGCTTTGTTTTTAGTTGCATTTACATTATCTAAATGTCCTGCACGTTTAATTTGAGATAGTTTGTTAAGAATTTTACCAGCGTCTGACCCACCACTTACTACAGTCATTACATATTCATCAAATGTCAAGCCATACTTTGCTAAACTATCAGCTAGTTCTTGGTTAGCATCAATGTCTTTACCAACAGTAAGTTCAAACAAATTGTCAATAACTGTTTTGTCATTACTCCAACTATTAGGATTGTTTATTTTAAAATCTTTAGCTATAGATACAATAGCATTAAATTTTTCAGCCTTTAGGATAGGACTCATTAACGCATCTGCATCTTCTCCTACATCTAGGAATGCTTCTGCGTCAGTAAATATCCTATCTGCATCTTTTCCTTGTGCTATTAAATCTGCCTCACTAGCAGACCTACTAGCCTGTAGGTTCATTACATCTGTTGCTGTATCTCTACCAGCGTCCCTTGCTTTTTGTTGATTGATGGATAGCTTGCCCGTTTCAGGGTCTACGTCTGTTACATTTACTTCATTAGCCTCTTCAAATTCTCGTAAGAATTGTTGTCCAATTTCTTTACCTTCACCAGTATTAGCAGATACTCTTGCAGCTTCTACTGTCTCTTTTGTAGAAGATGTATCGGCTGCAACAATTTTATCCATAACTTTTTTTCTGGATTTTCCAGCAACCTTTGTGCCTACCTTAACTACACCAAAAGCAGGTGCTAATGACAGTGCAGCAGCACCTACTTGTAAACTGGCTACACCATAATCACCGTTCTTTATACTCTCTCCTGCATCTTTAAATAAAATAGGTACATCTACTATACCAGTTACAGGATTAAGAAATTCATCTGCAGTAACAATAGTATTTATTTGTGATATGGATAGCCCACTATTTAATAGTTGATCAGTAAGTCCACTAGTTACAAAATTTTCACTAGTTAATAATTCAATTAACCGTTCTTTCTTTTTATTTACTTTTTCTACTGCACGTGCGCTTTCTTGTTCTGCATACACTTCTGCAGTTTCACTTAATGATCCTACCTCTATTCCTCTAGCTTTAAGTTCATCTTCCATAGCTTGTTCCATTTGTTCTGGAACAACGCCTTGTCTACGTAAATCTTGCTCAATGCCCCTACGTATATCTGCAAACTCTGCTTTTCTTCTTACGCCTGTTCTAGTAGATTTACCTGATGCATCATACTCTTTTGCTTTAGTAGCTTTAAACTCTGTATCATACATAGAGTTTACTTTTTCTACTACATCTGCACTTAATTCTTGTCTTGCTAAATTGTCTGCTTCAAAAGTTACCTCGTCTGTAGGCGCACGATCATCTGTAATAAGTTTTTCATTACCTACAACATTAACATTAGGACCAGTACCATAAGTAGGATCAAATTTTTCACCAAAAGAAAATCTACCTTTAGAATTATTTACAGGTTGAGGTTTATTTTTTTGTGTTATTTCACCAGTAAACTTTTCACCAAAAGAAAATCTACCTATAGAATTATCTATGGGTTTAGTTTTAGTTTCTTTTGTATTAATGGGACTGTTACTAAGTTTATTTTTTTGTGTTATTTCACCAGTAAACTTTTCACCAAAAGAAAATCTGTCCATTATTAATCTGATCCCATACCTAATAATGTACCTGTAGTAGTAATTATTGCATAGCCTATGTCTTGTTCACCCTTATCATTAGTAAATACGTATTCAACAACTTGATTAGGTCTGTATTTACCTGATTTTCTTCCTTGTTCTATTTCTTCTTCACTTCTTGCTGTTGTACCTGCATTTTCTAATGGAACAAACTTAGGAATTGCAGGATTAGTATTTAAAAAAACAGCTTCAGGCTTATTCTTTGTGTTTTGAATGTAAGCAATTGCTTGATTATTTAAAGAAGTTCTTTGTCCTTGTAGTTTTGTTATAAAGGGCTTATCTGTTACGTTAATAAATGCTTCTTCATTTTGTGTTATAATACTGTCCATAATACTAAATACTTGGCCTTGATTACCTTCAAACTTTAATGTTATCTCACCATTTATATCTCTTTTATACAATCCTGCATTTTTAAATGCATTTGTAATAGGTGTTTGTAATATAGCATCACGTGTTTGTATAGAAAAATCTAATTGTCCTGATGCTGCCGCATCTTCGTTTTCTTGTTTAAATTTTTGATGTGCTGCATTAATACTATTAAATCTTTCTTGTGCAGCTACACGTTGTGGCTCTGTAGAAGCATTTAATATATCTTCATTAGCAGCTACAAGTGCAGCTTGAAAAGTATTATGATCTTTTTTCTCTTTTTCTGCGATAGGTTTAAATGTTATAAAACTAGGTACAGCACCATCTTGTCCTGCAGGTATATCTGTTAGTTTACCAGTAGTAATATCTACCATTAAAGCAGGGTTAAGTCCTGCATCTCGATATGCACCAGCCATTGCTAATGCCTCACCAGCAAACCCAATACCTTTATTAGCAATGGCCTGTGCTTTGTCACCATAATGAAACTGTAATTTTTCTATTAATTCTTCTAATTTTTCTTCCTCTGCTTTACGTTCTTTCTTTTTTAGAACAGATGCAGCATAAGCACGATCTGCTAATTTTTGTTTACGGGCTTGATCACGTACACGTTGTGCCTCATCTCTTTCATCTTGAATTAATTTTCTTTGCTCTTTACGCTCGTCTTCAAGTTTAAATTCTTTAACAAGACCTTCTGAAAACCCACCTGCAAGAGCGCCACCTACTCCACCAAATAATCCCATTTACTTTCTCCTCATCATAAGACCCGTAGGCTCAGATGTTTCTTTTTCTTTATCTGTTTGTTCTACTTTGTCTGAAACTTTTTCTTTGATATTTTTAAAAGCTAGAGCAATTTTTGTATTATCTATTTTATCAGGATCAGTTTTTATTTTTGTACCCATTTCGTATTTAATATCCGAACCCTCTGCAACATTTGCAATAATTTCCATTATAATAGGCATTACAAGAATACCTGCATCAACACTATGTATTCCTTCCATTATAGAACTATTATTAATTATTTGAGCTAGAGAAGTTACAGGTACTCCTAATTCTAACACATCTAAAGTTTTGTCTACAAATATAGGATCAGTTAAATAATCCATGTAATAATCTATTACATTTTCTATATCTGCATGTTGTGCAGGTTGTTGCCAAGGTTTTGCGCCTAGTTCTCCTGTTAAAGACATACCGGGAATTGGAGCATCTAAAGGATTATTACTTATTGTCATTTGTTCTTACCCTTATTAAATCTAACATGAGTCCTGCAACTCGTTTACGTGAATCAACATTACCTTGTTTTTTATCTTTTGTTTTGGGTTTATTACGTGACAACAATCCTGTATGAGAACTTTCTACAGGTGCATTAGATTGACTTTCTTCTAATAATTTTATCATGTTTAAGTAAGACTGTCTAGCTTGATTTATCATTTATTTTTCCTTATTAAAAGAGTGTATCTATACCTTTTTTAAGCCCATAAGAAAGTAATTCACCTACAGCACTAGCTTGTGCTATACTTTCTCTGTACTCATTTGTTGTTTGAGCTTGATTATTTACAAGATGTTGTAAAGCTAAGTTATTTTGTCTTTCTCTTTCGTTGTCAGCAGTTGTCCAAGCCCATTCCATTTGATCAGCATGTTCTTGCCATAAATTTTGATATGCTTGATTTGATATTGCTAACAAAGATTGAGCATTAATTTCATTTGCTCTATTTATTGCAGCAGTATCTGCAGTTGCAATTTCTCTACGCCAAGTTGCATTTGCTTGAGCAATTACTAAACCATTTTGTGCATTAAATTGTTCACGTTGATTTGTTAATTCCTCAGTAAATTTACTAATAGCATTTTCTTCTCCTGCATTAAATTGTGCCATAGCATTTGCTTGTGAAGCATTAAACTGGGAAGTTTGCGTTTTAAGACTAGCAAAAAATTGATCTGTTTGATTTTTACTAGTAGCATTAAATTGAGCAGTTGCATTTACTGCAGCCTGATCTGTAAATAAAGACTGTACACGTTGTTGTGCTTTAAACATTTCTGTCTGTTGTTCATTAGCTAGATTAGACATATCCATAGCTAAAAAAGATTGGGCATTTTGTACAGCGGCAGCTTGACGATTATTTAAATTAGCCATGTCAAGATTAGCAAGTGCAGCAGCTTCTGCTACTACTAACGCTTGTTTATTAGACAAATTATTTAAAGCCATAGTATTAGCAGCACGACTATTTTCTAATGCTATTTGTTGCTCTGCTGTAAAGTTCATGTTAGCTATGTCACTAACTTTTGATGCATTTGCAACACGTGCTTGAAACGCTTGATTAAACTCTTGCCCCATAAATGAAGCACGTTGTTCTGCAGCAAGCATAGCTCGTTGCTGTCTGTTACTAAGATTTTGCATTTCAAAACTTGCAACGGTAGATGCGTCTGCTTGTGCAATAGGTAAAGAGGCTTCCATAGCAGCTTGTACAAGAGCTTGCCCTGCCATGCTACTAACCCCTAGTCCACGTGCTGCCATTTGCGCTGTAGCGGCTCTCATTGCTCCTGAAGCCCATGCAGGAGTGTTACCGTCCTCAAAGTCTTCCATTAAATTTTCTAGTTGACCTTTTACGGTAGCTTTTTTTGTAGGAGTAGCTTGTGCTGCTTCTATCTGTTCTGTAAATTTAGCTGCTTTTTCTGCGTTTGCTGCAGGTTCAATAAGTTCTCCTTGTTGCAATTCTCTTTGAACAGGATTGTTCATCATAACTGCTTCACCTTGTGCTGCAGTTAAATCAGATACCATAGATTCTTTTTGTTCTTCTGCAGATACTTTAGAATCTTCAGATATTTCTCCTTTTACTGTTTCTGTATCGTCTAATACTTTTTTTACATCCTCTTTAGTTTCTCTTGGATCATCTATTATATTAGTTCCAGTAGTGGTTGCTGCAGTAGCATCTTTTACATCTGCTGTTTTTGTTGTAATAGAAGGTGTACCTGTTATTTGCCCTTTATCTTCAGATATTAATTGATTAGTATTAACAACTGTTCCAGAAGGTTGTGAAATAGTTCCTGTTGGCATAGTAGGATTATTCATTCTATCTATAGAATCTTTTTGTATTTGATTTTGATTATCTTCTATATCTTCATCAACAACTCCTCCTTCTTCATAGTTTTTACGTACCATACCACCATTCATCATATTAATCGCTTGCTGTGTATACTTTTCGTATTGTTGTTTTGCCGTAGGATTATTGTTAAGAAAGTCTTCAAACTTATCTGCACTACCTTTAAAGCCCAACGTATTTGCAATACGCTGTTGTGCTTCTGGTTTAAATCCTTTAAATTGCATATTCATTATTATAACCCTTGTAAATATAAAACAAACAAAAATAAACCGTATAATCCTAATAGTACTGCAATTACTATTGCAGCAATTCCTACATTATTATACAATTCTGTTGCCCATTTTTCTCTCTCTTCTTCTTCTTTTTTTCTTGCAATCCTAGCATCTGCTTGAAACTTTACCCATCTATCCCATTGACCCGGTTCACCTGCCCATATCATTATTTCTTTTAGTGAATTTTCTTGTTCTCTTATTTCTTCCAGAGCCATAAAAGACTCTAAATCTGCACTATTACGTCCACGTGATTTATCTTCCCTTACCTTTTTTTCGATGTCTGTTTTTGCGTGAGTATAATCAGCTATTTTATGAGCAACTTTAGCAAGATCATTGCCATTTTGAACAGCAGTTTTAATTACTTGAAAAGCAGCATTTGCTACAGCTAATTCAGCAAGCATTGTTTAATCCTTTGGTCCTTCAAACAATCGTTGTATGTCTCTACGCATTTCTTTTTGTTCTTGCCTTACTTCTTCTAGTAAATCTGTTCTATAAGATATTTCCTTTTCTAACATTTGTATCTTTTTTTCATTTGTAAATATCATACGTATTAATGCAAGTATGCTTGCACCTAATGCCGTTGCAATTATTATTAATAAATCTTGTAATGTGGTGTACATAATTATTCTGCCCCATTAAATATAATTATAACTCCAGAAAAACTGCCATCTACGCCACTGCCATCATTTCTTGCTTGTATGGATATAGTAGCACTCGCAGAGTGAAGTTGAAAACCACCTCCATTAGTGCCTCCTGTATATGTGGCACTTTGATAAGGGTTACTATCCATTCTAGATTCGTTAACAAAAGGCAAAATTAACGCACCTTGACCACTGCTTAACGTAGCTAAAGTAAAAGTAGTAAAAGTACTATTAGTGACGCCATTATTGTGAGTCTGAACAGACGCAAAAGTTAATCCTTGAGTATAAGATTTAAGCGTACTAGCGACAATCTGTTTCATGATTCCACCGTCATTCAAAACCATTTGGTCTGAATCGGCTATCGTGACGGTAGAAGCAGATGTGTCTCCGTCCATAATGTTAAGCTCTGCTGCAGTACTAGTAACAGCCGTAGAGCTTAGTTTTAAATTTCCAGAAATATCTAAATCTCCAGTAACGCCCACTGCGCCAAATAAACCACTACCTGTTGTTCTAATCTCGCTTGAACCCGTGTTAATACTGCCAAAACCACTTCCAATTTGACCACTATTAAGAACACCAACTGTTGTAGCTGCAGTAGTTACTAGATTAGGCATTGCTGTTATTTCATCATCAAAGTATGCAGCTAAATCTGTTACTGCTACTTGCACCATAGAACCATTATCATTTATAACTACACGATCAGCGTCTTCAATTGTAGTAGATGTAGCAGAAGTGTTACCATCAAGAATATTTAACTCTGCTGCAGTAGAGGTAACTGCCGTAGAGTTTAAAGTAAGTTTGCCATCTGGAACTATTAGCCCTGCAGCACCGCCTAAAATTAAATCATCTTCACTTGCATCCCATTGCACATAAGCGCTTGCCGTATCACCAAAAAATTTAACATCATACCCTGTATCATCCACGCCTACTGTAAACGTATTATCTAATTGAACAGCGCCATCAATATCCACAGCATCTAAATTAGTTGTGCCATCTACGTCTATATTACCAGATATATCTAATGATGCACCTTCAAAAGTATTAGCTACTAATGTTTCACTGCCAAGTGACCATTTATCATTTAATTCATCCCAAACAAATGATACATTTGCAGCATTACCTCTTTCTATTTCAATACCATAAGACTGATTAGTAGGAGGACTTGCTCCAGTAAAAGAAGAGTTAATAAGTACTAAATTATCTGCTAAATTAATTTCACTTGAATTTACAGTAGTTGTTACTCCAGAAATTGTTAAATTTCCAGACACAGTTAAATCTTGAGATATTGATATATCACCATTAGAAGCTATGGCAATAGCATCAGTATCACTAGCAGAACCAATAGTACCTGCATCATCTATTACAATACTTCCTGAAGTAGCTACACCTGAAGATGTTATATTTCTAAAACTAGAAACATCTTTGTTAGAATCTACCGTTACTGTTTTGTTTGCTACTACTGTGCCAACAGACGCACCTGTATTATTGTAATTTAATTCAGCAGTAGAAGATGTTACACCATCAAGAATATTTAATTCTGCAGCAGTAGAAGTAACCACAGTGCTATTTATTGATAAAGTATCAGTTTCAAGTGTTCCGTCTATATCAACATCACCAGATATATCCAGTGTAGCAGCGTTTAATGTACTCGACAATGTAGCATTTGCTGCGTTTAAATTGCCTGTAAGTGTTAAGTTACGAAAACTTGCTACGTCCTTATTAGCATCAGCCGTAACAGTTTTATTTGCTACAACAGTACCAACTGCAGCGCCTGTATCATTGTAGTTTAACTCATCAGTAGTTACACTTGCACCATTTAATACGCTAAGTGTAGCTTCAGAAAACGATGTAGTACCAACTGTTAGTGATCCCGATACTTCTAAATTAGCATTTATATCTACTTTAGTAGCATCAATTTGCACTTCTGCATCTGCTACAATATCTAATTGACCATCTACACTAGATTGAATATGAATTGCATTATCTCTAAACTGAACTTTTTTATTTGTATCTACTAATACATCTTGATTTAGTCCATCAATATATGCCATACCATCTATATAAAGGTCTTTAAATTGTAAACTAGACGTACCTATATCTACTGTATTATTAGAATTAGGAGTTACAGTAGTAGAACTAGCAATAAATTCCCCACTAGGTCCAAGTGTATTTATTCTTCCTCCTTCTTCTGCTGTGCCATCGTGAGAATGACCAGAAGTACCAAAAGCTAATGCAATTTGATCAAATTCAGCATCAAGGTCATCAGCATTAATAATGTTACCATTGGCAATATTATTAGCATTATCTTGTCTTGTGTAGCCTGTACCCATTTTAATTACCTTCTTGCATTTGTATTATATTCTAACGTAGCTGTATCTAAACCAAAAGAGGGATTAGTATTATCTGTTTCAAATTTTAAAGATACTACAAATCCTGTTCCTACTGTTTGAGTTTTAAATATTCTAGCTAATTTTCCACCATATTTAGCAGAAGTATCTGATGCAGTATTAGTAAATAATGCTTGACCGTAAAAAGAAACAGTTGATGCTATATTACTAAAACTAATTGCATTAGGTTGAACTGAGTTTAATTCATCAAAATCAAATTTTAAAGATACATCAAATTCAATAGAGCCTTTTGGATTTGTAAAAATTGTGCATTTATATATTGTTTTACGCATTCTAGGATCATTTAAAGGCATAAAAGGGCTTTGATATACTGCTGATATATTAGCTCCATCAAAACTATTTCCGCTTTCTAATTGATAAACATATCCTGTATCGTTAGAGAATAAAATAACTTCTTTGTTATTATATAAATTACTTGCGGCTACGTTAGCTTTAATACCACTCATTTCAGACCAAGCAAAGTTTTCTCCACCTTGAGAAGAAAATTGTGTGCCTATAATACCATTGCTAAATAAATTGTTTGCAAATAATCTATATTGTGATTTACTTCTAATCACAACACTAGTAAAATTAATATTAGAATCTATAAAATCTGTTAATTTACTTTGAATAGCTTTTGAAATAACTCCTAGTCCAAAGTCTCCAATACGATCTGTACCACTTAAAAGCCTAAGTCCATCAGGACCAAGAAACATTATATCGCCACCTACTTCTTGAATTGATTCTGGACTAGAAGTTCCTATGTCAGTAGTAATTGGCTTTAAAGAAAAATCAGATGCTGTACTTCCTGTAATTCTTTCTATACTATTTTGTGTGAATATAATTAGTTGTTCTCTAAATACTATTAATCCTGTTATATTATTTGATACACGAATAGTTCCTGCATTGTTGCCTGTGTTAAAATCATTATCAGTAAAAGGTGCAGTAAAAGTAAGTTTTGAACCTTTAGCAAAAAATAAATGATTTCTATAATTTATTACAAATGAAGCACCTTGAACATCAGATGGTGCAGAGTTTAATGCAGTATATGTTGTACCATCATATAAAGCAGGAGAATTAAAACCATCTACAATAGCAATTTTTTGTGTTCCACTATAGTTATAGTCAGTAATTCTTGTTTGTAAAGCTAATTTTCTACTTGTACTAATAAAAGTTAGTGCTGCATCATCTACTGGACTAGAAGCAAGTGCGGGATCAATAGTTAAAGTTGTTCCACCAGAAGAAACAGTAGCGTTTGTTCTAACTGTATATACTTTATCTACTCCATTAATTGTAAAAACATCTCCATTTTGAGGGGCTGATGTGATACCATCTATTATTAATGTTGTTCCTGTTTGACTACTTCCGTTTACTAAAGGAGTACCATAGTTAGGAACATTTATTTTTTCATATTCAGAGGATACTAAATCTCCACCTGTTTGAAATAAATCGTTATTGTAACCTATTATAGCTTTTACGCCAGCATCTGTGCTAAATATTCCTAATCCATTTGCTGTATATTTTGATACTATTGAAGTAAAATTAATAGCTGCTGCATTAACAGGACTAGAAGCTAAAGAAGTAGTTAACGTTAAAGTTGCTCTATTATTTACGCTATCAAAAGATACATTGCTTATTGTATAAGTCCCTGTTATACCTGTTACTGTAAATTTATCTCCTATAATAGGAGAAGTATAAATATTAGCAATAATAATAGACGTTCCAGTTTGACTAGCTCCATGTACAACAGGTTTTCCATAAGGAGGAATAATATTACTACTAAATTTTTTAAAACCTAATATTCTTCTATATCCACCATCTATAGCACATTCGTAATTCTGTAATACAGTAGCTGAACCGGGAGCATTTATACCTTGTTGAAGAGGACTCATATTAGTAATAAGACCACCTTTAAATTCAATAGGAAAAGTTTCTCTGGTACTAGCCATTAATTAACTCTTGTATTAGAAGCATACGCACTACGTGTAAGCATAGTAGAATTAACATATTCGTATCTATTTATGTAAATAGTTCTCATTTGTTTAATTCCTTGCTCAAATCGTTGTTGCATCATTGCAGCTTCTTGACTTTCTCCTCTAAATAAATAAGCATTATACATAGCACCATCTATTATAACATATCTAAATTGTTCTGGCAATGTTGGTACAGATGTAGCTGTAGTTAAATCAGAAGGTATTTTATAATATTCATAAGTAACTGTATATGCTTTATCTGGTGATGGCACTAAAGCAAACTCTTCACTAGGAGTACGAACTACTGAATGAGGCATTCCTTGCACTACAGTAGATGTATTATATTCGTTGTCAACGTATTTTTCTAGATATTCATTATATCTTATAACTTTTAATTTTTTAGTTTGATTTCCTAATGTGCTATTTCTTTCTATTCTAAAAGTATTCATATCAACACTTTTAGCATTAGAAGGAAAATCATATCTTACAGTGCCTACTGTAACTGTTTCGTTTTCAGTTTCGTGATTAAAAGGCCATTCAAATTCGTGTTGATTGATATAGCGTATAGAAGCATTTATAACATCTTTAATCATACTATACTCACCAATAGCAGTGTTAAATGTAGTAGTTGTTAATTCTACTTCATTTAACCTTCTATTAACATCGTTAATTAAACCTAAAAAATTATATGCCATTATCTATCCTTGACTTTTAATTTAATTGCTCTTTGTGAAGTACGTGATAAACTGTCTGTTATAGTACAATAAAATACATAAGTTTCTGAATTTAATCCACCTCCAATATAAGCAGAAGCAACATTGTTTGTATTTGTTTTTGACACTAACATAATATCATCTATTACAGCATTAGATGAAATATTAGTTATAGTTTGACCGGGATTAATGTTTGTTTCTGGTTTAAAAGCATTAGATTTTACTGCCCACTGTACATTAGATATAGTAGCATCACCAAGAAAAGCACTCCAATCAATGCTATAATCTAGAGTTTCATCTGGGTCTTTATCGGGCCAACTTAATGCCATATTGTTTTCCTTTATGCAAATACTTTTCTATTTTGAGAAGCTATTGTAATTAATCTTGATGTATCACTTGCCGTAACTAAATTTTCTCTAGTAAATTTGTCTGCAAAATTAGCAAAGTTAAATACTACTGCTGTTGTATCTATGTTTCCTGTAGCACTATTTCCTACCGTTGTACTTAAAGAACCTGCAGTATTAATTTGAGGCGCTCTATTTTCAAACAAACTAATTACATTAGATATTATTTTCTCGACTGATACTCTTGCAGAAACTATACCAATGTTTCCTACACTAGGGGTTGCTACAAGAGTACTTCCGCTATTAACTTTTATATTACTGTTTACGGCAGTGGTAGATTCTACTCCTGAAACAATTGCATTTACTTTTGGTATTGTTGCTGAAACACTGCCTGTTGTTTCTTGTCCTACAATAATTAAAGTGTTGTGTGATTCTGTTGTAATATTTTCTATTGAAGTTGTACTTTGTACATTTGATATAAAAGTATCTGTATTTATTGTAGGTAATTCAGTTTCTCCTGTAGCATTTATACCACTTAAAAAGTGAGTAAGTAAAATAGAAGTTCTTGGTCCATGCGGAGAAACGTGCTTACTAAAATCTTTTCCTTGCTCTTTAAATGGTCTAATGTTACCGTTTATTTTTGTTATATTAGTACGATTATCGTGATCATTAATAAGATGTCTAGCACTAAGCGCTGGATTAGTTCTTTCTGCTATTCCAATCAAACCATATAATTCTATAGTTACATCAGGGCCACTAATTCCTATATTACTTCCACTCTCCATAAGTAAAAATAATTTACCTTTAAGATTTCCTAGTAACAAAGTTTGATTTGACACTCCGACTAAGTTACTAATAACTTTAGGAGTAATAGTTCCAACTGATCCTGTAAGTAAACCTCCTCCATCTGGAAAATCAAATACATTACCTTCTAGTGTAAATAACTGACCTTGAGAAATAACTAAAGTATTTAAATCCGAAAAACCAAAACCTAGTACAGGATCAAAGGGATCGGCACCTATGCTAAGACTAAGTGTACCTGTTGAAAAAGTGCTTTCAAGACCATCAGGATGTTCATCGTCAAAAGAAGAACCTAAAGGATTAAGACCTAATAATGCTTGACTTTTACCAATAGGAGTTATATTTCCTAAACTTACTGTTGCATCAAAATTACTTACTAAAGGTTCGGATACTATTAAAAGTAAATTCCCTGAATTTAAAAGTAATCCTGTTGTATCTAAAGCAGGGGTTACATGAGCGATTCCCTCTGTTCTTTCGTCTGTGGGTATAATAATAATAGAATTTGTTTGATGTGTAAAACTACCTGCAGCAGAAGTTCCTTGTAATTCTGTTACAGTAGAGTCTCTAAATCCTGTTCCATAATTTATATAATGATCAAAACGTGCTACATAATTAACGGGTATAGAGGATATTTGAGTTGCAGTTTGTTCTTGTTGTCCATTATCTATAAAAGGAATAGATTGATGTGGTACTCTATCAGAACCTACTCCTGAAAAATGTATTACCTTTACATCTCCTACAGAATTTCTATAATCTATTTTATTTGTATTTGTGTCTACAGTAGCATTTCCTAGTTCTGTTTGTACTTGTCCTACTTCTCCACTTCTTTGAACACCAAACATGTTTACAAATGCTTGAGCTAACGCATCGCCGCTTACTTCTCCAGCAACAGGTGCAGAAGAACCAGTTCCTTCTCCTTCTAACAATGTGCCTGTTTGTCCTGTAGCCAACTGAGAAGTTAAATCTACATTTGCTACAAGCCTACTTGCAAATGCCCTATAAAAAGGTTGTGATATAGCAAAACCACCGCTTGCGGCAGTGTTACCCATATTTGCATGATAATGACAACCGTAATATAAATGATCTACATTGTCAACATATATTTTTGTAAAAGCACCCGATGTTCCACCAGAAGATAAACCACTATTAGTTACAAAAGTTTCGTATCTAGCTGTTCCTGATCCTAATCCTGCAGCAGTATTAAATACTAAAAAGTGTCCTGCATTACTAGAATGACTTTGGTCAAATATATAACTATCTCCAATAATTAAACTTAAAGCAGGTCTAATTACTCCATCTATTTGATATACACCACCAACAACTTTTACTATATGAGTAGTGGTATTACTACCTATTAAAACATTATTTGGTTTGTTTAATTTAAATGTACCGTTATTAAATTGTAAAAATGCTGAAGGAGCGCCATCTGTACCACGCTCTCTAAGTTCTAAACCTTGTGTCAAAGGTATGTAAGGAACCGTAGAAGGTGTTGTTGTTTCATTTAAAGATGTAGTATTTCCTGAATAAACAGCAGCAATTAAATTTCCTAAACTTCCTGTAGAACCTACACCACCATAATAGTTAGGGCTTCTTAACATTGCTGTAGTTACTTTTATATTTTGAGATAAATCAAAAAATAAACCTGCATCACTTTGCCTAGAATCTGATGGCACTGCAGTACTATTTGCACCAATGGCTAAATTTAATGTAGTAGGATGATTAAAATTATTTGCGTCTGGCTGAGTAAATACATCATTGTCAGATACTCTAACAGTTATAGAATTGTTTGCAACAAAATCAAAATTTAAATTAAATAAAGGAAATGTTGGAAGTTCAACACTTGCACCAAATATAGGGGGAAATACAGGATCAGATGGAATAAAACCATCTGCGTCTGTAGCGCCTTCTATTGGATTTCCATTTGCATCTACTAAACCACGTTGTTGTAAATCTTTTAAACTTCCTCTAACAAATCCTGTAGCTTCTAGTCCTGTAAAAGGTTTTGTTGAATCTGAATTTTCTATTGTAGCTAAAAAAGGCAATCCATCTTTAAGAGGTGGGTTATAAAATGCTTCCATACCACAATCTGTAAGAGGATCAAGTCTAGGATTATAAACATCAACAGTTTGTAAGGTTCCCCCTATTAACAATTCATGTTGTGAATCAAAATTAGGATGTAATAATTTACCTATAAAAGTTTGTACCTGATATGGATTAATAGTAAAATCTATGTCTAAAGTTCTTAGACCTTGTAAAATAATTCCACTGTCAGGAACTGAAGCAGCAGGATTGTGCATTACAATTAACATACGAGTAGTGGCACGTTCTGCACCAACTACCACAGGTACACCATTAAAACCTAAAGTAAAGTCACCTAATGTTTCTGTAGCTGTAGTATCTTCTGAATAACCAGCAGGAATAGTTTCATCAGCTACAGAACCATAAAATCTAATATTTTTTACATCATTGTCAGAATTTTTATATACTTTTGTATTTGCAGCTTTATGAGGAAAAAATAAATTTATATCTATTGGATTGTGAATTGCTCCTGCAGGAGTACCTGAAGGTTGACTAAGATTAGCTTTTGTTATATCATAAAATAAATCGCCGGGAAATTGATAAATAGACCTATCATAAATAAATCTTTCGGGAGTATCTGCATGAAAAATAGGATTTCCTGAATTGTCAACACCTGTTTGCAATCTAAAATGATTAGCAAATTGATCTGATAATCCAACCTCTCCAGTACCTTTTACAAATCCTTGAGATACGTTACCACTAACATCTAATAAATTTTCTACAGTAGTTGATGCATCAAAAAACCCCATACCAAATTGTACAAAATAATGTTCTGACGATACTGTTGTTCCCCCACTATCAAGAGGAAACTCTTCTTTATTTTTGACAACAAAATTAGCAGGTAAAGGATTGCCACTTGAATCTGTTAAACCTGCATTAGTATTATGATATACCGTACTATTAAATTGTCTTACGGGTGTAGGACCAATTATTGCAGTTGCCGTTAAAGTTACATTTTCAATACTAGAGTTAATAGGAACACTTGTTAATTTAGGGCCAAAGAGTTCCTTTACACTAGCTGCAGCTACTGCATTACTTGCTATTGGCGCAAATCCTAACACTAACTAAATTCCCTTTTAACTATATATGTATGCCCTAGAAGCTGTATTTGAACCAGATATTTGAGGATAATAAGTACCAATTGAAACTCTATTACTAACTTTACTAACTTTAATACCTTCACTAAAATCATTTAAATTTAGTCCACCTGCAGTATATTCTGATTTAGCCCTAGACCCATTAGCAGTAACATTTCCATTAGCTATGTCAGTTAGATTAAAAAAGAAAGCCTCGTCATTGCCCGTATCAGCAACTACTGCTCCACTTGGGCCTATACCAACATATTTTCCAAACTGATTACTTTCTCCTGTTACAAGAGTAGATAACTCTACTATAAGTGCTCCTGTTGACATTCTATATATCCAAGCCTTATTAAATGAAGTTCCACTTCCTATAATTACATAGTCATCCCAAGCATCAACAGAATAACCAAATTGAAAATTAGTACCAACTCCGCTTAATGATGCTGGTAAAAACGTTCTAAAATGAGCAAATGGAGATGTAGCATTAAATATATCAACTCTACCATCATTGCTGTAACTTCCGCTATCATAATTTGGAGAACCTATTGCAAAATAAGTATTAGTTACTCCAATACCAAAACCAGCATTTGAATCTGCAAAAGGACCAGAAGAAAAAGGTGAAGATATTTGAGTTGCTGACCAAGAATTATTAGCATCATATACTACTACTTTACCTGTCGGTGTAGAACCAAAATTTGCTCTTGGCGCAGTAGCTACGAGATAATTTCCATTTTGTGTAAAGCCCATATTCATTCCTAAATATGCTCTAGCACTAGACCCAAAAGTTTGAAAATTAGTAATTGCACTATAATCAGAAGCACTATATATGTAAATAGTACCAGTTTGTCCATATGATGGTGCATTAGTGTTTGGTCCCGAATTATAAGCACTAACTGCTACATAATTTTGACTAATTGCACATTCTCCAAATCTAGAAATGCTACCGTTTGGAGACTCAGTAAATGTATTAAGAACTGTATTATTAGTAGCATTATATAGTATAGCTTTATTGTCTTCAACAGCACCTAAAATATACTTGCTTTCAGAAAAGTCTCCAAATAAACCAAAGTTAGAATAATAACTTGTGTTTGAACTAGTAACAAATGCCTCTAATGTTCTAGTAAAAAGTGGTGGACTAAAAGATAATGTAAATGCACTTACTGCAGTAACTGCTCCGTTTATATTATCTGTAGCGCTAAAAGTTAAACTAAAAGTACCTGCATTAGCTTCTAATGTGCTAGGAGTTATAGTAAATACATTATCTGATTGACTAATAGTTGCTATTGAACCTAAAGAACCCGATGTTACTGCATAATTCCAAGTAATAGGTAATCCTTCTGGATCAGAAGAAACTGCAGTAATAACTGTAGGTGTGCCGTCTTGAGCAAAAGTATAAGTAGCATCTACTCCAGAAATACTAGTAGGAGAAGCATTAGTTACAGTAGCAATTACAAACCATCCACGACCAGAAGAACTTGAAGTAACTATATTTGCTCCCATAGCATTTCCATGTGTTTGGCAGTAATACTTTAAATTTGTAGAAGCATCATTTGGCACAGTATAAGTAACAGTTGCACCAGAACTACCAGCAGTACCTGATACTACTACCCCTGCAGTAGTAACCGATTCAGCCTCACTTGCTGTACCAAAATTTGTAACTGTTTTAAAACCTAGAGGATGTGTTGCATTTGAACTATCGCTTACATCAAATATATAAGTCATTCCACGATTTAATGTAAGAGCAGCATTATTTACACCATCTATTGCAAATACATTACTACCGCTAACATTAACAACTGTTACAACAAATGTAACTGGTGCTGCATAAGAATATATAAACATTTTATTTAAAGAAGTAACAAGAACTGTATCACCAGCTTTAGGGTTAGGAAGTGCTGCAAGATCAGACATAGCAGTAACAGCAGTAATAGATGCACCATCTGCTAATTCATATTGTGAAGCACTACTGTTATATTTTAAAATTTGACCGTCTGAAGGAGAAGCAGCACTTACATCTGTAAGACCATTTACATTAAATGCAACAGAAGATTGTAAGTCCGCTAATTCAAATTTTGAAGTGCTATTAGAAAATTTTAATATTTGATTATTTGTAGGAGATGGTGCATTAACATTTCCAATATCATTTATGGTATTTGCAACAGTAGAAACTGCATTCCAAACTACTTTAGTAGAATCATAAGTATATTGTATGCTGCCTACAGTAAATGTATCACCATTACTAGGCGAACTAGGAAAGTTTGCTTTTGCCATTAATTAAGACCCTCGTTTATAAATATATGCTCTACCGCCAGTATTTCCATTTTGATCAGGCGCTTCTGGATTTCCAAAAATCATATATTCACTATTTCTTGATAATGTAGCACAAGAAGAGTTAAAACCAAAAAAATCTGAAGATAAAGGAGTTCTAATATAACCTAGATATGACCAGCTTGTACCTGTTCTTTTATATATAATAATATCTGCTTGAAAAGTTCCAACCATATTTGTAGACCAAGCAGCTTGTTGACGCCCTTGCAATGCTAAAACACTTCCAGAAGAGTCAAAACTTCCCGCACCTCCCGGTCCTAGTGTTTCAGTATATGTTGATGGGTTAGTTCCTGAAATAGTTGCTTGTAAATTCCAAGAAGAACCATCCCAATAAAAAACATAAGCCTCTTGATTGGCTCCTAAATTTCCTGCTAATAAATAATTACCGTCTGAAGACATATTACCCAGTTGACCAAAACCACAATTGGCATTACTTGCAGGAGTACCAAAATGTATTTTACTTTCCCAAGACCAAGTAGACCCACTTCTATTTGCAATCCATGCTCCACCAGCATTTGTTGCACCTACATCTAATCCTGAAGAGCCTGTTGCAAGTTTATTTCCATCAGAAGATAAACTAACCCATCTACCAAAAGCAGCACCACCGCCTTGATTACTAACTTCAGTAGGAACTGATATTGTTTCTGCTGCCCAAGTAGTGCCTGTTCTTTTATATACATATACTTTATCTACTGTAGTTCCAGAATTACTACCCCTAGGATTACTGCCTAATGCAATAGTATTTCCATCACCAGATATAGCATTAATATTCATACGTTCTAGTTGAGTATTATAAGTAGAACTGTCATTACCTATTACTTGTTGAAAACTCCAAGTGCTTCCACTTCTTGTATAAACGTAGTTTAAATTTCCGTTAGAAGTATTAGAAGCTACTACAGTATTTCCATCATTAGATATACTTACACAATCACCTAAATAGTATTGATAATTAGAGTTAAGACTTGAATCTATATAATTTTCAATATCTTGTTCTACTGACCAAGTACTGCCCGATAATTTAACTATTCTAATACCACCATAACCATTAGTAAATCCTTGACGATGTCCAATTACAGCCGTTCCCTCATTAGAAATATCAGTGCCGCCGCCAAAGAATGGCCTATAAGCTCCACTAGTATTACTTGTTGCTATTTCTTGAGATAATGTAGGAACAGCCCAACTTATAAAAGCTAAAGTAAAAGCACTAGAAGCACTAACTGCTCCGTTTATATTATCTGTAGCGCTAAAAGTTAAACTAAAAGTACCTGCATCAGTTGTACTAGGCGTTATAGTAAATACATTATCTGATTGAGATACAGTAGCTATACTTCCTAGGGAACCTGCTGATACTGAGTAAGACCAAGTTAAAGGAAACCCTTCTGGGTCGGTAGCTATTGCAGTAATAACAGTTGGTGTTGCGTCTTGTGATAAAGTATAAGTAGCATTAACCCCCGAAATTGCAGAAGGAGAATCATTTGTAATAGTAGCAATTACATACCAACCAACTCCTGTATACATAAATAGTTTTTTTAAATCATTTACAAGAGCAATATCTCCTGTATTCATTCCTGTAACTGCAATCAAAGCTGCCATATTAGCTACTACACGACTAACGCCAGCAGCATTATTATCTGCACTATAGGCAAATCTTGTCCATGCAGTACCGTCATAGCTAAACATAGCTTTGTCTGCCGTAACATAAGCTAAGTGTCCTGCATTTATACCTGTAAGAGCATTCATTGCAGTTTGATTAGCAACGACACTAGCTGATGTACCAGCCTCTCCTGTCGATCCCTGTGACCCCGTTGGTCCTGTTGGTCCTACAGGTAATGTTTCAATCCAATAGTTATCGCCTGATTGATCCGTATAATAAATATAATTTTTAAGAGTTGCTTCATCTACCCAAATATCGCCTTCTTGAGGAGAAGCAGGTGCGTTTGCCGAAACTGTAGTTCCAGAAAATTGTGTAGCGTTAGCCCATGCCGTGCCATTCCATGCAAGAACTTCTGCAGATTGTGGACTTGATATTGCCGTAGTAATAACAGGTGTACTAGCATTTGTCATATCTTCTGCAGTTGAAGTTACAAAAACAAAAGATTCTGTTCCTGCAACACTGTTACCAACATTAATCCTATTACCTGCACCAAGACTACCAGTTAAAACTGTATCCCTAGATAACGTAGTAACACCGCCAGAAATAGTTACAGTTCCTGTACCTACTTCAAATGCGGTGTCACCACTTTCAATAGTATAGCTAATAGTATCTCCTGTAACAATTCCAGCACTTTGAAATGTTTGAAATCCATCAGGAGGTGTATTAGACATAGTTATACTAGACACATTACCCGTAGTAGATATTTGCATCTTGGCTCTATTTACAAATTTTACCACGATATAATACTCCTTTTTTGGGTAATGTTATTTTTTACGCAATACGAATAATTGCGTTGGTTGCATTTGCAGTTGGGAACTGAATAGTAAAATCACCTGCTGTAGAACTTACTGTACCACCAAAACTAAAAGTAGCTACCGCTAATTTTCCAGAATCACTATCGTTGTAAATTAAACAACCAATTGCTGAAACAGTTACAGTTGAAAATGTTTCATTAGCAAAATCAACAAAAGCTGTAGTTCCTGATGTAGTAACAGTAGGACTGTCTAAGGCTTGCCCACCTGCAGAATAACCACCGCCACTAACTTCTCCATTACCTTGAAGTTGAGTATAAGAAGTAGTAGTGGCGTCATATGTACCCGTAGCAGAAGAATCTGCACTAATAAGAGCAATTTTGAAAGTATCACCGTTGTCAAAATTATGCTTACCCTTTAACAGATTTTCTTTAAAAGAAGTACACATTGCTGTAGTTACTGTAGCTGCCATTCTATAATCCTTTCATAGAACAAAATATAAGTAGGCTGTTTTTACACAACCTACTTAATACTTTTACTTATGCAAGATAATCACGATCAGCAAGCGCCGATGGCGTCATTGCTGCCGAAATATCCGCTACACATGCGTACAAACGCAGTTTACCAGTAGTTGCCGCTGCACCTGCAATAGTTACATCAATGGTATCTGCAGTGCCAACGAGAGCTAGATTTTCTGCCGCAAAGGTAGAAGCTGCTCCTGTGTTGACAAGGTTGGTTTCACCATTAGTACCTTTTACAAGATAAGTACCTGCTGCTTGTGTTAGATCACCACCATCAATGATGTCATCGCCAGCAGCGAAGTCAATATTACACGTACATGATGCAGTAAACGGTTTAAGTATTTCTGCCCCTGCAAAAAGAATAATTGATTGAGCAGGAATTTCAAGTAATTGAAATATATCACCGTCTGCAATAGTAGCACCAGCAACAATCATGGCATCAATATCCAAGATACGTTCTATAGTGCGTACAGGATTGCCTACATTGGTATGTTGTGCAATACTATTAGCGCCAACGCCGGGAGTAGTTTTTAGAGTCATGTCAAAAGTAGCCATTGTATATCTCCTTACGCTGCGTTATAACGGGCAGTAACGATTGCTTCTGGGCGAAGAATCTTACGACCATACAAATGCATTCCCCGAACAATGTCAGCGAAGCTATCAGGATCACGGTAGGTTTCTGTTTTAGAAATCTGCTCTGCAGTTGCAACAGCAGATTCATGTCCTGCCATAATTACACCAAAGTTAGTAAGCTGGTTTGCAGTTCCAGAAGTACCTGCGCCTGTACCTACTGAAGGCAGGTTAGACGAAGTATACAAACGAAAACCATGAAAGTTGTTAATAGTCAAACCATTACGTAGTCCACCTGATTCACCATAATCAGCATTTAAAAAACGGGAATCTTCATCAGCGAGGATTTCCATAAATACTGGATCAACCACTAACCAACGATTTGCACTATCAACTTGTTGTTGATCAAGCAAACGTTTCATGCGAGATATAATCATCGCAGGAGATACGGTTGTTGTTGGCAAAGAAGTGGCACCCGGTAAACGTGCAGCTACTGGAATAGAATGAGTACCAGCAGAACCTGTAGTAATATTACCGAAATCACCTTTATGCAATTGCATAGATGCAAGCAATTCGTTTGCACCAGCAGTAGTAACCGCTTTGGTTCCATTAACTTGATCATTTAATGCGCCAGCAACAGTATGCAAAGCAGACTGTTTATAACCAGCCATATAACCAAGAACTTCTTGATCATGTTGATCAGCTAAACGATATGCAGCACGATCTGTTGCGAGTTGCATAAAATTTACATGAGAATGTGCTTCTTCAATGTCATCCATTTTAAAAGCATAATAATTTGCTTTGTCAATAACTAATTGAAAATCAGTATCCTCAAGGTCTTGAGCAGTGACATTTGTGCCACGTGCATACTCTGATACAGAAATTTCAGGTTCTTTAAGAATCCTAACTGTATCGCCTTGTCCACTAATTTCTCCAAAATATTCTGAATTAGTGATGTCTCCAACTACAGTGCTTTTGCGGAATGCAAGCTGTACCTGTTTGGAGTAGATAATGGGGCTAAAATTTCCATTAGGGAGATTATTATAACCCGCCGCTGTCTGAAATGCCATTGTATTTCTCCTTGCATTAGACACAGATACAAACTACAAATGGTTTTAATGAGGCTAATTCTATAGGGTAACATTGTTGTAAAAAGTTGGCCTACCTTTTACAAAATGGGCCGTAGATTTAGGTAGTCTTTATACCTTATTTATGTTTGTGATAATAAAGTTTAATGCAAGTAATCCAATTATATATGGGGTTGCATTAAACTTGTTAAGTATAGTTATATCTTTTTATTTTTTATTGTCAAGTACTTTTTATCGTGCGCTACCAGAAAGATCATAAATAAAATTTCCTGTTCTAATAGCTTCCATAATTGAATCTTGATACTTTTCGTATTCATTCGCAGACATTTTATTAACTTTAGACTCACTGAATTTATTATTGTTAGAGCTAGAGTCAGGTGAATTGCGACTACTTTTATTACTTACAGTTTTAGCAGCATCTTTTTCTGTAGGTAATTTTTTAGATTTTATATTGCGATCTACTTTATATAAATCAATAGCACGTGCTGCTGATCTTGCATCTTCTTCATTTTCATATAATGCTTCTTGTACCCATTTAGGCTGTTCTTCTGCCCAATCGTGAAAATCATCACTGTCACGAATTTCACTAAAATCAGGATGCAAACGCAATAATTCTATTTCTGCTTTTTCTCTTGATGCTGTTTCTCGCATAAGATCAATTTCTTTTACACGTTCTTGTAAACCTGCTTGTTGTTCACGTGCATTTTTAATTGCAATAGTTTCTATAATTGCAGCTATCTCAGGATGTTCTTTTGCCCATGCATCAATATCTTCATCTGATTTAGGTAATTTAATTTTTTTTGCGGCAGTTTCTTTTAGTTGAGATTCTAAAGCTATAATACGTTGCTCTAAGTCTGCTTTTGCTTTTTGTGATCCTCTACGTAAATCAGCATAGCGTTTTTTGTAACTTTTTTCTTCAGCGTTTTCTGGCTCTGGTTCTACTTCCTTATCTTCTTGTGGTTGTGTACTTTCTTGTGCTTCTTCAAGCATTTGTTTTAATTCTTTTTCGTCTTTTTCTATACGTTCATGTATTTTACTTTTACGTTTAATTATAGATTTTTTTGTAGGCTCTTGATTTTCTAATACTTCAGGTTCCATTGTATTTCCTATTTACTGGGGCCACCGTAGCCTGTGTTGTAGGGGGGTGAGTAGCCAGTTCTAACTAACTGTTTTAACGTGTAGCTAAACCACGTTTACTTGTATTTATTTTAACACGTTTACGTTTTGATAACAACCCTCCTTTATCAAAAGAATAACCACCATCGCCGCCTCCTCTTTTTACTTCTTCTTCAGCACTTTCACCGGGGCCGCCACCATCAAACATATCTTTAAAACTCTTAAACCCTCCCTTATTTCCTTCAGGATCGGCTGGTGCTTTATAAGTAGTACCATCGTCTTTTACATTGTAACGAGTTCCTTCTTTATTTGCTTTTTGTTTTCTAGTAGGTTTTGGTTTAGGTTTATTTAATTCACGTTGTTGATATGCAACATTTTTAATTCCCGGTCCTGTATATTTTTTTCCGTCTAAAGTTGCTCTACCCCTTCCTAACAAACCTGTTTTAACAAACTCAACACCATTAATATCTTTAAATACAGTAGCAGCATCAGAAACATTAATTGAAATACCTCCATATTCTTTTTTGTCTCTTAAATCTCTTACTTTAGTAACTTTACCATCATCATTAACCATAACACCTTGTGGGTCTTTATCACCAGAAATTTTACCTACAGCGTAACCTCCAATGCTACTTCCTGTAAAACCACTATTTTTTGCGTTTACATAATCATCAGAAAAACGTACCCTATCAGGTATAAGAGATTTAGCCCTTTCAACACGTTTTCTTTCTTGAGTTGTAATTTTAACAGGTTTTGGTTTTTTAGAAAAAGTTGAAGCAGGGTCTTTAAAAGTAGGAACACCAGATCGTATCCGTTCTTGTTCTCTAAATTCTTCAGGGTTTAATGTAGAAACTACTGGGTCTTTAAAAGTAGGAACACCAGATCGTATCCGTTCTTGTTCTCTAAATTCTTCAGGGTCTTTAAAAGTAGGAACACCAGATCGTATCCGTTCTTGTTCTCTAAATTCTTCAGGGTTTAATGTGGAAACTACTGGAGTAGTAGGTATGTTGCTATCCCTAGTCTGAGTATAGCCAAGCATATCAGGTCTACGACTATCAACAGTTAGAGTAGGAACATTAGAAGGATCAGGAATAGCAAACTCACTAGCTTCGGATTTGAATTGATTTCTAGTTTTTAAAGCATTTTGATCTAATTGACTCATATTAGGACTAACTTCAAAAGATTTCTGTCGAGGAATATTACTTTGTGTATTGGGATCATATTCAAATCCTTGAGAGCCAAAACTTAACTCATCAGGCCGATCTTTAACAGCTTTCATTTCTTCTGGCAAAAGTGTAGGTACAGGATTTTGCATATACTTTTGTTGTGTTTCTACTTGTTCTAGATTGTCCTCGGCTTGGGCAAGTTTTATATCTGCTTGATTAGCTCTAGACTCTACTTGGGCAGGTCTATCTCCACCTAAAAATCTAGGGTCTTTTGGATTTATTAATTTTGGTGCTGGTTTAGTTGAAGCACTCTGTTGAAAATCTGTACTTAAAGGTGGTGAGGCTCCTGCTTCACGGGCTTTTATGCCTTTTTTAAAATATTTACCATCACCGCTACGAGGATTGGTTAAAGTAATATTTGACTGCATTGCATTTATTGCATCTTCGCCTAAATATGGAGTATTTGCCATTGGTGGTTGAGAAGCATCCGTAATAGGGAGATCAGATTGATTACTAAACTCAGGTCGTAACTTAGGTCTAAGAGATTTCTTTACATTAGGAGACTCAGAATTAGAAGCAGGTTTATTTGCTGTTATAACTGCAGTAGTAGCATTGTTTGCAATTGATTCTACTTGGTTGATGTTTAAATTAAGCCCTGCAACACTTGCAACTTCACCTAAAAAATTAGACACTTCTCCAACTATGGAACTTAATATACCTTTTTTTGCATCAGAATTAAAATTTTTACTTTCTTGATATCCGTTTAATATAGCTTGATATTCTTGTTTTTTAGGACCATCAGGTAAATTGTTAATGGCATTTTGCATAGTAGCTACTTTTTGACGTTGATCTATTTTTAATGCTGCTTGTGTTACCCCACCAAATTTAGGAATTAAAAGAGCGATACCCACTCCAATACTTTGACTTGCAGTATACCCGTCTGTAGATTCGTATTTCATCCTATCAAAAAATTGATCTGAAGACATAGATGAATAATCAATAGCAGTTGCTCTTGCTTCTTCACGTTCTATACGCTGCATAGCTCCATCATCATTAAAATTTTGTTCAACTTCTTTTACAGCATTATTAATTATATTTGCCTCTTCAGATTCGTTTCCTTTTACAACTTCTACGTATCCTTCTGGAATAGGAATAACAGGTTCTCCGTTAATAAAAGTAATAATAGTGCTGTCGCCTTTTGCATTTTTAAATTCTTTTGTAAGTATATAAGAAGAATTAGCATAACTAGAATAATCAGATTTTTCATTTGAAGATGTAGGTACATTTTGTATAGGCAAAGGTCTTACAACAAATCCCCCTTCATTAAATTCCATAGGTTGATTAACATCTCCTACAACAATAAGATCAGATGCAGTAAAAGGAAGATCGTCAGGCAAAGTAGCTTCATCACTATTGCCCATTTGACCCATAGCTTCCATTTTTTTAAGACCTATTTTAGCATCTTGTCTAATTTTCATAAGTTTGTCTAAGCCTATATATCTTACTACATCTTCAGGAAAAACAAACTCACCTTCACTTATACTAATTTCAATATCATCACGCACACCTTCTTTAGTGCCGCCAATAGGTACACGATTGCCTGATACTTCATCAATCTCACCACCTTCATCGTTAAGTCCACCTAGTGCAAAGTTCATTTGATTATCCATTGGTACTAATCCACCTTCCTTAAAAGTAGCAGGTCTTGCTCCTTCAGGCATATTATCTATGCGTAGTTTACGTAATTTATTTATACGTTCTGCTTTGAGGGCAGGAGTAGTTAATTTTGGTACTTTTGCTAATACCAACGCTCCTATTTGTACAACAGCATCTGCATTAAATACAGGCATCATTGTTTCTTTATCGTAAAAAAAACTATGTCTTTCAGGATTAAATCCTACTTGAATCCATTCAGGATCATTAATATATTTTTCAGCTAAAGCAAATGCATCTTTATCAGAAAAATCTTGCCATTCACCTTTCATAGTTGCAAAAGGAGTTTTAGTTTGTGTAAATTCTTGAGGTACTCTTTCGCCTGTTTCTTTATCTAAAACTTTTTTTGTTTTCTTTGCTTCAGTAGCAATATCAAGAGCTAATTTTTTAGCTCCCCTATTAGTCATATCAAAATTTACATTTTTTAAAACTGCTGTTCTTCCATATAATTTACCTTTTTCTTTATCTACAATACTTGTTACCCAAATATCGTGTTCATTGTATGCAGGTATATCTAAACGAGAACTTACTATATTACCTTTATCTAAACTACTATTTAATCCTAAAATGCCACTATCTGATTTATCTTTAGTTAATGCACCTACAACTTGTTTAAAGTTAGGCATCATTGTTTTTAAATCTTCAGGTGTAAAAGATGTAGCAGGTTGATTTTCTCTAATATATTTTCTATACTCAGGACCAGACATAATACCTGCCTGTAAATCTTTAGCCTGTTTTGAAAACTTTCTTTGTTTTCTACGTTTACTTTCTTCTTTAGGTACTTTGTTTTCTTTTTTCCAATTATCTATAGCTTCTTTATTGCCTAACATTTCCGTAGCTTCATCAGCTAGATCATCTGTTACTACAGAAGTTTTAATAGGTGTGTCTTCAATTATCTCAGGTAAATCTAAAGACATTTGTTTATTAATATCTTGAGCTTTATCAGCAGCTTTTATAACTGTTTTACCAAGTTTAGTAAGTAGACCCATTCTGTAGTACCTCTTCCCTTAATAAAAGTAATCTGCGTAATGTATGTATTGCGCCTTGCGCTCTATAAACTATAACACTTTCATCTGCCTGTTCCATAGACCTTTGTTGTTGTTTAATTAAATCCTCTACATAATTATTGAAGTGGTCCCACTCCTGTTGGTTCGCTACCAGTAGCTTGAGGTTGTTGATTAGGGGGTTGTTCATTTCCTGTAAATCCTTCTTGTCCCGGTGCTGGTACATTACCTGTACCTACAGTTGCACCGCCTACACCAGATGCATCCATTGGTGGTTGGCCTTGAGGTGGCTGTGGTTGATCTTGTTTAAATTCTTTCATAAGTTCTGCCTGTAATGCAGCTTCATCCATATTATTAGTTACTTTGTCGGGATCAAGATCAAGCGATTTTGCAATTTCTCTAATAATATATTGAAATTTTGTAAAAGGAGCAAGAGCAGGTGAAGATGCAATTTGCATAAATTGTGTAAGTCTTTGACTGCGTACTTCATTAGCCATAAGACTTTCTGTGCCACGTGCTTTAACTTCTAAATCGCCTTTAATAGAAGAATCAAAATCAAATTGCATATTAAATCTAAATAAACCTTCACCTAATGGTCGCAATAAATAATCATCTACATTTTTTACTACAGCTTTAATACTACCTTGCGCTGCATTCATAAGCATACTAATACCTGATGCAGTACGACCTATTCCTTGCACACCTGTTTGTCCATGTGCAAAACTAGGAAAACCCGTGCTTTCATCTGCAAGTACACGTGCTTTATCAAACAATTGTAAATTTTCTGACGCCACATTAGGAAACTTAGTACCAAAAATAGCTTGCCCCGGCGCACCGCCTTGGCGTCTAAAAACTTTGCCGGGATACAATGATAAGTCTTGACCGGGAACTAAGTTTGTTTCATCAATTTCTATAAGTAAATTACCAGACAATACTGCATTATCTACAGCCATACGCATAAAACCGTTCATTAATGTTTGTGTATCGTCCATGTTTTCGGCTATACCTACCCCAAAAAACGAATAAGGATTTAATTCATAGGGGGCAGCATGATATGGTATTTTTGCAGGTTTAAAAGGATTAATAACAAGACGTAGCAATTTCCCATTACAAATCCACACATTTGCTTGTAATTCATCTAATTCAGACAACTCATTCGGTATATCTACATCATGTTCATTAAGCATATCTACATCTACAATGCCCCAATATTCAAGGACTTCGTATCTTTCTATGCCATGTTCTGGTGCATAATCAGATAAATCGTCTTCCCATCCTTCTTTAGTGTAATTTTCTCCTAAATCAATTGCATCATCAATTACATTTCCTCGAAAGTAAGGGCGTTTTTTTAATGCTCTTAATTGAGAGCGAGACATTTTATGTCGTTCTATTACATATTGAGCTTCGTCCATATTATTTGCATCTGGATCAGGATAAAAATTCCAAACAGATACATGTGATACTTGAGGCACTGTTTTAATTATAGGCGAATACTCGCCTTCATCATCCCAATTAGGATATTCTTTGTCTACAGCAAATGGTCCTTTCATTACACCTGTACCAAATAAAGACATTTCAAATGCTGTATTTCTTAAATGTTTATTTGCTCCTGACTCTTCTAATTGATCTTGTATTTTTTTCTGCATTTTTTTAGCAGCAACCATAGTAGGGCTAAAAGTTATAGCGGTAGGTGTTGTGCCAGCACCTTCTTTTAACCCTTCTATGTTTTCTAATTTATCTGTAAGTGGGCCTAGTTTTTCTTCTAATGTTTTAACTGTTGCACCAAGTGGAAAAGTTTTTCCATCACCTTTAAATCCATATGGAGATTCCGATTTGTTTTGTTCTTTTAGTTCTTCTGGTTCTTTAGGATCAAAACTTACATTTTCTACAACTCCATCAGGTAATTCTGTAGGATCAACAGTAAGAGGAAATTTATTATTTGCAAACATAATATCAACAATTTGTTGATATGCTGCAAGTGTTTTAGTCTTTGTTACTTTAATAAAAATCCTAGATTTTTCAGCTTCTGTAAATTGTACATCAGGACCATATATGCCACGATAATTTCTATAAGCAGTAAGCCACCGTTCTTCGTCTTGTTTTCTATAATCTTCTGCACGTTTATACCTTCCTTCAATGTAAGGAATAATGTTATTAGTTTTATAATCGTCCAAAGAAGATTGATTACTGTCTTCTAATGCAATTGACTCTTCTTCAATAAATGTGTTATCTTCTTCCATTATAATTCCTTAATATCCAAAAGTAGCATCAGCTACAGGCATTTTATTTATAGGACCACTTTGAGGGTCGTAATCCCATATACTAAAACGAGGTCTTGACATTATACCATATCTTAATGCGTCATACAAATGGTCTTCTGAATTAGTATCTACATCTTCTGGATTTTTTTTATCTAAAGGTATGGCAGGGAATTGTGAAATTGTTTCTATGCAACTATTAAAAAATACTAATCTTGGTTCATCTGTAAATTCATCTATTTGTAAACGCCTGTGTATTTCATTTTTTCCTGATACACGTGAACCTTTACTTCTATCTGATGGACGCCACTTACATCCTTTCATAATCATTTGTTCTGCAAGCGATGGTCCTGTATCTCCTCTTTTATGCCACAAAGAAGAATCTAAAACTCCGTATCGTAAACCGCCATCTCCTGCTTCTAAATCTAATATCATTTCAGCTAAATCAGTAGCTAATACTTTTGATACATATAATTCACGATATACAACTAATTGTTCACTAGGAGATACAGCAAACCACAAAACCCCTGAATAACTTCCATATCCATAATCACATGCCCTAAATTTTACCCAATTATTTGGTATAGTATAAGGTTCGATTACATGTGTATTTCTATTAAACTCTGTAAAAGCTGCGCCTTCTTTAATGTCCCAATCACCTTCAAGTAACTGTTTACGTTGTTGTTCTGGTAAAGACAAAAGCATTGCTTCATAATCACCTTGATTAGCAAGATAAGGATTGTCTTTTAATCTGGCAGGTATAAATTTTCGTCTAAATAAATATTTACCTGCTTTAACATGACCTGCAGGATATTTTAAAGGCTCACCTGTTTCTATGTCTGTAGCTGGAAAAGATTTACCTGCAGGAGAAGGATCAATAAACATTTTTTTTACCCAGCCATGTCCTCTACCGCCGGGGTTTGTAGTAGCTCTCATTGAAAGAGGTAATGATGGGTCTGAACTACGTAAACGTGATCTCATATAATTCCATGCAAAAGGTGTAGCCCATTGTGTAAGTTCATCAAAACCGATCCAACTAAATGCCAATCCTTGATATTTAGTAACATCTTGATCCTTATCTAAATAACTCATCCATAAAGTAGCACCTGATGGAGCAGTCCATTGCATTTTACGTTCCGACCATTTAATTCCCGGCCAAATTTTAGGATATAATTCTTGTGATTTTGTAATAAGTTCTCTTAGTTCTTCTGTAGTATGCCGCAATAATAATCCAGTAAAAGAAGAATTACCCATATATCTTAAAGGATCAGATAGCATTGCATAAGATTTACCTCCACCAGCACTGCCACCATATAATACTTCTCGTTCACTAGCTGCTAAAAACTCTGTTTGTGGACCCTCATTAGGTTTAAAAATAACATTATGTTCTTCTTGAACTTTTTTAATAAAATTAATATCTGATTTTAATTCTTTAACAGGTTGTTGTTTCTGTTTCCGCTTGGCTGTCAAGTCTTTTCTTTTCGAGGGTCTCCGCTTTGGCGATTGCCTTTTTCGCATATTCTGCCCATCTGCGTAAGTTTGCAGCTTGTTGTTTTCTTTTTCGCTCATGTTTTAACCGTTTCATTAAACCTACATGGGATATTCTTCTCCCTGTATTTGCACTTAACCAGTTAGCAACTTCTCTATAAGAATATTGCTTTAAGTGTTTTTTAGCTTGTGCTAATTTATTTAATTGGTCAGGTATCGGCTTTAATAGACCATCATCATCAGGGTGAATTTCGTAACCAAAAGGTATTGTACGTGCTACTTTGGGTATTTCTACCCATTCATTTTCTACTTGTATGTCTATAGGTTGAGGTAATTTCCATTCACCTAAAGGCTTAATCATCGCAGTCACATATTTCTTTACTTTCTTCGCAGTCACACTCAAGTTCTAATGCTTTAGCTGGCATTAACATAACACCACCTTTAGCTTCTACTTGCATTTTCTCAGTTTTAACTAAACCAGTACGATCTAATAACTCTTTAGCTGATGCTACTTTATCACGAATGCCTAACTCTGTAGGATCATGTAAACCTCCTACAATAGCCATAGCTGCTTTAGGGGCATTACGTGCCATATACATTTGTGTAGCTTCAAGTATTTCTTCTTTTATACTTTTTACAACTTCTGAAGTGCTATAGCTATCAGCATAACCTGCCATACGTTTAGCCAAAAGAATATCACCGCCGCACTCATCAAAAAGTACGTTAAGAAACATTTGTTGTTTTTCTGTAAGTTTGCGTGTCATGTTAAATCATCTCAAAATGTGGAGCATCAATAAATGGCCTACGACCTTTTGATCTACGAAGATCAATATACTCATTCATTGCATCTTCCATTTTGCCTTGATAGGTAGATATGTCTCCAACAGTCCAAGCTGCTCCCCATTTTATAGGTATGTTTACTTTAGCAGCAGCAATAGCAATAGCATTAGCAATGTCATCATAAAGATTTAACTCCCAAGATATTCTTGGACCTAAATAGGCTACAAGATCAACTGCACGACCTTCTAAGTGTTTGCTTTTCATAGTTTGACTAGCACCCTTGGCTACAAGCTCTTCTTGTTCTGCAACAGTTCTCATGCCACAAGTTACACCAAAGTCTACCTCTGTTATTTTAATTGCTTCCTCTACTACCTTTTGAAGATCAGGGTCAATACCCTTCATACGATCAATACTTCGTTGTGAAAGTTTAAATGTCATTAGTATTTCTCTCCAATATAATCTTAGCCTGTTCTCTTATTAGTTCCTGCTGTTTTTCTAAAACAACAAACTGTTTATCTATTTCAGATAACTGAGGAAACTTTATAATATTATCCTTTTCCAAAGAATTTACTTACTGATCTCATTCCTATACTAGCTGATACAATACCTCCAAGAGCAACCTGATACCATACTGGCATAGTCTCTAAAGATGCAAAACCTGCTGCTACAACAGTATTTCCCCAATCTCCACAAAAAGCTAAGATGAGTGGTACTGAAAAAAGTAGGGTGATCCACTCATCTTTCCATGAGTTCTGTGTAGCTCTCATGGCTTCCAAGTCCCAATCAATCTCACCTGTTAACTGTTTCTTTTTTATTTCAGCCTCAGTGAGTTTTACTTGGGTCTTAGCATCAATAATGCTTGTAGCTAATCCTGCAATACTAGAAAAAATGTTACCTAACACTATTTGTCCCTTTCGTTATTTAACCAAACGGCAAAACAACCTGTAAGAGCACCCATACAAATAGATACCAATCCTGATTGTTGAATAGACGGATCAGGTAAAGACATAAACCAATGAACTGCTTGATAAGTTAATATAGTTACAGCTAACATCATAAGTCGTGGCATTAATTGCCATTTAAGAACTCGTTCCATTGCAAGATCAACCATTACTTATTTTTCCTATCTTTATGAAAATCTTCTGTTATAACGCTTGGAAATACTAGCAGCTTTTTTAGGCTGTTTAGAAAATTGTCTACCTGCTTTTGTATCTTTTCTTTTTTTTGCAGAAGAAGCTGAATACGTTTTTGAATCCATAGCCTCAATAGCACTCGCTGGTAAATAACGTTCGCCTGTAGCTTTTGGACCTTGAGTCGAAGGGTTTCCACTTTTAGTTCTCCAATCTTGTTTAGTCCAAGACTTTAAACTTTTTTGTGACTTAGTTAAAGTCATTATGTAATCTTTACAAGTTTATAGCCTTTTAGTTTAGCCGCAGCACGAATATCTTTAAGTGCCATTGCTCCACCTTTAGCTGCACCTTTTGTGCCTATGCCGCCTTTAGCATAGCCTTTTTTACCCATACCACCTTTTTGCATCTTACCTTTACCGTCCATTGCAAAAGCAGGAATCATTTTACCAGTTTTAGGGTCTTTTTTCATAGGCATACCGCCACGTGCCATGCCTCTTTTCTTCATGCCACCACGTGCCATACTCTTCTTTTTATGCATTGCCATAATGTTAGTCCTCTCTATATAAATTATTGAATACTCTTTTAGTATCCCAAATATATTCAACATCTTCTTTAGAATTAAAAATATGTTGATTAGGTCTAAAATCAGGTGCTCCTTCACCTACTTCAAACCATGCTGGATGAGTTACTCTCACTCTATTATTAGGCAACGCAACTATGTTACCTGTATATTCTCCTGCATCTAACAATTCTAATACATGAGACTGTTTGTGTTGTGCAGGATCATCTGCTACTTCACTATCCGTATAATCTACCGTAAAATAATATTTAGCAGGGTAAAAATCCCCATCGACTTTTGCAATCCAAGGTGCAGGACTTGCACGTTCTATTTTATAAACAGAGTGCCAATGAGACATACAGTCCCAAGGCTGGGCTAAATAAGGAGGTAATTCAATAGGCCATTCTTCATAAGGTGTGTCTGCTATTAACGCTGTAAGAGGCATTCTAGCCCACATAGCACCCCCATGTACATTAGGCTCATCCTCATCGTCAACTTCAAATCCAGTAAAAATTACTTGAAAACTTAATGTTCTATTTGGCATTGTAGTAACTGCAACTACCATGCAATGTAAAAAATCACCATGATACTCTTGCATATTTTTTGTATATTCACGACGAACCCACGCTTTAAAATGTGGAATATTACTTTGAAGATAGGGCATTCTCTTTTCTTAACCTCTCTTTTGCTTTTCTAGCTACTTCTACAACAGCTTTCTTGCCCATAACTTTAGCACGTTGTTCCATAACTGTCAATATCTGAATTTTTCTAGCAAAAGATTTACCTGATCTTCTTACTCTTTTAACTGTAGCCTCTGCTTCTTTTACTGTACCAAACTTAATCGGTACAGTATCTTTTGGATTTTCGTCAGTGTATAGCCTACGACCAGACCCTTTAGGTTTTTTACCTGTGCCTAATTTAGGGTCTTTAGCCATATTACGTGTAACCTCCACCTGCAGCTTTATAGGCTTTAGCAACCATTTGTGCTTTACGTGCTGACCACTGCCCCGGTTTACCGCCCTTACTTCCAGCTTTTATCCTGTTAAAAATTTGTTTACGTTTTCCGGGTTGAGTATAATTACCTGCTTTATTTACTGTTGATTTACTTTTAGTAGTCATGTAGAAAACCCTTCTTTACTATTCTAAGTCTTGTACTTTTAAAACAGGCAATGTTTTAATTCTTGTTAACATTTCTAATCTTTCTTCTTCAGGCATAGGAATCATACCTGCGTCAGACAAAATACCTTCTTCATTCCAATGTTTTGCCCATTCTTCCATATAAGCCTGTAAACCGGGAATAAAATCTATATGTGAATGTTTTACATATATATACAAAGCTCTTGATATAGAATAACTTCCATCAGCAATTGCATCAAAAGTAGGTTCAGTTCCAGATATTACAGCACCTTGTAATGTGTCCGTATTTTGATCTAAGTAAGAAAAACCAAATATTCCATATGTGTTAGGGTCTTCTTGCAATTTTCTTACAATTAAATTATCTTGTTCACCTGCTTCAATATAAGCACCATCTGTACGTATTGCCCTACAAAGTTTTCCTTTTTTATCATTACGAGCTATAGATGCTGCTTTAGCAACTTTATCTTTAGCACAATAACCTTTTTGATTTACCATCTCTACATAAGAAGCACGAGTTCCTGATGTAGTGGGAGGTCCATATACACGGATTTTAATATCAGGCAAAGTAGAATCAATGTCACTCCATTTTTTATATGGATTATCTACCCATGTCCCGTCTTTTTGTGGTATCTTTGCTGTTAATGCTTTTCCTAAATTAACTTTAGATATAACAAGAGGTATTCCTTTTTTTGAATTAGCTACTACAATACCATCATAACCTACTTTTATTTCTGTAAGTTTTACACCATTACTATTACAAAACTCTAACTCTTTAGGTTTCATGCGTGAAGAAGCATTGCCTATGTCAATATATTCTTTACCTGAACCTTGGCATACACTTTTTTTACCAATAGAAGAACCTCCAGATTCAACGATAGGCGTTTTATATTTTGGGTTATTGCCTAATTGTTCTGCAACTATTGTTGCAAATGGAAGCACGGTAGATGATCCTGCAGTATTAACAACATTTCTTGCTGATACTGTGCTTGCTACACTTAACGTAATAAATGCAGCAAGTGTAACACTATTTATTGTATATTTTGTCATAGATTTCTCCTCTTGTCATACCTATGTCTTTTAAAGTTTGATCCGTCATATTTTTTAATTGCCAATAGGCTACTCTTTTTTCTTGTGTCTTTTGAATTTCAATAAAAAAGTTACGTATTCCGTTTAATAAAATCTTGAACATGGTATTTTTCTCCTTACTTACCAAGTATAGTTATACCATGTTCAAGTTAAAATTTATACAGCTATTATTGCAATGCTGCTATGCAACAAAGTAATTACTTTTTACGAGCATTCCTAGTTCTAGGAAATGATCTATTTGTAGCTCTAGGTTTTGCTTTTAAATTCTTTTTATTATTATCTAATGGATTACCATTTCTATGATCAACGTCTTTATTATCTCCCTTACGCACCACGCCTGTTTTAGTCATGGCACTTCTAGCAGAATTACGTGAGGCCCGTCTTCTTTTTTGTGTAGGAGAAGCGTGGTAATTGCTATATTCAGATTTGTAATTACGTGTATTCATACTAGGGTCGTAACTTAGGTCTAAGAGATTTCTTTACACCCGGTTTAGATTTAGATACACGCTTTGATGGTACTTTCATATTGACTCCACGACGAGTATTGGTGTTTTCTGTACGTGATTTAGTATCACTTTTGTCTTTAGCTTTTTGTTTTGCAGCTTGAACCTTTGCAACTTCTTTTTCAATACGTGTTTGTAACTTAGCTCTTTCCTCTGCAGTCTTAGCTTTCTTTAATTCACTACGTAGTTTAACTATAGCAGCCGCACTAGGAACACCTACTGCTGTACTACCAATAACTTTATCTCCTAATTTTTTAGAAGCTGTACGAACAGCACCAACAACAACACTACCTTTTTCTGCTCCCGGTGTTGCTTTAGTTACTTTAGTACCACGTAAAGCACCACCAATTTTAGAAGATACTCCCGGCGTTTTAGCTGTTTCTATTGCTGCAAGTCTATTAGCAGTAAGGTTTATCGTTTTTTTACTTGTACTCTCTATTGCCTTGCCGCCTAACTTTTCTATTAACCTTTTTCCCATTGCTTGACTTGCCTTAGAACGTGCTATTTTATAGACTTTTGAGCCTAATCTTACTAATGTAATTATTGCTGGTATTGCCATTTGTTTATATCCTTACCATTTTACTTTATTAGCCCAATATGCCGCAGACATTTTGCCTTTAGCTATGTTTTTAGCGTGTCTAGCCTTAAAAGAAGCACGTTTTTTCTTCATTTTATCCGACTCCCCAGCTTTAGGTTTACCAGCAGTACTAGCACCCTTTTCTCCAAACTTAATATATTTATATTTGCCACCTTCACTAGCCATTACGTGATGAGATTTACCAGAAGAGTCATTTAAACGTTGAGGCTTATTGACACTTTTAAGTCCAACAGCCTTCATTTTGTTTTTAACTCTTTCAGGAATAGACATATATACGTTACTTTCTATAGTCAGGATTACTATAAGACTTTTCTACCCAACCTTCAGCCCTCATAGCGTCTTCTACGTGTTGTAAAGTAAAGGATTTACCGTAGTGAGCATCTACCATTTGCTTTACGTAAAAGACATCACTATGCGGTATATGTAATTTATCCAAATTACCATTTAAAAGATTGTCATAAAAATCTTCTAATACATGTTCTGTACTTAGTTGTACTGATTTTTTATTCATTGTCAATAACTTTCTACAAAATACTGTAATTAAATATCTATTATAAAAATGCAATAACAATTTTAACATACATCTACCATTTAAAGTGTCTGCATTTAAATGTTTTTTTAATCTAATTTATAAATTATCTAAATGAAAACACTTTAAATGTCTGTCTACTGTCTACTTGTATAGTTTTACACATTATATAAAACATGTCAACCCCTAATCGTACAATAATACAATTTAAATGTGCAGTATGTGATAAAAATAACACTTATTATGTACCCAATACATGTATAAATAGTAATATCGACATAGTGGTTAACTGTTAAAAAACCTAATCTGTGTATTTGTGTGTATATATCTACGCATAGACCCCCGGTGGCGCTTGCCCGACCGTACATTTTCACAATACGCAAGCTGCACTAATCCTTTTTAACACTTGGTTACATCAAAATAATAAAAATATACACCATAACAATAAAATTTATAAATAAATCAATGACATAAAATCAAACGGTAACTGTTATCAAATCAGTTGCCTATATTATATATGCTTTTGCGTGGTGGATTTATGCAGTGTGTGAACAAAAGTTTAGCCGATGCACAAAAGTATGTAAAATAATATATCCCCACAAACCGACTCACATTTGTTCATGTTTTGTTCTATGCCTTATATATATAAAATTATACCTATACTTTTGCTATCTATTTTTATACTTTTGCGTGCTTTAATTTCTTGTTGTATTATGATTTATTGTTTGCAGAAGATACGACAACAAACTTTAAAACTCTAGACCACTTGAGCAGACCGCCAATGACGTAGGGTTTATCAAATAAGTTTAGACGCTCTGCCTTTTAATAAAACTAAGTGCTTGACACGCTTTAAAATGTCTGAAAGAGTAAAGACACATACCACCAAGCGACGTAGGTGGCGCAATGTAAAGATTGCAGGTACGTCGCACTACTAAAACTAAGTGCTTGACACGCTTTAAAATGTCTGAAAGACTGATGACAATGGCTCTGGCTTGTGGATTCAAGTATGCCTAGCGAGCGAGCGGATTAAGCAGCCGCATAGCGAGAAAAACACCCGATAGGCACGTGTGCCTTTGAGCAAGGGGTGAAGCGCAAAATGTCCCATGAAGAACGGGGCTTGAGCACGGTGACTTGAATCAGTCCGTCTATAGTGCTGGTTGCTGTTTTTTGTGTAATCACAAGCTGCACAATTTTGGGCCAACCCAAACCATGCTTGACATGCGGTGTGGCTTGTGATTATTTGTAAAGACAACACAAGCTGAAAAGGAAAGATCATGTTAAATAGATATCATAATGAAGCAATTGAAGTCTCGGATAGATTAAAAGTATTATATACCCGTAAAGATAAGTTTTCTAAACATGCAACCTTGTATACTAGGGTTGCTGATGTTTGTTTAGAAATATCAGAGCTTGAAAAACAATTGCCTGTACTTAAAGCTACAGCAAAATGGGCAGATGAACTATATTCGTAATTAGCTGTTGACTTTATGATATGCGGCTATATGCTGCATATTAGTAAGACAACACAAATTAAAAGGAATTATCCTATGGCATTTAGAGGTAAGTTAATATCGTCTGGTTCTGATGCTAAGACTATCAAGGGCAACGGTGACAAGTATGAAACCGCTATCATGTATATGCAACCGTGGAAATCTTCGGGTATCAATGTTTGTGCCAATGCTGAGATTGCTGGCTGTATTGATGGTTGTCTATTCACTGCAGGTCGTGGTGCTATGAACACAGTACAAGCGTCACGTGCTAAAAAGACTGCATGGCTTGCTAATGACCGTGACGGGTTTATGGTGCAACTTGTTATAGATGTCACCAAATATGTCAAGTATTGCGGCAAGCAAGGTGTGACACCTGTTATTCGGCTCAATGGTACAAGTGATATTCGTTGGGAGCGTATACCTGTATTTAAGGATGGTGTGGCTTATGACAATATCTTTGCTGCTTTTCCAGATGTGCAATGGTATGACTACACCAAGATTGCAAATCGTAAAGTTGAACATATTAAGAATTATCACTTAACTTTCAGCTATAGCGAAGCTAACCCTTTGTATAAAAAGCAAATAGAGATTGCAAAAGCAAAAGGTATGAACATGGCAGTAGTATGGCGTAGTATTGATGTCATACCGCACACTTTTATGGATAGGCCTGTCATATCGGGTGATGCCGACGATCTACGGTTTCTTGATCCTGATGGTGTAGTGGTCAGTTTATATGCTAAAGGCAAAGCCAAAAAAGACACTAGTGGTTTTGTTATAGACTAAAA